>CAXHDG010000001.1:0-170146 GCA_964015495.1 uncultured Magnetococcales bacterium
ACTCACTCGATCGTCGGCAGCGTCAGATGTGTATAAGAGACAGGTTTGTGTATAAAAGGGGAGTGGTTACGCGCCCATAGCTCAGCTGGATAGAGCACCTGCCTTCTAAGCAGGGGGTCGGGAGTTCGAGTCTTCCTGGGCGCGCCACTATTTATTGAAAAGCACCCTTCTGGGTGTTTTTATTTTTGGGGCCATTGGGAGTTAGAACCGTATCAATAAAAGATTGTTCAAAAATCTCGAACTTCATGCTTGCATCTATAAATAACTTGTGTAGCATGTATATAAACAAAGTTATAATACAGGATAATAACAAATATGAAAAAATTACTTCTTACTTTAGGCGCGGGCATGATGGCTGTTTCGGCTTATGCTTCTAATACGCCAGTGGCAGACCTGCCAGCTGGGGATTACGTTCTTGATAAAGGCCACACAAGCATCACGTTTAAGGTGAAGCATATGGGGCTTTCTAACTACACAGCTCGTTTTACTGATTTTGATGCCACGCTTACACTTGACCCGACTGACATTACAAAGAGCGCGCTTGTTGCGTCTGTAAACCCTCTATCTGTTGAGACAGACCACGCGCTTATTGACCCTGAGCATAAATTTAATGAAAAAATTGGTGGCGGCGCTGAATGGCTAAATGGATCCAAGTTTCCAGCAATTACATTTAAGGCAGCTAGCCTTCAAAAGACATCAGACAATACGGGTACAATGTCTGGCGACTTTACAATGCTTGGCATAACAAAGCCTGTAACGTTTGATGTAACATTTAATGGCGCTTACATGAAAAAGCCGTTTGCTGATGTACCTGCACTTGGTTTTTCTGCTGAAGGCATGATCAAGCGTAGCGACTGGGGTTTTAGTACTTACGTACCAAACATTGGTGATGATGTTGCGATTATAATCGAAACAGAATTCCATAAGAAATAAAGGATAAAAATTATGGCTGAAGTACAGCGTTACCACGCATTTGTTATTATTCTACACTGGCTAATGGCGCTGTGCTTTATCCTTATGCTTGCAAGCGGGATTGCTATGGAGGAGTTTATTACAGATAAATCTCTCAAATTTAAGATGTTCCAGTGGCATAAGTCACTGGGCGTTCTTTTACTTATTTCCTTTGCTTTTCGCGTGCTTGCGCGCTTTATGTTTAAAGTACCTAAACTTCCAAAAGAGTTTTCTCAAAAGGATCAGAGACTTGCGCACTTTGGGCACCTAGCATTGTATTTCTTTATGATTGCTCTGCCGCTTTCAGGTTGGCTAATGGTATCTAGTAGTGTATTTGGTCTACCAACCGTTGTATTTGATATATTCACGTGGCCGCACGTACCAGGTATTGCAGGCAATGAGGGCATTAACGGCTTTTCAAGAGGCGGGCACAAGTACATGGGCTACGCTTTTATTGCGATGATTGTTTTACATATTGCAGCCGTTGTACTTCATTTGAAAAAAGAAAAAATTAACCTACTTAAGCGCATGAGCTTTAGAGGCTAGGGGGAAATCGAATGAAACATACATTATTGACTCTAGGTGTACTTATTGGGGCTATGCAGCTTGCAATAGCTGAGCCTTATAGCGTGGATTATAGCAAAAGCAAAGTTGAGTTCTCTGGTATGCACGCTGGGAATGCGTTTACAGGCATATTTAAGGAATGGAAGTCTGATATTGATTTTAACTTTGATGCCCCTGAAGAGAGTCAATTAAATGCAACATTTCAGCTAGAGTCAGCAGAAACAGGAAGTACCATGTATGACGGAACACTGCCAACAGCCGACTGGTTTGATGTAAGTAATACGCCTGAAGGTACTTTTAAGAGCACAAGTATCCAGGAAGTGAGAGCTGGACAATACCAGGCAGATGGAATACTAACTCTTAAAGGCAAAGCTTTACCTGTGTCTTTTCCTTTCACTGTTTTAACGGCTAAAGAGAGCAGTGAAAAAAAATATTATAGCGTAAATGCAGAGTTCTCATTAAACCGTTTAGACTATGGTATTGGTGAAAAATCAGACCCTAGTCTTGAGTGGGTAGATAATAAAATTGTGATAAAGTTACAAATTATCGCACATTAATACTACAGCTTTAAATAGATATAAATCATTTTTATTATCAATAAGGGGTTGTTTTCTAAATAATATCCCTTATATATCGCTCTGTTGCTGAAATGCATCGTTAAGTATGGCGCGTACCAATATTGGACTCGACCTCAAATCAAAAATTGTTATTTTACCCTCTTATAAAAACAGGGGGAGCGCTTTAAAGTTAAGGCGTTGATTGGAAGTTGGAGAAGATATATGGGGCATAGAGAGCATAAAATTGCTTATTATGTAAATCGTCATGGGTATGTAAATAAGCCTTACCATGCGTTATATTTGTTTTTAGTTATATCTATAGTAATCGCATTTATTATTATTTGCCTTGTTTTGGAATATATTTACTTAACTTCGCCTGGCTTATCAAGCCCAGGGTGTGAGCTGGTGGGGAAGGGCGCCTACGTTGATGAAGAGGCAGCAAGTGTATGAATTATATCGTCATCATACCAGCTAATATCATCAGGAATTTGTGCATGCTCTAAAACTTGTCTTGGTACTTCTGCAAATGCTGGAGCAGAAATAAGATCAGCCATGGCAAAGGCTCTCCCTTTAACTTCATACTCTGGCATAAGGTAAACGTGAGTGCATTTATTTTTAATGAATTTGAGAATTTTGTTTTGGTATTTTTTGAAGCTAGAGCAGCCACCTAGAGCGACGCAACTTTCCATGCGCAGCCCGTTCTCTGAAGCGTTTACAGCAATGTAGACACCGCCCCAGTCTGGCATATCTCCATAGTCATATGGAACAACACTAAATATATAGTTTTTCTCTTTACCATGCACTGTGATGATTGGCATATCTATAATCCTATTTTTCCCTGTTCTTTTATGAGTACTTTCATTAAACCATAGGTTGCGTGTTCCTGACATGTAAAATAATGCCTAAAATGCAGTAAGTATATCTATGTCAGACAAAGGAAGAGGGACGGCGTTGTAAAAGAGTAGCTTAGATTTCTGCTTGCTCTAGAAGACGATTTTTAATATCTTCAGCAAGTTTGCGGTCTGCATCTTTATCCACGCTTTCTGAGGCAATAACTTCAGCCATGAGAAGTTGCCATTCATCGTCATCGCACTGCGTAAATATGCGTTGATCTAGATAAATTTCCCAGAAAACAGCAATTTCATTACCAATGCGTGGATCAACAATTGTTTGGCGCTGGTAGCCAAGAATAGCTGTATCATGCAGGGAAATAATAACCTGTTTACGTGTATGATAAGAGAGCTGACCAGTAAAAGTATTACCAAGGACAGGGCTGAGACGATCATAAATATCATCTTCTTCAAAAATAACAGCATTAGCGCAGCGCTTATCTACAGGCATAAGATACCCATAGCGTGTAATTAGCTCTGCCGTTGCAGGAGAAAAATCAAAGTCAATCTCATCACCATCACGGGTGAGAAGAATATTGAATTTCTGAGGTTGCACAGCAAGCCCAGTGATGTATTTCTCATCATCATTATCAAAGTTTTTAATATAATCAGCCATGCCCAAAACAATACGATGTTTATAAAGCTTTGGCAACTATAGTTCAGAGATTTTAAGGGGCTGGCACAAGCATGTGTGTCATTGATGCATAAAAGAAGCTTTATATCACGAGTGCTACTAATGTTCGCATAATGTATATTATGTAAAATGATTTGTGCAGCAGCTGTTCAACAATGCATTGTATACCTTTGTTTTGCGCTTAATTTAAGAACTTAAGTCAAGTGCCTGTCCGTCTGCTGTCATTTGAATTGTGCCTGATGGGCTAAATTCAATAGCAATTTGTGAGTAGTTATCACTATCATTAAGGAGATGCTTGTACTTTTGGATAATAAAATCTATTTCCTTTTGGGAGTTTGCTTTGCTCATCTCTTCAATGAAAGGCTCTCGCTTTTTCATTTCTGCATAATGGCTACTGAGCGCATTAAGCGTTTGGAGCTCTCTCTCTAACCCCGGGTTTTCATCCATCATTTGTCTAAGCTTGTCACTGTATGGGTAATCTAGAGGGATTTGCATTTGCCCTTCATTATCAAATGTAATCTTCTCAGGAGCTTCAGGAATGCCATACTCTTTCATAAGCATTTGGAATCTGCCTGTAGCGTGCTCAGAAATAGCTGTAATATTATCTGCTGAAGGCATAAGAAGTGGCGGCAAGTCATCTATACGAAGAGGCCCTTCATGTTTGGGCATCTCGTTTGCAAAAAGAGCGTCAAGGTCCATATCAACATAACCTTTGCTGGTGTTCATGGTTGGGTCGCTGTTGTGAGATATGCCTGCTCCCTCCTCTGCTTTTGCTGCTGGCTGGATAGCGCTTTTACTGCTTGCGCTGCTCACAACCTCTGCAAAGCTTATGGGGTTTGCATGATCTGTTTTGCCCTTTTTGTTGTTACTGTTATTTCTAAAGTCGAGGAATGTTTGTATATCCATGAGTTCATCCTTTTATTGAGTAGCCTGTATCATGCAAATTTTGTACCGTTGCTTGAATATGAATGAATTACAAAAAAAAGCACAGGGTCAAACTCTGTGCTTTTTAATATGAAAGATTTTACTTTTCAACCTGAACAGAGGAACTTTGAAGAAATTGTTTTGTGCCCTCTGAAATATTGCGCTTAGAGTCAGCTTCTGACTGAACAAGGTCGGTCTTTGCCCCTTCCCTTTCTAACTCTTTGTCAATGAAGTCATTTGTACGTTTGGCGCGCGCACGTTTTTCTTCAAGCTCTATACGCATAGCTTCTAGCTCAAGTTCGCGTATTGCGTCTTCGTGCTTTTCTGATCTTGTTTGAAGGTGTTTTTTTGCATCAAGTGTTTGTTTTTCCTTTAAAGCCTTTGCAGCTTGAGCTTTCTTAGCCTGTGCCGCTTTGTATGCTTGAGCTGACGCTTCTTTGCTCTTTTCTATCTGACGCTCTTCTTTATGAGCTTTATTGACGGCATGAATTTGCTCTTGAATAGAAGGTGCTGCATGAGATGTGTGGGCTATTGCTGTAAGGCCAAGGCATAAGATGTAATGAAATGTTTTCATATTGGTTTAGCTTTTCTTTTCTGGGCATGTTGAGTTTGGTTGAATACGTGTTTCTGTCTCTGTTTGAGAAACTAAAATAGCCAAACCAGGAGCATATTCACAAATTTGACCAACTTGAGCAGAGTTATACGTTTTGCCTTCATAGCTATATGTGAGAGAAACTCCATCTACAAGTTTCTTATCTGCAACCATAGACCCTGCTGCTACACCAACAGCACCGCCGGCAGCTACGCCTACACCTGATTGCCCATCAATATGAGCCCCTGCAACGCCACCAGCAAGGGCGCCTAAAATACCGCCTGCAATTTGCGCTCTTTTAACGGCTTCTTTATTATCAACTTCAACACGAGCAGGCATAACAGCAATAAGCTGAATGGTTTTAACTTCTTGTTGTTGGTTAACTTGTCCTGCTTTGTAAACATCAGCCCTGTAATTATCGCCAGTTGTTGCACAGGCCCCAAGTAAAAGTGCCGCTGAAAGCGCAAAAGAATTAAACGTTAGAGTTTGCATACTGTATTCCTTAAATTTTAAATTCGGTGTGGCGAATCTTAGACAAGTTATTCAATTTAATCAACTATAGATTGTTTAATAGTTGTGCAGATTCACATGCGCAGCTGACAATCGCTGGTGCTTTATGGATGAGTTCATCATTTGTAAGAGCTTCTACCATAAACAAAGCAAAGTCTGTGCGTCTTGTAATGTTGCTTTCTAGAATAGGGTCGCCTACATGCTGGCTCCAAACTGGAACGCCTTGGCTCTCCCCCTCTTCTAAGTCACTGCCGCGCACAACAGTCCATTTAGTATCGCTTTTAAAGATATTATCGCAGGCGCGTACTTGATCATTCAGATCAACAGCTCTTAGGAGCCTTGCAAGCCCTCCTATGATCTTTACAACAGCTTTAAGCTGCCATGAATAAACATCTTTGCCATCTCGTGTAATATGCCAGCCGCAAGAAAATATGAGTCGCGCATCTTTTTTAGCAAATTTCATAACGGCACCTGCTGTACCGCTAGAATAATTTTGCATACCCCAAGGAACAAGAACAGTCAGAACGCCATCGCAGTTCTTTACAGCCTTCTTAATAATTTCAGGGTCATTTGTCTGACCTGGAATGATCGTCATTTTATCTTTGTAAGCTTCTAGCTTATGAACGCTCTTTTCACGGCAAACGCCAACAACCTCATAGCCTTTGTTAAGGCAGTGCTGAACCATATATTTACCAAGTTTGCCTGAGGCGCCAACAATACATACTTTTTTCATTATTTCTCCTTAAGGGCTAAAACAATATTTTTTATAGGGTAACGCATATATGAGAATGAAAAAACCCGCCTAAGCGGGTTTTGAATAATGGTGGGCGGTGAGAGGCTCGAACTCCCGACCTACTCGGTGTAAACGAGTTGCTCTACCAACTGAGCTAACCGCCCGGTAAGAATGTTTTTACTGTAGTTGGGATGAGATATCAAGCTTTAATTTTACAAAAAATGCATTTTTTTCTGCCTGGGGTTTTAAGGGCTCGTGATCCCTTTTCATTAAGGCTTGATATCTTTTAGCAAAAAAGCAAAACCCCCGCAAGCTTGCGGGGGCTTTGCGTAAAGGTAAACGACTTAGTTTACAGACTCACGAAGAGTTTTTCCTGGACGGAACTTAGGTAGCTTAGAAGCAGGAATTTGGATTGCTTCACCAGTACGTGGGTTACGGCCAGTTGTTGCTTTACGGCTAGTTACAGTAAAAGTACCGAAACCAGTAAGGCGTACTTCTGTACCTGTACCTAGACTTGTTGAAATTGTAGAGAAAACAGCGTCAACAGCTTTAGCTGCGTCTGTTTTTGTGATGCTAGCGCTATCAGCAACTGCAGAGATAAGTTCGTTCTTGTTCACGAGATATACCCTTAATACATTAGTGTTTAAAGTTTGCTCTAAAAACTTATTATTCTTATTCGAATTATTTAAAGAGCGCTTCCTCCATTGGCCTAAAACCCTTGGAATGCTTATATTTAACGGCTTTCCACCTATGGTCGTCAAGCGTAAATTTCACTTTTAATTTCATTTTTTTGCTTGATTTATAAGGGGTTATTTGAACTTGCACTTCTAAACTATTGAAATATATAGATGTCCAAAATTGTCGAATTAAAAAAAGGTGCTTAAAAAATGAGCATTTTTATATGCATTTATATTATGAAAACCGCAAGTTTAAGCCATTCCTGATAAAAAATACACACTTATAGAGAGTTGTACAAAAAATCGCTACCCGTAAGGGTAGCGATTTTTTTAGAGAGCTTTAAGTTTAGTGGACGCTCACTTCCTTAGCTTTACCTTTAGCCTTTGTAGATGAAGATGCTTTTTTAGCACCTTTCTTCTTTGGAGCTGCTGGCATTTTAGTCAGTGCATGTTTAAGGACATCATCCATGTATTCCACAGGCACAACTTCAATCCCTTCAAGAACGTTCTTAGGAATGTCCTCTAGGTCTTTTTTGTTCTCCATAGGAATAATGGCTTTAGTAATGCCTGCACGGTGTGCTGCAAGAAGTTTTTCTTTCAGTCCGCCAATTGGCATAACGTGTCCGCGAAGCGATACTTCACCCGTCATTGCAACTTCCTTGTGTACAGGAATGCCTGTAAGGATAGAAACAATAGATGTCACCATAGCAATACCAGCTGATGGACCATCTTTAGGTGTCGCACCATCTGGTACGTGGATATGGATGTCGTTCTTCTGGTAGAAGTTTTCATCAATTCCAAAGTCCCCTGCTCTACGGCGCACGTAACTCATCGCAGCAGAAATAGACTCTGTCATCACATCACCAAGCTTACCAGTTGTTGTGACTTTACCTTTACCGTCAAGTACAACAGCTTCAATTGGTAGTGTATCACCGCCAACAGATGTCCAAGCAAGGCCTGTTACAACACCAATTTGGTTTGATTTTTCCATCATACCGAACTGGAACTTCTTAATACCAAGGTATTTTTCAATGTTCTTAGATGAAACCTTAATGCTTGAAGCTTTTTTAGCTTTTGTCTTAGCTTTTTTCGCTTTGCTTTCTGCTGTTAGAATCTCTTTAACAGCTTTACGGCAAAGGCCCTGCATTGTGCGTTCTAGGTTACGTACACCTGCTTCGCGGGTATAGTAACGAATCACGTCACGTACAGCATCTTCACTAATAGTCACTTCGCCTTCTTTAATACCGTTATCCTTCATAGCGCGAGGAATAAGATGACGCGTTGCAATAGCAACCTTTTCATCTTCAGTATAACCAGAGAGGTTAATCACTTCCATACGGTCACGTAGTGCTGGTGGAATATCAAGCGAGTTTGCTGTTGTAAGGAACAGAACATCACTCAAGTCATAATCTAGCTCTAGGTAGTGATCGTTAAATGTTGTGTTTTGAGCCGGATCAAGGACTTCAAGTAGCGCTGAAGATGGATCTCCGCGGAAGTCGTTACCAAGCTTATCAATCTCATCAAAGAGGAAGAGTGGGTTATTTGTACCAGACTTGCGAATCCCTTGGATAATTTTACCTGGAAGTGCACCAATGTAAGTACGACGGTGTCCGCGGATTTCCGCTTCATCGCGTACGCCACCAAGTGCCATACGGTAGTACTCACGGCCTGTTGCTTTAGCAATAGATTTTGCTAGAGATGTTTTACCAACCCCAGGAGGGCCAACAAGACAAAGAATAGGACCTTTAAGTTTTTTAACGCGTTGTTGTACCGCTAGGTGTTCAACAATACGCTCTTTCACTTTTTCAAGACCGTAGTGATCGTCATCAAGAATTTGAGTCGCCTTAACAAGATCCTTTTTAAGCTTAGACTTTTTCGTCCATGGCAGGTTAAGAAGGATATCAAGGTAGTTACGGCTTACAGTCGCTTCAGCAGACATCGGAGACATCATACGAAGTTTCTTAAGCTCTTGCTCTGCCTTCTCTTTTGCTTCTTTACTTAGGCCAACTTCATGGATTTTTTTCTCGAACTCTTCCATTTCGCTGGCATCTTCTTCGCCAAGCTCTTTCTGAATCGCCTTCATCTGCTCATTCAGGTAGTACTCACGCTGTGTTTTTTCCATTTGGCGTTTGACGCGGTTACGGATACGTTTTTCAACTTGAAGAACACCAATTTCGTTTTCCATAAGCTGGTAAAGTTTCTCAAGACGGTCATCAACAAGATCCATTTCAAGAAGTTCCTGCTTCTCAGAAATCTTAAGGTTCAGGTGAGAAGCAATTGTATCAGCAAGGCGCGTTGGTTCATCAATCGCGGCAAGGCTAACAAGTACCTCAGGTGGAATCTTTTTGTTCAGCTTCACGTACTCTTCAAATTCAGCAACAACAGCGCGTACAAGGGCTTCAAGCTCTTGTGGTGCGCCTTCGCGCTCTTTGAACTCTTCAGCGCGGGCTACAAACATGTCGCCAGTATCTTCTACATCTTTAAAGCGAACGCGTACGCCCCCTTCTACAAGTACTTTAACGGTTCCATCTGGAAGCTTAAGCATTTGTAGAACGTTACCAAGGCAACCAATACGGTAAAAATCTTCAATTGCAGGATCGTCCTCTGACTCATCCTTTTGCGCTACGAGCAAAATTTGCTTATCGCTGTTCATAACTTCTTCAAGTGCCTTTACACTTTTATCACGACCGACAAATAGCGGAACGATCATGTTTGGGAAGACAACAATGTTGCGCAATGGCAAAATTGGAAGAATTGTTTTTCCGTCTAGACTTTTTTCGCTCATATGAGTACTGCCTTTCTTGGCTTATTATTTATCATTTCTTAAAGCACGTTCTTTAGTTTAACATTTACGAACTAAAGAACGAAGCTTTTTGTGATATCTGCAATCTATGCGCTGACATCACTTTTTTTAGAATCTTTACTATAAATACGTAGAGGTTCTGTTTTCTTAACTGCTACATCTTTATTGATAACCACTTCTTCTAGAGTTTCCTCATTTGGAAGATCAAACATGGTATCAAGCAGAATACCTTCTAGGATGGCACGTAGACCCCTTGCCCCAGTTTTACGCTCAATTGCTTGAGCTGCAACGGCTTTAAGTGCGCCGTCTGTAAAGCTTAGGTTTACGTTTTCCATTGCAAAGAGTTCTTGGTACTGCTTAATCAGAGCATTTTTAGGATCTGTCAAAATGGTAACAAGTGCATCTTCGTCAAGGTCTTCTAGGCTGGCAAGCACTGGAACACGTCCAACAAATTCAGGAATAAGACCAAATCTTACAAGATCTTCTGGCTCTGCCATTTGGAAGAGTTCACCAACACCTTTTTCGTCTTTTTCTTTTACTTCTGCTTTAAAGCCAATACCTGTTTTGCGCATACGGCCAGCAATAACCTTATCAAGACCTGCAAATGCTCCACCTACAATAAAGAGGATGTTGCTTGTATCAACTTGCAAGAATTCTTGTTGTGGATGTTTACGACCACCTTGAGGCGGAACAGCAGCAACTGTACCTTCAATCAATTTAAGAAGTGCTTGTTGCACACCTTCACCCGATACATCACGTGTAATAGATGGGTTATCTGACTTACGAGAAATTTTATCAATCTCATCTACGTAAACGATACCACGCTGTGCACGCTCTACGTTGTAGTCAGCAGCTTGAAGTAGCTTAAGAACAATGTTCTCAACATCTTCACCTACGTAACCAGCTTCTGTAAGGGTTGTTGCATCAGCAACTGTAAATGGTACGTCAAGGATGCGTGCAAGCGTACTTGCAAGAAGCGTTTTACCGCAACCTGTTGGCCCCAGTAGAAGGATGTTTGATTTTTGAATTTCAACTTCGCTATCTGTTGTTGCGTGCTCAAGACGCTTGTAGTGGTTGTGTACCGCTACAGAAAGAATACGCTTAGCCTTATGCTGGCCAATCACGTAGTTTTCTAGAACTTCATAAATTTCGGTTGGTGCAGGTACGCCAGATGTTTCTCCGCGAGAAATAGGAGACTGTTCCTCCTCACGTATAATGTCCATGCATAGACGAACACACTCATCACAAATAAAGACAGTTGGGCCTGCAATGAGTTTGCGTACCTCATGCTGGCTTTTACCGCAAAATGAGCAGTAGAGAGTTCCGTTGGTTTCTTTTTCTTTAACCATATGCTTTTCTTACCTTTTCCTAATCTTCTTGCAAGGTGTATTCCATCTTTGCAAGGTGTGCTATTCACTTATGGAAGCTTATACCTATGTTTAAGTGTCACAGTTTGAGGGAGGTCTGTCAAGGCATAGAAGCCACAGAATTCAAGCTCTGTGGCTTCTATAGAACAGTATTGTATGCTGTTATGGGTGGTTTAAAACCCGAGAGATGAAAGAGCTTCTTCTAAGGTTTTGAAAACACGGTCAGATTCATCATAGTCATCATGTTTTGATGTGTCATCAGACTGTACATAAACAAAGTCTACCCCTGCAGCCTCAGCAGAGAGTTTATCCCGCTTTGTATCGCCAATAGCAACAGCTTCTTCTGGTTTAAGTTTAAACTGACGTAAAAGTCCTGTAATCATGCCAGGTTTTGGTTTAGCGCACTCACATGTGTCAGGCAAATGATGCGGACAGTAAGCAAAATATTCAATTTGAGCATCTTTAGGAAGCAAGCTATTGAGCCGTCCATTTACAGCATCTAGCCCCTCTTCTGTAAGCAGCCCCTTACCAACACATTTTTGCTGGGTGTAAACAAGGCGATGAATGCCTTTTTTTGCAAGCCTTTGCATGCTTTCTGCAACAGTTGGCATGAGAATTATATCTTCTGGAGAAAGTGCGTACCCGCCCTGCTCTTTAGGGGCTGTGCAGTTTAGTGTCCCGTCGCGGTCAAAAATCACGGCTTTGTACATGTGTGTATCTCCATTATGCTATACTACTTGAAATGAGAGTATACCGTTTATACTTTATCATACATAAGTAAAAAATTTTGGAGTACAAGTTTTGGCGCATAAAATTTTATCAATAGGACATGCCTATATTGATGTGACATTCGTAACGGATTATATGCCAACTGGCGATGAAAAATATGTGGGGCAAGACTACGCCTTTTGCATGGGTGGAAATGCTATGAATGCCGGCCTCACATCTGCAAAGCTTGGGGTACGTACAGATCTTCTTATGCCAGTGGCTGATGATGATCTTGGCCAGTACACGCAATTTCATCTTGGCAAGCTTGATAATGTGACACTTATTAAACGCCGCGTGAACCGTAGCTCTCTCTCTCTTCTTCTTCCAAACGGGGACCGCCGCGCTATTGTGCGTGTACGTGATGCTGAATACGGCCCTGTGCCGCCAGTAGATATGAGACGTTACTTTGCTTTGCATGTAGATGGTCATCAGCCAGCTGCGGCAGAGAAGTACGCCCGCGATGCGAAAGCAGCAGGCGTGCTGACATCTCTTGATGGGGGATCTTTCCGCCCTACAACAGCTGCGCTGCTTCCCTTTATAGATGTGGCGGTTGTCTCTGAGCGCTTTTGTGAGCAGCTTGAGCTTACCCCTGCTAAAACCTTAAGTTACCTTGCAGATAAAGGCGTTAAAATTGCAGCTGTAACACTTGGGTCTAAAGGTATTGTTTGGAAGGAAAATGGCGGTAAAACAAGAAAGCTTGCAGCAATTAAGCTCCCTAAAGGCGCCGTTGTAGATAGCTCTGGTGCAGGAGATGTTTTCCATGGTGCTTATCTGACAAGTTATGTTGAAAATCCTGATGGGGATTGGGCAGATCATTTCACTTTTGCAAGGTCAGCCTCAGCACTAGCTGTACAAGTGCTAGGTACAGAAATATCAATTCCTGATCGAAGTGCTGTAGATGAGATGATGAAAAAACATCCCAATAAATAACTTATATCTTAAAATGCAAAAATGCCCCCAATCGGGGGCATTTTAATTCGTTTTATTTCATGTGAAGCAAATGGCTGAGGTATAGCCCCGGCTCATCTGTTATGCTTTCATCATAAATATCAGGCGCAAACTCAATACCAGCAACCGTTGTTATATGCTGCTGACCACCACCCTGAATACGTTCAAGGGGGAGAAGTGAGTCTTGATCATCGGTTTCCACCAAGAACAAATTCGTACCATGCGCATTGGCAAGCCTGTAAAAGCTTGCGTAATCCGTCACAGGTAGAAAATTGGTTGAATCCGCCGGATCTTCAACACCCGTAATCACGTCGTAACGTTGAATGTACGGGTACAGCGGGCACTGGGGATGAATGTTGGTCACCTGCACGCCTTTATCTTTGCGGTAAGTTTGAACTTCCATGCCAAATGGGTCAAAGGAGGCTTGATTGGAGAACGGCATCAGTTCCATAGGTACCGTAAAAGATACGGTCTCCATGCTTTTTTGACGCCAGACATCCATTTCAACCTCTTGGCCAGCGGCCAGCTGTAGCGCATAGATGCAGTCATGAGGAGACTCAACATCAATGGTTTTAAACGTTTTGCCATCACGTTTAATGCGTACCTTCAGCACAACATCTGTCCGCTTGAGAGCGGTGCCGATACCAGGATCATCTTGAGCGAGGCCAGAGATGAATGCACCCCGATTGGTTTCAAGGCCGAGCTTCCCACGGATGGGAGGCGTGATATTCATAAACACAACTGAAGTGATACCATCACGAACAACATGCTTTTTAAAAATCATGCGATGAATCCAAAAGCGGATTTCATCAGCGCGAATGGCATGGTTCAGGCCACGGTTACCACCGCCAGCACCAAACAAGCCAGACGAGTTCATGCCAATCCATTCATGTGTATCTGCCGTTGCCAGAAGGCCGCCGGAGTTACCGGGGTTAATCTGAGCACTGATGAGGAAGGTTGGCAGAATGGAAAGGCTATTGTAAGCTTTTTCCTTGCTGATGATGCCCTCTGTCATGCTGAAGCGGTATTCTGCCATAAGCGGAGCACCCACTGCGAGCACATTGGCGCCTTGCTCAATTTTAGAGCTTTTGCCAACCTTAACAGGAGAGAGGTCATGCTTGTTAGCATAACCATTTTTGCTGTCCCAGCTGTAGTCACGGATTTTCATCAGTGCCACGTCAGCGCGGCCGTCTACCACAAGGGCGTCAGCCATAAAGCGATGCCCAGAAGGCAGCTCAACAGGCATAGCGCGCGCACCGCGAGGAATGCAATGTTCACAGGTTACAATGAGTACATCATTGTTGGTAAGAACCATTTCAGGGCCTTGAGCACGAGGAACAGTTGCTCCCTCTTTCAGGCCCAGGCCTTCCAATGACACAAGAATGCCACTGCCTTGGCCATTTCCCATAGGACCTTCAATAACGAGGGCCACAGTCTGGTTTGCTAGTTTTTTACGGACGATTTTCGTCATAGGAGAACTCCATAAAGAAACGTAAAAGAAGATGAAATGTGTATGCAGACTAGCCTGTATGCCTTAAAAAATCTATAAAAAAGATGCTTTTTTAGGCAGTTTGATTTTTTCCTTATAAAAAAGCTAAAAATGCACTTGCAAGAGTTGGCATCTATGGGTATATTCCCGATTGTCTAATGACATGTGTGGCCAGGTAGCTCAGTTGGTAGAGCAAAGGATTGAAGCTCCTTGTGTCGACGGTTCGAGTCCGCCTCTGGCCACCATTTAAAAAACACCCTTCGGGGTGTTTTTTAGTTGTGTAAATGCTAAAATTTAAAAAAGGTTTATTGCTTAATAGCTAGCCGTTCATCAAGGAAATCGCTCAGCGTTGGCTTTTTCTCTTCTTCTTTTAAAGCCTTGTCATCTTCCCAATCAATCAGTACAAGTACTTCGTTTTCACGGATCATGGGCGTATCGCGACGAATAAGCTCTTCCACGTAGTCAGCATCTAAAGTTGCTGTGCGCAGGCGGTTTACTTTTAGGCGCCAGTCATCACGGTCTTGCTCTAAAAAGTAGATATCTTTTTCAAGGGAGTTAATTTCTCCTGAGAGCCTGTACCACGTATTAATGTTACGTTCGCCCGTTAGAAGCTGGAAATATGTATAGAAAAGCAGGAAAAACAAAAGCGTAGGCCATGCCATACGTTTCATTCGTTGCTGAGTGGTGTCTACAAGCTTCATAGATATATTGTGCCATGAAGCTTATAGAAACGCTAGGGACTCTATGATGTTTTTATCAAAGACTTTCCTGCAAATGTTGCATTTGTGCCGAGATCTTCTTCAATGCGAAGAAGCTGATTGTATTTTGCCATGCGGTCACTGCGTGAGGCGCTACCAGTTTTAATTTGGCCGCATCCTGTAGCCACAGCAAGGTCTGCAATTGTTGCGTCCTCTGTCTCACCGCTACGGTGGCTCATAACAATACCAAAGCCTGCGTCCTTAGCCATAGAAACAGCTTTAAGAGTTTCTGTTAGCGTTCCGATTTGGTTGACTTTAATAAGGATAGCGTTAGCGACTTTCTTCTCAATGCCTTCTGCAAGAATTTTTGGGTTTGTTACAAATAGATCGTCCCCAACAAGCTGTACTTTAGTGCCAAGGCGCTTATTGAGTTTTGCCCAGCCTTCCCAGTCAGATTCATCAAGTCCGTCCTCAATAGAGACAATGGGGTAGCGGGCGCAAAGGTCTTCGTAAAGGTCAATCATATCTGCGCTTGAAAGAGTTTTCCCTTCTGCTTTAAGTAGGTAGCCTTCTTCTTTTGTGTAGAACTCGCTTGCAGCCACATCAAGCGCAATACCAATATCTTCACCCGGTGTATAGCCAGCCGCCTCTATGGCACGAATAAGCCAGTCTAGGGCTTCCGTGTTAGAGCCAAGGTTAGGCGCAAAGCCCCCCTCGTCTCCAACATTTGTTGAAAGTTCGTGTGCGCCAAGTAGCTTTTTAAGTTGGTGAAAAACTTCTGTGCCCATACGTAGGCCGCGTTTAAATGTTGATGCTTTAAGTGGCACAACCATAAACTCTTGAAAATCAATAGAGTTATCTGCATGAGAACCACCATTGATGAGGTTCATAAGCGGTGCTGGTAGAATATGTGCATCTTCGTTTAGGCTTTCCCATAGTGGGATACCCATATGGTCTGCGCGTGCATGTGCAACAGCAAGTGAAACACCAAGAAGTGCGTTAGCGCCAAGGTTTGCTTTGTTATCTGTACCATCAAGCTTGATAAGAATGTCATCAATCTCTTCTTGGTTTATGACACATTTGCCAATAAGCGCGCGCGCAATTGTTTTGTTCACAGCGTGAACGGCCTCACGTACACCTTTACCAAGGTAGCGAGACTCGTCCCCATCGCGCTTTTCAATCGCTTCTCTAGAGCCTGTAGATGCGCCAGACGGCACAGCCGCAGACCCAAAAGAGCCATTTGCAAGAAGAACATCAACTTCAACTGTTGGGTTCCCGCGAGAATCTAAAATTTCGCGGCCATGTATATTTAAAATAATACTCATTGAGTTTTTCCTTTATGCAGCGCTTGGGATGTTTTGATACCCCATGCCCTTTGTAATGTCATCAAGTTGTTTAAGCGTAGTAAGAAGGCCTTCAAGCTTATCCATTGGTACCATGTTAGGGCCATCAGAAAAGGCTTCCATTGGGTTGGGGTGACTTTCAATGAATAGGCCTGCAACGCCAACAGCTAGTGCGGCGCGTGCAAGAGGTTCAACAAACTCACGCTTCCCGCCAGAGCTTTTGCCGTTTCCGCCTGGCATTTGTACGCTATGCGTTGCATCAAAAATAACAGGGTAGCCCGTATCAGCCATAATACGCAGGCCTCTAAAGTCTGTCACAAGGGCGTTGTAACCAAAGCTTGTACCGCGCTCTGTGAGAAGAATTTTATCGTTGCCTGTTTCTGCAATTTTTTCTGCCACGTTGCCCATATCTGTTGGCGCAAGAAACTGGCCTTTTTTCACGTTTACAACTTTGCCTGTTTTAGCTGCGGCAACAAGTACATCTGTTTGGCGGCATAGAAAAGCTGGAATTTGAATAACATCAACCACTTCACCAACGGCTGGCATTTGGTGTGCGTCGTGTGCATCTGTAAGAACAGGTACTTTAAATGTGTCACGGACTTCTTGCAGAATCTTCAGGCCTTCATCAAGCCCTGCCCCGCGTTTGCCAGATCCGCTTGTGCGGTTAGCTTTATCAAAAGAAGATTTGTAAATGAACGGGATACCAAGGCGCTGCGTCATCTCTGTAAGCTCTTCAGCTGTTTGCATAGCAAGGTCTCGGCTTTCAATGGCACATGGCCCACAAATAAGTGCAAATGGAAGTTCTGCTGAAATATTGATCTGGCTTACACCATTTCCGCCCACTGTAATTGTTTTCTGTGTTGTCATGTGTTCATTCCCCTTTTATGACTAAGGCGTGTTTCATCCGCCTCATATATGCCGAGCAGTTTAAGGTCTTTTGAGTAAAAAGCCAACTCTTCAAAGGCTCTGGCAACATTTACTTGTTCTGTATGGCCTAAAATTTCGGCGTAAAAATGTGTGTTGTTAAAGTTTTGTCCCATGTAACTTTCAAGGCGCACCATGTTAATGCCGTTGGTTGCAAAGCCGCCAAGGGCTTTGTAAAGCGCAGCTGGTATATGTTTCACCTCAAACAGGAAGGACGTAATGTAATGTGTATTTTCATTATGTTTTGGTGCGTTTTTTTTCTTCGTAAAAATAACAAAGCGTGTGGTGTTGCCCTTTATGTCTTCAATATTTTCTTTCAAAATTTGAAGGTCATATAACTTGGCTGCAGCTTTTGATGCAACAGCGGCGCGGGTTTTATCTCCAGAATCTGCAATATCTTTTGCAGCCAGTGCTGTGTCTGCACGTTCCTTCATACCAAGGTTCCAGCTGCGGAGGTTTATTTCAGATTGCATGAGTGCTTGAATATGAGACTCTGCCGTTTGAATGGTTTCCATTGTGGCATCTTTTACGGCAAGCAGGCAGTGCTCTACTGGCTGAAAGTGCTCTTTTACCATGGTAAGCTTTGTGTTGGGAAGGATACGGTGAATATCAGTCACGCGCCCAGCTGTTCCGTTTTCAATGGGGATCATCGCATGGGTGGCTCTGCCCTCCTCTACTGCGCTAAAGGCATCCATAAAGCTTGAGCAAGGCAGTACAGAGACACCCTCGCCAAATACGTTCATGCAAGCAAGATGAGAGTAGCTGCCTTCTATACCTTGAAATGCAATGTTAAGAGTCACGTTACCAGGCTTTCACTTTGTTCATAATGTAGGAAGATACTTTAAAACTAAGAAGGACAGTAATAGCGATAATCCCATAAATAGAAGTGTTGTAAATAGCTGTTTCAACCAGTTCTAGTTGCGGAACCGTTACAGCGCAGGCCATGTGCAGCTCCATGCAGTGCGGAAAAGAATGTTCTAAAAATAAAGAGACAAGGTTCACAAGCATAAAGGGCATCATAAACACCACAAGCCAAGCGATACAAAGTCGCTTGAGGCTAAAATAAGCTTTGGCTTGTGAAATGTTCATAAATTGTATTTAGCAGGCAGCAAACAAGCCTGGCTCCTCTGGCGGTGCTTTGCCATTAATTTGACGCACAAGCGCAGCCTTAATAAAGGATGAGAACAGAGGGTGCGGCTTTTGCGGACGCGATTTGAACTCTGGGTGGAACTGCGCAGCAAGGAACCATGGGTGGTCCTTGAGCTCTACAATTTCAGTTAGCAGCCCATCAGGTGACATACCACTAAAGATCATGCCCTTCTTCTCAAGCTTTGCCTTGTAGTTGATGTTAAATTCATAACGGTGGCGGTGGCGCTCAGATATTTCTTTTGCGTTGTAAATACCATGTGCCAGCGTCCCTTTCTCAAGGGCGCAAGGGTAAGCGCCAAGGCGCATTGTGCCGCCAAGGTCTGCTTTTTTAGAGCGTTTTGTTTTGCCGCCTTTGGTTTCCCATTCTGTCATGAGACCAATAACAGGATTTTTCACGCTCTCGCCTTCCTTAAGGAACTCAGTTGAGCCCACATCTTTAAGGTTAAGCACATTGCGAGCATATTCAATGACGGCCATTTGCATACCAAGGCAAATACCAAAGTACGGCACATGGTTTTTACGTGCGTACTCAATGGCTTTAATTTTACCTTCTGTTCCGCGGTTACCAAAACCGCCAGGTACAAGAATCGCGTCAGATTTAGCAAAGCGCGTTTTAAGCTCTTTTTCACTAAGTTTCTCAAGCGCTTCACTATCTACAAAGTCAATTTTAACACCAACATTGTTTGCAATACCGCCATGCACAAGAGCCTCGTTAAGAGATTTATAGGCATCTTCTAGGCTAACGTATTTACCCACAACACTAATAGTAACTTTGTTTGCAGGGTTAGAGTAAAGGTCTGCAAAGCGTGCCCAGTCTTTTAAGTTTGGCTTTGGAGAGCGCATACGGAAGTAGCTAAGAATGGCTTTATCAAGGCCTGCCTCATGGAGCGCAATAGGTACGCGGTAAATACTGTCGCTATCTGGGCAACCAATAACATGGTTTTTAGGAATGCCGGCAAACAGTGCAATTTTATCGAGTTCATGTTCTGGAATTTCTCGCTCTGCGCGGCAAACAAGTACATCTGCCTGAATACCAAGCTTAAGAAGCTCTTTAACGCTATGCTGCGTAGGTTTTGTTTTAAGTTCGCCAGCTGCCTTAAGGTAAGGCACAAGAGTAAGATGCATAAACAGGCAGCGGTCACGCCCCGCCTCGTAAGCATATTGACGAATCGCTTCATAAAAAGCAGGTGATTCAATATCGCCAACGGTTCCGCCAATTTCAACAATGGCAAAATCAGCCTTGCCTTCATTGGTACGAATGGCGTCTTTAATTTCATTTGTAATATGAGGCACAACTTGAATTGTTGCCCCAAGATAATCCCCGCGACGCTCTTTTTCGAGTACGTTAGTGTAAATACGGCCCGTTGTATAGTTACTGGTACGGTCTGTATCTACGCCGTTAAAGCGCTCATAGTGGCCAAGGTCAAGATCGGTTTCAGCACCGTCTTCAGTCACAAAGACTTCCCCATGCTGAAGCGGGCTCATTGTGCCAGGGTCTACGTTGATGTAAGGGTCTAATTTTTGCATCACAACACTGAAGCCGCGTGCACGGAGGACTGTGGCCAGAGAAGCGGCCGTAAGGCCTTTCCCTAAAGATGAAACCACGCCACCTGTTGTAAAAATATAATGCGTTTCCATGGAAGTTAATATTAAGTCAAATTGTGCATCTTGTCTTGTATTTAATTTAAAAAAAGCCCCACAAATACTGCAGGGCTTTTAATTCGCTTCAGGAGGTATTTTCCCCCTCTTTTCTTTTATAAGCCTTACAACTTGCATGATGCACACGCCGCAGCGGTCTTTGTTATTCTTACGCCCATCGTTAAAATCTTTCCAGATGTAACGCGCTAGAATTTCATCTTTCAGCTTATGGCTGGCATATTTATTATAGAGTGCATCAAAGTCTTCAGTTGTACGCGCTGTGCAGCTGCACACAATCATTGAGGCCTCCGTATAAGAAAAAGGACAAAAGGAGTTTAATGCTTATAGTGTAAGAAGCACAAAGGCTCTATGCAAGAGCCTTTATGAATTTAGAAGGAAGTCGTGGTAGTTTTTACCTTTAAAGCGCTCATGCAGAGATTTAAGGTCAGCCTCTGGTCTGCTCAGGTAATAGCCCTGAACATAGTCGATGCCAAGCTCATCTAATTTTGCAAGAATCTTCTCATCTTCAACAAATTCAGCCACTGTTTTGATACCCATACCTTTTGCAAGGTCTGAGATACTGCGCACAAAGAGCTGGTCATTTTTAGACGTTGTAATTTGACGTACAAAAGAACCATCAATTTTAAGCACATCAATTTTAAGCTGTTTAATGTAAGTGAATGAACTAAAGCCTGTACCAAAGTCATCAAGTGCAAAACGGAAGCCCATATCGTGCAGTTCATTCATGAATTCACGTATCTGCCCAATATCACGGTAAGCTGCAGGATCATGAAGAGCGGCAGTTTCAGTTACTTCAAAAATGAAGTTAGCGGGGTTTAGGTCTTCATGGTTGTTAAGGTTCTCTTTAAGTGTCTCAATCATGGCTTGGTCACCAATACTGCGGCCAGAAAGGTTAATAGACACGTCGTATTCAAAACCTTCTTTTTTGAGCTGAAGTTGCTGTTCAAAGCAGCGGTTTACCACGGCAAGGTCAAGCTCTTGGATAAGCCCAAAGTGTTCAGCTGCATCAATAAAGATACCAGGGGCACCAAGATCTCCGTTTTCATCACGTAAACGAATCAGTGCTTCAAAAAGTGGTCTTTGTGTTTTATGGCTTGGTACAAGTGGCTGATAGTGCATTTCAAAGTCACCATCTTGCAGTGCTTTACGGAGACGTTCAACCCACTTAAGCTGCTCTCTAATAGAGTCCCGGCCATCATCCGTGTCGCCTTGGTCATCAATGTATGCACGGTTACGGCCCATATCTTTTGCACGGTACATAGCAAGGTCAGCGCTCATAATAAGGCTGGCTGTGTCACGGTCTTCTTGCGGGTATGTCACCACACCAATACTCATTGTAGCTTGTAGTTTGATACCTTTGAAATCAATACGCAGGGCATTGATATCTTCAATAATTTTATCAACTTTTTCACGAGCACGGTCGGTATCAATATTGTGCATGATTACGCCAAATTCGTCTCCGCCAAGGCGGGCAACAACATCTGTTGTGCGTACATTGCGCTCAAGGACATCAGCAACTGACTTAAGTAGCGCATCCCCTGCTTCGTGGCCGTGGGTATCGTTTACTTCCTTGAAACGGTCAAGGTCAATAAAGAGAAGTACGCCCGATGTTTTATGGCGTTTTGCAAGGCCAAGTGTGCGGTCTAGCTCTTCCATAAAACGTGTACGGTTTAAGAGGTTTGTCAGGCTATCTGTTGTAGCAAGTCTAAACATATTTTGACGGTCAAGCTTACTGGCTGTCGTGTTGCTCGCCGCGCCGCGGTAGCCTATAAAGTTTTGACGCTCGTCAAATACAGGAACACCGCTCATTCGAAGGCAAATTTGATCCCCAGATTTAGAGCGTGTCCAAAATTCAATGTCACGGTATGGTTGGTGGCGTTCAATGCGGCTTTCAATAAGCGCGCGTGTTGTATCGTTATTTGCATTAAAGAGGCGATCAAACGTAAAGGCGCCAATCATCTCGCTAGATGTGTAACCAAGTGTTTCCTTAACGCCAGGAGAGACGTAGTTAAAGAGGCCATCTGCATCAATCTCCCAGAGCCAGTCAGATGAAGATTCAGCAAAATCTCTAAAGCGTTGTTCGCTGCGAGCAAGTTGGTCTGCATACTGCTTACGTGCTGTGACATCACGGCAGTGCATAACAAGCATTGGCTCATCATCTTCTTCTAAAATAAGATCTTTAATGACAGTTTCAACGTGAAGGAACGAGCCATCCTTCTTTTTCAATCTGAATGTAATATCTTTTTTATATGCAGCGCTTTGGTGGCTTATAAGATGGTTTTCTACGTTTTCTTTATCATTTTCATGAATAAACTCTAAAACGCTTTTTCCTTTAAGTTCTGGAGACTGGTAGCCAAGAAGCTTTGTGTAAGCAAGGTTTATGTAGTCAAAGTTATGATCTTTACTTACGAGCGCAATAAGGTCATAAGCATTATCACTGATTGTTTTAAAGCGAGCAGTCAGGTCTTCTAGCTCTTTAGTTCTAAGCACAACCTCCCTGCTTGCTTTGCTTTGCATACGCAACTGCCCCCATAGGATACCGCAAAGAGCCAGTGTAATAATAAAGCCAATAAGGCCAATAACACCTGCTGTGAAGAAATCCATGCCTGAGAGTGCATCGGGCTTAAATTTCCAGTTTAAAGAGAGGTTTTGGTTGTCAAAGTTAAATGCCTGACTGTTTTCGTGATAAATTTTAGGAATTTCTGAAAGGGTTAAAACGTTTGAGTTCCATAGCTTTCCGCCAGATTCGCTCGTTAGAGAGGCTTTAAGGTCTGTGGAGCCAATAATACCAGATGTCACATGATGTTTACGGATAAACTCTTTAAGGTCAATCTGCCCAACAAGAACCCACGCAGCCTTGCTCTCTCCTACAATCGGCTTATAAAACGTAAGAAGGGATTCGTTAGGGCTTCTATGAATATTAAAGGAGCCATTCATACCATCTAGCATGCTTTGAGATAGAATTGGTGTGGCATAGGAAGACAGGTCAATGCTGTCTGATTTAAACAATGAAACAGTATTCTGTGTGTTGCTTGCACCTGTAATAGAAGTAAAAACAGAGATTCTTTTAAGAGGTGCATATTTGCCTATCAGGCTCTTTGCTGAAGCTTCGATAGCGCTTTGTTTGGGATGTTCTCCATTGTAAAGCATAAGGAAGTGAGAAAGGTCTCGGTTAAGTGTAAGCAGGTCAAACTTAATGTTATTTGCTGTATCTTCTGAAAAGCTATCAACTTCGCTTACCCATCTCTCTTGGGCTTTTTCTACCATGTAGAAGGATGTCCATAACGTGATAAGCATACCCAAAACAGCACATGCGCCAATAATGGCGTACCACACTTGCTTTGAATTCAAGGCCTTTGTCAAAAGGATTTGCCCCTTTATGCGTCTGTTTTTATTATTCTTGCACTATACTCTGTCACACAGCTCTTATGAACGGTAACAAAAATTTCATACAATGTTTATACAAAAAGTAGGCCACTTTTATGTGGGGTGTCAGTATTTTTGGCTCTAAGTGTTGAAAACACTAATGAAAATAACCATAATATAAGTGGAGAGAATATTATGGATATAAACAACACTGCGCAACTTGGAAGTCTCGTGCGTGCTGCTAGTGCAACACGTGCGGATACACCTGTGTCTGCTCCTGGAGCAACAACAGCCACTCAAACTGTGCTGCAAACAGCGCAAACTGTTGTTCCTAACAAGAAAATTGAAGAAACAACAGGGCATAACGCCAAAAAATATGCAGAAGGCAAAGGCCCTGCCTCTGGCAGAGGTGGTTCTGTTGATATTTATGTTTAGATAATTATAATTTTAGTGCTTCACAGATATAGTCAGGCGTAATACCGCTTTCGGAAATGAGGCGTTCTGTATCTTTTCCAGTATATACCCCGCTTTCCACAAGGAGCGTTTTAAACCCAAGGTTATTTCCGCCGAGGATATCTGTATGAAGGGTATCACCTACCATAAGGATATTTTCATGAGCAATATCTGGAAATTTTTGAACCGCCATAAGGAAGATATCAGGCCAAGGCTTGCCGAGAAGTTTAAGTTGTTCGTGGATGTCTCTTTGTGTGGATGTGAGGCTTTGTGCAATGCCGCCAGGCGTTACGTAGTAAGAGTTTTCGCCGATATAAACGCCAACATCAGGGTTACCAACCCAAAGATTGTTTCCTGTTTTGCTAAGTTTTTCTTGAACGCTCTCTCTCACGCTTTGGTTAACTGGTGTTGTGCAAAGAAGTGTTAAATCTGTTGTTTCATCAATATTAGCCCCCTTAGATAGGTTGCTCACTTTTCCGCCCCATGCTTTATGGGTGTTATGCTCAACCGGCATATTTATGGCGCCCCATATCGGAGAGCGGCTTTGCTCTTTTGAAACCTTATCCATAAGGGTATCAAAGCTATTCACCATTTCGTTTGCACTAAAGTTAAAGCCCCAACCTTTATAGTGCTTTGTGCGGGTATAGCTATGGAAACGTGCGTCATTGCTTACTAAATGTACAGGAACCCCCTGCTCCCGCATCCATGCAAAAGCTTTAACAGCTGAAGGGATAACATTATCCATATTGTTAAGCACGCCGTATGAATCAAGAAGAACAAGTTGAATATCGTGATCTTCGAAAATCTCTTTAATCCCAGAGACACGCATCCCTTTACCTGAAAAAGCTTTCTCTCCAAAAGCACTTTCATAAAGTCTGTTGCCGCGCCAGTATGTTTCAAAATCTACAATATCTTTAGTAAATGGCATAACATGGTCCTCCCTTAGGTAGGACCATGTTACTAAATTTAAATTAAGAATGCTACGGGTTATCTCTCTGGCTGTTGCTCAGGAAGCTCGGCCTCAAGTTCTTCTGAGTAAGCAGATTCTTTTCTTTCCTGTTCTGCCTGACGTGCAGCTTCAACGGCATCTTCAGCATACATGCGGCGTGCTTCTGCTGCCCATGCATCATTTAGGCTTTTGTCAGGATTATCAGCTGTATGGCCTGGAAGCGTTTCTACATGCGCGCCACCCATGTATTTTGTGCCTTTGCCTTGAGGGCGCTTAGGCTCCTCTGGTTCTGGATGATTTACAATGCTGCTTGGATCTGCTTCATGAAGCGTGCCCTCAAACGTGTGCGTTTCATCAGGAATCATATCCAGGTTGGCAGCTTCTTTTGCTTCCAGCTCTTTTGTGTGTTTTTGGGCAAACTCTCTTGTGCGGGCAATAACAGCGCTTAGTTCTGATGTTTCAGGCGTCGGCTGATTCTGGCTTTTTTCTACGTCTTGTTCTTGAGCCCTTGCTTCTCTGGCATCTTTAAGCATATCGTCAAATGCTTGGTCTAACTTTGAGTACTTTTGAGGTGTATCATTGTTAGCGACTTGTTGATTTTCATGTCGCTCAATAGCTTCTTTAATTTGGGCAACCTTCTCATTTATTTCTGCTTGCCTTGCCGTTTCTGGCGCTATTGTATTTTCATGTTTTCCTTGCGTCTCTTCAACTGTTGCTGTTTCAACGGCATTGTTTAAATCATGTACTGTTTCGGTGGCTTTTTCAGTTTTTAACTGATCTTGTTGCGCTTTATAATTGGAGAGCCTGTCTCTTGTGCCTGCCATATCAAATGCAACATAGGCGCGCCTCATCTGGCTATCTGAATAGCTTTGTAGCATCCGGCCTAATAAGCCTTTGCGTTTTTGTTGCTCTGCTCCAGCTTGTGGAATTTCTTGGTTGCTCTCTTTCTCAGTCACGTTAAGGTCTTGATCAGGTTTTTCTGAAAGATGAATCCTGCTTGGAATGTTAGATAGGTCAACATTGCTAGCCTGTTCAGGTGATACGGTTCTTTGTGTTGAGAATGCCGTTTGAGAATGTTCAGCGCCTTGTACGCTTTCTGAAAGAGCAGGTTCTGCATGCTCTTTGCGCATATTTTGCGCACGTTCTTGAATGTATTGACGTGTAGAATCGTAGGTTTTTATGCTTGCTGTTTGAGCCTTTTTTAGCATATCTGTAACGTGGTTAAGCACTGGTTTTTTGGGAAGGTTTATAGCTGCAAAACTATTTGTGGCAGTGCTTTTAAAAGCATCAAAGCTTGGGTTTTCTGAATGGGCCTTAGGTTTTGGAGCAGCAGCTTTTGCAGGTTTATTCTGTTTATCAAACTTAACTGTCGTATTTACGCTCTTAAAGGTTTTTTTCTCACCCATACCAAGGCTCTGAAAAAACTTTTTAAAATCTGGCATTTTAATCCTCCCTGCTCTTCTTTGTGAGCACTCTCTTTATTTATGGGGGCAGCTACTAGGGAATTCAAGGGCTTCTAGGCATTTTCTTGAGAGAGAATGCCACCAGATTGAATGAGCATCATTTGCTCCCTTAGGCCTTGCATGTAATCTGCCCAGAATTCTTCAGTGGTAAATGTAGGAAAGGCCTTGGGGAATGTGGGGTCATGCCAGCGGTTAGCAAGCCAGCCTGCATGGTGCATCATGCGCTGTGCGCGCAAAATATCAATCAGGCCAAGCTGTTCACGTGGAAACTCTCTAATTTGTTCATAGCCGTCTAAAATAAGGTTGAGCTGAAAGCTTTGTTCTTGCGCTGTGCCAGAAAGGCACATCCACACGTCCTGTACTTCAGGTCCGCTCATGCAGTCATCAAGATCAACTAAAAAGAATTGCCCATCATCAAGCACATTACCAAGGTGAAGGTCTCCGTGGAGGCGCATATTAAAAGTTTTATCACCCCATATATTTTTGCAGAGCTCTTGAACCTGTGCAGATATGCTCAAGATATTATCTTTCATATACTGGGGCATTAGATGGCTGCCAGAAAGCAGGTTTTTTATAGCGTTTTCACCAATGGTATGCGGGCTAATGTTAATACGGTGTTCAAATGTATCCCATGCGCCTACGCTGTGCACGCGGGCAATAAGGCGGCCTATTTGCCTAAAATCCTCATCTGTTTGCAGGCTTACGGCTCTGCCGCCTCTTCTTGGGAAGAGCGCAAATAGATAACCTTCATACTCAAAGAGTGTTTTGTCATTTATAACAAGTGGGGCAACCACATCAATTTCAGCACTTGCCATACCAAGCGTAAAATTATGCTCCTCTTGAATCTGTTCCCTCGTCCATCGGCCTGGCCTGTAAAACTTTGCAACTATGTGGTCTGTGCTGCGTTCAAGGCCAAGGTCATATACACGGTTTTCATATGAATTTAGGGCAAACATTTGGCCTGATGTTTCATATGTGGTTGTATCCACAGCGTTAAGAATGCAGTTGGGAGAAAGGTCTGCGTAAGGTGTTTGTTCGGTGCGTGTATTTTCCATGGGCTGCATGATACCCCTTCTCACATAACAAAACCACCCCGAAGGGTGGCTTTAAAGTCGTTTGATCTTTTACTTAGAAAAGATAGAGAGATTTAAACCCAGTTGCGGGCCAACCCATAGAGCTTCAAGCGTATGAGCACTGAGCGGGTCTACTTCTTCTCCAATCGCGTGAATCAGTACAGATAAGCCGTGTCCATGGTTCATGCAGTACATAACAGCAAGGCTGAACTTTTCGCGACGCTGGGAAGCTGTCATGTTTTTGCCAATATCTACTTCCACCATAGGGTATGGATGCGGACCGATAGGCTTGTTGACTGGCTTGTTATACGCGCCGCCAAAAAGTTCAATGAGTTGCCGAGAAAGATTCATGGCTTTTTTCTCTTCTACTTTATCTTTAAAGTAGATATGAAAATGGAAATAGCCATATGGGTCAAAATCAAAAATCATGGGAAGTTTCCTTGAGGTAAAACGGTAAATTAAGTTAAGGACTTGTATTTTTTATAACAAGGTTTATGACCTAGAACAACAAAAGAACCCCATTTAGAGGTTCTTTTGCTAGAGTCGTTTAAGAAGCCAATTGGTTGAGTGCGGTTGAAACCGACTTAACCTGCATGGTTGCATTGGCTGTAATGGGACGATGGAACGTTGCCGTCTTATCCCTCACCTGAACGCGGTGGCCATAACCCACTTTTTCAGCGGCGTCTAGTACGGCACTTTTGTCATCAAAAATAGCCACGTTTTGCGGCAAAGTTTTGAATATATCCCAAATGTGCAGGCGCAAGTCCCGCAGGACACTGATTGCATACTTGCTGCGGCCAGCAATAAGGGCGCCATCTGCGGCTTGGATGTCATCAAAGGCATCCAAAATGCCCATACGCTTCAATACAAACTCTGCATGAAACGTGGGCGATGCGGTAAAAATTATCCGCGGACGATCATGGCGAACCAGTGCACGTTTAAGGCGCTTGTTGGGTTGATACAGATGACCATGGTTTTTATGGAAACGCTCGTAAACGCTTTTGACAAAATCATCTTTTTTAATGCCAAAGGTTTGTGTCATAAAAATAAAGCTACAGCCATATTTTTGGTAGGCGGCCTTATTGATGGCGTTCACTTCTTCCAAGGTTTTACCCGGAAAGTGTGTAGCCATCTCAGCCACAATTGTCAGCTCTAGAGCTTCTTCTGCGGTGCTGGATGTAAGGGTTGAATCCAAATCCATAACGTCCAGTGTAATGGTGGGCGCTTTAGAAGGGTGAACTTTTAGTGAGGGTTTGACCTCATCAATATGTGAAAAAAACATAGGAATATCCTGTGAATAAAGGAACTTATCAGATTTTATCTGCTGTATACGTAGCATGTTGCTTAAAAAATAGGCAAGTAAGAAATAGATTTTGGAAAAAGTAATATAAAAAAAGGCGGCCCCGAAGAGCCGCCCTTTAAAGGTTTAGTGAGTGCTGATGATTACATCATGCCGCCCATTCCACCCATGCCGCCCATAGCGCCCATGTCTGGCATGCCGCCAGCAGCTTTATCTTCTGGCATATCAGTGATCATCACTTCAGTTGTTACCATGAGGCCAGATACAGATGCTGCATCTTGAAGCGCTGTGCGCACAACTTTAGTTGGGTCAATAATACCAGCTTCAAGCATATCAACATATTCGTTTGTTGCAGCGTTGTAGCCCCAAGATGGGTTATCAGCTTCCATCACTTTACCTGTTACCACAGCACCGTCAACGCCAGCGTTTTCAGCGATTTGGCGCATAGGCTCCTGAATCGCGCGGCGTACAATGTCAACGCCCGCTTTTTGTTCAACGTTAGCTGTGTTGATTGTATCAAGTACTTTACCAGCGCGGATGAGTGCAACACCACCACCAGCAACAACACCTTCTTCAACAGCGGCGCGCGTTGCAGCAAGCGCATCGTCAATGCGGTCTTTTTTCTCTTTCACTTCAACTTCAGTTGCGCCGCCAATGTTAATTACAGCTACGCCGCCTGCAAGTTTAGCAAGGCGCTCTTGTAGTTTTTCTTTGTCGTAGTCACTTGCTGTTTCAGCCATTTGCGCGCGAATTTGCTCGCAGCGGGCATCTACAGTGGCCTTATCGCCTGCGCCATCAACAATTGTTGTGTGGTCTTTTGTGATTGTTACAGATTTTGCTGTACCAAGCATGTTTGGTGTAATTTCACTTTTCTCAAAGTCCATGCCCATGTCATCGCTAAATACTGTTGCGCCAGTAAGTGTTGCAATGTCTTCAAGCATCGCTTTACGGCGATCGCCAAAGCCAGGTGCTTTAACAGCAGCAACTTTAAGGCCGCCACGTAGCTTGTTTACAACAAGCGCTGCAAGTGCTTCGCCTTCAATATCTTCAGCAATCAGCATAAGCTCTTTACCGCCTTGCGCCACATGCTCAAGAAGTGGAAGAATCTGCTGTAGGTTACTAATTTTCTTATCTGTTACAAAGATCATAGGACCAGACATTTCTGTCGTCATTTTTTCCATGTTTGTGCAGAAATAAGGAGACAGGTAACCACGGTCAAACTGCATACCTTTAACGCTATCGAGTGTTGTTTCAAGGCCCTTGGCTTCTTCAACAGTGATGACACCTTCTTTACCAACAACTTCCATTGCTTCAGCAATAATTTCGCCAATGGCTTCATCACCATTTGCAGAAATTGTTGCCACTTGAGCAATCTCAGCTTTGCCAGAGACATCTTTTTTCATGCCTGCAAGTTCAGTAACGATAGCTTCAACAGACATATCGATGCCGCGCTTAAGGTCCATCGGGTTCATGCCAGCAGCAACGCTCTTTGTGCCTTCTTTGTAAATGGCTTGAGCAAGCACGGTTGCTGTTGTTGTGCCGTCACCTGCATGGTCTACAGCTTTAGATGCAACTTCACGTACCATCTGTGCGCCCATGTTTTCAAATTTATCAGAAAGTGTAATTTCTTTTGCAACTGATACACCATCTTTAGTTACACGTGGTGCGCCAAATGATTTGTCCAGTAGCACGTTACGGCCTTTAGGGCCAAGCGTTACTTTTACAGCGTCAGCAAGTGTGTTCACACCGATGAGCATTTTCTTACGAGCATCTTCGTTAAAACGAATATCTTTTGCCATGGTATTTATCTCCTAAATGTTAAAATTTTAAATTATGCGTAAACAGCAATAACGTCTTCTTCGCGCATCACCAATAGATCTTCACCATCTACTTTTACTTCATCAGCGCCCCATTTTTTGTAAAGAACTGTATCACCAACTTTAAGTTCCATTGCGCGTGTTGTGCCATCAGATGTAACCATGCCGTTACCTACAGCCATAACTTCGCCTTTAGTTGGCTTTTCTTTGGCGCTATCAGGAATAATAATTCCACCAGCTGTTTTCTGGTCTTCAGTCAGTGCTTTTACGACAATGCGGTCGTACAGTGGACGTAGTTTTGTTGACATAGATCTATCCCCTTATTTTATAAATCAGTTGTTTGCAGATTTCTCTGCCTGAGTTGCTTTTTCTATTTAGCACTCGTTTTTTGTGAGTGCTAAGTTACCACAAAAAAAATATTAGTAAAATAAAATTTAGTGCAAATTTGCGCGTTTTTTTAGGAAAGTTTCTTATGCATAAAGAGACACTCGAAGCTTTCTTCTTTTCCGCAGATATCCCCACGCCATACTTCGCACTTATCTTCTGTAAAGCCTAGCTTTTTATAGAGGCCAATAGCTGCTTTTTGAGACGTTGTTACATGTAATAGACAATTTGAGAAGCCAAGCTGTTTAGCACGCAATAATAAGTACTTAGACATTTGTTTACCAATGCCAATGCCTTGAAGGTTATGAACAAGGTGCAGCTTGCATAGTTCTACGTGCCCATCTTTCTCATCTGGTTTAATGCCGCCAAATCCTACAATTTTACCACGATGCTCTGTTACAGAAAAATCACCACCTTTTTTAATCATACTATCTGCAATTTCAATAATATCGCCATGAAAATTCAGGTTTTGAATAAAGCCTTCCTTATTACGGGAAATGGAATCTGTATAAAGCGCACGAACTTGATCGTGGTCTTTTGGTCGTATTGTGCGGATGGCAAGGGCATAATCGCCAACAACGTCAGCTTTACTGCTCGCACCTACTGAAGATTCTGGATCAATATTCTGCATATCAAATATTCCCTACTTGCTAAAGTAAGACCATATTGGTATAGATTGGCGTATACATCAATCTGTATTTCTCGTTTTTTTCTCTTATATAAGGAGTCAAGTTATGACATCTGAAACTTTGCGCCTTGCGCAGAAACTTATCCGTATGGATACCACCACTGTTATTGATGGAAATAAAGCAGGCCTCTTAGTTGTGGAAAATTGCCTCTATGAGCTTACATCTCATGCAGAACGCTCTGGCGCCACATGGTCAATGCTGCGCTTTCAAGGCGGGCACGAAAAATGGCCCTACCCTGTAAGTAACGTTGTTGTCACCTGGAAGAAAGGCAACCCTAAGCAGCACCTGTGCTATATGGGGCACGTGGATGTTGTGCCTGTTGGCGAGAAAAGCCAATGGAACAGCGACCCGTTTGGTGCTGAAGTTAAAGACGGCTTTTTGTATGGCCGCGGCGCTACCGATATGAAAGGCTCTGTTGCGGCTTTCTTTGCTGCGATGACGGAGGTTATGGCCACGCAGGATAATGTTCATGTGAGCGCTGTTATTACCGGTGATGAAGAATGGGCAGCCGTCAATGGTACGGCCAAAGTTTTAGCAGAGCTAAAAGATAAACGCATCCCTATTGATGCTTTTCTTGTGGGTGAACCCTCCTCTCCAGATACCCTTGGCACTCATATTAAATCTGGTCGTCGGGGCAGCTTGGTTGGCCGGCTTATCAGTGAAGGCACGCAAGGCCATGCGGCTTATGCGGGCACATTCAAAAATCCCAACGCTGTTTTGCTTTTGGCAGCAGAGATTTTGAATGGGCATGATTTCTCGGTGGAAGGTGAATCTCCTTCCACTAACTTTGAAATCGTGGCGCTAAATTCTGGGAGCTTTGATGCGTCTGCGGTGATTCCTGCAAAGGCTGAAGCGCTCTGGAATATTCGCTTTACCCAAAACTGGTCTCCAAGCACATTGGCAGAAAAGCTCAGGGACCTGCTCAACTACCCGCCAGAAGCCTATAAGGATCATCCTCTCATTGAAGATGTAAAAAAGGTGAAGCTGGTTGCAAATCTGCATAGTGCCTCTCTACCATATGAGACGCCGAATGAGCGTGATTTGTATCGTGTTGCCACATTTGCATTAGAGCGCCTTCAAAATAAAGAGCCAACTATTGACATGGATGGCGGCACCACGGATGGGCGCTTTGTGCAAAGGTTTTACCCTGAAGCTGAAGTGCTTGAGTTTGGCCCCCCAGAACGGGGCGGTTTAAATGATGATGGCTCTGAGCCTGAAGGCTATATGCAAGAAGGCGGTATGCATCAAGTGAATGAACGCATCAGCGTAAAAGATCTTGAAGATCTTGCTAAAGCCTATACAAAAATTGTGAGCTTGTATCACAACCTCTAATCGAAAAGAAAAGGTTCCCGTTTGGGGGCCTTTTCACTTTACAGGGCTTTGTTTTTCAATGTATATCAAAGTAATACATGTATCTTTTTTCTCTTTTTATACAAGGATAACAACAATGGTTATTCAAGCTTTTCCTAAATTTACCCCTCTTGGGGCTGATGATGATGCGCCAATGCAGATATTGCCGGGCGGGTGTCTTATGCCTGATGACGCTATTACCAGAACCACCTGCAAAATGATTGTGATGGTAGATGATAATGAAAAAATTCGCCGTTTTACTTATATTGTTGAAAGCAATGATGCTAGCCCTTCGGGGCAGGCTAAAACGGCAACCCAAAATGCTCTTGCTTTGAAGGCAAAAATTTTGCAAGACGGCATTGATGAGGTGATAGAAGAGGAAGTGGATGGTGAAACGCTTCGCACACTAAATTGCTACCTCCCTCATACTTTTACCTCCATCACAATTACTTATGTGGATGAAACTGTGCCTAGCACTGACGCCATGCGTGAAGATATTCGCACCTCTTATTAAGGAGAACTCAATCGAACATAAAAGCCCCCGTTTGGGGGCTTTTTGTTTTAGAAGGTCGCCGTTTCTGCGTTTGGTGCTGTGCGCCCAAAGTGGCCATAGCCGTTCTGGGTTATCATGCGTCCGCGCGGTGTGCGTTGAATAAAACCAAGCTGAATCAAATAAGGCTCTAGCACGTCTTCAATCGTGTCTTTGCTTTCACCAATGGCAGCGGCAATGGTTTCAAGGCCAACAGGGCCACCTGAGAACTTATCCATAATGCTTTCCAGGTAGCGCTTATCGTTTTTATCAAGGCCGATAGGGTCAACCTCTAAGGCTTTAAGGGCAACATCAGCAATCTCTCTATCAATATGGCCGTTACCTTTAACAAGGGCAAAATCATGGACACGGCGCAGTAGCCTGTGCGCAATACGTGGTGTGCCGCGGCTACGGCGTGCAATTTCAATGGCGCCGTCATCGCTAATATCAACGTCTAGCTTGCGGCAAGCACGGCGGAGAATCTCCACAAGTTCTTCTGCGCTGTAAAATTCCATACGGAACTGTACGCCAAAGCGGTCACGCAGTGGGTTAGTTAGTAGTCCTGCACGGGTTGTTGCGCCTACCAGTGTAAAAGGTGGTAGCTCCACTTTAACGGTGCGGGCGGCAGGCCCCTCACCAATAATAATATCAAGCTTGCCATCTTCCATGGCGGGGTAAAGGATTTCTTCCACGTGGGCGCTTAGGCGGTGAATTTCATCAATGAATAAAACATCGTTAGGCTCTAGCGATGTAAGGATAGCAGCAAGGTCTCCAGATTTTTCAATCACAGGGCCAGATGTGCTGCGCAGGCCAACACCCATTTCCTTAGAGACAATATTCGCAAGCGATGTTTTACCAAGCCCTGGAGGGCCATAAAGAAGTACGTGGTCTAGCGCTTTGCTACGTGCTTTAGCCGCCTTTACAAAGATGCTAAGGTTTTCTCTCAGCACCTCTTGCCCCACAAAGGCGTTTAAATTTTCTGGCCTGAGAGCTGTATCAGGACGGTCGCCTTCAATGTGTTCCTGCTCTACAATACGTTCTGCGCTATCTACCATATTAAACTCTTAGCTCCTTTAGGGCCTGTTTAAATACGCCGTCAAAGTCTGCACTATCGCCTTGCTCTTTAAGCGCCATAGCAACCGCATCTTTAGCATGGTTTTGTTTGTAGCCAAGGTTTGTAAGCGCGCTAAGCACATCGCCTGCAAGGCCAGTTATTGGCATACTTACAACGCTGCCGCCCGTTGCCCCTGTTGATACAGAAACAGGAAGCGAGCCCACCTTGTTTTTAAGCTCAAGGATAATACGTTCTGCTAGTTTTTTACCTACGCCGCTGGCACGGGTTAGCATTGTTGGGTCTTGCATAGAAATAGCGCCAGTAATTTCATCGCCTGAAAGAGCGCTAAGGATAGCAAGCCCCATTTTAGGGCCGACGCCGCTTACAGATGTGAGTACTTCAAATAGCTTGCGCTCGCTTGGGTCTGTAAAACCAAACAGCGTCATTTGGTCTTCTCTTACGTGCATATGGGTTGAAACCGTCGTGGCTTCACCTTCTGCATGGTTTGCCAGCATACGTGCATGTGTAAGGACTTTATAGCCAACGCCGTTTACGTCCATAACCAGATAGTCGTCACCAACTTCCGCTATTACGCCTTTTAGAAAATGAATCATGAATGTGTCCCCTGCCCGTTTTTATTTTTAAGACGGGTACATGATACGGGAAAGCGTACCTAAAAGCGAGAGTTAAGCTGACTTTTTAAGAAGAATTTGATTCTGCATTGTATGCGCATGGGTAATAGCAATTGCAAGCGCGTCTGCGGTATCTAGCGTTTTAAACTGAGCCGTTGGTAGGAGCATTTTTACCATGTGTTGCACTTGTTCTTTACTGGCTTTACCCGTACCTACAATGGATTGTTTGACTTTGCTTGGGGTGTATTCGCTTACATCAATGCCATGCATGGCAGGCACAAGCATGGCCACGCCGCGTGCTTGGCCCAGAATAAGACTGGTACGAGCATTTGAATTGACAAAAACTTCTTCAATACCGACGCTATCTGGCATGTGCTCTTTTACAATTTCATCTAATGCTTTTTGCAGGCCTAAAAGACGCTCTGCCATGGGCAGTTTAGGAGCAACTTTAACTGTGCCCCCAGCAAGGTATGACAAGCTAGAGCCCTGGGCGCGAATAACGCCCCACCCCATATTGTTGAGTCCTGGATCAATGCCGAGAATTTTCATGCCTTAGAGTGTAAAATATTGCCAGCTATAAGGCAAAGAAAAAGCCCCAAAGGGCTTTTTCAAAGTCGAGTTTTAGGAAAAGGAATGGATGGCTTCTTCACGGGCGCGCGCTTGAGCAACTTGTTCCAGAGTAAACAGCCCGTCATTAACAGCTTTATCAAGGGCCTCTTCAAGGGCTTGAAGCCTTTCAGGGCAACGAAGGTTGTAGAAAATAAACATAATATCTTCTGGATCTTTGGCAGAAATATCGCTAGATGAAGAAGATGTGTTTGTATAGTTTATAAAAGGAAGCCAAGCAGGCTGGGTCACTGTTACTACATGAGTGTCTTCGCGCTTGTACATGGGTACTTCTGGCGTAGATTTTTCAGCCAGAGAAAATGTGACTATAGAGCAGTGATTTTTACGAAAACCAAGGCATTTTTGGATGAAGGTTCGCTCAGACATGGCATGTCTCCTTAGGTGCAAAAAAAAGAAAAAAGAGATAGAACTTCTGAGGAGATTAACTTTTGGATTGTATGCAGTCAAGGGAAATCCTGAAGTTTTGGCTGGTGGTTCTTTTAAGCTGCCGCTTGGGTGATAATATGCACGGGTGTGAGGCGAGTAGCCGAACCTAAATGCTCAAGAATTTAGAGCGGTTTAGGCAAGTTATGCAAGCGTTGGGAAGCGCGAAGCATTCAAAAGAAATGCCTATACCAAGATGGTACTTTGCGAGCCATCAAGCTTTTGACGCCGCGCAGCAGAGGCAATAATTGAGGCGCATAAGCAAAGAGAAATAAAGCTTATTTGAGATGCTTAAGGTAAACTGCAGAGTGGTCTTCTTTGAGTTTATTTTCAAATGTTGTACGAGCTTCAAGGTACTCGTAAAAAGCTTTATTAGCTCGCTCAGTGCTATCTTCCCAAGTATATAAAACAAAGTGGTCTAGCCATTTGTTTTTTGCTGTATCTACTAGAGTATTTAGTCCGTTCAAATATTCAGAAATTTCTTTTATTTGCAAAAACTCACTATCTCGTTGGACTAATTTAAACTCCCTTATAAATTCATCTGTTGGAATTTCAGTCTTTTTATAAATTTTCATCTCCATAGCGCTGTTACTAGCCCTAATTTTCTTAGCATTTTTATCATCAATTCTTAGTATTTCATTATCACAAGTCTGGGTAAGCATTGAATGGTTTTTTTTAATATTTTGTCTTAGGGACTCACCTGCTTGATACCTTGTTACCTTATGCGTCTTCCACCCAATAAAAAATAGCCCAGCACCAACAAAGGCACTGACAATAACACCCCACCACTCCACAGTATTTTCAACTCCTGCAATATGCATAGCAAGAGAAGTTACAACAACTGCCGCCGCAGCTACTGTTAATACGGCAATCCCATGAAAAATTCTAAGCAGCACAGTGATCCCCCACTCTCTTCTCATATTTTTCAGGAATCAGCTCCATAATGGGAAACTTCACCAGCTCGCCGTCTTTTTCCATAATCACAGTCGCATCTCTATCGTAATCGCTGATCATCTCGCGACAAATGCCGCATGGGGAAACGATGCGAATATCTTCATAAGGAATTTCTGGGCTTTTCATTCGGACAGTGACGATTGTATCGATGCCCTCTTCGCCCTCTGTAAGGGCTGTGCCGAGGGCAACGGCTTCTGCGCAAGTGGAAAGTCTGCGCACATAAAGGCCAACATGCACGCCGGGATAAACTTTACCGGATTTCATACGCACCATGCTTGTGAGCTGATGAGAGCGTGTTTTGCAACGCTTAAGCATTAAATCTTTGGCTTGTTTTATCAGAGCATGATCAGCGTCTGTAAGGTTTTGCAAGTTGTACTGCATGTATGTATCCCTATTCTATTTCCGTTGGGACAATGGATTGTATGCAAGGGTTACGTGTCTGGCAACAAAAAAATGCTCCCCCGTAGTGGAGGAGCAAGTTAGACCTTACGCCAAATATGTATCTGACTTTCCTCAAGGTCGGAGGACTGATGTTGCCCGCACCTAGGGTGCAGGGCTTTGGTAAACGGCAAATAGGTGCCGGAATTTAAGGTATAAGAATAAATTTTTAGATTTCAAGCCTGAATAGAATTACCTTTTAATTTCTGTAAAGAATCTTAGAAGGTATCCGTCAGGGTCTTGTAGCATAAATTGTCTATTACCGCCCTCTGTATCACCTGTTTGGTACCATTTTTCTTCTATAGGTAATGTAATAGATATACTCTGTCCTACTGCTTTTTGATAGATACTGTCTACGTCATCTACTTCTATCTGAAAGTTAATTCCTCTACCTAGGGGTGCTTTAAGTTCCCCTGTAATCCAAGGACTATCTGTTGTTGGGTTGTTTATTTCCTCAAGCATAAGGTGTGCCCCACCCTTATCAAGGTAAGCAAACCCTTCAGCAGGCCTATCGTACTTAACGGAAAAACCTGCTATTTCGGTATAGAATTTAAGTGATCTATTTAGGTCTGACACATAAAGCTCTGGGACAATTTTAGGGTAGTACTCAGACATTACCCTGCCAAGCTTTCAGCCACAGCATCATCAAGTTCCATGTTTACAATCACGTTTTGTACGTCATCATCTTCCTCAAGTACGTCAACAAGCTTCATAACCTTTTGCGCTGTCTCAGCATCTGCAACAGGTTGCGTTTGCTTGGGCACAAATGTTAGGTCAGCTTCTGTAGGGTCACCGTATTTTTCAACAAGGGCGTTTCGTACTTCGCCAAAATCGGGCACTTCTGTATAAACTGTGTAAACTTCATCGCTAGGTTCAAAGTCAGCAGCGCCAGCTTCAATAGCGGCTTCCATAACGTCGTCTTCTGTGCCAATAGAAGCAGGGTATTGAATCATACCGCGCTCTTCAAACATCCAAGCAACGCTGCCATCTGTGCCAAGGTTACCGTTGTTTTTGTTAAAGGCAGTTCGCACGTTTGTAAAGGTACGTGTGCCGTTATCTGTGAGTGTTTTTACAATAATAGCAACGCCTGCTGGGCCGTAACCTTCGTACACTTTTTCAACGTAATCATCGCCTGCAATCTCGCCCGTACCACGTTTAATGGCACGCTCAATTGTATCTTTGGTCATGTTGTTTTTGCGGGCTGTTTCTACAGCAAGGCGAAGCGTTGGGTTGGAGTTAATATCTCCTCCGCCGTGGCGCGCCGCTGTAAGTACATCACGAATAAGGCGTGTAAAAATTTTACCACGCTTAGCATCTACGCGTGCTTTTTGGTGTTTAATATTTGCCCATTTACTGTGTCCAGCCATGTGCTGTTCCCCTTCTTATAATTCTGGAATGCTCTCTTGTAATAGCCCGCCTACGCGCACCATCTCAATACGTTTACAAAGGCCGTCATCTCCAATTTCTGCGTATGTGGCACAGAGTGTTGGCTCGCCCTTGCTTGAGGCTTGGAACGGGAATTTACCCTTTCTCTCAAAGCGCGGTATAGTACTTTCAAATGCCAGTCCAATGCAAGAGTTAAACGTACCGCACATGCCTGTATCTGTGTGGAAACCTGTTCCCTTTTCCATAACGTGCGCATCTGCCGTTGGTACGTGTGTGTGTGTCCCGACCACGAGGCTGGCTTTACCATCCCAAATGTAACCAAGGCCGCGTTTTTCAGATGTTGTTTCTGCGTGTACATCCACAAGCATAATGTCGTAATCATCGCCAAGTTTTGTTTCGCGCTGAAGCTCTCTTGATGCCTGAAACGGGCAATCAAGGTATGGTTCCATAAATAGGCGCCCCAGCATATTAACAACAGCAATTCGCTTGCCATTGCTCATTGTAAATACACGGTAACCTTTACCCACAGTTCCTGGAGGGTAGTTAATGGGACGAAGAATGCGCTTATCATGCTGAAGCATGTCGTATACGTCTTTTTGGTCCCATGTGTGGTTACCAAGCGTTGCCACATCTACGCCGTAACCAAAAATATCGTTGGCTTTATCTCTGTTAAGGCCAAATCCGCCCGTTGCGTTTTCACTATTCGCTATAACAAAGTCAAGTTTAAGCTTTTCCTTAAGCATAGGGAGATGGTCTTTTACCGCGCTACGGCCAGGGTTACCAAAGATATCCCCAAGGAAAAGAAGTCTTGTTACGTTTGTATCAGTCATGTGTGCAGGCAATCATTTGTGTTTCTGTGACTATAAAATCTAAGGGCACATCATGAGGCTGAGCAGGGAAAACGTCAAGCTTTAAGGCGTTGTAACCTATACCAATGGTCGTGAACTTCCTCCCCTCTTCTTTATAATGTGCAAGTGTGCGGTCATAATAGCCGCCGCCGTATCCCATGCGATAGCCGCGCTCATCAAATCCTAGCAGCGGAATAATAAAGATATCTGGGAATGCTTCCTCTCCTGTGGCGCAAGGCGTACCAAAGATATCCTCATCCATAATTTCATCCAGCACCCATGTGTTGAATTTGAGAGGTTTTTCGCTGCCCATAACGCGCGGAAGTGCAAAAATTTTATTTTGCACAGCCATTTCTGCAAGAAGCGGGCTAATGTCGGCTTCTGTTTTGATAGAAAAATACATGCCAAGCGTTTTGCCTTTGAGCGGTGTAAGGACTTTAACAAGGTTTCTAATTATTGTATCGGCGGCGTCAGAACGTTCGCGCGGGGAGAGCTTATCCCTTGTGTTTTCAAGCTGTTTGCGTAGAAATGTTTTGCTGATATCTGTCATCTATATTTGCTTTTTGCTCTTCTTGTTGATATACAGAGATGAATTCTATCTCTTTTTTCTTTTTTTGTCTTGGAGGATTCCACTATGCGCCATGAAGATCTTCAAAAATCGTCTGTTAAGCATTACAGCCTTGAAGTTGGACTGCTTGATCATTATGACCCGTTTGAAGCTTACCGTGATGATGTGGGTGAGCGTATTTTTCAAACGCGGGTGCCATGGGGAAGCGGGCAAATTATTGCCACAGCTTTGCCTGATTTTCGTTTTGTTTATGACATTGATGTTATTTACACAAATGAGAATGATCAAAACATAACTGTCGCCAAACTGTGGTTTGGTATCAGTTCAGAAAACCATCACCTACAAGAAACTCTCTATACGCCCTCTTACTTGGGCGATAAAATTGAATCCAGCTCAACATTTGTATTGCCGGCTGGTTCAAGTGTGCTTGGCATTGAGCTTGTAAAAAATGTTGTTTATGACATTGATTACGATAACCGCTTTCGCGGCATTCCGCCAAGTGTTCATAAATCTGCAGAGCTGGCTGAGCATGAACTGCGCGGGGCTTATTCTGGCTATCGTGATTATTTGAACGTGCTTGTACGTTACCGCACACGTGATGGTGATGTACGCATGGTGACACTCAAGTCACCCGATCGTGGCGAATTTACTATGCCAACCCGAAGCTATGACCACTGGGAAAAGCAAGAGGTGGATTTTGAAGTGGGTACGAATAACCATGCAATACTTCGAGTGCCCCCACGTAAAAATGATCATAACAAGGATTAAAAACGAAAAAGAAAAGCCCCGTAATTGGGGCTTTTTTAATGTGTCATAATTTAGAGGCAGCTATGCTGTAACTTGTGCCAGCAGTCCTTCAATGCGTTCTGCAAGGCGGGCATGGTAGCGCTCAAGTGTTTCACCCTCGCCGTCTTTTTGTTGACGCAGCGTGAGGTGCTCATCTGCCATAAGAATACCTGCCATGACAATCATTTGGTCACGGTCCATGCCATTGCCGCCCATTTCTTTAATTTGGTCAATGTAGCTATTAAAGATATCTGCCACTTTATCAAGGCGAGACTCCTGCCCCTGCTCTACAGACATTTTATACTGGCGAGAGGCGACGGTAACTGATTTAAATCCGCTCATTATGATTTCTCCAGAATCGTCTCAATATGACCGATTGTTTTGTCAAGTCTGAGCTTTAGGTTGTTGTGCTTATCTTTTAAAATTGCATTTTCAGTACGGAGCGCTTCAAGCTCACCTTTGTTAAGGTTTTGAATCTCAGCTGTATTGATACTTGATTGTGCGGCCATATTTCCGCCTGTGCGGACGTGGCCTTCAAGTGCTTGCAGTGCGCTTTCTAAGCGTTCTGCAGAAGAAGGTTTAGTTTGGTTTTGTGCATTAGACATTGTTCGGATAAGCCATTTTCAAAGTGTTACAATATATTCTTAATCTTAAAATGTTAGCAGAGCCACACCCCTATGGCAAAACATTTATAGAGGCGCTTCAATATTTAAGGCAATGTTTGCGCCGCTACTCTAAAGAGGGTATTCTTGCAGTCAAAATAACAAAGTAAGTTCTATAGGTCATGACCGCTGCAGATATCCATACTCAATATTTAGATTATACGCAAATGGCAAATGCAATTCGTTTTTTAAGTGCAGATGCAATTCAAAAAGCAAATAGCGGACATCCCGGCGCACCACTTGGTATGGCTGATGTTGCAACGGTTCTCTTTAGCGAATATATGCGCTTCCATCCACAGGACCCAATGTGGCCTGGCCGTGACCGTTTTGTGCTTTCTAACGGACATGCCTCTATGCTTTTGTATAGCGTGTTACACCTTTCTGGTTATGAACTTACAATGGACGACCTGAAAGCTTTCAGGCAAAAAGATTCTAAAACGCCAGGCCACCCAGAATTTGGCCACACAGCCGGCGTGGAAACCACCACAGGACCACTTGGCCAAGGCCTTGGTAATGCTGTTGGTATGGCGCTTGGACAAGAGATGATGGCCAGCAAGTTTGGCGCAGAGCTTTATAGTAACAAGACTTATGTCATTGTGGGGGATGGTTGCCTTATGGAAGGTATTAGCCATGAAGCACTAGAGATGGCAGGTCACTTTAAACTTAAAAACTTGGTTGTTCTTTTTGATGATAATGGCATTACAATTGATGGCTCGACAGAGATATCAACATCTACAGACATAAAAGGACGTATTGAATCTTACGGATTTAGTTACTATGAGTGTGATGGCCATGATACGGATGCCATCCGTGAGGTACTTGATAAAGCGCAAGATGCTAATAAGCCTGTATTTATTGCCTTTAAAACGACAATTGGTAAAGGCGCACCAAGCAAAGCTGGTAGCCATAAAACCCATGGCGAACCACTTGGAGATGATGAAATTGCAGACATGCGTAAAAGCCTTGGCTGGGAATTTGCTCCGTTTGAAGTGCCCTCTTCTGTTTATGATATGTGGGCATCAGCAGCCAACCGTAACACCGTTACTTATGAGCGATGGCTTGCTAAGTTTAAAGATAGTCCTAAAAATAAGAAGCTTACAAAACAGCTTCAAAAAGAGTATCGCCGTATTGCTATTGAGGCGATGGAAGAAGTGAAAGAGCTTTCAGCTTCTGACAAGCCAAAGGTCGCCACGCGCAAAGCCAGTGGTACGTGCATTAGTGCCCTCGCCGCTTGTTTGCCTGATCTTGTAAGCGGAAGCGCAGATCTTAGTCCTTCTAACAACACTAAAGATTTTAGTATGGGTGAAATTACACCAGAATCCTTCTCTGGGAACTACATTCATTATGGTATTCGTGAGCACGCTATGGGCTCTGTTATGAATGGCATGGCGCTTTATGGCGGTATTTTACCTATTGGTGGAACTTTCCTTTGCTTCTCTGATTACATGCGCCCGGCTATGCGTCTAAGCGCCCTTATGAAGCAGCAAGTCATTTATGTGATGACGCATGACTCTATTGGTCTTGGCGAGGATGGCCCAACCCATCAACCTGTTGAGCATCTGGCCATGCTCCGTGCAACGCCTAACCTTATGACCTTTAGACCTGCAGACCAGGTAGAGACAGCGGAGTGCTATGCCGCTGCGCTTACCCGCACAGATGGGCCAAGCGTGATGTGCTTAAGCCGTCAAGGTGTGCCAGCAATTCGCACAACGCATATTCCAGAAAATCAATCAGCGTATGGTGCTTATGTATTGTCAGACATTTCATCTGAAATGGAAATGCATGGTATTATTATCGCATCAGGTACAGAGGTTCACCTTGCACGAGAAGCTCAGGATGAACTGATGCGTCAGGGCTATAACGTGCGCGTGGTGAGTATGCCTTGCATGGAATTGTTTGATATGCAAACACCTGAGTATAAAGAGTCAGTACTGCCAAGCGCCATTAAGGCACGCGTAGGTATTGAAGCTGGTACAAAGTTTGGTTGGGGAAGTTTGATTGGTATGAACGGTAAAATGCTCAGCGTTGATGACTTTGGTATGAGCGCCCCTGCTGGCGAAATTTATGAGGCGAGAGGTATTACAGCTAAAGCCACAGTACAAGCCATGCTTGCACAGCTTGGTAAATAATAGTTTTAAGTAAAAATGAAAGAAACACGATGACAGTTAAAGTAGCCATAAATGGATTTGGACGTATTGGACGCAACGTATTACGCGCGCTCTATGAAAGCGGGCATAAAGATATCAAGGTTGTTGCCATTAATGATTTATCTCCAACAGATGATATGGCCCACCTGCTTCAGTTTGATAGTGTGCATGGCCGTTTTATGCATGATGTAAATGTAGATGGTGATGCTCTTAATATTGATGGAGATCGTATTCTTTGCACAAGCATTAGAGACCCAAAAGAGCTACCTTGGAAAGACCTTAAGGTTGATATTGCTTTTGAGTGTACAGGCCTGTTTACAAGCCATGAAAAAGCAAGTGCTCACCTTGAAGCTGGCGCTAAAAAAGTGCTAATTAGTGCACCTGCTGGCGATGCAGATGTGATGGTTGTCTATGGTGTTAACCATGATATGATCAGTACGGATCATAAAATTATTTCTAATGCATCTTGCACAACAAACTGCCTTGCACCAATGGCAAAAGTATTGCACCAAACAGTTGGTATTGAGAGCGGTCTGATGACAACAGTGCACGCTTATACAAACGATCAAAACATCCTTGATGTTGGCCACAAAGATATGCGCCGTGCGCGCGCAGCTGCCCTAAACATGATTCCGACAAGCACGGGCGCAGCTAAAGCTGTTGGCACTGTTCTGCCAGAACTTCAAGGCAAGCTTGACGGATTTTCTATTCGGGTCCCAACGCCAAATGTATCTGTTGTCGATTTGACGTTTGTGCCAAGCAACCCAACAACAATTGAAGAAATTAACGAGGCGATGTCTGCCGCTGCAAATAGCGCTCTTGAGGGCGTACTGGCTGTAAATGAAAAACCTCTGGTTTCAACAGATTTTAACCATAGCAGTGCGTCGAGCACCTTTGATGCAACGCAGACACGCGTGCTTGAGGGCGGCATGCTTGTTAAGGTTCTTAGCTGGTACGATAATGAGTGGGGCTTTAGTAATCGTATGCTTGATGTGTGTGCTTACATGGCTGAAAATAAGCTGATTTAATGAACTTATAAGGAAGGGTATCCTCCTATGAATTTTCATACTTTGAAGGATCTTAATGTTAAAGATAAGACCGTTTTTGTACGCGTGGACTTTAACGTGCCAATGAAGGACGGAAAGATTACGGATGATACCCGCCTTAGAGCGCATGTGCCCACGTTAAAAGCGTTAAGCACTGCTGGCGCTAAAGTTGTTATCGGCTGCCATCTTGGTCGTCCCGATAGCGCAGATAAAAGGCTCAGCCTAAAGCCTGTTGCAGTCGCCTTGTCTAGCTTGCTTGATATGCCTGTAAAATTTGTTGAGGATATAACTGGCAATGTTGTGGATAGTGCAAAAGCGTCTCTAGCTTCTGGCGAGCTTTTACTACTTGAAAACTTGCGTTTTAAAAAGGCTGAAAAAGCTGGCGAGCAAACATTCTCTAAAGAGCTAGCAAAGGGCATTGATGTTTACATTAATGATGCTTTTGCAAATAGCCACCGTACGCATGCCTCAATGGCAGGTATGGTTCCTCATGTAAAGCAGAACGGTATTGGTCTGCTTATGCAAAAAGAGCTTGAGACCCTTGGGGATATGCTCGGTACGCCAAAGAAGCCTTTTACTGTCATTATTGGCGGTAGTAAAATTTCTACAAAAATTGGCGTGCTTCAAGCGCTTATTAAAAAGGCTGATACACTTGCTATTGGCGGCGCTATGGCCAACACCTTTTTTGCTGCAAAGGGCATGCAGGTTGGTAACTCTCTTTATGAAGAGGATTATCTGGATCAAGCGAGAGATATTCTTGCTGAAGCAGGCATTTTAGGATGCAGACTGCTGTTACCAACAGACGTAACAGTTGCCACAAAGATTGAAGAATGCACGCCATCTCACAATGTCAATTCTGGCGATGTGCAGCCCCATGAAATGATTTTAGATATTGGCCCCAAAACAGCAATTAACTGGGCAAAGGTTATAGACATGTCTGGCTCTGTTCTTTGGAATGGGCCTGTAGGTGCTTTTGAAACTTATCCGTTTGATGAAGGCAGTAAAGCCCTTGCTGAAAGTGTTGCTCATAGTGATGCCTTTAGCGTTGTGGGCGGCGGCGATACGCTGGCATGTATAGCCCTTACAGGACGTGAAAAGAAAATTGGATACCTTTCTACTGGCGGCGGCGCATTGCTTGAGTTTATTGAAAATGACTGCACTCTCCCTGCCCTTAGCGCACTTACAAGTAAGACACTTAAGCTAAAAATTGGTGCTTAGTTTTTAGCTCATACATCATTAAAAAAGGGCCTCATTTTGAGGCTCTTTTGAAATGTGTGTTTGGAATGATTATTTAAGTGTGACGTTCAGCTTATCTGCGCCAGATGACATAAGTATAATACGGCTTTGCACCATATCATTTACGTTTATGCCTGCGGCTTTTAGTTCACTCTCTGCGCTTAAAAAACGCTGATTAGCGAGATCTGTCATAGTTTCTGCGCCCGTTGGAGACACAAAAGCAATCATTTGAAGGCGCCTGCTCTCGCTGCCATTTTTAGCAAGCGGCATAAGTTTTTTGCCAAGGTCTGTCCCTTTATTAAAGGTAATGGTCACGCCTTTGAGTTTAAGTGTTGGGCTTGGCGCCTTAAAGGCTGTTTGAGTTGTTTTTACAATTGTTTTTGCAGGCGTAGCTTTTTTGCTTTTCTTCTTGGCTTCAAAGTTTGCAATTTCACGCATAAGGTCTGTTGGTCCGCTACGTTTCATGCGTTCTTGTGCAACTTGAGACTTGGCAGTGTCTTCCACCATTTGAGCAAGGCCTGATGATTTTTTACCCATGATGTCGTTCATGTTTATGCCAGCCTTTTCAAGGCCTACTTCTCTGCGCGGCGCTGTGCTTGCGGAGGTGCGGGTGCCATCGTTATATAGAATGTCTACAAAGTCTTCGTATTTACCTTTATGCACAACAATAGATTGGCTCTCAACACCTGGTGGCAGATCATCAACCTCAGTTAAATTTACAAGGCCTTCAGGCACTTCAAACTCAACCGTAAAATAACGAATATCCTTTTCAGATAAACTATTAGGATCTGTATCTGCTTTAGGTAAATAGCTCACCACTTTAAGGTGGTCATAAACAGGCTCTGTTTGAACAAGCGAAGCTGGATCGCCTGATAGTGAAACTTTACGCGGTAAATTGCGGAGCATTTCTTCCACAATTTGTGTGTAATACTGAGTTGTTGCGGGGTCAGCTACGCTATTAAGAGAAAAATTAACAGTAAGGTTTGGCACTTTTGCTGTTTCGGTAATTTCTGTGCCTGATGCGGCTTCATAACCTACACTGTTTGAAGGTTTATTTATAACTTCAGCATTTAATTTTAAGTGCATGAAAGGAAGAGCAAAGGCTCCTAAAAATAATAGTGTTTGCATAGGTTTAGGCATATACATTTTTAGCGAAAGCACAACTTTGTTGTTTTTGTTTGTGTGGGTATAATGCCATAGAACCCTTTTTAAAACACCCTTTTTGTGATCTTTTTATAGGAGAGTATTAGCGACTCCCCTGCTCTGTCCTATATCATAAAGGTATGAGACGTGTAATTTTGTTGGCGATAGGCTTGGGCTGGGTTTTATACTCGGCTGCTTTTGCGCAGGTTACGATTTCAGATAGTATTATCCATTTTGAAAAAGGGCAAAAATATCAAACGCTCTACGTCCGCAATTTATCCCACTACAAAACATTTACTGTAAATACTGTGGCTTTAGAAGTCATCTCTCCTGGAGATCCTAAAACAGAACTTAAACCTGCAGGCGATTTATTTGCGGCACCGTCTCGTTTTATCATTCAGCCGCGCTCAGAAATACCTTTGAAAATTTTTTATAACAGAGAAGAAGCTTTAGACAGTCAAAAAGTCTATAAATTGCGCTTTATCCCTCAAATGGAAGCGCTGAAACCTGAAGAAAATAGCCAACTCATTACGGTGATAACAGGTGTTGGTGCGCTTGTGTTTGTAGAGCCTGATGATAAAAAACCAAAAATTTCTTGGGAGCGTGAGGGCAATGTAATCACGCTTCTTAATGAAGGTAATGTGAATGTAGAAGTGCTGAGAAAAGACATCTGTCATAGCAAAAAAACTGAACTTTGCCATTTTATATCAGGTAAGCGCCTGTATGAAAATGGGTCTTACCAGTTTATATTACCGGAAGCATTCCAGAGCGAGAACATTGATATAGACTTTATGATTAATGTTAATAAGCAGCGTGTAACAGTACCTGTAGAAGCATGGGGGCTAGATTCATGATATTTAAACATCCTATATCTGTTGCCCTTGCTATGGCAGCGCTACTTTTAAGCAGCTCTGTTTTTGCGGAAGATGCCCTTGAACCTTATGATGAGGCACCGCCGCCAACTCTTAAAGCGCAGCCAACGCCAACGGTTTCTTCCTTAGATAAGGATGACGTACCACAGCTCATGGCTGAAATTCCGCCGCAAGAGCTTTTGTTTGACTTAAAAATTGGTGAAAAACTTGTCGGTTCTGTACCTGTTACATATACGGACAGCTGGGTAGAGATAAATGATATAAGTATTGTTATTGAACAATTGAATGCTGCTAAAAATCCAGAAAGCTTTAGAGGGCTCTTAACTGGTAAGATAGAAACAGCGGCTCCAAGAGATGAAGCAGAAATTGGGCAAGTTACTGTAGATCCTAACCAGTTTCTTATTAGTATGAAGATTGCGAAAGAGTCTCTTATCAAACAAGAGCTTGATACGTCTGTTCAGGAGTTTAAGCCATATGATAAGTGGGTTTTTGCGAATGCATTTCGTGCAACAGGTAATACGGACTTTCAGTCAGATACGGATGACCGTTTCGCTTTAGACCATACGACCACTTTTGGCGAAGGGCGCTGGTTTATAGAATCAAGAGGTTTTTTACCTAAAGATGAAACTTATCAGGCATCAGACCTTACATTTAACTATCATTTTAACCACTCAACTTTAAAGTTTGGGATGCTTGAAACGGTTGGGCAAAACTTTGCCTTTAGCCGTAATTTCCTTGGTTTTGGATTGTCATCAGAATTGCAAGCTTATGAAGATCTTAGAAACCTGAGAGGTTCTCGTATTGAGCTGTATGTACCATCCCGTGCTCAGGTTGATATTTACCGCGGTAACCGTATTCTATATAGCCGTATTTTAGATTTTGGCTTACAGGAAATTGATACCTCTCGTTTCCCATCAGGGAGCTACGGCGTGCGCGCGGTTATAACAGAAACAGATGGAACAGAAACTGAGGAATCTTTCAACTTTAGTAAGTTCTTAGAAATCTCTCCGCGCGGAAAACCAGAGTATAATATTCAGGTAGGTGTATCGCGTGATGGTAACCTTGGTATTGGTACCGCTCCAGTGTACCAAGCAGAAGTAAAATGGCGCCTCCTTGATAACTTCCAAGCGGAAATGGATATCTATGGCGGTAAAGGGTTAAACTTCTTTGAACCAACGCTTACCTACTATTTAGATAACGACAATCGTTTTGAAAACTCGATGACGTATTCATCTGCTGGAGACGCAGCTATAAACTTTGACTTTTATGGAAAAGGGTTCAAAGAAACAGACTCATGGACCATGAGTTACAGCAACGCCTTTAAAGGCTTTGATTATGATGAAGCACTTTACACAGAGGATGATTTTGAAACATTTCTTTCTAGGCAGCAGGAACGTTTCAACGTGAGCTATAATAGCCGCTTTGGAGATAAAGTGAAGCTTTCTTTATCTGCAGCTTACAGCGATAATGGCCAAGATCAAATATATAACTATGGCCCTCGTCTGCGCTTTGATATCTTTAAAGACCGTCTTCATTCGTTGTATTCAGATAGTAGACTTACAATGAGTGGTGGTGATTCAAGTTTCTTTACAGGGCTTACTTACAGACGTACTGCGCGCCCATGGAGGCTAGAAACAACTCTTGGCCGTGGGCGTACTAAAAATAATGCTTTTTGGAAGCAGCGTAACATGATCAGTTATGATAATACCGCTGGTAATGGGCGCGGAACTTACGTTCAGGTAACCAATGATAATGACCAGCAGAACGGCAGCCTTGAATCTCGTAATGACCTGATTGTGCGTCACCAAACGGATAAAACAGCAATCCGTGCATTTGCTAGAAATGCAGTTGGTGGTAATTATGATAACTCTGACAACCGAGCCGCAGGCCTAGAGCTCACAACGTCTATGCTCATAACAGAAGATGGTAAAACTGCACGCCTTCCTAAGCTTTCTACGCGCGGTATGGCGGTTATTGATATTATAGGTGATTCAACCATTGAAGCTGAGTTTGATATTCTTATTAACAATGTTGCGCGTGCGCGCGGAAAAATTGGTGAATCTGTACCCATTAATTTAACACCTTATAAGACATATACAATTAATCTTGTTCCCGTTAAAGGTGCAGACTTAATTAAGGTGGAAAATAAAAAAGAAGTTATTAGTATTCTTCCAGGAAACATTGCTAAGCTTGAATGGCGCGTAGATAAATCTATTCTTCTTATTGGTCGTCTTCTTGATATTGGGGGCAAGCCTCTCGCGTGGAAAACCATAAGAGGTATAGACACATTTACGACGACAGACGGGTTTGGAAACTTCCAAATAGAATTAAGCGGCAGAAACCAACCGTTTGTTAATTTAAAAGAAAAAGGCACCTGTACGCTTGCTGTACCAGAGCTTTCGTTTGGGGATTTTTATATAAATATTGGAGATATGGTCTGTGTTTAAGATAATGCCATCACTAAAATACCTCGCAATAAGCACGTTGCTTTTTGCGCCTTCAGCTTTTTCGGCAACTGATGGAACCCTTGGCGTCACATCAACATTTTCTTATAATGTGACCATTACAATTCCTGAGCGTGTACGCATTTCAGGGCTTCAAGATATTGCTTTTGGCCAATACCCTGGTACAGGCGATGTTAGGCAAGATGATGATGTTTGTATTTACTCTAATACGAGCGGTGGTAACTATGATGTAACAATTACAGGTGATGGGGCGGGTAGTGCCTTTACCATTGCATCTGGAGGAAACACAATCCCTTATCGTGTATTTTGGAACGATGTAACAGGTACAGCTGGCCAAGCTGAAGCTGCTACAGGTGTTACACTGAGTGCGCGCACAGCAGCGCACAGAACATCTACAACTTGCAGCGGTGGTAATACTGCTAATATTGATATCCTCATGGAAGAAGGTAACGTACAAAGCAAACCCAACGGATCATACAGCGGCGTTGTGACCATTGTGGTTGAACCGAACTAGCGTTTCCTTTTCTATATATTTCTTTTTATTGCGAGTCTTTTCAAAACAAGATATTCTCTGCGCGTTCCATTTTTAAACATAAGAAAATAAAAAGCGCACAAAAATATGTCCTCTCCATTGAAAAACATCCAAGATTTTTTTACAGGCAATGATTCTACAGCTCCGCTTCAAGGCAGGCTTCCTAATATTGTTAGAGCCATCATTACTTTCTTTGTTTTGGTTAGTCCAAACATGTATAACTACTTTGTGCCTGAAGTTGCAGGAGATGTGCGCTGGTACGCTCTTGGTCTGACTGTTTTATTTGGTGGGGCTATTCTCGCGCTTCATTACTACAATGCTGGGGTTGATAAACTTACCGTATATAAAAGCCCTCTTCCGCTTTACTTTGCAGGCTTCCTTGCGCTCATGACGGCTGCCTCTCTTTTATGGACAGAATCTTTTTACCGAACGCTTTTCTTTGGAACAAACTTTGTATGCTACATCGGGCTATTTTATCTTGTGTATATGCTGCGTAGTAAAACGTGGTTTATGAGCCTTGTCTCTGTGCTTGCTATAAGCGTTATCTTTAATAGTATTCTCGGTATTTGCCATTTCCTTACAATTACAGATGATACAATTCGTCAGTACATTTCTTTCTGGCCAAAACCTATTATTAATTACTTCCAGTTTTCAGCGCCGCCAGCTGGCACCTTTGCAAATAAAAACCTTGCGGCATCTTTCCTTGTTGTTGCGCTGCCTCTTATGTTTTGGCTGTTTACAGTTGCAAAAACAAAAACAGAAACAGTAATCAGTACAACAGCCCTTGCGCTTGGCGGACTCTTCTTTATGTACACCCGTACACGAGGAAGCTGGCTTTCTTTTGGTGTAGCCCTTATTTGTTTTGCTGTTTGGGTAGTCATTCATAGAAAATCCATTATACCAATGCTGAAAGCTTCACTTAGCTTTGGTAAGGTTTTAACTCTTGCTAGCGTGCTTCTCTTTATTGTGGCTGGCGCTCAAATACAATCTGGCCTTAAAGGTTACCACTCTGTTGGCGAATCTATTGGTGAGCAGGTTTCATCTGTTGCAACGCTTGAGTACGGAGATGTGGGCACACGTATGGCCTATAACATTAACGGCGTAGAAATGCTAAAAGACCGCCCTTTCCTTGGTACAGGATATGCAGGCTTCTTTACTTATTACCCGATGTATCATGCTGCAAAAGTTGAGACACCGCCACATGGTTACAAAAAAGAAGCGCGTCCACAGCGTATGCATAACGATATTGCACAAATGTTTGTGGAGCTTGGTATATTTGCAGGTCTTGCTTGGCTAGCTCTTTTCCTTTTCCCTCTTTTTGCAGCATGGAAAATTATGCGCAGCGGTGCAAGTGACGGTGAAAAAGTATTTACCTCTATTCTCTTGCTCTCTATTGGCGGCATGACAATTAACTCTATTGGAGACTTTCCACTTCAAATGCCGACAGGTGCTATGGTGCTATGGCTTATGTGGGCCATGATGACAGGCCTTTATGTCATGAACTGCATGCCTGAGCGTAAAGAACTTTGCAGCTTTAAAACGCATAAAATGAGCTTTGCTATTATTTCCGCATTGCTTGCCGGGTCTGGCGTATTTTACGCAGAAAAAATGTATCAGCGTAACGCTGGAGCTTGGAACCTTAAGATGTCTATGGCCATGATTAAGTTTGGGCGCATTGATGAGCGTACATTGAGCGAAATTGAAAACGCTTACAGCACTTATCCATACAATCCGCGTACTATTGAGCATCTTGCCCTTATTTACACGGTTTACTATATGCGAAACCAATCAGATAATATGCCGTATGAAAAAATTCTTGCCGCGCTAGATATACAAGCTTTAGAAGATCCGTATGGTGCTGGTAACCTGATTAACCGCTCTGCTGTTCATTTGCAACGCGCACAGCAATTGAAACGCCTTGGAGATAAGGTACGTGCGGAAAAACATATTGATAAAGCCGAAAAAGACTTTAAAACTCTTCTTGAAGTGCTACCAATGCACCAAGATACTTACTCAACTGGCGGGCTGGTGTATCTTCTTAAAGGTAAGCTTCATATTGCAAATGAGCTTTATAATAGAGCACTGGAAATTGCGCCAAATGATAAGATATCTAAGCAAGGTCTCAATGCGGTACGTGTACGTGCATTGCAAACAGCTACGCCTATCGCAGGGCTTAAAGGGGCAACAGTAAGCTTGCCTATGGATATGATGCCTAAGCAGCCCCTTGACTCAGAGCAAAAGAAGAAATAGAACGCTCCTTGCTGGCTTTAATATGGACCTTGCGTCCAATATAGGCCAGCGCAGCTTTCTCAGTGAGGCGTTTCTTTAAAATTTCGCTCACCTGCGTTGAAACTTCTACAGTATATGAACCAAGTGTTGGTTTTGCGCGCCACACTTCTAATAGAACTTCCCCTGCCACATATGTGGGATGGTTTAGCTTGAGGTAAAGCGGAGAGTCTATCTTTTCGCGGTTCATCTCTAAAAGGCCAAAGGGAGACATATTTAAAATATCTACACGGCGGTCATCCACTTCACAAAAAGATGTTTTTATAGATTGCTTAATGGCTTCTCTATCTGTTTTAGATCGCATGGTCACAAAATCCACAACAATAGATCCGCCAATATCAAGCAGCTTACAAAGGCGTACAATTTCCTTTGTAGCTTGTAGGTTTGTTTCTAGCTGCGTTTTATAGCCGCCGCCAGCTTTACCTGTATCAACATCAATAGAGGCCAGCGCCTTTGTTTGTTCAATAATAATTTTACCGCCATTAGGGAGCGGATAAACACCATTTCTTACATGATGTAGTGCATTTTCAAGTCGCTCAAACATCAGCTCGTCATCTTTAAGAAACCTAACTTTATCTTGGTCAACAAAATCAGACACCATGGCAAGGCTCCGTTCATCTGGCAACCAAACATGTACCGGAGTATCCCCTGCATCATGCAAAGCACGCTGAAGCGCGTTTGGGGGCGTTTTAATAACAAGCGGAGCTTCTAGCTCTCCCTCTGGCATGGCATGCATAACTTTAGCAGAAAGCTTGGCGCCCTTATCATCCATGCTTGAGCGTGCAATGCGTACCATAATCGCTTGGCCCTCATACGCACCCTCACCTTTGTTCTCCATTGTTTTAAGCGGCAGGTAGCCATGAACCTCTTCGCCAATATCAACAAAAGCGACTTTCATAGCTTTGTGGATTGTTTTAATGCGCCCAAGTATAATAGTACCTTCAAGGTACGGTAAATCCGCATCGTCAAAATGGATCGATTGTAGATGCCCATTGGGGCCAAACAAAGCAACCCTTGTATGCCAAGGGCAACTTTCAAAAACTATGTTACAGGTCGTATCCAACGGTTTTCAATGCATTAATTGTTTCAACAAGTGGAAGCCCAACAACACCGCTAATAGAGCCGTTTGCAGATTTAACAAGCGCACCACCATGGGTGCCTTGTATTTTATAAGCGCCAGCAACGCCTCTCCAATTATCCTCATTTGCAACGTAAGCCTCAATATCCTTATGGCGCAGAGGCTTAAACTGAACAACTGTCACAGTATGTTTAACTACGGCTTTGCCGTTTTCATCCAGCACGCAAACCCCGCTCATCACCTTGTGACGGCGGCCAGAAAAAGTTTTAATCATCTCATAAGCTTCTTCTTTGGATTCTGGCTTCCCATAAATGCGGCGGCCTCTGGCAACCGTTGTATCGCCAGCTAAAATAACTTTACCCGCGTGACGGCTAGCCACTTCTCTTGCTTTTTCTTCAGCGAGGCGCTGCACGTATGGCAGGGGCAGTTCGCCTTTATGTGGCGTTTCATCAATATCGGCAGGGTCAATTTCAAAAGCGATACCAAAATCTTTAAGGTACTGCTGACGGCGCGGTGAGCCAGACGCCAAAATAAGCGGCTTTATACCAGTTTGAGTGTCGGCCATTTTTTGTCCCATTCTTTATTGCGATAATGAACTTTAGGAAGTTCACAATTGTTTTTAACCGTACCAGCGCAGAATCCCATGCATTGTGTGTATCTGATTTTGAACATTCTCATGTGTCAGTTATCGGCTAGCTTTCCATTTTAAACTGCTTTGCAAGTTTAAGCCCCTGCGATGCGTAATTAGAGCTTAAGTCTATTCCATATAGGATATCAGGTGTCTGTGCAAGTGGCTCATATACCATGCGGCAAATTTTCTGGCCATGCTCAAGCACAAAAGGTACATCATGGGAGCGCACTTCTAGTACACCGCGCACGCCAACAGAACTGCCATCTTTTGTCATGCCAAAACCAGGATCAAAAAAGCCTGCATAATGCACACGCAGTTCCCCTGCGGTTGTTTCGTATGGCATCATCTCGCAGCTGGTGTGACCGGGCACACTCACTTTTTCACGAGAGACCATGATATAAAAATCTTCAGGGTTTAAAATAAGGCTGCCGTCATGAGGCTTTGTAATTGGTTCCCAGAAATCATTTACGTTGTAATGATTAATTTTTCTGAGATCAAGCACTGGTGCATGTTTACGGGCACGGTAGGCCACAATGTCGCTCCCATCAATCCCTTCAAGGTCAACAGACATCCAAATGCCGCCCTGCTCCAGTACAGGTGTTTCTGGTTCGCCAGCTTCGTTAAAAATAAGCGATGTTTTCTCGTGGAGGTTCAGCATTTCAGCCTCGCTGAGCGGCGTAAAGCCTGTACGTAAACGTAGCTGATTAAGCCTGTCACCCGTACGGGCAACAATACTAAAGGTAAGCGGTGTCACTTCTACAAAGAGAGGCCCTGTATAGCCCTTTGGAATACGGTCAAATGTTGTGCCTTTATCTGTAATGAGGCGTGTGAGAATATCCAGACGGCCAGTGGAGCTTTTTGGGCTAATAACGCCTTCTAAAAAGTTGGGCAGGTTTACAGATTCAAGCAGTGGAATAATATAAACAGCGCCTTTTTCTAGTACGCCGCCCTCTTCTATGCTCACCTCATGCATACCAAGTTCAGATACACGGGTCATTACACTTTTATTTTTACCTGGTAAAAATCCAGCACGCACTCTGTAAGCTGTTTTGCCAAGTCTTAAATCAATGCTGGCAGGTTGAACCTGTTCTTCTGCAAGGGCTTCTTCTGTTTTTAAAATACCCGTTTCAAACGCTTCATGTATTTGCGCCGACGTCCAAACGCCAGTGGTTGTGTTATGCAATTGAAGTGCGTCCGTCATGAAAAATATCCCTTATGCTTATGGTTGCGCATCTATGATGCCTAAGAGGATTGTATATCTCAAGGTTATTATGAGCTGCGGCGCTGTTGTTTGCGCTCTTTTTTAATATGAATCCATTCTGATATTTGCTTGGATCGCCCCTCTTCCCAGCTGTCATCTCCAGCTTCAGGAAAAGCCTCAGATGCATCATTCATCTCAATGCAATCTACAGGGCATGGCGGTATGCACAAGCGGCAGCCTGTACATTCATCTGTGATAATGCTGTGCATACGCTTAGAGCGGCCCACAATGGCGTCTGTTGGGCAGGCCTGAATACAAAGCGTGCAACCAATGCAGCGGGCAGGATCAACCCATGCAATAAGCGGGGCTTCTTTTGGTTTGGCTGGGGCAAGAGGCTTTTTACCAAGAAGCTTGGCAAGGTTAGCAATAACGCGCTTTCCGCCTGGGCGGCAAAGGTTAATATCTGCCTCATTAGAAAAGATAGCTTCCGCATAGGGGCGGCAGCCTTTATAGCCGCATTCCTCGCATTGGGTGCTAGCTAATTGGTCTTCTATCTGTTGAATTGTTACAAGCATGTAACTAGAAGTAAATTAATTCTCGCCGTGGTGCAACTGCTTTTGTATGTACATTGCATGGTCAGCTTTATCCAAAATGTCTCTGGTGCTTTTTGCGTCGCCATCAAAAATGTAAGCTCCTGCACTGAGCGAAACCTGCACAGGCTGGCCATCAATCATGCATGGTGCCTTTTGCATTTCTGCCATAAGCTCTTCTGCTTTGGCTTCTGCCTGATGTACAGAAACAAGCTCTAAAAGAACAATAGCAAATTCATCGCCGCCCAGCCTTGCAACTGTATCGCTTGGTCTTGTATGGCGTTTTAGAAATTTTGCAACGTGTTGAAGTACCACGTCGCCTGCATTATGGCCCAAATTATCATTAATGGCTTTAAAGTCATCTACGTCTACAATAATAAGGCCATGGGTTCTGTTATGGCGTTTTGCTGTAGCAAGAGAGCGGCTAAGTTCTTTTTCAAACATGCGTCTATTAGAGAGACCAGTGAGGACATCTGTACTGGCTGCTTTTTGTAGAATTTCAATTTCTTGACGCTGTTCATGAACCGTTTCGCGGAGCTGTTGGTAGGTGGAAAGCAGACGCTCTACCGTAGAGGTATCAATAATGGAGTGATCCTTTAGCGCAAGGAGCTCTTGGACTGTTAATTGATTTTGGGGCCTCTTATCCATGATGTACTCTGTTTAACTCTTTCATAACGTTGATAGATTAAGTTATGGGGATGAAGAAAAGGTTTGTAAAGGGCAAAGCCTTATTTTTTTGAAAAAATATGTAATAAATCAAACAACTTATAAGCAAGAGCCCTTTTCTTCTGCCTTTTTGTCATACATATTTGTATCGGCATGATGCATCACATCGCTTGATGTACTTCTATTATCAAAATGGCAAATTCCAATGCTGACACTGGTATAAACATCTCTTCCAGAGTAGCGCGTAGGTGTATCTGCAATCACCTGTGCAATTTCTTCAGCTTTTTCATTGGCTTGCTGCGGGCTTACCTCTTGAAGAATAATTGCAAACTCATCACCACCAAGGCGAGAGACAACATCACTTTCACGAGTGTATTGTTCTAAAATACGAGAAATATCTTTAAGGATAGCATCCCCTGCAAGGTGCCCAAGACTATCGTTTATACTTTTGAAACTGTTGACATCAATCATAAGCACAGCACCGCCACGCTTATAACGTCTAAAATAAGAGAGCGCTTGCTCAAGGCTCCGTTCAAATGAACGACGATTTGCAAGGCCTGTAAGGCCATCTTCCATTGCTTGGCGCTTTAAATGCTCAATAGTAACTGACTGGGCAGCAATTTTTTCACGCAAATAACGTATCTCTGACTGAAGCTTTGTTTTCAGAGACTTATCACTCAGTTTTGATGGCATTACTGCATCATCTCTATAGGCTGTAGACATTATGTTGCTCCTATTTTCGTCGTATCTGCCTATTAAATAAGCACTAAGCGTGCCAAAACGTCTTAAACTTGTATGTTTTAGGTGCAAAAAAGCGCCCGAAGGCGCTTTTAAATGTTTCGATAATTTAGAGAGAGTTCGCCACAGGCTTAATCTGCTCATAAAGGGTTTTAGCTTCTGCTTCAAGAGAAGCAGGCATACACATAAAGCCACGAATTTTTTGGCCAACCTCAGTGTAGCGAATGTCTGCGCCCCAAAGGTCAAGGAACTTAAACCCTGCTTCAAGCGCAATGGCATGTGCCGCAGCAATATCCCATGGGTTGCCGCCCTTTTTGATGCCCATAGTCACATCTCCGTGCCCCATAACAGTGCTAGAGATGCGATAAGCAACACTGCCGCAAGGCACAAGCTTAATAGGCATAGCAACATTTAAGCCTTTTTGCGCGCGGCCATGGCTTACAATAAGGCGCAGCGGGTTTGCTGTTTTAGCTGTATGGGTATAAGGCTTTTGGTTCATAAATACACCTGCGCCCTTTAGAGAACTTAGTAGCGTACCGCCTTGCCCATCAAGAGGGTTATAGATAACGCCCATAATAGGTTCGCCAGTGGATACATCCACAAGGCCAACAGAAATACAGAACTCGCGCAAAGTGCCTTCAGCATCGCCATACATAATAGCGGCTGTTTTTACCATGTTGTTTGTGCCATCAATAGGGTCAACAACCCAAGTGTAAGGCGCATTTAGCCATTCAGGATCTTCTTCAGTTTCTTCGCTGAGCCAGCCATAGCTTGGCTGAAATTTATGCAAAGCATCTTTTAGAAAATCATTTACAAGGTGGTCAATTTCAGTGACCAAATCCCCCGGCGTTTTTTCAGAAATTTTGAAGTCTTTTGCCAGTGTTTCTTCAGCCATTTTTCCGGCTTCTACCACAATGGCTTCTACGGTTCTAAGACTTTTAATGTCTAGCATAGTGCTTCCTCTTCTTTTGTCTGAACTTAAAAATGTATCAAGATTCACGAATGTGGTTGCATCATAGCACAGCCCTTACATAAGAAACAGCCCTATAATCAGGGCTGTTTCATGTCTCGTTATTCATCATCAGGGTAGCGCCCTTTTTTCAAATCGGCTTTGCCTTTTTGACGAGGTTTGCCTTTTTGATCCTTTGGTTTGTGTGCGCCTGTGCCAGGCTGGCCTTGCTTATGCCCTTTACGCGGAGGTTTAACCTCATCAGGGAGCTTAATTGTAAAGCCTTTATCGCGTTTGGATTTTTGCGGCTTAGTGGTGGGAGTGCTGCCGCTACGTTTTTTAGCCATGACGGCCTCCTTTGAAAACGGTAAACAGGTTTTGTGTACAACCTTTTTACAAAAAAAAGCTTAAGCTTTCAAGTAAGAACTTAAAATACGCGCAACTTCTGCGTTTGGATTTGGAGTGGTTAAACTTGTTGTAATTGTTTTAAGAGCTTCTGTTTGAGCCGCGTTTTTACTTAAAGCTTGGCGTGCGGAAGCTAGCATAGCGTCCTCTGTAAACTCTTCTTGTAATAGCTCTGGAATTACTTTTTTGCCAAGCACCCAGTTGGTTGGAGAGATAAACGGCACTTTAATAATTTTACGTGCTAAAAAGGCGGTAAGTTTGCCAGTGGTATAAGCAACCACCATAGGCGTGTTTAGTACTGCAAGTTCAAGGTTTGCAGTGCCGCTAGCAACAAATGCAAGCTTTGAACTAGCCATAGCAGCGTAGCGGGCATCTCCAATAATACAGTCTTCTTTTTGGAGGGGTGGCGCCATTTCTTTTGCAAGGGCGAAGTCATTTTCTGTAGCAAGTGCGCATTTAATCTGCTTTATAGCGCCCTCTTCTTTTAAACGCAGAGCCGCTTTATAGAAGACTGGTAAAAGAGAGGTAATTTCACGCGCGCGGCTGCCTGGCATGAGCAAAAGCGTATCTTCTTTTTCTTTTACCTTGTATGGAGCAAGCCTTGCCACAACAGGGTGGCCAACAAAACTGCATTTTAATGTGCTGGGTTTGTAGAATCCTGGCTCGAATGGAAAAAGAGCAAGTACATGGTCTAGGTATTTTGCCATTTTAAATACACGGTTTCTGCGCCATGCCCAAATGCTTGGGCTTACATAATGCACGCAAGGAATCCCTGTTTCCTTTTTGACCTTTTTTGCAACGCGGTGGCAAAAATCTGGAGAATCAATGGTGAGTAAAAGGTCTGGTTTTTCAAGCTTTGCCAGCTCTACCATTTGTTTAATACGTTTAAGAATAAGCGGAATATGCGGCAAAACTTCCGCTATGCCCATAATGGAGAGCTCTTTCATTGGAAAAGCACTAATTAGGCCTTCTTTTGCCATCTGCTCGCCGCCTACACCAATAAACTCAACAGGTGCATCTAGTAAAGCTTTTAGCTCTGCCATAGCGCCTGCGGCAAGGATGTCTCCGGAAGCTTCTCCTGCTATAACCATAACTTTATAAGTGTGCGTCATGTGCGCTTCCAAGCGTAAATAATAAGCCCTGCTTCATCCGCAAGCTTAAGGCAGCTTTCTTTATCCAGCATAAAGGTTTTACCAGCTTCAATAGCAAGGCCTTTATAGCCGCCCTTAATAAGGGCTTCAATAGTCTCTATGCCTACAGAAGGCACATCAGCTTTCATGGTTTGGCCAATTTTAGAACCTTTAACAAGAAACTGCGCCGTATGTGAGGCAATCAGCGCAGCTGTGCCTTCTACGCCCTCTTCTGCCACCACGCTGCAATCACTCACTACAACGGCCTGCCCAAGGTCTGCGCTAGAGCGCTCATTTAAAGCCTGAATGCCAATATCAATGGTTTTAATATCTTGGTGAGATGGCGTGGCTTTACTGAGCGTGCCAGCATCTACAAATAAATCCTTTACAACGTCCTGTACTGCAACCACTTCAATGCTATGGCTACCCAAAAAATTTGAAAGTAACCTCAGCAGCGCATCATCATGCCGCAAATTAAAGCGTGCCTGTACAAGCAGCTTGAAAGCAACATGGTCTGGCTTGAGAGAAGATAGAGCAGGTTTAGATAGTCCGCCAGCCATTACAACGTGAGTAATATTTTCTGCTTTTAGCGCTTTAAGAATGCTACCAATTTTACCGAGTGGAAAACTTATGTTTGGTGTAAGTCCTTCAGGTTGGGGCTGGCCTGTAAAGCTAAGAACAAAGGGATCAATTTTTTGAGTTTTAAGATGTGTGCTTACAAGGCTTGGAAGCTGGCCTCCCCCCGCAAGAATAGCGTAGCGTGCTGTCATAGCACTTTTTGCTCACTTGGTTTCCAGTTTAAAAAGCCAATCTCGCTTTTTTGCATGAATGTAAGAGCATGCTTTTCTGATTCAGATGAAGCCTTTGCAGAAGCAAGACGCTCAGATAATGTGCCCTCATCACTGGCATAAATACTTTTATAAAAGTTTTGGATGCTACGAATATCATCCTTGCTGAAATCTCTACGGCGCAGACCCACAAGGTTAAGCCCTTGAATGGTTGCACGGTTACCAATCGTTAGCACAAAAGGAGGGACATCTTTATCAATACCGCTCATGCCGCCAACCATAACATGGTCTCCAATACGTACAAACTGGCGCACAGCACTAAGGCCGCCTAAAATAACATGGCTACCAATTTCAACGTGCCCTGCAACGGTGGCACCATTGGCAAGCACATTATCGCTACCAATAATAGCATCGTGCCCAATGTGGCTGTGTACCATAAAGAGGTTTCCATCTCCAATACGGGTAATGCCGCCGCCGCCTTCAGTGCCGGGGCTCATTGTTACGTATTCACGAATATCATTATCATTACCAATAACAAGAGATGTTTTTTCACCGTGGAATTTAAGATCTTGCGGCTGCTGACCAAGAGATACAAAGGGATAAATAGTATTGTTTTCACCAATTGTTGTGTCGCCCTCAATTACCACATGGCTTTTAAGCACAGTACCTTTACCAATTTTAACATCTGGCCCTACAATAGAGTACGCACCAATTGTTACGCCCTTTGAAATAGACGCTTTAGAATCAATAACGGCCGTAGGGTGAATCATGTTACTCAGCTCTTTCGCTCCACTTGGCAGTAAATGTTGCTTCGGCCATTTTATCGCCGTTCTCATTGCGCGCAACACCAAAGAACTTATACACATGGCCACGTTTTTGGATTTGCGTTGCATAAAAACGAATTGTCATACCCGGAAGTACAGGACGGCGGAATTTAACGCCATCAACGCTCATGAAGAAGAAGAGAGATTCATCAGCTGTTTTGTTGTTTGTAATGTTAATAAGTACGCCAGCTGTTTGTGCAAGGGCTTCAATTGTCAGCATACCTGGCATAATGGGGTTACCTGGAAAGTGACCATCAAATACAGGGTCGCCTTCTGGAAAATGGCGCTGTGTGACGATGGTTTCATCCGCTTCAATATCAAGGACACTATCAACCAATAGAATAGGCTCGCGGTGCGGCAAAAGCTCGCGTACATTATACTGCGTGAGAGGTTCTTTAACGAGTGCGACCATTCAGGCTATTTTCCTTTATTTCTAGATTTCATCATACGCATAAGTGTTGCGTTCATACGGCGCCATTCTCTAATGGGTAGAGCTGGTAAACCGCCCCAAGTTTCGCCTGGGTTTGTAATAGATTTAGTCACACCGCTACGGCCAGCAAGTGTGGTGCCATCTGCAATACTGATATGGCCTGCAATTGCGCTCTGCCCGCCTACAATAATACCGTTACCAAGTGTTGTGCTGCCTGCAATACCTGCTTGTCCTGCTATCATGCAAAACATACCAAGTTTTACGTTATGTGCAATTTGCACTTGGTTGTCAAGTTTACAGCCATCACCAATGACTGTATCTTCTAGTGCGCCGCAATCTACTGTGCAATTGGCGCCAAGTTCCACATGGTTGCCAATCACGACACCGCCCACTTGAGGCACTTTAATAACGCCTGTGCCTGTAGGGGCAAACCCAAAGCCGTCCTGCCCTGTTTTTACGCCAGAATGGAAAAGGCAATGTGCGCCAACGGTTGTTTTTTGAAGAACACTCCCAGAGCCAATGCGTGTGCCCTCACCAATGGATGTGCCTTTTTTAAGAACCACATGAGAATCGATAATGCAGCTTTCAGCAACTGTTACGCCTTCTTCAATAACCACATAAGGGCCAATTTCAGCTGAAGGGGCAACTGATGCGTCAGCATGAATCACGGCAGTGCTATGAATACCCGCGACTGCTTTAGGTGCAGGATGAAACATTGTGAGAGCGACAGCGAAAGCTGCATAAGGGTTATCCACAACAAGAGGAATCACATGTGCTGGTAAAAACTCTGCATCTTTAGGGCTAACAAGAACGGCCGTTGCGCTTGTTCTCTCAGCATCTGAGGCATATTTAGAATTACTTAGAAAGCTAATGCTCCCCTCATCTGCGTTTTGCAGTGTCTTGACACCATAAACTGAAACCCCTTCATGGGCTTCAGTAATTGGCGCTTTTACCGCCTTTGCAATGTCTTTTAGCTGTCTCATATGTACCTTTGTATACAGGCTCTAGATTTATTTGTCTAGTTTTTGATTGGCACGTTTGAGAACTTCATCACTGATATCAATGTTCTCTTTGCTATAAAGAAGTAGAGAGTTTGCAATCACAGCCTCATAACCTTCTTCTTTAGCTACTTCCTCAACAACAGCACGTACAACATCTGTAATTTCTTTGCGGAGCTTCATGTTTGAGCGATCAATATCTTCTTGAATAGCTTGCGCCTTGTTACGGTACTCACGCAGTGAACTACGAAGTTTATCTTGCTCATCCATAAAGACAGTTTCACTCACAACACCCTTTTTCTTCTCAAGGTTGCTTTGTTGTTTTTCAATGCGCTTTTCCATCGCATTGATTTCTTGCTGAGCTGTATCTGTTTTCTTTTGCAAAGCTTTCATCGCGCGCTTAGCTGCATTGGTTTGGTTTACAATACCTTGTGCATCCACCGTTGCAATGGTTTGCGCTTGCGCGGCCGTTAGGACAGCAAGGCTTAAAGTTACAGAAAGAAGAATTGGTTTTAGCATATTTGTTTTTCCTTATGTCTTAGAAACGTGTTCCGAAAGAGAAGCTGAAAATTTGTTTTTCATCTTCTGGAGCTTTAGAGATTGGGAAGCCGAGCTCAAAGCGGAGTGGGCCAAGTGGGCTCTGCCAGAAAGCACCAACACCTGCGCTAAGGCGGTATTTTTTGCTATCCGTTACGCCACCAAGACCATCGTCGTCAAAGTCTGTTACGATGGCACCATCTTGGAAGATAAGACCGCGCACACCCATCTCTTTAAGCTCTGCCCCAAGCGGGAAGCTTACTTCAATGTTGTGGCCAGCCATAAGACGTCCACCAAGGGCATCCCTTGTTGTGCTATCACGTGGGCCAATACCACCAGTGTCAAACCCGCGCATTGTGTTTCCACCTGCTTGGAAGTTTTCATAAAGCGGTAGTGTGTTGCCAAGGTCGCTAATCATACCGGCGCGTCCCCCAAGAGAGAGGATAAAGTCATCGTTGCGTGCAAGGCGTCTGTGCCATGCAGCACTAGCAAGCCCTTTAAGATAATCAACGTCGCTACCAAGGCCTGAATACTCAAGAGTAAGCGAGGTTCTGTGCCCATGTGTAGGAAGCAGACGGCTATCACGTGTATCAAGAGCAATCGTGTTAGCAAGCGTAATTGAGTTACGTTTTCCTTCATCGCGTTTAACAAATTGAGAGGCACCAGAATCAACATTTTCAATCTTCACATCTTTATACCCAAGAGAGACTGTGTTACGAGCAAACTCATTAAGCTTTGTTGCAAGCTTAACAGCAGCACCTGTACGACCAAGGTCATATGAAGCTTCGCTTTGGAAGTCACGGCGCTCATTGAACAGGTCAATTCCTGCACCGAGCTCACGGTTCATAAAGTATGGCTCAAAGAAGCTCAGGTTAAAGTCTTGTCTTTTGCTTGAAATTGCAAAATCAAGATTTACATCCTGCCCTTTACCAAGGAAGTTACGTTCACGAATACTTGCACTTGCAAGAGCGCCTTCATAAGTAGAGAAACCTGCACCAACGTTAACTTCACCTGTGCTTTGCTCAGCCACGTGGATGTTAAGGTCCATACGGTCAGGGTCATCAGATTGAGAGCGTGTAACTTGAACATCCTCAAAGAATCCAAGGTATGTGAGGCGGTCTTTAGAACGTTTAAGTTTGGTGCTTGAGAATGCATCACCTTCAGCAAAGCGAAGTTCGCGGCGAATCACTGCATCACGTGTACGATCGTTACCTGTAATATTCACACGGTCAATATAAACACGCGGCCCAGGAACGACGTTAAAGATAATACCTACTTTTTTCTCTGCTTCATCTTGAGAGAATTCAGGCTGAACATCCAGGAAAGCAAAACCTTGAGAGCCTAGATAATCAATAAGGCCATCAATGTTATCTTCAACTAAGCGGCCGTTGTAACGTTCGCCAGTATCAATATTAATTTGTGTTTTAAGTGTTTCAACATCAATCCCCTGCTCTTTAGCAGCAACGTTAACATCTACGTTACCAAAGTCGTAAACAGGGCCTTCATGCATTGTAAATGTAATGAAGAAATTTTTCTTATCTTTAGAAAGCTCTGTAACAGCCGAAACAATATTAAAATCAGCAAAACCATGTTCTAGGTAAAACTTGCGAAGCAGGTCTTTATCTACTTCAACCTTCTCAGGGTGGTACACATCAGCGCTTGAAATAAAGCGCCACCAAGCACTTTCTTTCGTACGCACAATACCGCGAAGATCTGAATCAGAGAATTTATCGTTTCCTACAAATGAGATACGACGAATTTTTGTTTTTTCACCTTCTGTAATATTGTAAACAACATCAACTCGGTTTTGGTCGCGCTTAATAATTTGTGGCTTTACGTCTGTAAGGTAATGTCCGCGGCTACGGTATGCTGCTTGAATTTCACTTACATCTTTCTGGATTTTACCAGGTGTGTAAATAGAACGAGAACGAAGAGAAATGATATCTTTTAAGATGTCATCATCAATTTCATCACCGCCTTCAAAAGCAACTTTGTTTACCAGAGGGTTCTCTTTCACAGAGATGCTCAAGTTTTGACCGTCCCAGAAAACTTCAACATGCTCAAATAGGCCTGTGCTATAGAGTGTTTTAATCATTGAGTTCGCCATACGTGGCTCGTATGTATCACCTGTGTTTACGCTCAGGTAATTACGAACAGTCGTGCTTTCTACGCGTTCGTTTCCTTTGACATCAATAGATTGAACTGATTGGGCAAAAGTGCTCCCTGCTATAAAAGCAGAGAGAACTAGAGTTGCAATAAACGGTGCTTTTTTAAAGCTTTTCATTATTATTCTCCCGTTTGAGTTTCTGGAGAGATTGCCTGAACGCTCTCTTCTAAAGTTTCTTTTTGAGGTTCATCAAAGAACCCATTTACTTCACGCCTAATATCATTACCAATTGCAAGCGTCATCAGAACAACAATGGCTGCAAAACCAACTTGCGTTGCTTTTTCTTGAGATTTTTCGCTTACTGGAGACCCTTTAAGGATTTCGATAAAGTAAAATAGCAAGTGACCACCATCCAGAATAGGTACTGGGAAAAGGTTAATGATTGCGAGGTTAATAGAGATAATTGACATAAAGATAAGCAGTGGATACAAACCGGTTTCCGCAGCTTGCGCCGACATTTTAGCGATCATTACAGGGCCGCCAAGATTTTCATGGCCAATGCTACCTGTAATAAGCTTACCAAACGCTTGAAGCGTAAGGCCAATATACTGGTTTGTACGGTTAAATCCGCGTTCAAGACCGCCAATAAAGCCATGATTTACAGTTCCATAAGCAGATGCCGGAGAAATACCAGCAAACGGTACACTTACAGTTTCGCCAAAGTGGTTTGTTCTCTCGTTAAGTTCGGGTGTAAGAATAATGTTTCTTGAAATCTCTGTATCAGTGTTCAGCACAGAAAGGGACATTGCGTCACCGCCGCTAGAAACAATTGTTTCTGTCAGCTGTTCCCAGCTTTTTACTTCAACACCATCAATTTTTTGAATCAAATCATTTGGCATAAGACCTGCGCTTTCGGCAGGCATTCCAGCGATAACAGCACCAATTTTAGGTAGCATAACTTGCTCACCTGAGATAGCAAAAAGCCCCATAAGTGCGCCATAAGCAAACAAAAAGTTTGCGAGAGGCCCTGCAAATACGATGAAAATACGCTGCCACACATTTTTGTGTGCAAATGATTCATGTTCGTTATCTGTTGTTACGCCCTCTTCTGTGCCTTGCCCCAGCATTTCCACATATCCGCCCAGCGGTACAAGTGAAAATTTCCAGCGCGTATCATGCTTGTCGGTCCAACCAAAAAGCTCTTTACCAAAACCAATAGAAAAGCTTTTTACGTTTACGCCGCAAATGCGAGCTGCTTTGTAATGGCCGTACTCGTGCACAAACACAAGAACACTCAATACAAGGATAAAGATGAAGGCAATCCAGAGCTGATCGCCCATTGGAAGTGCGTTAATAAGAATTTCAAAAATTTCTAGTAGGACGTCCATAGAATACTGTTCTTTATTTTATATATAGCTATGGCTAATACTTTAGAGAAAGTCACAAAAAACACAAGGGGAATTATTGCTTTAATGCAACAGGATTGCACAGGGATTAAGCAGGTGCATGACCGCCACCAAACCGGCGATTTCGACTTTTAAAGGCTGTCAAGATTTCATCAAGATCTGTTTCTTTAAAGGCAGGCCAAGGTTTTTGGGTAAAGAAAAGCTCCGCATAAGCCATTTGCCAAAGCAGAAAATTAGAGAGACGCTGCTCTCCGCTGGTACGAATGAGCATGTCCACATCAGGCAGCCCTGCTGTATCAAGAGAAGCTTCAAATTTTTCTGCATCACCGCCAGAAGCTTTAACCGCCCGAAGAATCTCATCACGGCCGCCATAGTTAATGGCAATACAAACGCTCATGCCTTTATTGCTTGATGTCTCAGCTTGCATTTGAGCAAGGCTGCTAACAATATCCTCTGGAAGCATGCCATCTTCGCTATTTCCTAGGTGTACAAAGCGCAGATCATTTTCCTTAAAAAACTTAGCTTCTTTTTTGAGGAAGGTTCTTAAAAGTTTCATAAGAGCCATAACTTCTTCATCGCTACGTTTCCAATTTTCTGTAGAGAATGCGTAAAAACTAAGAGCCTCAACGCCTCTTTCAGCTGAGGCTTTAACTATATCTTTAAGGGTGTTTGCCCCACGGCGGTGCCCTTCCACTACGGGCAGCATATTAGATTTTGCCCAACGGCGGTTGCCGTCCATAATAAATGCGATATGGCGCGGTGTTTTAGTCATTTTTAATTGTCCCTTGATGGAAAATCATTTGCCACTCATTATCCCCTTTTTTCCAAAGAGAACTTCTGAGCGCTTTTCGTTTTATTGTATCATTTTTAGGTATAGAAATTGTTTCATATGTCACTTGAGCAAGGTCATGGCTGAGCAGCCTTACATTGAAATTTTTAGTTTTATATGTGGCGTCATCAGGCATGTATCCTTTAAAAGCATCAAGGACTGCTTGCTTGCCGTAGCTACCACCAGATTGTGAGTACTCAAGAAAATCGTCATGAATAAGCGCATTCAGCTTTTCTTGAGAGGCACGCACTTCATCATCAAGCAGTGCTTTTTCTAAATCAATAATAAGCTCGTTTAGATGATTCATGTTTTCACTTTCTTGCCCTATAAAAAAAGGGCTGAAATAAACAGCCCTTTTGAAGATACCTGAATGACTTAAACCGTCATGATATCTTTTTCTTTGCTCTCAAGAGTCGTATCAATAAACGCAACTTTATCATCAGTGATCTTTTGAATATCACCTTCCAAGCGGCGCTGATCATCTTCAGTAATTTCGCTCGCAGCTTTTTGCTTTTTCACAGTGTCCATACCGTCACGGCGTACATTACGGATGCTCACACGTGCATTTTCTGCGTATTTGCGCGCAACTTTAATAAGATCAGCGCGGCGCTCTTCCGTTAGGTCTGGCAGGTTAATGAAGATTGTATCCCCATCACTACTTGGGTTAAGGCCAAGCCCGCTTTCACGAATAGCTTTTTCAACAGCAGGAACAAGTGTTTTATCCCAAACCTGCACGCTAAGACGGCGTGCATCAGGTACGTTCACATTACCGACTTGCGTTAGCGGAGACATAGCGCCGTAAGCTTCAACAGTTACAGGCTCAAGTAAATCTGCAGAGGCACGGCCTGTTCTAAGGCCTGAAAATTCTTTAGAAAGAGCTGCAATGGCTCCGTCCATACGTGTTGTCATATCTTTCATAAGTTCAGCAGACATAATGTGCTTCCTTTTTCTTTAAAATCGTTTAATTAACCGGTTACAACAGTGCGTCTTGTTTCGCCTTTAAGGGCTTTCATAAAGCCGCCCTTCTCTGATGAATCACAAACCATAAGCGGTAAGTTATGCTCGCGGCAAAGGGCAATGGCAGAGCCGTCCATAACTTTAAGGTTATCCACAAGAATATCTTTGTAGGTAATTGTGCTTAAATGCTTTGCTGAAGGATCCTTTTTCGGATCCGCGGTGTAGATGCCATCTACCTTTGTTGCTTTAACAAGGATATCCGCGCCCACTTCTACAGCGCGCAATGCGCCGGCTGTGTCTGTGGTAAAGAATGGGTTTCCTGTTCCGCCAGCAAAAATAACAACGCGCTTTTTCTCCATATGGCGAATCGCACGGCGGCGAATATAAGGTTCTGCAACAGATTGCATCTCAATTGCGCTCATCACACGTGTGTAAACGCCTTTTTGCTCAAGCATACTTTGCATAGCTAGGGCATTAATAACGGTACCGAGCATCCCCATGTAATGGGCTTGCGCTTCTTCAAAGCCAGCTTCTGCTGCTTCACTTCCGCGTATAATGTTACCAGCACCTAAAACAACACCGACCTCCGCACCAACGTCATAAAGAGATTTAATTTCATCAGCAAGGTGAGCAATGTCATTTACTGAAAGGATTTCATCTCCATCTCCTCCCAAACGTTCACCAGAAAGTTTGAGGAGGATGCGCTTATACGGTAGGTCGGTCACTTGTTTTTATCTTTCTTTTGGTCCGAGAACCAGGCTATGTTTAGCCCGCAGAAACAGCAGCAACTTCAGCTGCAAAATCTTCTTCTGCTTTCTCGATGCCTTCACCAAGACCGAAACGTGTGTACCCTTTAAGAGTCGCACCAGCTTCAGTAATAACTTGGCCTACTTTTTTATCTGTATCCATGATGAAAGCTTGATCTACAAGACAAACTTCACCGTAGTATTTGTTTACACGGCCTTCAACGATTTTCTCGATGATGTTTTCTGGCTTACCAGAAGACTTGGCTTGATCCATAAAGATTGAACGCTCACGCTCTAGAGCATCAGCATCAACACTTGTACGGTCCATGTAAAGTGGGTTAGCAGCAGCAATGTGCATTGCTACGTTTTTAGCAACTGTTTCAAGTTTGCCAGCATCAGCTGAGTCAGACTCAAGTGCTACAACAACACCAATTTTACCGCCCATGTGTACGTAAGACTTAACAACACCGCTTTCAACAGACCATGTAGAAGCACGACGAATGTTCATGTTCTCACCAATTTTAGCGATAAGGCCAGTCAGTGTTTCACCAACTGTAGAATCACCCATTGGAAGCGCTTTAATCGCTTTAACGTCTGTAGCGCCATTTGTTGCAACTACTTCTGTTACAGCGTTTACAAAGCTAACAAACTCTTCGTTTTTAGCAACGAAGTCTGTTTCAGCGTTAATTTCAACAATCGCACCAGATGTGCCTGTTGATACGGCTGATACAAGGCCTTGGTTTGCTACGCGGCCAGCTTTTTTAGCTGCCTTAGCCATGCCTTTTGTACGCAACCAATCCATTGCGGCTTCGATGTCTCCACCGTTTTCGCTGAGTGCGTTTTTTGCGTCCATCATACCTGCGCCGCTCATGTCGCGCAGTTCTTTAACCATTGAAGCTGTAATTTGCATATCTAATATCCTTGAACTAAGAGTGTTTTGCCCCATTTTTTGGGTACACTCGTCTATTTCACTTTAAAACTTGCCTGAATAATACCTGATTTTATGAGGATTGCAAGCGATTTGGCTGAGTCTCTGCTACAAGCCTGCAGACCTTTTCAGCTGTTGCTGGAGCAAGCCCTATCCCAACTTTATAATGCCCCGTTGCTACAATGGCCCCAAAGGCAGAATCCTCCCTATCAATATGGAACTTTCCATCTGGCCCTTTTGGACGTGCGCCACTCCAAATATATTTCACTTTCCCCTCCTTAAGCACAGGTAAAGCTTCGTAGGCTTTAGCAAGGAGTGTGCTGTATCCTGCTTCATCTGGACGCATGTGGCCGGCTTTAGGTTCAGACGTTGCGCCAATGCGAATACTTAGGTCATCATCTTGTATAATATAAAGCCCTTGGTGGCGGACAAGGTGAGAGATAACTTTTTTATCCATGTGAATGGCAATGCCCTGCCCTTTTACTGGCGTTACAGGCACGCCTGACGCAAGGCCGGTAGAACCAAGACCAGCAGCAACCACAACGTCATCCACTACAAATGAACCAACAGATGCTGAAATTTCAAACCTTTCCCCTGACGGCTGAGTTTGCAAAATTGAAACACCATTAAACACATGAACATTATGTTTTTTAAGGGCTTGCAAAAGAATCTTAATAAGCTGGCTTGGGTTTACAGATGCTGTCTCATGGCAAAGCAGCGCGCCAAAGCCAAGCGTTTCAAGTTGAGGTTCAAGGTTTCTCACCGCCTCTTCTGTCAGATAGTCAATAGAATCTGGATAGTCTTGTGCAATCTCTTTTGTCATGCAAATCTCTTTTTCAGAGCGAAGGATTTGCACACGCTTACATGCCTTATAAGGGTGCGAAGTACCAAGTTCCTTGGAGAGCTCTTCCATGTACTTTGGGTAAAGAGCGTGTGAGTGGCGCTGAAAAACGGCCATATCTCCATCCTTGTTGGGAGGAAGTGGCATAAGCGCACCAATAGCAGCGCAGGTTGATTCTGTGCCGCAGGTCTTGTGACGCTCAAAGACAATAACACTATGGCCTTCCCTTGCAAGACGCCAAGCGCTCATGAGGCCAATAACGCCTCCACCAATAATCGCTACACTTTTTCTCATGAGTATATATATCATCCCACCTGATTGAATACCAATTGATTTAAGGCAAGCATTGCCGATTTAAGAGGGTGTTTTTATTTTATGAAGCTGTGGAAGCGTAAGTGTATGTGCATATACATGCGAACCGCAAAAGCTGAGCAAAATGAAAAGAGCGCTTAAATAAACAATTGAAAACAAAAAAAGAGGAGCCGAAGCTCCCCTTTTCCAACTTCAACAACTTACGCTGTTGCAGTTGCAGTCTTTTTAGCTGCTGTTTCCTTAACGGCAACAGGAGTCTCTTCAGTCTTTTTTTCAGCTGTCTTCTTAGCAGGAGCCTTTGTAGCAGTCTCCTTAGCTTTTTTAACAACCTTAGTCACTTTTTCAGCGCCAGCTTTTTCTTCTGTTGCTTCAGTTGCGGCAGCAGCAGCGGCAGCTTTAGGTGAAAGCTTTACAGAGCTCTTACGGCTGTTGTTTCCGCCTGATTTAGAGGCAGCAGCAGATGAAGCTTTAGTTGCAGCCTTAGCAAGGTGCTCTTCAACACCAGCAAGAACAGCATCAGATGCAAGGCGTGTGAATAGACGAATCGCACGTGCAGCATCATCGTTACCCGGTACTGGGTAAGGAAGAACTTCTGGGTCTGCGTTAGTATCAGTAATACCGATAACTGGAATACCAAGTTGGCGTGCTTCAGCAAGAGCAATATCTTCCTTAGTTGTATCTACAACAAAGATTGCATCCGGAATTCCGCCCATGTTCTTGATACCACCAAGAGTCAGTTGAAGCTTTTCGAACTCACGCTCTAGGCCTAGACGCTCTTTCTTAGTCAGGTGAGCCATTTTTTCTGGCTCAGAAAACATAACTTCAAGGTCTTTAAGACGTTTGATAGATGCGCTGATTGTACGCCAGTTTGTTAGCATACCACCAAGCCAGCGGTGGTTGATGTAGTACTGACCAGAACGCTCAGCCGCTTCAGCAACAGCTTCTTTAGCTTGTGTTTTAGTACCAACAAAAAGAACACGGCCACCAGTAGAGGCTACGTTTTTAAGCACAGCAAGACCGCTGTAAAGCATTGGTACTGTTTTTTGAAGGTCAATGATGTGAACGCCGTTACGAGAACCGTAAATAAATGGACCCATTTTTGGGTTCCAACGGTATGTGCGGTGACCAAAGTGTACACCTGCTTCAAGTAGGTCGCGAATTGTAAATTGGGGCAAGTTAGCCATAGTATATTTCTCCATAATTTTTCAGTTTTGCGTTATATTTCAAACGCCCTCCACAAAGACTTAAAGTTAGTTTTAAACTAACTCACTGATGCGCATATCTTGAAATTCAGGAGCTGCGACCTCTTCGTGTGTGTATTTAGCTGGGAACTATATAAGCGAGAATTGAGGCTTTTGCAAGAGAAAACACATAAAAAACAGAGCCAAGTGGCAAAAAAGCCCCACCAAAATGGCAGGGCTCTTTTTCGATTTTAAGAAACGAACCTTTCTACAATGCGCAAAATGTCATTTGTCATTGTAAAAAGCATGAGCCCAAGTACAAGCACAAGGCCCATAAGAGCATAAATATTCATCACTGGATCTGGCAGTTTTTTACCAGTAAGCGCTTCATAAATGTAGGTCACAAGATGACCGCCATCCAGCGGCAATATCGGCAAAAGGTTCATGAATCCAATGGCAACGCTCAAGAAAGCACATATGTTAAAAAATGATATGATACGCTCCTTTGCAAGGGAAACACGATCAACACTTTCCTTAGCTGCCTCAACATTGGTGCCCTTAGTCTCAGCTTCGGCAACAGCCTCTGCTATACGGCGCTGATTTTCTGCCTCAACTTGGGTTGTGGTTTGGTCATAACCTGTATTCACGTCATCACCCATACCAATAATAGAGCGCAGCTGGCTCACAGGCACATCACCGCCAACAAGGCGGGCAAGCCCATTATAGCTCATGCCAATAATATCTAGTGTTTGCTCTACACCTGAGCTTATTGCTCTGGGAAGGTTATATTCCACCTTCCTTGCATTGATACGGCGAATATGTACGCCAAACTTAGGGAGCTGGCCATTTTGAATAACCATAGGCGGAAAGTTCAAAACCAGCTCTTCTTTGTTGCGCTTAACCGTTATGGTCGTGCGATCAAAGCTTCTAGAAACAAGACCTTTTATAATATCAGGCGCTTCATCAACCATGCGGCCGTTTACCTTATAGAGAATATCACCTGGCATAATGCCAGCGCTTTCAGCATGGCTTTCTGCCACAACTTTTGTAACCTGATAATCATGCTTGGTCACGCTGCCTGCTGAAAATGAAAGGCAAGCAAACATAAGCATTGCGCTGATGAAGTTAATCATTGGGCCAGCGACAACAATCGCCATGCGTTGATACACATTTTTAGAGGTATAAGCCATGTGCTTATTTTCCTCAGTGATTGCTGTTTTAGTCCCATGCCCTAGCATTTTAACGTACCCGCCAATTGGCAAAGCACTGAGGCACCACTGAGTACCTTTTTTATCTGTCCATTTTAGGAGCTTTGGCCCCATGCCTATAGAAAAAATTTCAACATGGACGCCGCACATACGGGCCACAATAAAGTGACCAAACTCATGAATGGCGACAACTGCGCTGAGAATCAGTAAGAAGAAAAGAATGCCCATAATATGGCACCTCGTAAAAAAAGGAATAGAAAAAAGATGACAAGAGTTAAGTGCTAACTTACTAATGGAAGGCACACCTTGTCCAACAAAAAACTGTATTCAAAAAATGTTTAAAAGATACTACACCTTCTTTACCAATAACTGGCCGCCACTTATGTATAGCTACCTGCACAGCTTCGGATCAAGCATGGGGCAAACCTTCCTCTTGGCTTCCTTTGTGCCATTTTTAAGAGCTGACCTTGGCATGAACGCTGGCGACTTTGGTATTATTTACGGTACAGCAACCCTACTGAGCGCCGCCTGTTTGATGCTGCTCGCTTTTATACTAGACCGTTATGATATGCGCCTGATTACAGTTGTAACGAGCATCCTCCTTATGATTGGCGCTTATATGTTTACCCACTGTGAGGAACTTATTTTTATTGGCGTTTCTATCTTCTTACTTCGTTTTGCAGGCCAAGGGATGATGTCTAAAATTTCATCTGTAGGGACAAGCCGCTATTTTGTAACAGACCGCGGAAAAGCTGTAAGCATTACAGGAATGGGCTGGCCAACTGGTGAAATATTACTTCCTGGAACTGCTATTCTACTTATGGGCATCTTTAGCTGGCAAAGCACTTTTTTAATGATGACCTCTCTCATGGTTGCCATTGTTTTGATTGTTGGGCTTTTATTAATTTGGAAGTATGACGAATTTTACGACCCAGAAAAAAATGCAGCTAAGGTAGAAAGAGAACATGGGGGTAGCATTCAGCATTATACCCCTTGGGCAGTGCTTAAAACGCCGTATTACATCATGACCCTTCCTTACGGTATTATTAACCCATTTCTTGTGACGTGTTTGTTTTTATTCCAAGGAACAGTTGCGACTTATAAAGGGTGGGATGTAGAAGTTATGATTGCAGGTTTAAGCTATTACGGCCTTATCCGCCTTCTTGTTGGGCTTTATGGCGGAGACCTTGTTGATAGATTTACAGCCCGCAGGCTATATCCATTTTCTAAAATGCCCCTGGTTCTTGGTGTGGGTATATTATGGATGGCAGAAAGCCAGTACTGGTTATTTGCTTACCTGACGATACTTGGGGGCTGCGTTGGTATGAGCGGTACAGCAAACAATGCCTTATGGGCAGAGCTTTATGGTACCCGTTACCTTGCTACTATTAAAAGCATTGCAATGTTTGTTGGCATTGGCGCATCTGCGCTTGGGCCAATGATTATTGGATATTTCCTAAAAATACATATTGATGTAGGCACACTCCTGTTTTGGGCCATGATTTATATTAGTGCTGCAAGCGTGCTGGCTTACCTTGCCCCCTACCCTAAGCATTTGGCGCCAAGACGTACAAAAAAGGAAAAAAGCTAATGACAAAATATCCGACAAAATTTTATGAAGACATTAACATAGGTGATACCCACACAACGGATACGTATTTTCTTGGTATGGAAGAAGTATTAGAGTTTGCTGGTAAATATGACCCTCAGCCCATGCACACAGATCCAGAAGCCGCTAAAGGGACTATCTTTGGTGAGCTTGTGGCCAGTGGGTGGAATGTGCTTGCTATCACCATGCGTCTCATGGCCAAGAGCAACCCATTAGGGGAAACGCCCCTTATTGGTATGCACCTGAGTGAAAGCCGTTTCCATACGCGTATCCATGCAGATACAAACCTGATTGTTAAAGCCGTTGTAAAAGATAAACGCATGTCGTCATCTTCTGCAAAGCGCGGCTACGTGAATATGTTCCTTGAAACTTTTGACGCGGATAAAGATGTGCTTCTTGTAAGCCAAAACTGGGAAATTATTGTGCCTGTGCGGCATGAAATTAAACCAATGTAACGTTACTTTATATGACACAATAAAAAGGCCCCGTGGGGCCTTTTTATACTCGATTATTTACCTTCAGCCTTTTTAAAAAGACGAATAAGCCAATCTGTCCCCTTCATCAATAGTGACACCATCATCATAGCGCTAAGGAACATTGCAAAACCTATATGGCGGAATAAAGCACCCTTTTCTTGTGGAATATGCCCCCCTGCAGGACTTAAATGATCCTCAGCCCTCTCCTCTTGAGGGATACAAAGTATATATAGGGTAGCCATGAACCATAACACACCTAAGGTAAGAAAAATTAAACCTATATAAAACATAGGAAAATCCTTTTAAAACGAGAATGAAGTGAGGTATTAAAAATATTAATAACACACTTTAATCCATGAAGAAAAGACGAATTGAGAGCTCTTTAAGCAATTGCCACTTTAACTTTTTCACCAAGCGGGAGCTTTGCTTTTTCAGGAATATCAATCCATCCGCCACCCAGCATACGGTTATCATCATAAAAAACGGCTGCCTGCCCTGGAGAGATTTGCTCCTCAGGGGCAAATAGAGTGACTTCAGCCCTATTACTGCCAAGGTTTTTAAGAGTGCCTTCTATGCCTTTGTGGGCATAGCGCACTTTGAGGCCAACTTCCTTGCCGTCATAATCCGCCTCATCGCCAATCCAGTTGATATCAGAGACTGTAAAGACTGTTTCAGCAAGGTCTTCCTTAGGACCAAGCACAACCTCTGCTGTGGCAGGGCGAATTTCTGTCACATGTACTGGCGACCCTAGCGCAATGCCAAGGCCTTTACGCTGACCGACTGTAAAACCAAGTATGCCTTCGTGCTGGCCAAGTACCTTGCCCGTCTTATCTACAAAGTTACCAGGGCGAATACTGCCCTCTGGTGCAAACTTACGTACAACTTTGCGATAATCGCCTTCTGGCACAAAGCAAATATCTTGGCTCTCTTTCTTTTCAGAGAGGTGAAGCCCCATTTCTTTTGCAAGAGCGCGCGTTTCGGCTTTAGTAATCTCGCCAAGTGGAAAATCAATAAAGTCTAGCTGTTCCTGAGTTGTTGCAAACAAAAAGTAACTTTGATCCTTTTGAGGGTCATCTCCTTTAAGCAGCCAGCCCTTGCCGTCTTCGCCTTTACCTTTACGCACGTAATGGCCTGTAACAAGCACGTCTGCGCCAAGCATCTTGGCTTTATCAAGGAGAGAATCAAATTTAATACGCTGGTTGCAGCGCACGCATGGAATAGGCGTTGCGCCCGCAAGATAGGTTTCTACAAAATCATCGAGAACTTTTTCTTTGAATTCATTTTCATAATTCATCACGTAATGAGGAACACCTAAGGTCTGACAAACACGACGCGCATCATATACGTCATCTAGCGCGCAACATGTGCCCGCTTTTTTTGTGCCGCCATCACTGGCTGGTGTGTAGTCCCAAAGCTGAAGCGTGATGCCAATGGTCTTATAGCCAAGCTTATGCATGAGCCCTGCTGCCACTGAAGAATCAACGCCACCAGACATAGCCACAACAACGGTTGTGTCTTCTGGTGCCTTGCCCGGAACAAGAGGTGGTAGTGTAAAATCCATGTCTTGCTATATAGGACAAATCTTATCCCTTTTCAACCCCCTTCTCAAAAAAAATAGATGGGAAGAATAAGCTATGAACCTTGAAAAACCTATGTTTTATACCCATAATATATTACATGTGAGGCTTATTTATTAACAAATAACTTAAAGAGGTAAACCCAAAGTGCGCTACGTGAGATTACATGATGGTTCGGTTTACGCCACCTATGAAGGCGAATCAAACTTGAGCAAGCTTTCTAAAAATGCCTCTCAAGGGTCTAATAAGTCTACGGGTAAGCAGTACCACCCCATTCATGATGTTGGTGCTCTTGTGGGATATTACATCCCTTCTCTCAGCATTAAACCACCGGCGCTTAGCCTAAACCAATCTGGTGTTACATTTGATATTGATAATGGCATCTGGCTTGAGGATGAAATGCTTCGTATTGCTAAAAATCCAAGCAACGAACAAATTTTGTTTCAGTTTCTTTTAAAGAATACATCTCATGCTGGCTATTACACAACAGTAGGCATTTTAGACCAAAATAAAAACATCTTTAAATATGTGGACCCTCATGGCAAAGACGTCCCTAAACGTTTAACGCGCATGCTTGAGCGCATTCTTCCGCAAGTTAAGGTTAAATGCTTTGCTACAACCCAAGTGGACGATAGTGATGATTCTGGCCCAATTGGCGTGGATAACCTTGTAAAGCTCAGCCACAATGAAAAGCTTTTCAACCCCAATGACTTTATGGCGCATGAAGAGCGCTCTAACGTAAAAGTGCGCAAAAGAATTATTAATGACTATATGCAAGGCCTGCGCAAGAACCAACGCGAAGCTCTTACGCGCCTTTACTCTGGCACAGAAAGCAAACCATTTATGGATACATCAACAGATGCATTTACGGAACAAATGTCTCGCCTTCCTGTGGATGACTCATCAGATACTGATAGCACTCCAAATCAAGAATCTGTTGGCTTTTCTATTGACGACCTATAAAAGGCAACCTATATGTTGAATGTATAAGTTTAGGAGCATTCAAGCATATGACACATATTACGATTATCGGTGGCGGCCTTGCAGGCAGCGAAGCAGCTTTTCAACTGGCAGAGCGTGGACACAGCGTTAAGCTGTATGAAATGCGCGGCGTTAAAGGAACGGCCGTTCATAAAACAGATAAACTTGCTGAACTTGTATGTTCTAACTCATTCCGTGGATCTGACCCCACTAAAAATGCTGTTGCTGTGCTGCACAGTGAGCTACGCGGCCTTGGTTCTGTTATTTTAGAAGCGGCTGATGCAACGCGCCTTCCTGCTGGTGGCGCTCTTGCCATGGACCGTGAACTCTTTAGCGATTACGTTACAGATAAGATTATGAACCACCCTGGCATTGAAGTGATTCGCGAGGAAGTTACTGAAATTCCGACAGATCACCCTGTCATCATTGCAACGGGACCGCTTACATCTGAAGGTCTTGCACAGTCAATTCTTGCAAAAACAGGTGAAAGCCGCCTGTCCTTCTTTGATGCCGTTGCGCCGATTCTCACTAAAGAATCTGTCAACATGGATATTTGCTGGATGCAATCTCGCTATGATAAAGGCGACGGCAAAGACTACATCAACTGCCCAATGACCAAAGAGCAGTACTATAAGTTTATTGAAGATATTCAAAACGCAGAACAAGCCGTTGGGCATAACCCAGAAGACGAAGGCGTTGGCTACTTTGATGGATGTCTCCCAATTGAAGTTATGGCAGAGCGCGGGCCTGAAACGCTCCGTTTTGGCCCTATGAAGCCTAAAGGGCTTACCAACCCTCATAATCCAACAGAAAAGCCTTATGCAATTGTTCAGCTGCGTCAGGATAACAAGCTGGGCACACTCTACAACATGGTTGGTTTCCAAACTCGCATGAAATGGGGTGCTCAAAAAGAAGTACTTAAAACAATCCCAGGCCTAGAAAACGCAGATATTGTTCGCTACGGGGTCATTCATAAAAATACATTTATCAACAGCCCTGCTGTGCTCGATAGTGAAATGCGCCTTAAAGCACAGCCAAACGTGCGCTTTGCAGGCCAAGTCACTGGCGTTGAAGGCTACGTAGAATCTACAGCAATGGGGCTTCTTGCAGCTATTTTCCTAGATGCTGAACTTAAAGGCGAAAGCATCCCTACACCGCCAGACCGCACAATGCTTGGTGCGCTTATCTCTCATATTACGGGCGGCGCGGACGCTAAAACATTCCAGCCTATGAATGTAAATTATGGGCTTTTGCCTATGCCTGATGAAGCAGATGGTAAAGTTTTCAAAAAAGGCCGCAAAGAGTATTATGGCGTACGTGCTGGTAAGTATTTTGAAGAATGGCATAACAGTTAAAAGGCTTGAAATGAAAGCTATTCATCGCAAAAATAAATAGATAGCTGCATATAAAGAAGTTTTTTAATATGAAATATATTCTTAGTATTTTAGGATTCTCATTCATGCTGATAAGCAACGCTCAAGCGTGTATGGGGCCGATGCTTGAAGAGAAAACATTTCTGCACAAATACCCTAACGACATGAGTACTGTTAAGTTTGCTGCCAAGGTTGAGCTTAAGGAAAACCTAAATGACTCTGGATTTATTCAAGTTCAGGTTATTGAAATCGCTAAAGGGCAAACCGCAAAACAAGCTTTCAACGTTATGTATGCGACACACAGCTGCGGCGGTGACCACAACCTAAAAGCTGGTGAAGTACATCATATTGCAGGTGAGTTTGATGCTAACGGTACCTTTAAGGGTGGGTGGAAAGGCGTAAACTTTGGCCATGCACAATTTACTGATGAGGGGCGCATGGATACGCCTAGGATACCAATTAAATAATGAAGCATTTCTTGGCATAAGGCACTAGTAATTTACTGCGTTCGCTCTTATATCTCTAATACGACTCATCTTTTTTCCTTAGCAAACAGGAGGCCACTATGGCACTGCCTAAAGTTCTGCATAATTCTGTGAAAATTTCTGAAGCATGCGCAAAGGCACTGAAAACACACTCCGTCTTCCAGCGCGCTGAAGATCGTTTTTCCGGTGACACGGGCAAACGCCTGATGCCCAACCCAGCCCTGTACGAAATGCCAGGTCCAACCTTCTTTGGTACCTTGCTTCGCCACAAAGCTGAAGGCGATCTCGTCTATGTACGTGAGACCTTTCCTGGCCAACTGGTGTTTGGCTACCGTTTTGACGGCAAAGGCGGTATGCGCGGCCTGCACGGCGCAAAAGCACATAATGGTGGGTACACCTGGAATGTGCTTAATGTTATCGAAGACGTGAAATAAAACGACGTAGAAAAGACAGCCTTAGGCTGTCTTTTCTTTTTTTACCCATGTACGGGTATTATTAATTTCTTCTTTTTCTCTTAAGGCTACCTCAACATCAATATCGTGCTGGTTGGCTATGCTTAGAAGAAAAATAAGGCAGTCCGCCAGTTCATGGGCTACATTATCTTGTGCCTTGGCATTGCTATCAATGCGCCAGCCCTCACTTTTACGGATCGCTTTAAAAAGCTCGCCTATTTCTTCTACAAGTAAAAAGCACTCTTTAATCTTATCGTCAGTGTTAAAGCCACGCTCAAGCTTCATCTGTTTAATGTACTCTTGCCAGTTTGCAAGTGTTGCTGGTGTATTTGGAAATTCAGGCATGACAGTTCCTCTAAAAAATAGCTAAAAGGGTGAGATATAACAAACCAAAAGAGCCCATGATTGATATAGTAAAATTTAATGTTAGCGCGATATAAAATAATACAGGAGAGTCTGACTTATAAACAAACCATACAGGAAGCCTTATCCATGCGCGCCCTGCCTTCATACATAAAAAAGTATAATATATAAGATAAAAGGAAAATGTAATGAGACTTATTAGGATCAAAAAAATAAAGGTTACATTTTTAATATCCTGAATTATAGCCGTACCCAATAATATAACAGGTATGATGCTAAAGCATAAAACAGTTAAATTTTTAGGCATTAAGGTGCCACGTTTAGAGAAGACTCAAGGTGCAGAATTTTACCATCATAGCAAAGAGACTTTGTTGTTACATTGTCATCATCACGCATCATTGTCTTAATTTGCTGGTGCGTTGCTTTAATGCTTGGGCAATCTCTTTGCTTATCACCCCAGTTAAGCACATCAATGTTATCGTAAAGGTTCTGCTGGCCAGATTTCAAATTGGCAATATCAACGTTCTGCATATTGGCAACAAGGTCAGATAGCTCATCCTTCTTCACTTCAACAGCCTCAATCATTTTAATCAGCTTATCCATTTGTCTTTGTAAACTACGAACATCTTGAAGAAGCTGACGGCTGGTTTCTTGTTCACGGCCAACCATTTGCTCAAGACGGCGAATTTCAATTTCCACGTCGCGTTCAATTGCGAAAGAGTGTGGTGAAATAGCTGTCAGTGCAGCTGTGAGCAAAAGTCCGTATTTAAGCATGAGGTCTGTCTTTTCTTATTTTTTTACTTTACCAGCAGCAATCGCCGCGTAGTCAATATCTTCAGCGCCCGGCTCTTTAGGGCGTTTATCAATGTAACGTTCCATCCATAGTACCACAGGAGAAGCAACAAATACTGATGAATATGTTCCCACAATTACACCAAAAATCAAAGTTAAAGCGAAACCGTTAATGACTTCCCCACCAAAAAAGTACAGTGCAAGCAGCACCACAAGCGTTGTAAGAGAGGTCATCACCGTACGGTTTAGCATCTCATTTAAGCTAAGGTTTAGCACATTAACCATCTTCATTTTAGGATTGCCGCGGTAGTTTTCACGCACACGGTCAAATACAACAATTGTATCATTTAAAGAATAACCAATAATGGTAAGAAGCGCCGCAAGCACAGGCATACTCACTTCTTTTTGGATAAGCGCAAAGAAACCGACCGTCAAGAAAACATCATGAGCGAGCGCTATAACAGCCCCCATAGCATAACGAATTTCAAAACGCACAGAAACATAGATAAGAATGGATCCCATAGCGAGCAGGATTGCAAAAATCCCCTTCTCTTTCAGCTCGTCACCAATTTGCGGACCAACAAACTCTGTACGGCGTACGTCTGTATGGCCAGCAACGGCAGCGACTGAAGATGCAACCGCTACTGAAATATTACCGCCATGCTCTTCTGTGTCTGAGTTGGATACAGGCAGACGAACAAGAAACTCGTTTGGTGCGCCATATTCTTGCAGGGTTGCCCCTACAAAGCCATTATCTACAAGAGATTTACGAATTTCAGCAATCGGGGCTTCTTTTTCAGATTGGAGCTGAACCAGCATGCCGCCCGTAAAATCAATCCCCCAGTTAAGGCCGCGCGTGACAAGCAGCGCAATCGTTAGTACTAAGAGCACCATAGAAAGGATGGCGCCAAGCTTACGCTTGCCTAAAAAGTCAAAATCAATGCTATCCGAAATAAGTTTAATCATAGAACTATCCTTTCAACGTTGTTGGTTTGGCTTTGTTAAGCCAGGTCACAACTAAAATACGTGTAATCATAATGGCGCTAAACATAGAGGTTGCAATACCGACAGACAGCGTAAGCGCAAACCCTTTAATGGGGCCACTACCAATAGCAAACAAAACAACGGCTGCAATAAGTGTTGTCACGTTGGCATCCATAATAGTTGAGAACGCCCCCTTAAAGCCATTATCAATAGCACCACTTACAGATTTTGCCTTTTTAGATTCCTCACGAATACGCTCAAAGATAAGAACGTTGGCATCTACTGCCATACCCATGGTTAAAACAATACCAGCAATACCCGGGAGTGTTAGCGTTGCGCCGAGAAGTGTCATGATACCAAGAATCAAAATAACGTTACACACAAGCGCTACGTTAGCTGCAAGACCAAACCCGCGATAGAAAGCAAACATCACAACAAGAATAAACAAGAACCCAACCATAATTGCCATTTTACCTGCGGCAATAGAATCAGCTCCAAGTGAGGGGCCAATTGTGCGCTCTTCTACAATGGCAACAGGCGCAGGAAGCGCACCAGCTCTAAGCACTGTAGCAAGGTCTTCTGTTTCTTGAACTGAAAAATCACCATTAATAATAGCGCTACCGCCAAGGATAGGCTCATTAAGGTTAGGAGCACTATAAACGATATCATCAAGAATAATCGCAAGGCGTCTGCCTACATTTTTAGATGTCACTTGGCCAAATTTAAGAGAACCAGAGCGGTCAAAATCAATAAAGATAGACGGTGCATTATCTTGGCTAGAGTAGCCTGCGCTTGCACCTGCAAGACGCTCACCTGTAAGGGCTGCGCGGCGCTCAACCAGAATAGGACGGTTATAAACCTGATCGCCTTGCTTTTCCTGCATGTAAAGAAGCTTTGTACCTGCTGGCGGGCGGCGTTCTACGTATTGGCTTGCATCAACCCCATCCACAACAAGGTGGAAAGAGAGCTGCGCTGTACGGCCAATGACGCTTTTAGCGCGAGCCGGATCATCCACCCCTGGAAGTTCAATAATAATACGATCTGTACCTTCGCGCTGAATTACTGGCTCAGCAACACCAAACTCATCCACACGGTTACGTAAAATTTCAAGTGTTTGAGAGAGTGCATTACGTTCCATTTGAAGAATGGCGTCATTTGTGTAGTTTACTGTTACAGATAAGTCGTTACGCGTAATTTCTGCATCACGTACAGAACGTTTAAGGCGCTCAACGGCGAGCAGAGCAACATCTTCAGTTGTTGCATTAAAGCGCACACCGCCACGTACTTCTTTAAAGTTACGTACTGTAAGACGGCCTTTTTCGCTGTCTCTCAGCTCACGGCGTACATCATCCGCTAGATTTTCTACATTTCTTGCAACAAGGTCTGCAAGCTCTACTTTAAGCACAAGGTGAGAACCGCCCTGAAGGTCAAGGCCAAGGTTGATCTTCTTATTTGGAAGATATTCACTTTCGACAAAGTTTGGTAGCGCATATGTCAGACCAAACAGTACAACAAAAAGAACAAAAATCTTTTTATATACAGGTATATTCAGCACAGTTCTTAATCCTTTGCTTTAATTTGTTAAGCGGCCTTTTTAGCAGCTTTTTGTGAGGCTTTACCAAGCTCTGAACGTACAGAGATGCTTGTTGCATTCACAGTAATGATAGTGTTCTCTGCAATTGTAAGAGAGATCATGTCTTCGTTTGTTTTTACAACTTCCCCGTGGATTCCGCCAGATGTAATGACTTTGTCACCCTTGTTTAGGCTAGAAACCATCTCAGCGTGTGCTTTAGCACGTGCGTTCTGAGGGCGAATGATAAGAAAGTAAAAGATACCAATAACTGCGATAAATGGTAGGTATCCCATAAGAAGGCTGCCAGTTGGTGCTGCGCCTGCTGCTGTTTGTGCGTAAGCTGTAAACATAATTTTATTATTCCTTAAACGTGTTTTTAAAATAAATTGTGTGTCACAATATCGAAAGTGAGGAAAATTGTCTATCATACAAATCCTCATATACAAAAATATACAAAAAATTTAAGCCGGGCACCATAAGGACAACATGATGAGCCAATTTAAAACACTCGCACTTTTTATTAAGCCAGGTACAAACCTTGCGCATGATGTATTTAAGGAAATTAAAACCTGCGCCGCTGAAAAAGAGATAAATGTTGTTGTCTGCGCCCCAGAAGAAGAGCTTCTTGAAGATGCGCCCTTCCCCCGTAAAGAAACCGCACACCTTACAGACCATGAAACCCTGGCCGTGGTGCTTGGCGGAGATGGCACATTTCTCAATGCCAGCCGCCTTTTATACGGAAAAAACATTCCTATCCTTGGTATTAACCTTGGCCACCTTGGCTTTTTAACGGATGTACCAGCAGAGCATACTTACAAAAAAATCTGCAATGTACTTGCAGGGGAATTTAAAATTGATAACCGCCCCTACTTTACCGCGCGCATTGGGGATACGGTTCTTCCGTTTATAAATGATGCTGTCCTTAACCGTATGCCGCACCATAAAATGCTTTCAGTTGATGTAAAAGTTGATGGAGAACACGTAACAGAGCGCCGCGCTGATGGCATTATTATAGCAACGCCAACAGGTTCTACAGCTTATAGCCTCTCTACAGGTGGCCCTATTGTTCACCCTGGGGTGGATGCATTACTTCTTACGCCAATTAGCCCGCACACACTTACTTTTAGGCCTGTCATTCTGCCAGCAAATGCCCCCGTTAAATTGACACTTAAAACACCAGAAGGGCTTTTAAGCCTTGATGGACAAACATCATTAGAGCTAAAAGAAACGGATAGCATAAGCATTGAAAAAAGCCCGCACATGATAAAAATTATTCATAGCAACCGTATGAGCTACTTTGACCTTTTAAGAGCCAAGCTTCACTGGGATAACTAAAAAAGACCCGCGGATTGCGGGTCTTTTTTTTCGATTACTCAAGTGTCAACAGTTACCATGTCCCACTCGCCTTCAAAGTGAAAGCAAATTTTGTTCACAAGGCCTGTAGGGTCTTTCAGAGTAAATTCTTTCCAAAGATCTACTTGTTCATGGCTATCAGCAAGGCCGACAGGGTTCACCTCAACTTTCAGAAAGAAAGAATCCTCAGGAGGCGAAGAACCAACATCCGTTTCTTCAATCAAAATTTCATACAGCGTGTACGTTGCTGCAATATCAAGACGAAAAACAACGGCATCTCCATTACGCCACGCTCTGATGCGAGATCGATAAGCCATGTAAACTTTACCCCTTATTAAGTGCCACAGCGGGTCACAACGTCAACCGTAAGCCAAGCTCCCTGGAAGTTAAACTTGACTTGGGTAATCAAACCGCTGGGATCGTTGATTTCAAATTCGCCATTGATTTGCGTCATAGCGCAGCCGCCAATACCATTAGCACCGTCAATTTTCACATCAAGTAAACATGTGTTTTCTGGTGTAGGAATTTCCATGAAGCATTGCTCAATAACAAAGCTATAGTTGGTTGCAGGCGCCATATAGCTGGCAGTAAAAGTGATAGTATCGCCGTTACGAACGGCACCAAAACTAGGCTTCATAGAAGTATCCTTATAAGGATTAAGAAAAAAGAGAGGTAGATATATAAATCAGATTTCTTTTATCTTAGCTAAACATAGCCGTCAATGTATACATGGTAATTATAAAAAGAATTAATACTCAATCAGTTGGCCGCCATCAAAGGTTTTAAGGCTAAAACGTTCTTTCTCTGCTGGAATAATAGCGATCCACTCAGCTGTAACCATCGCCATGAATGGCTCAGACGGAAGCGCAATAAGTTCACCATGATGCTTTTCTGAAAGGGTCAGCCCCACGCTCACCGTTGCGTTTGCACCGCCGCGAAGCGTCTCTGAAGAACTATGGCGCGCAACCTGTAAAACCTTTTCATCTTTACGAACCGTCAGGAAGTTTCCTACTTCTAGGTATGCCATAACTGCGGCAGGGCTTTCTTTTAGCGTGGCTCCGGTATTTGCCATAAGCATCATTACAGCCCCTGCCCCAAAATCAGGATCAGTGTATGCTTTCATGCGCGCGCGCTCTGAAATTTTGTCTGCTGAAAGAGAGTCGCTTGGCGCACTTACATCCCATACATGGCTGCTTAATACCTTGCTTTGTGCACTAAAAGCACCATCACTTTCTAGCAAGATAAACTGCTCTACAAAGGCAATGGCTGTTTCATGATCTTCTTCTTTAAGGCAATTTGAAACCTCAGAAATAAGGTCTCTCAGCTCTGCTAAAATGGATGGGTTTTCTTTCATAAGATTATTATAAAGCAAAAAGCCCCACTTTTACAGCAGGGCTTTTTAATTTCGATTAGAGGATGCCAGCATCACTTAGCTGTTGCTTTGCAATCAGATATTGCGCAAGCAGCTTGATTGGCTCAGCCTCATGAGCATGAAAGAGTCTCTCAATGACATGCTCCATGCTAGCCTTGTTTGCTGGCAGAGCTACGGTCTTTGGGCGTTCAGCATTACCAGGAATTGCCAACAAGGCTTGTGCTTCACCTTCACTGACTTCACAAGAGAAAAAGTTGCAATCATGGTATTGGTTATGCGGGTCATGAGGAGTACGGACAACAAAACCACAGATCCGCTCTGAAAGATGGAAGAAACGGCTGAAGGTCAAGATATTAACAAAGGCTGTAGCCTTGCCTTGTACCTCTTCAAAAGTGTCATTCTCATTCTCATCTTGTCCTTGGTCTCGGAATTCTTCGCAAAGTTCCCGAAAGGCTTCCTGTTCATGAGTTAAAACCACGTTGTGCACGGCAGATTTTATGTAGTCTTTCGGGTAAGGCAATGCCTTTTTAACCGAGAAGAAGCCGCCACCAGTGATGCCGTAGCCTTTACCATGCTCGGTACCACGTTCAGAATAAAGAATGAAAGGTTGGCCGTCAGCATCAGTATAATGCAACAAAACACCGCAGCCTGGCGCAGCCTTTGGCCATGCAGGGTTTTTGAGACGTTCAACCTCAGCTTCCAGGGTTTGAATGGTTGCGCGCGCTTCAGCAACAGTTTTTGGATTGTCATTTTTAGACATTGCTGTCTCCAGTTTAAAAGGAAAAGAAGTTAGGGTGATTCCGACTGTATACCACTCTTTCTACGATCCTTCAAGCCTTCTGGTAGTACCTTTGCAGGAACTGTCCCTTTGGCGTACTCACAAATTTGACGGCATACATCGCTTACAATCACCTGGAGGGTATCAAAGCCATCTGTTTTTTCTAGCGTTTGGTGATCCATGTAAAGATCACGGTTTAGCTCTATTTGTACGCTGTGGATATTCATATCAGGCTTACCATACCGTGCAACAATTTCGCCGCCTTGGTATGGGTCGTTTTCCTTAACACTTAGGCCATGGTCCTGAAAGGCATGCATAATGAACTTTGTAAAGATAGGGTCAGCTGTTTTACCAAAACGGTCACTTACCACAACGTCAGGCCTTTTAGTGCCCTTGTCATCTAGCTCACCGCCGCTGCTTATACCTGGCATAGAATGACAATTGATATGATACGCCACACCATGCTTCATATGCAGATCATCAATTTTCTCTTTAAGCGCTTTGTGGTATGGCTTGTAATAATTTTCAATACGATCTTCCACATCATCTTTACTGAGAAGCTCTTTATATATAGCGCCATGGCTGTAGGCTTCCTTCCATATAAGGCCTTTGCCTGTGCGCGCATACCTGCTTTCTATAGCTGGCACATAAACCCAGCCGCCCACTACCATTGAAGGATCAAGGTCTGAAAGCTGGCGATTTAAATCAATAAAATTGCGCGGAAAAGTAGCTTCTAAAAACCCTGCGCCAAGTGATGGCGCTGCCCCAAAGAGCTCTTCCACATACATATCTTCCAAAGTACGCATAACGTGCATGGCAGGTTTATACTCAAACGTATCTGGGTAATTTTTACCACTATGGGGGCTATCAAAAAATATAGGTGCGCCCTCGCCCTTTGGCGTATGTAATATGTAAGGATGTTTCATTGGCCTGCTCTTTCTTTTAAGAATCTTAATATACGCCTATTTTAAAGGGTTGACAAATGTGCGCATCATCCCAAAACTACCCCTAGTTTATAAACAATTAAAAGCACACTTTATGAAACCTTATTTCTCTCTTGCACTTTGCGCACTTCTTATTGGCTGTACAACAACAGGCACACACCCAAACGGGCAAACCAATGAAAACAATAGCGCTGTTATTGGCGCAGTACTTGGTGCAGCACTTGGCGTCCTAGGCGGCGCTATTAGCGCAGAAAATTCAGGCAATAAACGCAAAAATGCGCTCATTGGTGCAGGTATTGGCGCTCTGGCTGGCGGCGTAATTGGTAATTACATGGAGCAGCAAGAGGCTCTACTTAATCAGCGCCTTCAAGGTACAGGCGTAGAAGTTGAGCGTCAGGGCGATAATATTCTTCTTAATATGCCCAACAGCATTACCTTTGACTTTAACAAAGCACAAGTAAAGCCAGATTTTTATGGCGTGATTCGTAACATTTCAGATGTCTTAAACGGCTACCCAAGCACATATGTGGATGTGATTGGCCACACAGACAGCAGAGGCAGCGAAACATATAACGAAGCGCTTTCATTGCGCCGCGCACAAGCTGTAACAGATATTATGATGGGCGATGGCGTGCTCAGTAACCGTCTTGTTGTACGTGGCATGGGTGAGCGCCTTCCTGTGGCGAGCAATGAAACAGATGCAGGGCGCGCAGCGAACCGCCGTGTTGAAATTTTAATTGCACCACTTAGAGATGGATTTTAATCCCGCTTAGGGGTTAAGTAATAGGAACACTCGCACTTATGATGAACTTGCCAGTTAAACATCTCAAAAGGGTATTTTTGGTTCTCTCCAATAATGCACTAATGACGATTTTGCGTTTTGCAACCATTGCAATGATTAGTCATTACCTTGCTGGTGTTCCTGCTATTAATACGTTCTTCTACTTTTACTCAGTTGCTATTTTCTTTAACTCTGTGAGCGATTTTGGTCTGCACACAACACTTACCATTCATGCCTCTGATGATAAGTATTTCAAAAAAGATAGGAACATTGCAACGGTACTGGGCTACCGGGTGATATTTGGTATCACTTGCTTTATTTCCTTTATTCTATTTACGCATATTGCAGGTAACTTAAGCCCTGAGCTATTTGGCTTTGGTATGGCGTTGGCGCTATTTGCAGCCAACCCTTCTCTTGCTGATCCTTTTATGCATATGCTGCGCGGCAGGAAGCATGAACTGCTTGAAACATCACTGCGCGTGGCAGAAGCCTTTATTACAATGCTCTCGGTTCTGCTTGTGATGATTATATATGATGTAAAAACGCTGAACCACATTGCGCTTGCTATGTCTGCGCCAACACTTATTCGCCTTGCTATCTCGGCTTATATTTTCCACCGTCTTAAGCCTATTCAATTTAACTTTAATTTAGGTGACCTCTACAAGCAGTTTCAAAGCGTCTTTTTTGCGGGGCTTAGTTTTTTGCTTTCAAGCTTCCTTATGCGTGCCCCTATTCTTATGGCCCCTATTTTGGCCCCAGGAACAGCCATTGCAAAGCTTACAATCTCCATGATGCTGGTACAGGCCTGCCAGATGATATCCACGCCTGTAAGCCAGTACGTGCTGACACGTATTAAACATAGAAATCCCAAAAAGCTAAAAGACTTTGATATGCGCATTATGGCTGTACCACCGCTATTTTATGCCATTGGCCTTGTAGCTGCAGTGTTTGTGATTGGCGTTGCTCAGTTTGACTTGCTTCTCTTTGGTATTGAGCTCCGCGATATAAACTTTTACATTCTCTGCGCTACGCTGCCTATCTTTTTGGTGGGGGATTTTTTACGGTTCTTTTATATCTATATTGGCCGTACGCAGATGTTCTTTATTCTCCAGTGCCTAATTGTGCTGTTTTACTTTGCCGCCTTCTATGCCCTTAAGCCATTTTATCCAGACCTTGCCCTTGTAGCAGGCTTTGCCGTTGCGCACCTGTGTTACATGCTTGTAGGTATAGCAATTCCACTAAAAAGTAAGTATCGCCTCACACGCAAATCTTGACAGAACCTTAACCTCTGTATACATAATAAAGTATTCCTAACTTCTACTTCCCTTTTTTACAGGAGGCGCACATGTATGCGTTCCAAACCTTAGCTCTGTTCATGCATCCAAACATGACCTTTGACCACCCTGTATTTGAAGAAATCAGCCATATTGCTCACGTACGCGGTGTAAACGTTGTTGTGTGTAATCACTTTGGCTCCGATAGACCACCTTTTCCGACAAAGCCCGTTAATATGCTGGAAGAGCAAAGCACCCTTGCTGTGGTGCTAGGCGGTGACGGATCTTTTTTGCATGGGGCTTATGCGCTGTATAAAAAAGACATTCCTATTCTAGGGGTAAACTTTGGCACTGTTGGCTTTTTAACAGATACCAACAGCGATGATACCTTTGCAACCCTTTGCGAAGTGCTTGAAGGTAACTACCACATTGAAGAGCGCCCCTACTTTTTGGCAACTGCTGCTGGGTATGAAACTTTCCCCTTTGTAAATGAAGTGGTTATTAACCGGCACCCGCATGACCCACCAGTAGATATTGACGTAACTGTTGGCGGGGAGCAGGTGTTCAAGGATTGCCAAGGGGATGGTATGCTTTTTTCATCTCCTACAGGCTCAACAGGCTACAACCGTTCCGCGGCTGGCCCTGTGATGCATCCATCGCAGGAAACCCTGTCACTTACACCCATTTGCACCCAGTCTCGGGCAGCGCGTCCATTGGTCGTGCCTTACCATATGGAGGTCATTGCAACCATCAACCGTGTTGGCGTAGAACGTGCGCTGCTATCCTTTGATGGGCGCAAAGCACCACTTGATAAACTCCTGCCTAAGGAAACACTGGTCATTCGGCGTAGCCCGCATAACTTTAAACTCGTACAAACCAAACGTATGAGCTATTTTGAGCGTTACCAGCAAAAGCTCACTTAAGCGATTTAAAAAGCCCGCTATTTGTAGCGGGCTTTTTTGTTTGACCTTCACAAGGCATTTCCCTATGTTGGGGCTGAACTTACTTCTCTCTTCCCTTTTTTTACACGGAGACTTCTCATGAAATTTTCTTGGGACTTTCAACAAAAACTCCAATATGCAGGTGTTGTTGCTGTTGTAACTATCGCCCTCATGTTTATTATTGGATCTGTCATGCATTATATTGGCCTTGGCATCTTTATTTTTGCTTTATATGCCATGTTCTTCATGGAACGTAAGCAGGGATACGTCAAGCCTTGGGAATCCTATGGATTCATCTTGATGACCTTTCTTGGGAATACCATTGGTGAGCTTTTAATGCGCGCCGTTCTATTTAACGATATGCTCAGTTTGCTTTTTTTGGGCATCATGGGCTTTTTTCTGTATATCAGCGCGCAGCGCGACCCTGTCGATATCGAAATGTGACCTGAAAAGGTTCACAAGAAAAGCCTGCTGCACAAGCAGGCTTTTTTTTATTTGACCCAAAGACTCGCTTTGCATAGATTGGCCCTAAATATAATCTTCTTTTCCTCTTCCTTATGGAGTTCTCCTATGAAACAACGCACATTCAGCTTTCACGAAAGTTTGCAATACATCGCCGTATGCGGTGTGGTTGGCATGCTACTTACTGGGATCAATATCCTCTTATTTTTGCTGGTCTACATCATTGGCATGGTTGCTCTCTATAAAGCCCCCAGTGCAAAGCCCGGCACTTTCTACCACCCTAAACAATCAAAAGCGCTGATTTCCCTTACTTTAGAAGGGGTCATACTCGGTGCTTGTCTTGCTATGTTTGCCATGACAATGAGCATAATCATGCTTGGCGTTTTGATCTATTTTCTGGTTATGGCCTATTACCGCGCCAAAAAACTTGAAGTCAATATTGAATATTAATCGACAAAGAAAAAGCCTGCTATTTAAGCGGGCTTTTTCATGTTTTTGCGTGTCTCGTAAATATGCGGCGCTTCTTCTTGAAGAATCGTTGCTGTAGCGGTATTGAGTTTCACTTCAATATGCCAAATATCTTCATCGAGGTTGCTGTTTAACACATCTCCATGTGCATGCATCCAAGCCAACCACTTACCTTCTGAGGCATGAACATGAAACATAAAGATTTGCTCTTCCCCAAATAGTGTTTCTGTCATTTTATGAATGAGAGGCTCAACCCCCTCACCTGAAACAGCAGATGTTGGCAGAGCCCCTTTGGGAAGGCTGAAATTAAATCCGCCTTCAACAAGGTCCATCTTGTTTCCAACATGAATAATAGGAACTTTATCAGCTTTAATATTTTTAAGCACTTCGCACACATCTTGATACTGCGCATCCGCATCAGGGCTGCTCGCATCATGTACAATAATCATAAGGTCTGCGCCGGCAACTTCTTCTAAGGTTGCCGCAAAAGCATCTACCAATTGGTGCGGTAAATCGCTTACAAAACCAACGGTATCAGAAACAATGATCGCCTCATTATTGGGGAGTACAAAACGGCGCATAAGCGGATCTAGCGTCGCAAAGAGCATATCTTTTGCTTCAGCCTCATCGCCCACAAGCGCATTAAATAGTGTTGATTTTCCAGCATTGGTATAGCCTACAAGCGCAACAACAGGGATGCGAGATTTTTTACGAGTCTTACGGTGAAGCTCTCGCTCTTTTTCAACACTTACAAGGCTTTGCTTAATTTTAATAATGCGCTCTTGAATCATACGACGGTCAAGTTCAATTTGGCGCTCACCGGGGCCACCTGTCTTACTTGTACCACCACGCTGGCGCTCTAAGTGTGTCCATGCACGCACAAGACGGCTCTGCTGGAACATACAATGTGCAAGCTCAACCTGTAGGCGCCCAGCCTTTGTACGGGCACGGTCTGCAAAAATTTCTAAAATGAGGTTTGTACGATCTACAACCTTTTTGTCCCAAGCAATTTCAAGGTTACGCTGCTGAGATGGTGAAAGGTTTGTGTTCACAACAACCACATCAATCTCATGCTCTTCAAAGTATTCGGTCAGCTCAATAATTTTACCGCCGCCAATAAATGTTTTGGGATTAATACGCTTTAGCGTTACCGAAGAAGACTCTACAACCTCAAGGTTTAAAGCCTCTGTAAGGTTAATGACCTCAGAAAGTTTATCCTCGCTAGATCTAAGAGAAGGCAAATTGCCCTCCTCCGCTGAGGGAGGAAGGTCCACATGCAGCACATAACAGTTTGTGCCTAAATCTTTTTGTTCATCCACGTTTACTCGTTACCGACGTTATCGATCTCAAGGATGTCATGCATTTGGAAAGCATCAGCTGGCATTACAGTAGAAATAGCATGTTTGTAAACAAGCTGAGTAATACCGTCACGCGTAAGCGTTACACAAAAGTTATCAAACCATGTCACCTTACCCTGAAGCTTTACACCGTTTGTTAGAAACACAGTACATGGTTGACGTGTTTTTCTGAGATGGTTCAAAAACACATCCTGGACATTATTTGTCTTATCGTCCTTTTTAGACATGTGGCAACTTTCTTTATCTTTTATTATTGACGTATCTCTTACATGAGGACACGTGAGTACATAGTAAACAACACATGGCCTGCACTCAAGCCTTACTCCTTATATATACAAACAAAAGCTCTGCCCCTGTGAAAAAAATAACACAGTAAGTTGCAAATTTATTTACGCCAAAATGCAGGCATAAGCAATACAAGTAGTGTAAGCAGTTCTAAACGCCCGAGTAGCATAGAGAGACAGAGCACAAGCTTAGCACCTTGTGGCACGCTTGCATAGTTGCTGGCAGGGCCAACATCTCCAAGTCCTGGTCCGAGCCCTGTTAATGTTGCCCCCGCTGCGCTAAAAGCTGTTTCCAGCTCAAGGCCGTAGGCAGCCATAATTATAGAAATAACAATAAAGGTAACAAGGTAAAGGCCTGCAAATGCCCAAACAGCTTGCATAACTTCAGATGAAATGGTCCTGTTTCCAATTTTTGCACGCACAATACCACTTGGGTGCAAAAGCCTTGTCAGTTCTGTTTGGCTTTGTTTAACAATCATCATAATACGCAAAATTTTCATACCGCCAGCTGTTGAGCCAGAACACCCCCCCCAAAACATGAGCACAAGCATTGTCATGGGTGCAAGTACAGGCCATGCGTTATAATCTGCTGTGGCATATCCTGTTGTGGTAATAACCGCCATAATATTAAAAAGAGAGTACCTTACGGCCTCTGATGCTTGATATACCTCAAGGTACATCAACATAACGCTAAGCACAACAACGGCTGAAATAACAAGAATGAGGAACATTCTAAATTCAGAATCTTTTGCATAAACCACGCGCCCTCTGGTGGTTAAAAACATATAATGCAAACTAAAGTTTACAGCGCCTAAAAACATAAACAGCACGGCCACCATTTCAATAGAGAAAGAGTTAAAATGTCCTATAGATGCATCATGCGTTGAAAAGCCCCCTGTAGCAACCGTTGTAAAAGCGTGGGCAATGGCATCAAAAGTGCCCATACCTGCAACGCTATAAGCTGCTGCACATAAAATTGTGAGTACAAGATAAACAATCCAAAGCAGTTTGGCTGTTTCCTTAATACGCGGCTGGAGCTTATCTTTTGTAACGCCTGGCATTTCACTCCTATAAAGCTGCATACCACCAATGCCAAGAAAAGGAAGCACGGCAACAGCAAGGACAATAATCCCCATACCGCCAATCCATTGCAGCATAGAGCGCCAAAGCAGGACACCATGGTCCATAGAATCAAGGCCGCTAAGCACACTTGCACCAGTGGTGGTAATACCTGCGACAGATTCAAATAATCCATCAATAAAAGTGGGGGCTGCACCAGTAAAGTACAGTGGTAAACTTCCAATAATAGAAAGCACGGACCATGTAAGGAACGTAAGAAGAAAAGCATCTTTATGCGTCATTGTTTTATTGGTGCCGCGCATCATGATAACCATCGCACCGCCAGTCACCATTGTCGCAAAAGATATTTCTAGAAAAATACGTGCCGCTTGCCCCTCTTGGAAAAAGAGTGCCACAAATGCAGGCACAGACATAAGAGCCCCAAAGCCGCAGGCAAACACGCCAAGAACATAAAATATCATTCGATAATGCATGCTACACCATCAACTCAATTTCATTGATACATTCCATGCGGGTCACAAGAATAAGCGTATCGCCTTCTTCTACTGGAATATGGCCTTCAGCGAAAAATACCGTTCCGTCTTCTTTAATAACAGCTGAGATTTTAACCCCCTCAGAAAGGCCAAGGCTGCCAACAGTTCTACCATGAGATGGTGAATTATATGTCACCTTTAGCTCAATCACTTCAAGTTTACCTTGGTGAATAGAATGCAAATCTTCCACGCGAGATTTTGTGCGGCGTACATGCTGAAGAATACGTGAAGCCGTAATTTCTCTTGGAGAAATAACTTTATCAAGATGAAGCGTATCAGCCAGAGGCATAAGCATACGGCTTGCCACACGTGTAATTACATTTTCAACGCCAAATTTACGCGCACTAATAGAGGCTAAAATATTACTAGGATCGTTACTTGTCATGACAAACACTGCGTCCATAGCAGATACATTTTCCTGCACTAAAAGATCACTATCAAGGGCGTCGCCATAAAGGACAACCGCATGAGATAAGTGGTGTGCTAGGAAGTTTGCACGTTCCAGATCATTTTCAATGAGGCGCAAATTCACGCCGCGCGCTTCCATTTGCAGTGCAATTTCATAACCAATATGCCCGCCACCAATAATCATGACATCTTGTATAGGTTTATGCTGGTGGCCAAGCTCTTCCATAACCGCGGTTCTATCATCACGTTTACAAAGAAGATAAACCTCATCCCCTTCTTCTAGATGGTCTTCACCGCGCGGATAAATAACACGATCCTCCCTAAAAATAGAGATCGCACGGAAGTTATGCTCAATGCGTTCAAGAACTTCCCTGAACTTGACGCCAAGGTAAGCGCACTCCTTTGGTATTTTAAGCCCTATGAGAGCAAGAGTATTGCCTGCCATGTAGGTCACATCAAAAGAGCCAGAAACTTCAGCCGCGCGCACAACAGCGTCTGCAACCTCTTTTTCAGGGCTAATAACAACATCAACAGGCATATCCTCTCGGTTATAAAGCCTGTTATGCGTAATGTTGAGATATGCCATATCTCGTACACGTGCAATTTTTTTATTTATGCCAAACAGGCTATGCGCCACCTGGCAGGCAATCATGTTAACTTCATCAGACTGCGTCACTGCAATCAAAAGATGGGCACGGTCTGCACCGGCTTGCTCAAGTACATCAGGGTGAGAGCCCACGCCCTCTACAATCTGAACATCCACCACGTCTAACACTTGCTGAAGCTTGTGCGCGTCATGATCAATCATCACCACATTGTGGTTTTCTGCACTTAAGTTTTGAGCAATGGAGATACCAACCTCACCCGCTCCGACAACAATGGCATTTAGCATAAATTTTAAAACTTATATTATTATTTTTAATATTTTCTTATTCTCCCACAAAAAAGAGCCTTCTGACAAGAAGGCCCTTTAAATGGGATTGCTTAAATCCGCTATTCTGGACGTGTATCCACGCCAAGAGATTTCAGTTTACGGTGAAGCGCACTACGCTCCATCCCTACGAAATCTGCGGTTCTTGATACATTTCCACTAAAACGTACAAGCTGGTTGTTCAGATAATTTTTCTCAAACAACTCACGGGCTTGGCGTAGTGGCATTTGTACCGCTTTTTCCATCATATCTGTGTCAAGTCCGTCACCACGCATAAGCTCTGGTGGCAACATATCTGGCACAATCATTTTACCTGGATGCATAATGATAATCCACTCAATCAGGTTACGTAGCTGTCGTACGTTGCCCGGCCAAGTGTAACTTGTCATAATTGCCATTGTTGCTGGCGCAATTTTAGGGATAGAACCACTATCTGGAGATAGAATTTTAAGGAAATTCTGAACCAGCGTAGGGATATCCGTGTTGCGTTTTCTAAGCTCCGGCACATGGATTGGCACCACGTTGAGGCGGTAGTAAAGATCCGCACGGAATTTACCAGCATCTACAAGCTCTTTAATATCTTTAGACGTTCCGCTAATCACACGTACATCAGCTTCAATCTGTCCGCCGCTTTTAGGATCGTGGATACGACCATCCTGCAGGAATTTAAGAAGTCTTGCCTGCATGTGAGGCGTAAGGTCAGCCACTTCATCAAGGAAAAGTGATCCGCCTGCTGCTTGTACAAGCGTACTTGTGAGGGCCATATCAAATGTTGCATCAGAAACAGCGCCCGGTGCAATTGACATAAACGGACGGTCTGCGCGGCGTGATCCTTTATGGATAAGACGTGCAACAACCTCTTTACCAGCTCCGCTCTCACCCGTCACCATAATACGGCTTTCACCGCTAGCAACTTGCTTAATCGTTTGGCGTACAGTTGCAATTTCAGATGAGATACCAAGAAGTTCTTGTACTTCACCACCACGGCTACGCAGTAGCATGTTCTCACGGCGCAATTGCGTTTCGCGGATTGCACGGCTTGATGTAAGAAGAAGACGGTCTACAGATGGCGGCTTCTCAATAAAGTCGTAAGCGCCCTTTTGCGTCGCTGTTACAGCCGTTTCAATTGTACCGTGACCACTAATCATAATCACAGGAAGATCTGGCGCACGACGTTTAAGGCGAGACAATGTCTCAAGTCCGTCCATGCCATCCATCCAGATATCAAGAAGCACAAGATCTGGAAGTTTTTGACTTACAATGTCAAGGCACTCTTCACCGCTAGATGCTGTTGCAGTTTTATAGCCTTCATCTTCTAGTAGTCCTGAAAGTGAGGAACGAATGTCCTCTTCATCATCGACAATTAGCACGTAATTGCTCATCATAAAAACCCCATTTTTTTTAGTTTGTTATTTACTGGTCTTAAGTATGTATTGTTGGCAAGCTCAGTTCGACTTTTGTGCCGCCCTCTTCTCGCCTGCATAGCTTAATTTGTCCGCCATGCTGATCCATTACACGTCTTACAATCGCAAGACCGAGTCCGGTCCCTTTTTTACGCGTTGTGACGTAAGGATCAAAAAGCTTATCTAGGTCTACATCTTCAGCGATGCCGACCCCGTTGTCTTCAATCGACAACAACAGTCTACCACTTTGTGACATATCTACAACAAGTTTTATCAATCCCACACGATTTTTTGCATCAGGATGCTCGCTAACAGCGTTTGCGGCGTTCTCCAAAAGGTTGGTAAGTGCCCGTCTAATATGGCTTTTATCCATATCTATTTCCGCATGTTCTACTGAAATATTTTTTTCGTATGCGATATTTTCTCGGCCCTGCTGCTGAAGCAACACTTCCTCCTTAATCAGAGGTATAATGTCGCTAACCTCTTGTTTTGCCGCAGGCATTCTAGCAAAATCGCTAAATTCGTTTAACATTTCGCGCAAATCTTCAACCCGCCCAACAATTGTGCCAGTCAGCTGCCCAAAAAGCTCTCTATCGTCTTCTGGCATAATTTTAGTGTACTTACGTTTAAGACGCTCCGCACTCACCTGAATCGGTGTGAGAGGGTTTTTAATCTCATGGGCAAGGCGCTGTGCTACATCTGCCCATGCAGCAACTTTTTGCGCGCTTAAAAGGTCACTAATATCGTCCACTGTCATCACCACGGCCTGTGTTTTTGCGCGGCTTTGGCGCATAGGTACCATGCGTAGTAACATGCGGCGTTCTTCTCCATTCATATAAATAGAAATTTTACGCTCTTCAATTTCAGGGAGTTTATCAATAAACTCTTCAAATACGTCATAAAGCTCGGCGCTATGGTTGCTCAAGCATTCGCCCTGTTTAAGGCCAAAGTTCTCATCAGCAATACGGTTACTCAGTATAACTGTTCCTGTATTATCTAAAGCAACCACGGCAGATGTTACACCTGTCAGTACGGCTTCCATGCCGCGGCGGCGCTCATCTAGTTCTTTGTTTTTCTTTTCAAGAAGCTCTCTGTTTTGGCGAAGCTGGCCAGTCATGCGGTTAAAGGACTGGGTTAAAATGCCAATTTCATCATCATCTTGCGGTACAAGGCGCACATCTAGCTCCCCTGCACTTACCTTATTTGTAGCAAATACAAGGTCTGTTACAGGTGTAATAATTTTGCGAGCCAGCGTGAGGCCAACCCAAATAGCAGAGGCCAGTGCTACAAGCGCAAGAGCGCCCATAACAAGTGTTAAAGTAAACTGTACAGCGCTTCTGCGAGAGCGTAGCTCATAGTAATCTCTATAAGTTTCCTCGGTCTCGTTCATACGGGCCACAAGAATCGGTTCAATAAGCCTTGCGCTAACCAGTACCTTACGTGTGCCAATTGGCGAAACTGCATATATACGATTATTTTGGAAAGAGAGGTGGGTCTCTCCGCCCGGTACAGGCTGGCGGATTGCGCTAAGTACTGCTGTAGGCAGGATAACATCGCCCGCACTCGGGCCACCAAAAAGCGTACCATCTGTTTGGAAAACGTAAACCTCGCTCATAAGGCGAGAGAGTTTTTCTTGCTCTAGGCTTTCTCTAAGTCCGCGCTCGTCTAAAAGTAAGATAGCATCAGCCACAGGGCGTGTACTTAAAATGGATTTATTTTCAAGAAGAAGCGTTTTTTGCTGCTCTCTCAAATAAGACTGAGCCACTTCAAGCGAGCCATCGAGTGCCCGTGTTACACGGTCAGAAAACCATGTTTCTAGGCCTTGGTTTAATACAAAAATAGAAGCTACAGACACCACAAGTGTTGGCATAAATGCAAGGGTACTAAATATACCAACAAGGCGCACATGGAGCTTAGCACCAATAAGGGTATTTTTTTGTTTAAGGAATACTTCAATTAATTTTTTACCAATATAAAGGCTTGCAATAAGAACAAGCAAAAGGTTCGCTGCAACAATACCAAGGAAGATAGCCCCAGAAACATTAGGCGCAATCATAATACCCGCAACAGAAGCGATAAGCAGGAAGATTAAAAGCGCAATAATAAACCAGCTACTTGCATGTATCACACGGCTCATAATGGCTTTAACAGATGTTCTCAAAGATCAGGTTCCTAAGTCTTAATGTTTATAGCTCAGCGTAGCGCTGAGAGTTGGGTTCATAAATGTTTCTGGAATATAGCTTAGCGCAAGACGTGGCAGGCTACCAAGGCGTGCCCAGATGCCCCCCTCCTCTATAACGCCTCTATGGAAGGATAGAGAAACATGAACAAGGTAACGGTCTTCTTTACGAATGTTTTCTTTTTCAAGAATTTGCAAATGAGAGAACGACAAAATAGATGGCATAAGGTCCTCTAATGGCAAAATGCTAGTGTACGTTTTATTACGATGGAGAGAAACTTCATCTGTAAGTAAATCTAGCGATAAACGCTTATGGATAACTTTTTTCTCTTTATAGAAAAGAGATTTGGTTTTGCCCCATACGCCTTCTGCACGCACATCAACCATAAGTACAACATCAAGAAGCTCGCCTGTTTTAAGCTGGCTTACTACAGCATTATAAAAGGCTTTATCTTTATCTTCAAAAAAGCCTGAAAGGATTACGTCTCCATTTTCTAAAGTTTTAAACTCATAGCGTTCTATTTCAGAAAAAGCAGAAGGTGATACAAACAACAGTAATGCCCCTAAACAAAGGACAGTTAAAAAAGCCAAATGGTTAATGCGATGCATCAATGTTTAAAATCCATGCGGTTAATCGGTTTGTATAACGCCCAGCGTCCACAAATACATGGGCGCGGTTCTTATAGTCCACACAATAAACTGTTCCGTGCGGAAAGTAAATCATCAGCAGTACCCCTAAAAGAAGTAAAACAGAGCTTACCCAAAAGGCATGTACCGCGGGGTCATAGCTTACCTGTATGCCGCTAAAAAGCTTAGGTTCAACAGTTTCAGCATAGAGTAAAACACTCAGGTCAAACTGTTGTATAACGCGCACAGTCTGCAAAGCTTTTAGCGCAAGCGAAAGCCGTTCATCTTTTGGATATGCCTTCACCTTTTCATGAGCGAGCGCGCTAAAGCGCTGAGGAGACATTATCTCATCATCAGGATTGATTTGAGAAATAACAGTTTCAACAACATCCCAGCCATCAGGGCTCGCAAGGCTCAAACCAAGAAATACAGGCGTGTAAACATCTTGCTCAACCATAATACCAATTACATTTGGCTGGTTCAGATAGCTCCTGAGACCGAGCTGACCTTTACTTGGGTGCTTCACCACATAATCTACAGCAGCGCCATCGCTTTTGGTTTGCGCCACAGCGGCGCCCTCTTCTAGTATTTTAGATGTCACATGCAAGGGGGCATTTATGAGCTCAAGACTCACATTTTCATCTTCATAAACACCATGAACATTTCCATTAAACATATTGATTTTATTTTGATATAAATTAAGCACACTCCCTGAAACTTCTGATCCTGCATCACCAAAATCTGATTGGTACAAGGTGTAAGACCCCACCCTTACAGGCTTATTTACCTGTACAGTACGGCTCAATACAAGAGCATCATCCTTAACAATATCTAGCTTTGTCTCATAAAATTTAGGAATACCTGATGCGTAGTATTGCACATCAAATCCACGGTTCACAATTGTAAAGGGCAGCTCATCAAAGCGCATTTTGCCGCCTTGCGGCACTATAATTTGTGCAGAACCTTTACCTTCAGTTAAGTTTACAATGCCCCTATAACCAAACACGCCAGAAACAAACGCACTTGCAATAACACCAAGAATACTAATATGCAGCACAAAATAGCCTATGCGATTAAGACGGCCAAGGCGGTATATTGTAAAGCCCTCTTTTGAGGTTTGCTTAATGGCTAAAGTACGACGTGCATAAGTATCAATAGAAGTAGCCGTTTGAGAGCTTATTTGTATTTCCTCAAGCCTTTTAGGAATCGAATTAGGAATAGCAGGTACATGGAGAAGCTTGCGCAGTATAAGCCTGCCGCTATGCAGCAAGCACGCACTGACAGAAAGCGCAATAAAGGCGCAGCATCCTAAAAACCACCAAGAGCTAAACAAGTGTGTAAGCCCGCTTAATTGAAAGACGCCCGACCAAAATTCGCCAAAGCGCATATCATAATTAGCCGCACTTTCCCCTTGTACAAGTAGTGTGCCCGCAACTGAGGCCAGCGCAACAAGAAGCAGGCCATATATGGCGGTTGTCATACGACTAAGTACCCATATAAAAGCCTGCAAATTCATAAGGTGAAGGTTCTATTCTTAGTGAACGTTGCTGTTCTTTGGAATAATAATCTCTAGTTCGGTAATTTTCTTACGAAGCGTATTGCGGTTAATACCAAGAATTTTAGCAGCGCGAATTTGATTGCCGCGCGCATAGCGAAGTACATGCTCAATAAGCGGTTTTTCTACCTGCTCAATAATTTTACCATGAAGGCCTGGCGCTGGTGTCATGCCACCAAGGTTGTTGAAGTATTGCCCTAGGCAAGAATTGACAGCATCCGGCAGACTTTCAGAGATACCCTCATCAGCATTGATAACTGGGAAGACTCTATTTTCTTTAGGTGTTTGAGTTGTTGTCATTCTTATGTCCCCTTATTCTTATTGTTTTTGTTGGGCCTCTCCCAGAGGCCTATATTTAATCTAGCGGTGCGCTTAGCTCTTCGCTAGAACTGCCATTTGGCAGGCATGTGTCTACTGAATCTTCAGTAGATTTGACGTGTGGGTTCTCAGGTGTAAAACCTTGCTGAACCGCTGTATTATAAAACTCTTCTGTAAGGCCGAGTACTTCATCCGCAGTGGTGAGCTTATTCATCTCTCTCCGGTAATCAGCACCGCCAGGATACCCCTTTGTGTACCAACCCATGTTTTTACGCATCAGGCGAACACACTTATTTTCCCCGTATAAATCCAGAGACATATTATAATGCTGCTTTACCACATTCCATTGTGTTTCAGCATCAGGCTCTGGCAGGACGTCACCTGTTTGCAGGTAATGTGCCACTTGCCCAAGAAACCAAGGACGTCCCTGCGTAGCGCGGCCAATCATAACGCCGTCGCAGCCAGAAAGCTCAAGTGCTTTTACTGCATCGTTAAGGGTAATAATGTCTCCGTTCGCAATAACAGGAATGCTTACAGCATCTTTAATCTTTTTAATTTCAGCCCAGTCAGCCTTGCCTTTGTACATTTGCTCACGCGTACGGCCATGTACAGATAGCTTTTTAATGCCGCATCGCTCTGCAATTTTTGCAATTTCAGCGCCGTTTTTCATGCCTTCTGACCAGCCTGTACGAATTTTAAGCGTCACAGGAATATCAACTGCATCAACAACACTTTTTAAAATCTCTTCAACAAGCTCAGGGTCTTTCATCAGCGCCGAACCAGACATCTGGTTTACAATCTTCCTTACAGGGCACCCCATGTTAATATCAATAACTTCAGCGCCAGCTTCCTCATTAATTTTAGCAGCAACGCCCATGTTTTTAGGGTTAGCGCCAACAATCTGAACACTGGCTAGGCCTTGGCCTTGGTGGAAAATTGCCTTTTGGCGAGAAATAGAATCTTCACGGACAGTGGCTTCACAGGCCACCATTTCACTCACAACCCAGCCCGCACCAAACTCCTTACAAATCAGCCTAAATGGTGCATCAGAAATACCTGACATCGGTGCAAGAGCAACCGGGTTATCAAGTTTAATATCTCCAATAGTAGGCGCAAGGGTCACGCTGACGTGCTTTCTTTAGTGGTTTGAGCGTTTTCCGAAGTCGGAGTAACGAGAAGCAAGAGTACTGAATCCCTGCCTACTTTTCAAGCACTTTTTGCTTAAAAAATGTGCATTTTTTCACTTGACAGAAGGGTAGTTTTCCTTGCTCCATGCCTTTTGTTTTTGAAATATAAAATTTCCAAAACAAAATTCATCGCAAGAGTACTATCTTGGTTTAAAACTTCTTTTTTGTAAAAACAGGCTTCGCACTGCTTTTAAAATGTTTTAAACCGTTCAAAAGCCCAAAGGCTTTTGGTTCGCCCACTTGCGCTCACACTCGTTTATTCCAATTTCATAGCTTATATAGGTATAAAAGCTTTTATTTCAAGATTATATAATGAAAAAAGCCCCGAAGGGCTTTCTCAGTTATTCGATAGGCTTAGGCCTCATGAGCCTTAATCACATTGACCTGAATTTTGCAGTGAAAAGCCTTTTTGAGATTTTCAACTTGAATGCTCATCCAGCTGGGCTTTGGTGGATAAAAAGCATCCCTCATTGGGGCTGCCAGCGGCAGGTCATACATGTTTTCAACGACTTGACTGTATGTCAGATCTTGACTACAGCGACAAAGCTCCTCTGCTGCATCAGCTTCTTCAACTGCTTCTTCCAGGCATCTCGCGATACCTGCAACAGAAAGAAGCCCAGGATGCTGCATCAACATGCAGATACTCATAAGCGCTTTTTCAGCATTCAGCTTTGCATTTTCACGTGCAAGTTCCATAGGGATAACCTCCAAAGGTAAAAAGGGAAAACAGTTGAGTTACCACTTACATATAGGCAGGTATTTTACAATTTCAAGGGGGAGGCGTTTTACATAAAAGAAAAAGGCCAGAAGGGCTTTCTCAGTTGTTCGATAGGCTTAGGCCTTATGGGTCTTATTACACCCACCCCTAACAGTACCAATCCGGCACAAAGTCGGCTCTTGCCGTTTTTAGAGCGCTATCAAAAGCCTTATAAAAAGGATCATGCACAGCCACTAAATCCCAAAAGTCACTACTGTGATCCATATGAATGGTATGGCATAGTTCATGGATCATCACGTACTTCACAAGTGGCTCGCTGAGGAACACAAGGCTACGATTCAAGCTAATAGTGCCTGTGGTTGAACAACTTGCCCAGCGTGTTTTTTGGTTACGGTACTGAGTGCGGGCAAACTTAAGGCCTGTGCGGCTGCTGATGTCTTCCAGCATTGGCGTCAATACACTTGGTACGCGTTTGTTCACCCATTTAGAGAGCGCCTCTTGCCAGTTGCCATTTTCATCGGGGGTAATATAAAGTGTCTCCCCCTGCTCTTTTACACGCGCAACGAGAGCTGGTTCTAACATTTTAACTGTGTAACAGAGATCACCACATGGAAATTGAATTTTTGTTGGCGGCGCTGCGTCTAAGGGGCTTTTAGGTTTTGGCATACGCTTAATGCGCTCAAGGTTAGATTTTATCCAGCCTTCATTATGGAGAAACATCCCCTTTACCATACGCTCGCTGGGCTGCCTTGGCCCTACAACTTCAAGGCCCTTTTCTGGGCTAATTTTAAGCTTAAAGCTTTTTGAGCGTGCGCTCTTTGTGAACGTATAATCAAACATAGGGCGCATACTATAAGCTTTTCAGCGACTTGTCACTTGAAGTTTGGCTGTATAAATAGAGTTATATAACTTATAAAACATATTTTAAGGCCTCTCTATATATGCCCTCAGCCTTAAATGCCCACTATTGAGGCAATCAACTTCATTTTTTAAAAAATCTCACTTGACAGAAATCCCCTCCCTGCATATTGTCTCTTCGGGCGCATGGCAGAGCGGTTGAATGCACCAGTCTTGAAAACTGGCAAGGGTTTACGCCCTTCGGGGGTTCGAATCCCTCTGCGCCCGCCACTTAAAGAAGCTTCCTTCGGGAGGCTTTTTTAATTTCATATTGCCATTCCCACGCATTCCATGTATACAAAACTCATCACATCATCTTTTTTCCATTTCTTACAGGAGTTCTCTATGCAGAAACCTTATCCTTATATTGTACTTGCTCATGCAGGCTGCTTTATGAGCACCAACTATCCGCGCAGCTTCTCCATCAGCCACCCCGTTTCATCTGAGGTAAACTGCCCCTCCTTTGGCGCTGCTTATCTTCAACGTAAACTCTTTGCATGCCTTGAGGGCAGTTCAGCAGAAGTAATAGCACAAAAGAAAACGTTTCTTGCACTTATGGGCAAGCTACACGAACATGCCCCTCAGCAAGCAGATGAAGATTGGTTTATGTGGAGCAGCCTCCACCTCGCCTTAGAAGGCTATGTAAGGCGCGTCCTTGAAGGTAACCCTAATGTAGCACACTGGGAAGCAAACCACGCACACCAGTGGCAAACCATTCTGCTGACCTATTACACCACTAACGAAGGCCAAAAGTTCTTTGATGATGTTATTGAAGAGACCGGCAGGCAGGAGCTCGCCTATGCATTTAGCGACCATGCTATTGGTATTGGCGCTTCTTATGATGATCCGCAGATTTTGACGCCTGAAACATGGACAGGTGAAAACCAATACGGCAAAGCGCTGCAAAGCTTTCGGGATACGTTAATTAAGCACCCTGGTGCTTACCGTACTGATAAAAAACATCAGTTCCCATTTGATTGAACGATTATAAAAAGCCCCCGTTTTGGGGGCTTTTTATATTTAAACCATACCCTTTAAAATACGGATACGTCTTTCAATGGGTGGGTGCGTTGCAAAGACCGAGAAGAGCCCTGAGTTGAGGCCTTTCATGTATGGCGGGTGCTCAATACACATGGCATCAAGCTCATCTGGTAGATGTTCGATTTTGGATTTCCCTGAGATTTTTTCGAGAGCTGAGGCCAGTGCAGCCGGATTTTTGGTGAGCTCCACAGCGCCGGCATCTGCAAGATATTCTCGTTTACGAGAGAGCGAAAAGCGAATAACAAGCGCAAGCAAACTCGCAAATTGCAGCACAATATAAGCCACAATCATAAAGATAACCAGCTGGTTACCCTTACCCTTTTTGTTGCTGCTTGAGCGAACACGGTAGCGCCTATTGCGGTGGAACATGCTCACATACTCAAGCACAATACTAAAGATACCCACAAACACGATAGAGATGATGAGAAGCCTCACATCACCGTTCATAATGTGTGTAAGCTCGTGCGCGAGCACACCTTCCATTTCGTCATCATCCAGCGCTTCCATAAGGCCTGTAGTCACAGTCACCGTATAAGTATTTCGGTTAATACCACTTGCAAAAGCGTTAAGTGCATCACTTTCAATAACAGCAAGCCAAGGCATAGGTAGCCCGCGTGAGATACACAGGTTTTCTAGCATGTTGTAAAGCTCTGGGTATTTATCTCTACCCACAAGGTCAGCATTGGCCATTTTATTCACAATGCGCGTGTTGAGGCGGTAAGCAATCAGAAACCAAACACCACAAAAGCCTACAATATGCGGGCTATATTGAAGTACTGTATAAAACGACTGGTTAAAAATAGCGCCCGTATCTGCACTGCCAAACTCCGTTTGAATCCAAAATGAAGAAAGAGCAAGGGTGAGATAGCAGGTCATAAAAATAAGAAGCGGAAAGCCACAAAGCAGCATAACGGAACGGGTATTGTTTTTCCAAATATGCTGCTTAAGGCCAACAGATGCGTACTGTGTCATGTGTTTTAGAACTCAATCTTTGGTGCTTTATGCGCCGCATCAGCTTCATCTGCACTCAATTCAAAGAATGCTTGTTGCTGGAAGTTCATCATGCGTGCAATCAGCACGTTAGGGAACTGCTCTACATAGGTATTAAGCTCGCTTGTTGCGTTATTAAAGAAACGGCGCGCCGCTGCAATTTTGTTTTCAATATCGCTCAGCTCACTTTGAAGCTCTTTAAAGTTATCACTGGCTTTAAGGTCTGGGTAGTTTTCTGCCACAGCAAAAAGGTTCATCATCGCGCCGCCAAGCACGCCTTCCGCTGCAACGCGTTCATCCATGCCCCCTGCTTTGCCCACACGTGTGCGTGCTTCTGTTACTTCTGTGAGCAATTTTTCTTCGTGCTTCATGTAGCCCTTAACCGTTTCTAATAGCTGAGGGATAAGGTCATAGCGCTGTTTAAGCTGCACATCAATATCGCTAAATGCATTTTGGCGTGTTTGTCTGAGCGCAACCAAGCGGTTGTAGATTCTTACGGCAAACGCCGCTACAGCAGCGATAACAATCCAAAAAATTGTTGAAAATGAAAATTCCATAAATGTATAAACCTGTTCTTTTATTAGTTAAGTGCGTCATGCCCGAAAAGTCTAGCACAGACAAACACCTAGGCAAGCACGTGTCATTTTTTTGAAACGATTTGTAACCCCCACTGTTGCGAATACGTATAAGTCTATAGACGCAAAACAAACACATGGAAGAACCTGAATGAAGTACATACTGGCGATTTTTGCAAGCCTTGTGAGCGCAACTGCTGTAACTGAAGAGGCCCCGAGATCAAAAATTGTTGTTGAACTCTACACATCACAAGGGTGTTCATCTTGCCCGCCAGCGGACAAAGTTCTTGAAGAGCTTTCCCAAAAACATGAGAAACTTGTACTTCCTCTCTCCTTCCATGTGGACTATTGGAATTACATTGGCTGGAATGATCCCTTTTCATCCAAAGAAAATACAAAACGCCAGCGCGGCTATCAAAAACTATCGGGCCGTAGCAGTATTTATACGCCTCAAGCGGTTATTAACGGCAAGAGAGAAATGGTAGGATCACGCAAAGGTGAAGTATTTACGGCTGTACATACAGAAGCAAAAATGCTTGATGAGCGCCCAGACGTGACGCTGATTCAAAATGCAAAAGATATTCGCGTGAGTATTGGTGCAGGCAAAGGGTTTGGCGATATTATCGCCGTAGAATACACTCCCTATGAGCGCACAGATGTACTACGCGGCGAAAACCGCAATCGCAAGCTTAGCAACATCAATATTGTCGATAAGTTTTATAAAGTGGGCACATGGGATGGCTCTGCCCAAAGGTTTAATATTCCAGCAGGCCAAAGTGCAGGCTATGCGATTTTGATTCAGGAGACAGGCCAAGGCCGAATCATCTCAGGGAACAATTTGTAAATACAAAAAGCCCCCAACTTGGGGGCTTTTGTTTTGCGCTCAAATTTAGTAGGTCGTCGCCAGTTCTGGGCGTCCGCCTTTGTAACCTCCACAGAGAAACACATTACGATTTCTCAGGTGAATGTTTTCAGCGTCCGTCACAACAAGCCTTTGCATAAATCCGCAAGAAGCATACAGCGCCGCAATTTTAGGCGGCACGCGGTTTGCGTCTACCACAAACATTGTAAGGTTGCTTTTCATTTGCTCCTCTGGCCAATCCCACAGGTCATACTGGTTCATGCGGTTAAGGCCTGGGTTTGCGTACACAACACGCGGCTGGCCTTTTAGGTAAAAGCTCAGTACTGCTGCATCTCCGTAACTGCGAACCATTACAACAGGGTCGCCAGCAACGCGAGATTTAAGCACATCAATAAGCTGCGCTGTTGTTTCCCATCCTTTAAGGGTAACCATTGGGTCCTTTTTAGGGATCGTGCTTTCTGCGCCAACAGCTTTAAATGTAACGCGCATAAGAGATGTATCATGCAGCATTGCTGTTACAAACGCGCCCATCACAAGGCCGATGATCGCTAGCTTACGGATAACTTTACCGCGCTCTGCAATAAAGCCAGCAAGCAAAATCACACCGCCAAGGCAGGCAAGTACAGGCCAATTAGCTTGCACTTTAGATGTAAATGATAGAACAAAGAACAGCGCAAAAATCGGAAAACTCATCCAGAAGTAAAGCTGCGCTTTTTCATCCTTCATGCGGCGCGCACCATGCCATGCCGCAAGCAGCAAAATAAAGAGAATCCCCCCCCAGATGCCCGCTTGTCCGCCAAGGAACTCAGGCATTGTCTCAAGCCATTTTGTGCCAGACTCACCACTCGCCTGACCAGCAAGGTGCTTGAGGCCAACGCCGCCGTTTTGAATATTCCAAACCCACACAGGCAGCATAACAATAAGAGATACAAGTCCTGCTACATATATATGTGGGTGGAAAAGCCACTGACGGCGATGTTCACCCGTAAGCAGGAAAAGGAAAAGCAGCGGATAAAAAATACCAGCGCTATATTTAGAGAGGCCCGCAAGTCCAATTACAAGTCCAAGTATAATAAACGGTTTGTAACCTTTATCTGTCCAGTGCCAATCCATTTTAGAGAGCATACCAAGCGCGATAAGCCAAAAGATCCCAGTTACAACATCGGGCACCATAAGCAGTCCGCCTGCTGCAAAAATTGGTAGGGCTTGATACATAGAAAACGCCCAAAGGCCTGCCGTCTGACCTTTATAATCCTTTGCAAGGTTATAAACAAATAGTGCGCTCAAACCATGAACAAGAACCGCAGGCAGGCGTATAAGCACCTCTCCGCTTACGCCAAGCATACCAAAAGTATTGGCAAACAGCATATGAATCCAACTGACAAGCGCAGGCTTACTGTAATAGCTAAGTTGCGGCGTACGAGACCAATCCCAGTACTGTGCCTCATCTGGGCCTAGATCTAACGGGCCCATACTTATATAGAGAAGCCTTAAAATCATAAGGGTGAGAGTTGCAAGCATAACTTTCTGGCATGTAGAAAGCGTCTTGAAAAATTTAATGGCTGGCATTATGCTGTCCCCCGGATATTTATTATTTTAATTTGTTATGGAGCAAAAAAAGAATGGCACAAAACCACAATGATTTCAAATCTGCCCTGCGTTTTACAATCCCACTCATCCTACTTAGCGTTGTTATAAGTATAGCTGCGTGGCAAACAGGATACGAAAACAAACTTGCAATTGCCCTATACAACCAAGAGGATAACTTTAGCTGGATGCTACGTGAGTACAGCACATGGCCAGTTCTTTTTATAACCCTCCTGGCGCTTATCTATAGCATTGTGCCTAAGCTGCGCAATAAATCAGAAACTTTACGTACCATGTCTGCCACATGGATTGTAACCCTTGCCATTGGCGCCGGCCTTATTTGCAGCGTAATGACAAAAGAATTTGTTGAGCGCCCTCGCCCTAAAGCAACCATTGTGGCAGAGACACCTATTGAACCCACAATTGCCCTTAAAGGCAACGAAGCAGAAATTTCAGGCAAAGCCTTTGTAAGTGGTCACACAGCAACAGCAGCAATGCTAGCTGTGCCTTTCTTTGCACTATGGACGCACCGTCGCCGCAAACCTGCTCTTATTATTCTTGCAGCAGGTACAGCTTACACAGGACTTATCGCCTACAGCCGCATGACACTGGGCGCGCATTTTCTAACAGATAACATTTGGGCCTTCACCTTGGTTATGGCCACAGCTGCGCTTGTCGCTCCGCTTTTCCAAAAGAAAGGCTTAAGCAACAAAATCCTAATCCCTGCCCTTATGGTAGCTGGACTTTGCATGGTTCTATTTAATGACTTTACAACGCAAATCAGCATTTCACCTAAAGTAGAGCGTTACGACCTTACCTTCACTTGTAAGAAGTTCAACATCCTTGCAGACGAAGAAGAGTCTTACTTCAAAGCTAACATTACAGGATCAGGTGCTCCTATTCGTAATGTGAAATTTGTTGAAGATATCTTTGATGTGTCTATAAGCACAATGCCAGGACTGTTCAGAAACATCTCATGTGATAGCGCAAATGTACGCTTAAAACGTGGTGAACGTATCCGTATCCCTCGCATAGAAGGCAATGAGATGAAAATTAGCCTTGGACGCTACACGCAGATAGACAGAAACCAGCACTGGTTAGTTTTCTTTGTGGATCCAAGTGTGGGTGAAATAGATCACACCCCTATCGGATATGTACCGCCAAGTGACGGTTCTGAGTAAAAATAGAGCGTTTTATCGAAAATGAGGCTTGACAACCAAGCCCCATTTCGGTAAAAGCACTGAGTACTGGCGGAAACACGCCGAAATACACAAGTTTAAATTCAGCCCAATGGCTAGATGAATTAAGGATATAAGATTATGGCTAAAGTATGCGAAATCACTGGTAAGCGCCCAATGACAGGACACAACGTGTCTCACTCAAAAGCACACACTAAGCGTCGTTTCATGCCTAACCTGCAGGAAAAATCATTCGCAAGCACAGTTCTTGGTCAAAACTACCGCCTTCGTTTGACAACAAACGCAATGCGCACAATTGATAAGTTTGGTGGCCTGGATGAGTTCATGAAGAACGTAAAGAACCGCAACACTAAAGCGTTCTCTCCTTCAGTAACACGTCTGCGTAAGCTTATCCTTAAGCGCACAGCAGCAGAAGCAGCTAAAGAAACTCCAGCAGCAGCTGAATAGTTTCTAAATAATACCGTTTACCGCGGGGTGGAGCAGCTCGGTAGCTCGTCAGGCTCATAACCTGAAGGTCGTAGGTTCAAATCCTGCCCCCGCAACCAATTAGATCAAGGACCTAGTGAGAAATCATTGAGTCCTTTTTTTATTCGTGCTACGCTGGTGCTACAAAAATATCATAGGAAACACCACGTGATCTTATCCGCACTCACGCATACAATTCTATCTGAATGGCTATATCCTCTTTCAAGACCTATTAAGCTTATAGGTTTTATATTTAGACGGTTTATATATAGCTTGCTTCTTGCAGCATCGCTGCACATTGTGTTTCCTCAACTTAGCAGTTTTAGAATTAGTGCCTTAGCAAATAGCATTACATACCACCAGTCTATTTTACTTGGTTTAACCTTAGCAATTATTGGAGGTATAATTTTTAAGGACATTCCAAAGAGATACTGTAAGCGTATTTTAATTACTCACACAATAGATACCCCTTCTATCATTCTCTTATGCACCTTTATAAATATAGCCTGGATAATCCCGCTAATAACTTCCTATTTAGATACATGGGTCTCGCTGCCTCTATCAACTAGTCTTATAAAAACCGCAAGGTTTTGCATATATACTGGGGCTAGTACCTTAATGATTGCTACATTTTGCAATTGGTTTACTAAAACAGTGTTATTTTCAAAGCCCTACAAAGAGCCAGAAGATATTTTTGATAGGAATAAGTTTATTGAAGAAACTTTAAACAAAATTAAAGGCTACATATCTGATGACAAGACTGAAACAACATCTCACTATCAAAATGCTCCAGTTATATGGCTAAATGGGAAGTGGGGAGAAGGAAAAACGTTTGTAAATCAGAAGCTAATTAAAGGTCTTAAAGACCATAGCTTTCTAAAAGAAATTAAAAGAACTAATAAGCATGTAAACCACATTATCCCTATCTATTTAAAACCTACTGATTATATCATTACTGATAACAACATAGAGAAAATCGCTCTCTCAATTTATGATGACATTTCATCTCAAGTAAACTCAGAAATATGGCTCCCAGAAATCACTAGAAAACTTAGAAAGTATGGAAATGTTATATCACAGGAAATACAGAAAAATTGGCAACCTTTTGAAAACTATTCTGAGCCTGAACACTTAAAAATACTTATTTCTAAAATACTTATTGATAATGGTATTTATCTTGTTATTTTTTATGATGATATTGATCGACTTTGCCCTAAAGAAATATCTCTATTTCTGAAATTCATAAGAATGGCTTCATCTTTTGAAAACACTATATCAATAATTTCATCACCTTATGAGGAAACAGCGAACACGCTCAGTCATGAGCAATATTCAAGTGACTATCTAGATAAATTTTATGATACTTGCACAGATCTTCCATACATTGCTCTAGATAATAAAATAGAATATGTACTAAAAATAATGGGGCCTTACATTGATAATATGAATAGTGAAGCAGAAGAATTACGTACAACAGCAATATATCACAGACAACCGCTTGAAAAAATGCTGTCCATTAGAAATATGAAAAAGCTACAACAAAAATTAGAAGATTGGGCAATAAGAATTAATGACGTCAATTTTTCCAATTTATTTACCATTAAGCTAATAGAAATCTATCGCCCAAACATTCCAGCGATCCTTATCAAACATAAAGATACATTAGTTGGCGGAAGCTTTATATCAGGACTAATATCTGATGAAGAAAAATCTGAAAAAATCAAAAAACTTAAAGAAGAGTTAAAACAAGGGGGCGGTGAAGAAACCCTACAAATTCTTGAGAAGCTTTTTTCCAAGCTTAACCCTGGAAACATCACCAACACAGAACCGCTTCCGAAAGAAATTAGACACCCCGAATATTTTAACCGTTATTTCAGTATGGATTGGATTTATAACGAAATGACATCTTCGGAGATGAATGAAACATTAAATCTCTTTAAAGACTCTGATTACCCTCCAGTGTTGGATAAATTTCAACATACACAACTTAGCTGGTTTTTCAGAAAAGTTAAGTATGAACCGGAAATTTATGTCAGTGATAATCAGACTAAATCTAACATCTCTAAATACCTTGTTAAGTGTTTGGCAAATAATATTGATCCTTTCTTTAGTGGTTCATTTATAGCTGAACCAGTAGATTTTATTACAGGCGATGCTAATCTCGACAAACAAACTATTGAGCTTATGTTTGAAAAATCTTTTGATGCCAATGGCAACGAAAGAAGAAGCTTTAAAAATGATGACTACTCTCTACTATTTAGAACATGTGACTATATGAACTATTGTTACTGGGCCTACAAAAGAAATTATGAAGGCACCTCATTTAATGAGGAGTACTTGAAGAGCATCACAGAATTAATTATTGATCAGTTCAACAAACTTATCGATGAAGGTAAATTTGATATTTTTAATAATTATTCTTCTTTAAATATTGTAGAAAGAATTAGAATTTTCCACTACTACTACAATGTCTTGCACCGAATGGAAAAAGAATACTATCAGGATAACCCTAATCCAATACAAACAAAAATCCTTAAGAGCATTAAGGCTAAAATCATGAAAGATGAAACTTTATTTATGATTTATACAATGGCCTTTAAAGATAACCCCGTATTTGCAAATAGCATTGATTGGAAGCCTTTTGATAAAATCATCGATAGTAGCTCTGAGAAAAAAGGCGTGCCCGCAAGTAAAGAAAACCTATTAGTAATAAAAGAATATTTTGAAAAAAATGATATTCAAGCAAAAGAAGGTACTAATGAATATAACTACTTATATAATCTTAAAAAGCTTATAACGAAAGAGGCTGATTAGGCATTCCATTACTCTAACATCATGCAGCGTAGCTGTGCTTTAATAAACTTATCTCTAAGTTCGTTATGGTTAATAAAGAGCTGATCTTTAAGCGCTTGAACAAGTTTATCAAGCGCTTCGGGAACCGCTTCAAACTCGCTTGCTGTAAGAGCAGAGTAGCTAATTAAATTGCCCATTATTCCCTTTTCGTAGCGCTCTATTTTTTCTGTTAAAAGGCCATGTAAGATATCCAAGCGCTTGGCACCGCTTGAGTAGTTATTTTGAAGCGCTTGATGAACCGCTTGGCAAGCGCTTGCCCACATTGGGTGAAGCGGCCACCTGGAGCGATTAGAATCATACGGATCCTCTTCTGTATATTTTAAGCCTTTTAGTGTGCTTTCAACAATATTGCCAGCAAGCTGCTCTAGTTGATCAAAGCGCTTAACATTCCATTTCTTAAGTTCTTCCTTTCCTGCCCTTACCTCAATACGCCAAACCTTACCATCTAGCTGCTCAGGGTCTTGAATACCCCAAAGGTTGTACCAGTACAGCTTGTTATGTACTTTAATCTCAGCGGTCTTGTTATATATTGTGACTTGCCTATTAGGCATTTTACCGACAGTAATAGATTCAACTTCTTTTCCTCGATCAACCTGAGTGACAGCTATGCTTTTCTTAGTTGTGCGAGAATGTGTAATGAACTGGTTCGCATCAGGTTCAAACGTGTTGCTTAAATAATCAATACAGAAATCGAACCTGCTTATACTCTCCAAAGGTTCCTCTGTGAACGTGTTCGTAACAGGTTCATAACGCCCTTCTCCTTCTGCACCCATTAGCTCTAACATGTTCTTTAACTTGTTCTTAACATGTTCAAACCCGTTAAGAGCTAGATTAAGGCTGCTAACTGAGACATATACGTTCCAATCCTTTTTCTTATCAGAGTTCTTAACGAACCACATTTCACCATCTTTACCAGTGCTGAAAGCAAAGAGGTAACCTCCAGGCCCACCATGAGGTTGAACCTCTATACTTTTGCCTGAACCAGGTAAAGCGATTGCAAGTGCTTTCTTATCTTCTAGCGCTTCGGCTTTTGCCTCAGCTAGTTGTTCACGAATTTTCAGTGGGAGCCGACACTGGAAGGCGACGTCTAGGCCGTCATAGTTGGCATAGAGTTTTTTCATTATATTCACCATTGTAGTTTGTATTCTCAGGGGGGCGTGTTACAAGTTCGCCCCCACTTGGTTAAATTGAAAATGCTTTTTATTCTGTGCTTCGCACAGAGACCGCTTTGGGTTTTAAGAGCGAATGAAGGGAAACAAGGGTGACGGCAAGCGCTTAAAGCTACCGCCACCTACTCGCTCTTAAACTCTATGAGCTGCGGTCAACTGCCCACAGAGAAAACTGTTAAACGTGTTGGGTTCGTGATTCGATAAACGCCTCAACATCAGGTATGCGATAACGTATCAAGCGCCCAGACTTCACATAAGGAAGCGGGTAACGCTTAGTACAGCGCCATACGTTAAGTGTTTCTACTGATATGCCGAGAATTTCGGCGACTTCTTTTGGTTTGAGTAATTTGCCCATCATTACAGCCCTTGTTGTTAAAGTTAATTTCATAACTTCATCATTAAGGATGCTTAATTAATGGGCAAGAAAAGCTGGTAGGAGATTTCTTGTCAAAACTTGACAGAAGGCTCAAACTCTTTGAATTTTTTAATCTCTTCAGCAATTTGCTGCTCTGTCACAGAGTCATCTACCTTATTAATAATCTCTGTAAAAATAGTAACAATGTCTGAAACATATCCAACACCACTGTAATAATGACCTGGAGTTATTTTGATATCAGAAAACTCTTCTACACTACGACACATCAAATATACCCATCGACCAAGAGTGTGTGATGGTAATTCTTTGGGCTCTTTACCCTGCTCTAAACAGCCCAGTGCTTCAGTGGCAGCTTCATCTAGAATTTGCAATCTCATCAATTGAGACTCTACAGAAGAGTATTCGGTGTGCTCCATATCAGGCCAGCGCTTTTCTTCAGCAAGACTAAGCCCTAAAGAAAACAGGCTGTTTGTGGATCTGTAATGATTAATTTGCTCTAAGTCCTTTAGAACTCTTTTAACATTAGTTTGCAGTTTCTTTATTTGTTTAGCCTTAATACTATTAGGTACATACGGGTACTCTTCAGCAAACTGGATATAGTCCTTAGTTGATGCAAGGAGGAGCTGTATGAAATGAGCTTCGCCTCCTTCTTTAACTTTAATTGTTTTGCAATACTGAGCTAAATCTTCTCTTGTATATTTGCCTTGAACTTCTTCAGGAATCTTCACATTTGACATCTTGTGGTACCAAAGGCTAGCAACCAGGTCAACTTCAGGTGTTCCATCATATGGGAATTTAGATTTAGTCATTTTTACTTACATCCAAAAAGCTAGTTACTACAACAAAGCACATAGTTAGCCACACCAAATAGAAGCTCAAAAAGAAGGATGCTACAAGCAGTAACCATAGAATATCAAGCCATACAAAGATTCTTTCATACATACTTTCACAACAGTAATTAAGTTTATAGAAAAACTCTCGTGACGTGCCTCCACCATCAATAACTTCCATATAATAAACAAATACTGGGTAAACAAGTGATACAGCAAAACAAAGACCTGCCTTCCTAAGAAAGAATATCCCATCCATACAGAAGAAAAATAGATAAAAAGCAATAACGGGAACTAATGCTAAATATGGTACGTTCATACTTGAGAGGTAAAAGACTAGCCACATAGAAGCAACCAGAACGATGCCCTTTAATAATAATCTGTTAAGCATGTTCATTTCCTAAATCTTCCATCATTTGACCAGCTTTCTCCATAGCTTCACGGACAGGATCATTATGTAAGCGTGAATAAACCTGTGTTGCATGTTGTGATTTATGCCCTAGCGATTTACCGATAACCTGAAGGCTTGCTCCGCTGATAGCTTGGTAACTGCCAAAGGTTCTTCTAATATCGTGCAAGCGAATATCCATAAGCCCCTCTTCCAAGTAAACGCCTTTCTCTTCAGCTTTTTTGGTGATACCTTTATAAATACGGCCAACATCAATTTGCTCAGGCATACTTTCTTTTACGCTATCAATCAGCGCTTTTAGGTGTGGCTCTGCTTCCCAAATGTAAATCGTGGCAAGTTGCTTTGCTCTTATCCATGCCTTTTTAGGATCGGCTAAATGCCCTGCCTTGCTATCACTTGGGAACACCCACGGGGAAATCGCGCCATGAAGCTTTCTGTTTTTAAGCACTTCAATCGCTTGCGGAATAAGAATTACATCTTGCGGTTCGCCATTTTTAGTTTCAGGGATACGCCATATATTCCGAGTAAAATCAATTTGCTCCCAACGCATTTGAAGCACGTTCGTTTTTCGTGCCCCCGTATAAAGCGCCATAATAATGAAATCACGGGCTACTTCATTTTCTTCAGACTGAAGCGCACGCATAAGGCAAGGTAGCTCATTAGGCTGAATGAAGCGGTCACGAGATTTCTCTTTAAACTTCTTAATACCGATTGTAGGATTTGTACCTTCCCAGCCCCATTCAATAGCTTTGTTATACATGGCACGAGTACGCTCTAGCACTCGATTAGCTTGGTACAGGCCGTTCTTATCATGTACTTTGGTGTGATATAGCTGAATTTCGCTCTTTTTAATTTGAGAGAGCTTACGGTTAAACCAATGTCCAAGATATTTAGGGATTTCTCGTTCATCATACTGCCAAGAGCGCTTTTGCCGCTTACTGTAGCGTTCCATATACTCTTGATATAAATCACCAAGCGTCATCTCCTGGCGAAACTTACGACGCTCATTTTGAGGGTTCTTACCCAAAGCAATCTCGCCTTTCTTCTGGATAGCTAGCTTACGGGCATTCTCAATGCTTAAATCTGGGAATTTACCAAGAAAGACACGTTCAGGACGCCCCTCAACACGTTGGTATAGATAAAACGATTTAGAGCCTGCCCCTGTAACATCAAGAATTAACCCTTTCTCCTTTTGATCATGATAGTAATCCCTCTTCCCTTTTTCGGGGATAGAGATATTAGAGAGAGCTGCCTTTGTGAAGTTGATTTTATGACTCGGCATCTGCTAGCTCCTTTCTTGCATCTAAGCCTCTATGAAAAACTATTGAAGCCCACAAAGAGATTGGGAAAACACATATCCAAGTTTCTAAAAATAAATCGGGGGGAATAATCTGCATCCACATCAATCCCATTGCCGTCATACCACCATACATGCTTCCCCAGTAAGGGCTATAGAACATACGAAAATGGCGTTTATTCTCATCAAATGTAATAGAGTGAATCCATTTATGAGTTTGCTGCCCTGTTAAGGTATTTTTTAAGAATTTTCCTATATAAACCAAAGAGAACATTACCAAGAAGTACTGTATCATAGTAGTTAATGAAACAGCTCTGATGCTACCTATATCTGCATAATGACAAAATGCAGCTACAGTAAATAAGTTGATAGAAGTTGCAATAAACATGGACCCATTAATCCAGCAAATGAGGCAAGCTAAATAAAAGGTAATGTTTTTCTTAACTATCATGTAGAAAATCAATCATCTTTTGTTTATCTGGGGAAGACTCAAATAAGACGTCATAATCTTGAGTTCTTTCATTATACCGATAGGAGCCAGAGCTTGGGTAATCATTACCAATAAGCTCTAATAAATCACAAAAATCATCAATGTGAATTGAAAAAATTGACTGCCTACGTTGCTTAAATGAGTTAAAAAGTATTGAAAAATCATCCTCTAAGTACTTCATCTGCCCAAGAGAAAACATAAGAATATAACTATGAATAATCTCGCTTACTACATCATGTAAGTTGCGTTGGCACTTGCTACCTTTTTGTAGGTCATATAATTCATCAGCCCTATGATTATTTCTAATATTAGGTACCTTTCCTTCTAGTACAGGGTACCTTATTAAATTCAATTGCATCTTAGCTGTTGAGTTACTAATTTTTGTTCTTGCTTCAATTAATTTGCGAATAATGAAGCATGCAAAGAACACATCTTTCTCCATAATAATAAAAGATTCTTCAGGCCAGCGTTTTTGGCTTTTTCTTTTTCTTAGTCTTTTAGCTATTTTGAGAAGCTCATCTTTATATGGATAAGATTCGTATATCATTAAAATCACCTTTCGTGCTACGCTGGTGCTACACCGTAGAGCAATTTCAAGTTGTTTGCAACAGTTTTAATTTATACCAATCAAGAACTATCTATTTGTTTTATATTCAAATATAAACAATCATAAATATACATAAATTCAGATAAAAAGACGCTCATAACCTGAAGGTCGTAGGTTCAAATCCTGCCCCCGCAACCAAATTAGAGTCTAGCCAAGTTTCATAAAGTCTGAAACTTGGCTTTTTTCTTGACGTATCGTCACCTCACCTGTTTCATAGTGTCTCATACAACACCATAAAAAACCAATTTTTGTGGGTACAAGTGAGGGTACAGAATGCCAAAGCTAACATCTCAGAAGTCAGACACCTATTATATCAATGTCAAAGCCAAGGATAGAGACTTTAGAATCTCTGATGGGAATGGCCTCTACTTGCTCATCCGTAAGCAGAATTTTGATGAGAATGGTAAAAGGATAAAATCTCGTAAAACATGGCAATTTCGCTACCGCATTAATGGTAAAGAGAATATCTATACTGTTGGGGACTACTCTGACGTATTAAAAGCAGGAGAAGCCCGCAAGAAATCCATGGAACTCAAAGACCTCGTAAAACAAGGCATAAACCTAAATCAGCAAAAGAAGATAAACTTACTAAATGCGCTAAATACAAGTGAGTACACCTTTGAAAAAGTTGCTCGTAGTTGGCATTTTAATAACGACTGGAAACCTAAACACGCTAAAAACATCTTAAGCCGTTTAGAAAAGGATGTGTTCCCTATTATTGGTAACATTCCTGTTTCAAAGGTCACGCCTATGAATATTGCACAAATTGGTGAGAGTATCAGTGAACGTGGTGCTGCTGATGTAGCAAAACGTATCTGCCAGTACTGTGAGCGTATATTTGATGATGCTATAACGCTTGGCCTTACAGAAACTAACCCCGCAACAGGAAAGTCCAAGAGAATTACTCCTAATAAGGTTAAGAACCGAGAACACCTTAAAGAAGCCGACCTTGGAGAGTTTATCTCTAGGCTTAATGCTGAACCGCCTTACCTGCAAAACGCTCTAATGACTAAACTTCACATACTTACCTTTGTACGCCCAAAGGATCTACGCTTTGCAACATGGGATGAGTTTGATCTTGATAAGGAAGTTTGGACAATTAAAGCTGATCGCATGAAAATGGGTAGAGACTTCATAACCCCCCTTTCTGATATGGCCATAGAAACATTAAAACAATTAAAAGAGATAACAGGCTCAAGCAAGCACCTCTTCCCTGGCCAGAAGTCTAAACAGCCTATTTCTGATGTTGCCTACATAAAGTATGTGAAGAAGCTAAGTGATAACAAAGCTACCCCCCACGGCTTCAGGCATACAGCTTCTACAATCCTTAACGAAAACGGTTTTCCTGAAAAAATTATTGAGAAACAACTCTCTCACGAGAACCAGAACAAAATCGCTGGTACATACAATAAAGCAGAATACTTGGAGGATCGCAGAAAGATGCTTAATTATTGGGCAAATTATATATTTCAAGGAATAGCATAAAAGGATTTAACACTGCCCTTCCCTTAAGAGGGGAAATATCTCCCATGTTATTGATAGCTTTATAAAAAGTAAAATTCTCCTTTTGTTCGCAATATCACCCACGGTAGGCACAGCTTTTTAAAAGTATAGCGTAAGTTGTGGATAACTTGAAATAACGAAATAAAAACAACGATAAAACTATTTCATAAGGCTTCATGATATGCCATAGTCTTCCTTAAGAAGAAAAGAAAGGCATGAAATGAACACTACAGATTCTAGGTATTTGCGCATAAACGAACTGCTAGAAATGCTCCCTATGGGTAAATCTACAATTTGGCGTAAAGTTAAAGATGGTACATTTCCACGCCCTGTAAAGCTGGGAGTAAGAATTACCGCTTGGAAACATTCTGAGATCTTAGAGTTCATTGCATCCAAAGAGCAAGAGCGGGGTTAAAACCGCTCTTTTTTTTAATTCTTCTATAAGGTCTGTTTGGTAACGTCCCTTTAATGTGTTGCCACCTGTTTCGTGGGCTTAACAGTAGCAATAAAAAAGCCCGCCGCAGCTAAAAGGTATTAAACCACTTTGGGCTACCGGTTCCGTAGAGGCTTGCCGGGAGAACTAAACAAGCCGTTAGCGTGGGCTTCTTTACTTTACCATCACGGGTGATTGGGTAAGGGTTTCCGGGCCGGTTAGAACTGTGAGGACAGCAACTAGCCAGAACTTGAGCATAAGCCGTACGGCAGAGTTCTTGTAATGTGCAAAATGCATAATACAAGAGGTCGGGGTGGTGGTTCACCATAAAAAACACTCAAGGGATACACGCTGAGAATGTCCTACCCCAAGATCCGCTTACAGGCTCAAATCAGATTGGCCGGGGGTATAGCGGAAAGCGGACTATACTCAAAAATAGCCTACCTCTTAGTAAATTTCTGGTTTCAACATTCTTCAGCAATTTTTATAAGTTATGAATGAGTATTTATAACTAAATACACAGTCTCAAGAAGACTACCATTGTTTACCATTATCTCAGGAAGAACGATTCATATAACCACTAAACTAACTCTCTAACTCATCATGTTTCCAATACCTTCATACTACATATTCAAAGTTCTAATCCTTACTAGGATTATGCAGGAATGACACATTTCTTGTCCTCAAAACCTTGTAAAAAGCCTTTCATTGTGACACTCCCCTCTTTTATCTGGTACATATGTTTACCTATATAAAGGTTGGAGAGTTTAAAGATGACTGAAGAACAAAAGAAACAGCTAGAAAGTTTACTTTGGGCAATTGCTGATGACTTGCGTGGAAGCATGGACGCTGATGAGTTCAAAGATTATATTCTTGGCTTTATTTTCTATAAATACCTTTCTGAAAAACTTATCCTGAAAGCTAAAAATGACTACGGCGTAGACTATGCAAATTTAGATGATTCTAAATCTGATATTATTGCAGCCGTAAAAGAAAATGCTCTCGATGACCTTGGTTACTTCCTTAAACCATCTGAACTCTTCCATAAAATTGCATCTAAAGGTGCTGGCCTCATTAAAGAGGCTGATGAAGCAGATCACCGTGATGATGAAGCCCTCAGCCAAGATAACTTTATCCTTGAAGATTTAACTCGCGTACTAAACTCTATTGAACAAAGTACAATGGGTACAGAGAGCGAGGATGATTTTGATAAACTCTTCCAAAGCTTAGACCTAACCTCCAACAAGCTGGGTAAAACTGTTGCTTCTAAAAACAAGATGATTGCTAAGGTGCTAAAACACCTAAACGGCATTGATTTTGAACTGGATAACGCTGAAGCTGATGTACTCGGCGATGCTTATGAATACTTAATTGGTAAGTTTGCCAGCGGAGCTGGTAAAAAGGCTGGCGAATTCTATACCCCTCAACAAGTTTCTAAAATTCTTGCTCAAATTGTCACCACAGGTAAAACCCGCCTTAAAAGCGTTTATGACCCAACCTGCGGTTCAGGCTCCCTGCTTCTGCGTGTTGCAAGAGAACTTGGCCACAAACATGGTGAAACTGAAAAGGTTGGCATGTTTTACGGGCAGGAACTTAACACCACTACCTACAACCTTGCTCGTATGAACATGATTTTGCATGACGTACACTTTAGTAAGTTTGATATTAAGCAGGATAATACGCTTACACACCCACAGCACGTAGAAAAAAAGATGGAAGCTATTGTAGCCAACCCACCCTTCTCTGCTAAGTGGAGCGCTCATACAACATTTAACAGCGATGATCGTTTTGCGCAGTACGGCCGCTTAGCCCCAGCATCTAAAGCAGATTTTGCCTTTATTCAACATATGGTTTACCACCTAGATGACCATGGGCAAATGGCTGTTGTTATGCCTCATGGCGTATTGTTTAGAGGGGCTGCAGAGGGTGAAATTCGTAAACATCTTATTGAAGAACTTAATGTGCTAGATGCTGTCATTGGCCTGCCTGCAAACATCTTTTACGGCACAAGCATCCCAACCTGTATTTTGGTGTTTAAAGCCTGCAGAGAAAAAGATCAAGATGTTCTGTTTATTGATGCCAGTAATGATTTTGAAAAAGCGAAAAACCAAAACAATCTCCGTAAGAGCGACATTGAAAAAATTGTCTCAACATACAGAGAGCGTGCTGAAAAAGAAAAATATAGCCACATCGCCCCTCTCGCTGAGATACGTGAAAACGATTATAACCTCAATATCCCTCGCTACGTGGATACCTTTGAGGAAGAAGAGCCGATTGATCTGAAAGCTGTAACTACAGGACTTAAAGCCATAGATTATAAAATGGCGGGTATAGACACTAAAATTGCAGGTTTTTGTAAAGAACTTGGCATAGAAATGCCGTTTTAGGGGGCACATTTATGAATACAGAAATACAAAAGAATGTGCCAGAGTTAAGGTTTCCTGAGTTTAGTGGCGAATGGGAAGATAGTGAAATTGGCAAAGTATTAAAAATTGCTAGTGGCAAGGATTACAAACACTTAGGTCATGGGGGGATTCCTGTATATGGAACTGGCGGCCTTATGACACATGTAGATAACTATTTGTATGATGGAGATAGTATTGGGATAGGAAGAAAGGGAACAATTAATAAACCCTATATGATGCAAGGGAAATTTTGGACCGTTGATACACTTTTTTACACGCATTCATTTGGTAAAAATCATATTTATTTTATTTACCCGCTTTTCCAAAAAATAAACTGGAATAAATACAACGAAGCATCTGGTGTACCTAGCTTATCAAAAAAAACTCTTGAAAAGATTAAAGTATCTATACCAAAGCCACATGAACAACAAAAAATTGCTGATTTTTTGACGGCTGTGGATGAGAAAATTACGGCGCTGAGAGAGAAAAAGGAAGCGCTCACGACCTATAAAAAAGGGGTAATGCAACAACTCTTCAGCGGCGTCCTCCGCTTCAAGCAAGACGACGGCGCGCCTTACCAAGACTGGGAAGAAAAAAAGTTGGGAAGCGTGTGTGAAATTACAACTGGAAAACTTGATGCCAACGCAATGGTTGATGGGGGTAAATACCGTTTTTACACATGTGCCAAAGACTATTTCCACATTAATGAATATGCTTTTAATACTGAGGCATTACTAGTCTCAGGCAATGGTGCAAATGTAGGGTATATTCATTACTACAAGGGGCAATTTAATGCTTATCAAAGGACATATGTATTAGATAAGTTTTCTGAAAACATTTTTTATATTCAACATTTCCTTAATAAGTTTTTACATGAACGTATTCAGAAAGAAAAAAATGAAGGTAATACACCATATATTGTTTTGAGTACACTTAAGGATATGCTTATTAAAACACCAGTAATAGATGAACAACAAAAAATCGCCAACTTTCTATCAGGCATTGATGAAAAGATTGAAGCAGTAGACGCTGCCCTATCACAGGCGCAAGCCTTCAAAAAAGGCCTATTACAAAAAATGTTTGTATAAGAAACATGCAATATTAATTCATATTATATAATTAACAGATAAAAATATCTTAAATAATATTCCTATAAATATGAATTAATATTTTATGAGAAAGAATTAAAAGTTATTAATATTCAATAATATTTGCTATTTTAATTTAAATAATATTTTTAGGAAGTTGAAATAATCATTTATGAAAATTGAAATACCTACACCAGAATGGAATAGTGATATTGCAAAAACTATTCTTAATTTAGAAAAGCTGAGAACAAGACGCCTTGGCGGCCAGGTTCCTGCTTATGTTTTCTTTCAGCTTAAGAATATTTTCCAACTCTTAGAAACGCTTGGCTCTGCACGTATTGAGGGAAATAATACAACCCTTATAGAATATGTTGAAAAAATAATTGAGAAGAAAATTGATACGCCAGATGAAAGCACTCAAGAATTAGAAAATATTGAAAAAGCTATGGCATTTATTGAAGAAAATGCCGCTTCTGGAACGCCTATTAATAGGTCCTTTATTTCTGACTTACATAAAATAACAACACAAAAACTTACGCCACCTCCCCATGGAGAAGGTTCAAGCTACCCTGGAGATTTAAGAAAAGATAGTGTTGCTATTAGCCAGTCAGAACATATCCCGCCAGTACTGCCATTGCTACAGGAATACTTTGATAGCTTTATTGACTTTATCAATAGCGATTTTTCAGAGCAAAACCAGCTCCTCATGGTTGCTATTGCTCATCATAGGTTTATGTATGTTCACCCGTTTGATAACGGTAATGGACGTATGGGCCGGCTTTTAAACTATGCTTTTTTGATTAAACTTGGATTTAACGTAGATAAAGGCAGAATTATTAATCCTTCTTCTGTGTTCTATGCAGATAGAGACAAGTATTACCAAATGCTAGGAAAAGCAGATAGCCTTGAAAAAGATGATCTGTTGGCTTGGGCTGAATATTTTTTGTTTGGTTTAAATAATGAAATTCAAAAAATTGATAAACTTCTTGAAGTAGATTACACACGAAATGAAATTTTAAAGCCTACTCTTTCATTTGCACTTGAAAGAGAAAATATCACGAAACAAGAGTTTGATATTTTAAACCTTCTTATTCGCCTACCTAATATGGAGCTAAAAGCAGGAGACCTTGAACAAATTGGCTTTAAAGGCACGCCACAACAAAAGTCATCCCTTATGGGCAAACTCAAAGATAAAGAGATGATTTGCCCCAAAGAGGAAGGTGGCCGTATTTACCAAATTAACTTTGCAAATAGCTATCTACTAAGAGGAATTATTAAAACTCTTAATGACAAAGGCTTCGTTGCAGAATTCCTTAATAAGAACTAGGCATAAAAATACATGAGCACTCAAAGTGAACAAGTTTTAGAAAACAACCTTATTAAACAGCTTAGCGGGCTTGGGTATGAGCGCGTAGATATCACTAGCAGTGATGACTTAATTCAGAACCTTAAAACTCAGCTTGAGAAGCATAACGCTACCACCTTTACACAGGGTGAGTTTGAAAAAATTCTAAATCACCTGAACAAAGGGAACGTTTTTGATAGAGCTAAAACGCTGCGTGATAAGTTTGAGCTGCTTCGTGATGATGGAACCGTTATATATATTGAGTTCTTTAATAAAGCAAAATGGTGCCAAAACCAATATCAAGTAACAAACCAAGTGACTATTAAAGGCACTTATGAAAATCGCTACGATGTAACGCTTCTCGTTAATGGCCTCCCTCTTGTACAAATTGAGCTGAAACGCCGCGGACTTGAAATCAAAGAAGCCTTCAACCAAGTAAATCGCTATCAACGGCACTCCTACGGTGCTGAATATGGTTTATTTAACTATGTGCAGCTATTTGTGATCAGTAATGGAGTAAACACAAAATATTACGCCAACAACCGCAAGCAAAGTTTCAAGCAAACTTTCTACTGGGCAGATAAAGATAATGAGCTGATTACTGACTTAACGCAGTTTGCTGATGATTTCTTAGAGAAATGCCATGTTTCTAAAATGATTGCTCAGTATATTGTGCTCCACGAGAGCGATAAAATCCTTATGGTGCTTCGCCCTTACCAGTACTACGCCGTAGAAGCCATTGTGAACCAAGTTCAACATGGCAGAAAGAATGGGTATATCTGGCATACAACAGGCTCTGGTAAAACACTCACCAGTTTTAAAGCCGCGCAAATTTTACAGAGCTGGCCAAAGGTTGATAAAGTTGTATTTGTAGTGGATAGAGCTGACCTTGATTATCAGACAACAAAAGAGTTTAACCACTTTAGTGAAGGTAGCGTAGACGGCACTGACAATACAAGAAAACTTGTAGATCAATTTACAGATGGTACAAAGCTAATTGTGACCACCATCCAAAAACTCAACACAGCTATTCAGAAGCAGCAATACCTGCAGAAAATGGAAAGCCAAAAAGATAAGCGTATTGTCTTTATCTTTGATGAATGCCATCGCTCTCAGTTTGGTGAAACCCATCAGCGCATTACGGAGTTCTTCACACGCCATCAAATGTTTGGCTTTACAGGCACACCTATCTTTAAAGAGAACTCTGTACGCAACCAACTTGGTCGTAAAACAACGAGAGACCTGTTTGGAGACCGTTTACATAACTACCTCATCACCAATGCCATTAAAGATGGAAACGTTCTTAAATTCTCTATTGAGTACTGGGGTAAATTTAAACTCAAAGACGGTACCATTCTGAATGAAATGGTAGAGGGTATTAACACCAAAGAGGTCTTTGAAGATGAAGGTTACATCACTAAAAACATTGATTGGATTATAGAAAATCATAACCGTAAAACACACAATAAGGCCTTTAGTGCCATGATGTGCGTAGGGAGCGTGGACGCTCTAATTAAATACTATGAGATATTTAAAGCAAAGAAAGAAGCTGGTAAGCATGACTTGCGCATTGGTACGATCTTTACTTATGGAGCCAATGAAGAAGACAAAGATGCCAATGGCCTTATTGATGATCCAGATTTTGATATCAACCTAGATGCCCCTGCTCACAAACACACCCGTGAAAAGCTAGATGAATATATTGCAGATTACAACGCTATGTACAAAACAAGTTTCTCAACAAAGGATAGTAAGTCTTTTTATAACTATTACAAAGATATTGCCAAGCGCATGAAAGAGCGTGAGAAAGAAACGTTCAAAGATAAAGATCGTTTAGATATCTTACTTGTGGTGAATATGTATCTTACAGGCTTTGATGCTAAAAAACTCAACACATTGTACGTTGATAAAAACCTTAAATTCCATGGATTAATTCAAGCATTCTCACGTACTAACCGTATTTTGAACGAAGTAAAATCTCATGGGAATATTGTATGCTTTAGAAACCTGAAGAAAGCTACAGATGAAGCAATCGCCCTCTTCTCAGATAAAGATGCAAATGAAACCATTATTATGGAGCCATATGAAACTTACATTGAGCAGTTTCAAGAGGCTTTAGATACGCTTAAATCTATTACGCCAAATGTTGATAGTGTAAACAGCCTGGAAAGCGAAAAGGATGTATTAAGTTTCATTAAGGCCTTTAGAGCCATTATTCGCCTCAAGAACATCTTAGGCGGGTTCTCAGAATTCAAATTTGATGATCTTGGTATAACTGAACAAGAGTTTGAGGACTACAAAAGTAAATACCTTGATATCCACGATGAACATAAATCAGAAAAAGCTGAAACAACCTCAATTGTAAATGAAGTAGATTTTGAGCTAGAACTTATTCAGCGTGATGAAGTTAATGTCACTTATATTTTAAAATTGCTTGCTGATATGCACTACGATTCAAATAATACAAAAGTTTCTAAACCTGATGTAGAGAAGAAGAAAAAAGCAATTATAGACCTGCTAGGTAGTGAAGCTAAACTAAGAAGCAAGAGAGAGCTGATCGAGAAGTTTATCGCTGAGAACATGCCTCATGTGAAAAGCGCAGAAGATATTGAAGAACACTTCAAAGCCTTCTGGGATGAAGAACGCTTCAAAGCTATTGAAAAACTTTGCAAGGAAGAGAACCTTAAAGGTGAAGAACTAAAAGAAGTTGTGGAGCAGTACATGTTTACGAGGCAGAAACCACTAAGTGGCAGCATTGTAAAAAGCCTAAAAGAAAAACCTACAATTCTAGAACGCAGAAGCATTATTGAGCGTGTTAGCGAGAAAATCATCTCTCTCATAAAACTGTTTGATGATGCTATGGATGTTTAAAGATGGATACTCAAGAGTTTAAAAAATTATTATCTAAAAAAATCATCAACGGCGATTTCGAACACCGAAGCGAAATACTTAATTACATTATAAATCAGGGCTTTATTGTAACAAGGAATGGCTCTGAATATCTGTCATTCAAACCTAAAAAGGGGGGGCGTAATGTTAGGGTTAGAAACCTACCAGATAGGCTTATAGTCCCCAAATACAATAAAGAAAGAAAACACAAAAGAACTATCTCTCTAATGCAACTTAATAGCTGGTCGGATGGAACAACTCTAGTTAAAAGAGAGAAAAATTCTAACTACTGCGGAATATATGCGTTAGTAGCGTTGAATAAAGAGGATACCTCCGTACCTAAGGCATACATAGGACAAACAGTAGATATTTCAAGAAGGCTCAAAGAGCACCTAAACAATGAGAAAGAAAGGTGGGCACAACCACTAAAAACAGAAGCGCAAAAAAACAGTATGCCTGTATTTTTTATATTATTAGAGAATAGCACTTTTGGATCTCAAGCTGATGTTGATGAATATCTCTGGACACGGGACGCTGAAAAACAAGGTGTTGATTTACCTAATAAACAATCATGGGCGAAAGGTAAAGGTAACTACGTCATCCCAAACTTAGATAAAACATGGCCAGACAAAGCATGGGTCATGAGCAATGGCATTCTTATTCATTACTTTTAACCCTTTTCCTCCACTTAGAATATTCCATGGCTTCTAAAAATGGGCAGTTATTTCCATTCCACATCCATGTTTGTACGATATCCTTCTTATCTGTAATCAGAACCCTTCTGCATCCCCCATGAAATGTCCCTCCTCCATAAGATGTAGCTGTCCCTGTTATGGTATTGCCTACTACAGTTGCATTAAAGTTTGTTCTCTGAGGGATATTAACTGACTTACTGTAGTCCCAAATATAAACATTCTCATTAGGATATTCATTAATATATGTTGGATATCCCCACTGCCCACCAGCTTCATGTATATGAGACCCTTCCCAAGAAGACATAATTCCATTCATTACTGTGCTCGTACAGCCTGATATAAATAACATTGAAAGTATGATGAAGCGCTTCATTTGCTCCCCTCCTCTTTTGTAGATTGAATAATGATGACGTTCCTATCCCTAAGGAATCTATAAGCATCAGGATCTGTAAGGGCATCTTGCTTTATTTTATTTATAAGAAGATGAGGTGCTAATTTCATAAGAAATATAGAACTACCAATACATATAAATGCATAAAGAAGACTAAACCATATGGCCATCGGAATAGAGATAATAAACATTAAAACACCAAACGCCATGAGCAGACCACTCAGCTTTCCAGTATCATAACCAGAATTAGCAAGGTTAATAGCTAGACCTTTATCAACATAGTATGAAATTGTGCCGTTTTGGGCGCTTTCAAGAAAGTCCCAGTAAGAAAGAACTTGTTTGTAATCATCATTTAAAGCCATGTTATTCCTCCATAAAGTTTGACCACCTTGAATAATTCAAAGGTGGCCGGAGGTTCACAACCGAACGTAAGAACGGCCAGTGCCGTTTAGGCGTAGCCTTGGACAGAGGCACTGCCCCCGGCCTAAACCGAAGACAGCACTTTGATAACGGTGATGCTATCACCGCTTACGTTAGGAGTTGTGACGCTCCAGAACAGCAGCTTGCTGTTCTATTGGAAGAGTAGTAAGTACTGCTGAATATTGCAAACAAAAATATACAAAAAACTACTAATGCTCTATAACTGAATTAATTGATAGGAAATGAGATAGAGTAAATGATTACAAGATCTAAACTAGAGAAAATTTCATCTAAAGTTAGAAAAGGTAAAGAAATTTCAGCACAAGATATAAAAGTAATCCAGGAATGGCGCCAGCTTCATAATGACTTAATAGCCAGCTGGCAAAGCATATTAAGAAACCGGATTTCCTCGCAGAAACTTAAAAGCAAAACATATGTAGCAAGAAGGCTAAAAAGGTTTCCTACTATATTAAACAAACTTGAGAGAAACTCCTCTAACCTTTCCACAATGCATGACATAGCCGGATGTAGAGTCATCTTTAAAGACCTTAATGACTTACACAAGTTTAGAGAGTCTATTCATAAAAACTCTAAATTTAAGTTTAAACTAATTTCAGAAGATAAATATAACTATATTGAGAGCCCTAAAGCTGATGGGTATCGAGGCATCCATGATGTGTATATCTATACAGGTGATAAACCTTACGCCAATAGTAGTATAAAAAATAATTTAGAATTAAAAATTGAAATACAGTACAGAACTGTTGCACAGCATATTTGGGCTACAACAGTTGAAACTTTAGGTAATTTAACCCTGAAACATATTAAGTTTAAAAAAGCAGACAGTATTACTTCTGAGTATTTCCAATGCTGCAGTGAAATTTTTCTCAGAGCCAATGAAAACCATAGTGCATCTATTTTATCATTATCCTCAGGAAGGCTATTGCTTCAGTATTTATACCTAGAAGGCAAAACAGGAATTTTAAAAAGGCTCAATTTATACAAGGAAGGCATTAAAGTGCTGAGTAAAAATAAAGCTGAAAAATTCCACGTTTTAGTACTAGATACTAGTAAAACATCAGAGAAACCTAAATTACAAGTTGATAGCTATGAAACTTCCAAAAATGCTTTAGAAGCATACAATGCTATTGAACAAAAAATTGGCTCAACCCCTTACTTAGATGCTGTAATGGTTAGCACTGACATTAAAAGAAATTTAAAAACATTATTTCCTAACTATTTCCTAAAAACAAAAGATTTTAATGAGCTACTATTATCCTCCTTATTAAAAATAACAGATGATGCAATTGCAAAAGATTACAAAAACACCTTTTTTAAAAGGTTAGCATTAAAACTGTTAAGGCTACTTATCAAAAATAATGATTACTTTCTTATACATACCAGTGGGAAGCTAAGGAAGAAATCTAAATCTACAACCTGATAGACATCATATCTATGGCTTTCACAATATCTTTAAATATTGGTGAAGATACACCTTCATTTGCGAGTATATTCACAAGACCTTTAGCCTCTGTAGTAGTTTTTTCCGCCATAGCGCTTAACTGCTTCGTCATATTCGCTTGAGCTGCTTTAGTTTCTGGCACAAGTTTATGCCAGTGTTTTAAATACACGTCTCTAGCCTCATATTTCCCGCCAATCTTCATGGCCATTTTTTTGGATAAATCCGGGTAAACCTCTGTGCAAAGTAAGTCATAACCTGGTGCTAGCTCTGGCTTATCTTCAGTATATAGTAATGAATAGTTCTTACCATGAGCATCCGCATTACCAATCAAGTAGTTAAAAATCAGCATATCTAAAAACTTAATGCTGTCTGCCGCAGGTTTAAGAGTATGTGATCTAAGAATATTTAAACAATCAGAGACACTTGGACCGCCTTCTCTTTCATACTTCTTCTCTGATGGTAAACCTAGCGCCTGACAAAAATCTTCCTGATGAACACGGGTAACAATGCCAGATTCTGAAACAGACCTATCGTATCGGGACACCAAATAGTAAGGCATATCGTTTACATAATGAATACTCGCTTCGGGCACATTTAAACCAACCGCCTTCGCAAGTTTCATACAGAAGAGTTCATTATGAACACTATCTTCTACGTTCTCAATAAGTGGTTTTAGAATGTGCGTGGTAGGTTGCCCACCTTTCATGAGTAAGACTTTTCCATCTTTGAAGCCAACAGCTAACTTATCTTGAGCACCTGCAAGTGATAGACGATACCCATCATCCCCAGCCAGCATTGGACGGCGTTTAATCATATCTAAAATTTCAGCAAGCCGCTTATCATCTAAAACTTCAATATCATCGCTCTGTTCTTGTGGCTTTTCGCCTTCAAGGCAAAGTGAGAGTGCTCCAGCGCAGTCCCCGCCTACAGCTTCAAGCAATGCAAATGCATTCTTTTCAGATAACCCAAGGTGTGCAGCTAAACGGTGGCGCACCCCCTCTTCTGGTAGTAAGCCAGAAAAGAAGGACTTTACAATATCAGGATTAAACTTTTCTGCATGGGTTGGTAAAGAAATAGATATAGCAGGTTTTTCTGCCTCCAAATATGATGCATCATAAGCGAAAGTAAGTGCTCCACCCTTAGATTGCTTTAATTTGCCAACAAATATGTCAGAAAGATATACATCCAAAATATGAGCAGCCATTAAAGGGCTTCTCCTTTCACATGCACGTCAAGGCCAAGCATTGAAAGCACTAAAAGCACTTTACCAATTTGGCAAGAGGCCTTCCCTTGCTCCAACTCACGAATAAAGCGTACGCCAATACCTGTTGTTGCTGAAAGCTGCTCTTGTGTTAAGCCTTGCTCTTTTCGCGCTAATCGCACCAATAAGCCAAGGCGCTCCATTTTTGTATCTGTCATAAATCAACCCTTTCGGGATGATTATAACATATTAGAGTCCAATAACAACCCAACAAACCCGATCGGGTTGATTAAAGTGTTATACCGTCCAAAAAAAGTATAATAGTACCGTTCGGGATGATTTCATCAAAATCATAACGAAAACCTTTATCGGCAAAGTTTATAAAACATGTAACAAAAAATATTTATTGGGTACACTTGAGGGTACAAACACAAAATACAACAATTAAAATGATTATAATTTAATTATTTAGCTCAAAAATTCAAATCCTGCCCCCGCAACCAAATTAGAGTCTAGCCAAGTTTCATAAAGTCTGAAGCTTGGCTTTTTTCTTGACGTATCGTCACCTCACCTGCTTCATACAGTATCCAACATAAACCTCTAACTTCTTTAGCTCCCAACATCTTCATGCTACATATTCAAATTTCTAATCCTAACTAGACCATGCAGGAATCACATATTTCTTGTCTTCATCTGTTATAAATACTTTTCTGAAAAACTTATCTTGAAATCAAAGAACACAGAAAAAAGGCTGCGATCAAAATAGGCTTTACGTTAAGAAATAATTTCCATACAAAAGCACGCCCAATTAACCTCAACAAAAGTAGGGTTCTAAAAACTGAGGCGGATATTAACAAATGGATAAATGTGGCTAATTAGAAGTTGCACAGGTTGCATATGTTGGTATATTCAATATATTAATATATACAATATAATTGAGGCATTATGAACACTCTCCCCTTTGAAGGTAAGCACATACTTATTACAGGTGGTACAGGCTCTTTAGGCAAAACACTTGTTAAAAGAATTCTTTCTTTTGAACTTGGTGAGCCAAAAGCTATCACAATCTTTTCTCGTGATGAAGGTAAGCATCACCAAATGCAAATGAATTATAACTTAGAGCCTAATGAGGAACTAAAGGAAAGATTCAGACGCATTGTAAAATTCCGCATTGGTGATGTACGTGATCTGTCCTCTCTCATGCCTGCTGTAATGCAATCAAATATCATTATAAACACAGCGGCTCTCAAGCAGGTGCCTTCATGTGAGTATTACCCTACCGAAGCCGTAAAAACCAATATTATGGGTGCTATGAACATTGTGACTTGTATAAGTGACCACAACACCCCTGTAGAAACGGTTGTATGTATTTCAACAGATAAGGCTGCTAAGCCCGTCAATGTAATGGGTATGACCAAAGCTGTACAAGAAAGAATCTTCCTGCAAGGCACTATGCTTTGCCCTAAAGTGCGCTTTGTGGGTGTGCGTTATGGCAATGTTCTTTCTTCTAGAGGTTCTGTTGTTCCTGTTTTCCATGATCTCATTAAAAAAGGCCATGACTTAACAATTACCGATAAAAATATGACCCGATTTTTGATGAGCTTAAATGACTCTGTCAGCCTGATTTTTGGCGCAATTAAAGAGGGGCATACTGGGGAATTATACATCCCAAACCTTCCAACAGCAAAGATGACAGATCTTGCAGAAGTGCTTATTGGTGATCGCCCGCTCAAATGGGTCGAAACAGGTATTCGCCCAGGCGAAAAATTGCATGAAGTTCTTATTGGTGAAGATGAAGCCCGAAAAGCATTTAAACGTGGTGACTACTTTGTTATCCCTTCAAGTTTACCTGAAGTACTTGCTTGCTACGAAGGCCAAGAAGAAGCTCAACCTGAACTTCTTGAACAAGAATATTCATCAGCCTGCAATCTTATTTCCAAAGATGAACTCAAAAAGCTCTTGGATAAGAACGGTCTACTTGTTGAAAATGTAGACTATCAAAATGATAATGAGTTGATTAGATAGGAATAACCATGAAGGTCCTTATTCTAGGTGCGACAGGCATGTTAGGCTCTCAAGTTGCCAACATTTTCGCTCAATCAAATTTTGATACAACTCTTACCGCTCGCAAAACATCATCTATCGAAAGCTTCGTTCAGCAAGGGCTTCATCTAGAGGAGCTTGATGTAGAAAACACAGATACTGCTCAACTAAAAAGCCTTCTTAAAGATGTAGATTGGTGCATCAACTGTATTGGCCTTATCAAGCCCTATATCAAAGACGAACAACCTGAGGATGTTGCAAGGGCGGTGCGGATTAACGCCCTCTTCCCTGCCATGCTCGCACAAGCTATTCAAGGTACGCCTACGCGCGTTATTCAAATTGCAACAGATTGCGTTTGGAATGGTAAAGACGGTTCTTATAAAGAACCTGATAGCCACAATGCACAAGATGTTTATGGAAAAAGCAAAAGCCTTGGTGAAATTGAGCTGCCAAACTTTTACAATATTCGCTGCTCTATTATTGGGCGCGAAATAAAACAGCATCTTTCGTTAATGGATTGGTTTTTAAACCAGCCGCAAAAAGCAAAAGTTAAAGGCTTTACAAACCACCTTTGGAATGGTGTTACCACCCTGCAATTTGCAAAACTTTGCTATGGCATTGTTTCTGAAAATGCGGCGCTAAAAAACCAACAACATTTCGTGCCTGCGGATACAGTAGATAAATACAAACTTCTCAATATATTTGCTAACACCTATGCACGAAAAGATATTTCTATTGAATCATTTTCTCCTGATGTTGCAGTCGACAGATCTATTCAAACAGAAGATACACAACACAATGCTAAACTATGGCATTTAGCAGGATATTCCACACCACAAACAATAGAAGAAATGATCAAAGAACTTTATTCGCATGAACAATAATCAACCCACAGTTTCCATTATTACGCCTGTCTATAATATGGAAAAATACCTACATGAAACTTTTGAATCCGTTTTAAACCAAGGTTATGAAGACTTTGAATTTGTTGTTGTTGATGACTGTTCCACCGATAGCTCAAAATCTATCTTAGAAGAGTATGCAGCTAAGGATAGCCGTGTCAAAGTTTACAGTACTCCTGTCAACTCTTGGGCGCACGCTGCAGGTAACGTAGGGCTAGAAAATGCTAAAGGTAAATATATTTACATTCTAGATAGTGATGACAAACTTGTTAAAGGTGCATTAACAACTCAAGTAGATTTCATGGAAAAGCATTTAAACGTCGACATTTGCGGTGGCTGGTTTCAGTGTTTTGATGGTCATAATAAACTAATGGCTTCTTATGAAACTGATAACGCGCGCATTCGCATGGGCATGCTGTACGATTCTACCCTAGGGCATGGCGGAACAATTATGCGTCGTAAGTTAATCGAAGATCACAAAATTCGCTATAATACAGATATTTATTACACCCATGACTACCACTTTTTCACCCAACTGGCATTTGATGGTCATGCACGTTTCACAAGCCTGCCTACACCTGTGTACTTATACCGCATCCACTCCGGTCAAACGAGTACCGCCCTTAATGATAAGCAAAAAGGTTTTAGTGATAAAGTCCGCCTAGAAGTTTTGGCACGCCTCGGCATGAAGGATAAAGCTTTAAGTAAGTGCCATCTATGTTTTTGCAGAAAGCAGCCTCAGCATATTGAGAATCCTAAGAAAAATATCCCTGCATATTTTAAAGCTATGGTTAAGGCTAACCAAGCATCAAGCTTATTCGATGAAAATTTATTTTCCAAATATGTCGCTGAAAAAATTGGGCAAAACCTTCCACGAATGGGTTATAAAGCTTATGGAGTTTTACTTAGTATGCCTAAAGAGTTTTTCCTAAACATATCTGGTAAGCAATTATTAGTATTGTGCCTTAAAGCTCTAAAAAAACCGAAAAAGTAACGCCCAAGGTGAACATCTGCTACAATCCTTCCTATGAATATTACATACATAACATCTAGTGACCAAAAGCTCAAAACCGCGCAGGATATTATGCGTCCGTTTGGTATTACGATTGATCGAAAGAAGATAGAAACACCTGAAATTCAATCTCTTCAGGTGGAGGATGTGGCCGCCTTCTCTGCTTACTTTGCTGCAAGCACTTTGGATAAGCCTGTAATAGTAACAGATGCTGGGTTCTATATAGAGGCGCTTAACGGCTTTCCTGGACCACTTGCAAAGCATATAAACGAGACCCTTAGTAGTGCTGACCTTTTAAACCTCATGAAGGACCATAAAAACCGCACAGTCATCGTAAGAGAATGCCTCGCTTACTGCGCACCGGGTGAAGAACCACGTACATTCACCTCTCAACAAACAGCCACCCTCGCCTTTAAAGCATCTGGAGACCGTTCTAGTATTGATAACATACTTATTCTACCGGGCTTTGATGTTACTGTCGGCGCTGCCCCTCAATATGCTCTTGAGCAATATTGGGTACAACAGCTTACACATTACTCAGATTTTGCGAATTTTTTAACTAGCTGCAAATAATATTTATAATATATAACCCTTTTCCCATTTTTTTTCATTTGAACAGTTGACATTGTATGCAACATTATTTATACAGTGATTACTGCTTAAACCTTCAGGCCCTTTTTTCATGTGCAGACGCTCTTTGTCTCGCTCTTCTATACCTGTAGGTTTACTGAATCTAAAGCAGTTTACCCCCTCTCAACTCTCCCGAAAGGAGATCACTATGTCTTATCTTGGTCAAACCACTGCCGCTGTTGTTGCTGCTGTTGTCGCTGATGGCGTTGTTGACGCCGCTGAAGTCGCTGATCTGCGTGCTTTCTTCTATGAAGATGGCACCGTGGACGCCGACGAGCTGAACGCACTGTTTGAAATCAATGACGCCGTATCCGGCAACGGCAACGACGCCGGCTGGGCCGAATTGTTTGTTGAGGCCGCCACTGACGCTGTTCTGGCCGACGACGACACCCCCGGCGTGCTGGATGACGACGAATGGGCGACGCTGAAAGCGCTGGTTGATGGCGACGGCACCGTGGACGGCAACGAACGCGCGCTGCTGGCAAACATCAAAGCCAACGCGACGTCTGTTCCGGCTGACTTCACGGCCTTCTGCGCCGCCAACGGCGTCTAAGACGTCAAACATCACAATCGAACTTCTAAAAGAAAAGGCCTGCTTAATCGCAGGTCTTTTTTTGCTTTATATATAAAGAACACACCAATAAAACACCCCCAATTAAGGGGGTGTTTTTTTAATCGATATTAGAACGGCATGGGGAACCAATGGAACTCAGTATTTAGTGCGAACACGGAGAACGCAATATACAAAGCGCCCATTGCACCTGCATGCCACAAGCGAATCTTGCGCGGAATCAACAGTGTTGCAACTGTCAGAACAGAAACAACAATCAGGCCAATACGCAGTGCTTGAATGCTATCATTTTCAGGCATCAAAATTTCACCGTGCATCCACGTGTACACCATAAGCGGCGCACCCAAAGCAATACAGATGTCAAAGGTGTTGGAACCAAACGCGTTGGCCACAGCATCTTCATAGTTACCTTTCATAGCATCTTTGACGCTCAGGATAGTATCCGGAACAGACGAAGCCGCAGCACCAAGGAACATGGCGGTAATCACAGGATGGACGCCCATAGCATGAGCACTACCAATAATACCTTCACCAAGGACAAAACAAGCAACAACAAGTACCGCGGTACTGATGCCCAGGTTCCGCCAAGCACGGCTGGTGGTCATCGGCACTTCATCTTCATCCTCGTCATCGTCGTCATCACCTTCTTCAGCAACATGATTGTTAGCCTGCCACCACATAAAAAGAACATAAGGGACATACAAGCCAACGAGAATAAGACCATCGACCCAATCAAGGGAAGCTTGCCCAAGCAGCAGAATCAACGCGCCTTCGGCAGCAATAAGAGCAGCGGCATCACGCAAAATTGCCATGCGATCAACTTCAATCTCACTGATTTTTGCAGCAGGTGAAAGCGACACAATGCCAAGTGTAAGCATACGGATCATGAACGGTGACATAACAGCCAGAACGGAAACCATTGGAATGATATTACCGTTAAAGACTGCTGAACCAGCTGTTACACTGATGCCCGCTGCAAAAGAATCGGCATGGCCAACCCAAAACAGCAATGCAACAGTTGTCCACAGCTCTGGCATAGAAGAGCCAATCGCATTGATAACAGCACCTTTAATACCCGGAGGCATATCGCGGCCAAGATGGTCAGCAGCCGGCTCAAATACGTCACAGGCTTTTGCAATAATCACGGTGATAACCGCCATAATTACAAGCCACATATTGACAGACATTGGCGCAAAAACCGCCAATAGTCCAGATACAACAGCAAGCGCTATCCAAACTTGCGTGGGCAAGTTCTTTACATTATTGAGAGTTTGTAGCACAGAAAATCTCCTTTCGTGCCAAGGGGAGAGAAGTCGCCTCCTATATATAAGGAAGCAAGAGGGGAAACGTATACAAGATTACAAATTAGCTGGAAGGTATCAAATGTATACAAAACAAGCAAGGAGAATATTTATTGATAATTAAAATTAAAGAAAAAATGAAAAAAGCGAAAAAAAGAGGTTGACGAGATTCAAAACTTTATTGTATACATAACTCATAACTGCTACGGCACATATCTTTATTCACGTTCTTTTCTAAGTTGCCCAATGGGCATCCTCTAGATTCCGTATGATGTGAGAGTTCACACGCAGGTGTGCTCATGCAGTTTAACAAGGCGCCTGCAATGCTGCAGGTGTTTATCCCCCCTCCCCACTATATCTCTTGAAAGGAGATACACTATGCTTGGTTTTCTTCAAAAAATGCGCGCTGGCGGTGAAAATGCTCTGTCGCAACTGAAAGACAAAAACCTGTTCCGCGGCGCCGCCGCTGCCTGTGCCATCGTTGGTGGTATCGACAATGACTGGGACAACCAGGAACAGGAAGAGACGTACAGCGCGCTCGACAGCCACACCGCCCTGCAGGCCTTCAAAGGTCAAGCCGCCGCTGTGATCGACGAATTCGCGCCGCTGGCTGTGAAATTCGGCGGCCGCAAACAGCTGTTTGGTATGCTGGAAAAAATCGCCGGTCATGAACAGGCGGAAACCATTGCCTACATCGCGATTGACGTTGCTATGGCCTCTGACGGCCTGAGCAAAAAAGAGTACAATGCGATCGTCGATATTGCGAAAGCTCTGGGCGTTCATTCGTCGATGGCTTCCGATCTGGAAAGTCTCAAAGAAGAGATCGAAGACGAATAATCAACATCTGCACCTCGTGCAATCGATGAAAAATGGGAGCCTCGGCTCCCATTTTTTTTGCGTTTTTCAGGCATTTCTGCTGCAACACACCCTCACTTAAAAATAAATTTGCCTCCCCCACTTGAAATGGCAGAAAACTAACCCCATAACTTACTTTAAGAGAACGAACGAATTAGATAGTGTTTAGGGTTTAATAAGTTTCAGGGCTCTTGTTGCGAGATAGGTTGCTGCTCCAGTTTTAACTTTCCCCTCTTCTGGGCAACCTACAACACTTGGCGGACAATGTAAGTTGTCCGCCTTTTTTTATGTAAGCAGGCCTATTTTTTGCTACTATGGTATTTATATAAAAAATAACAAAAATATGTGACCTTTATGATCCAAGTTTTTCTACGCCAGTATGGCCTTCTCTTTTTAAGCATTGCAGGGCTTATTGTGCTCTCAAGCCTCTCCTATGTTTCTGTTGGTGCCCTCGGTACCGCAGGGCAAAACATGTATAACCTTGGTACAAACAAGATGGCGCAAAATGCTGAATTTACCCTTTTACTCGATGCACAAAAATCAGACATTCACAAAGTGCAAGGCATAGAATCCAAGCAAGAGCTTGATAAAATTTACGCTCAAATTATAAATAGTTCAGAAAAAAGCATGCTGCTTGCCATGAATATGCAATCCCCCCATGTTCTTGAATCAACTCAAAACCTAAAAACTATTTATGATGATTACTTTAAAATGGTGCGTGATGGTAACGTTGAAGATGCATCTGCCCTTATGAACAGTAAAATAATGCCAATATATCAAGCCTTAGATAGAGGTATTGCTGAACATAAGAAAAAATCTATGGATTCTGCTTATATGAGCCGCTCTCACTTTGATGAACAAACGAGGCAAACCCAACATATTACACTGTTTGGAGTTATTGCACTTATTGCTATCATCTTTACAGGCGGTCTTTTTAGCTCTCGCATGCGCAATAATGAAAACCGTAAAACCGTTATGATTCTTAGCGACGTACAAAATCTGCTTAAGCAAGTTGTAGAAAGCTCTGGAGATATTAAAACACTTACAGATGGCATGTCTAAACGCGCTGTAACTTCGGTTGAAAATATTCAAAACGTCTCTCTTTCTACTAAAAGAAGCACAGAAACCATGCAAAAACTTACCTCTGCTATTGAGCAAATGGCTGAAGCAGCAGGCGAGATTACAACTCAGGTAGAACAATCTAGTAGCATTGCAGGGCAAGCCATTGAGCAATCACACATGAACAGTAAGCTTGGCGGAAACCTTGGCAAGGAAGTTGAAAAAATTGGTAATGTTGTTGAACTTATTAGTGATATTGCAGAACAAACCAACCTTCTTGCTCTTAACGCAGCTATTGAGGCTGCACGCGCAGGTGACGCAGGGCGAGGTTTTGCCGTTGTCGCAGAGGAAGTGCGCGCCCTTGCCAACCAAACAAACGAAGCTACAGAAGATATTGTGACGCAAATTGAATCTATTCAAGAAATCACCTCTCAAATGACAGATTCTATCCGCATGACAGCTGATACAATTGAAGAGACAAATTCTATTGCAAACCAAGTCAGTAAAGCCGTAACGGAACAAACTCATATCACAGGTACAATTCGTGAGGATGTTTCGGAAATGTCTGCTACAACATCTCAGATTAATGCTGATATGAACCAAGTGATTCAAATGGCGCAAATGGTTGGTGACGACGCTTTTAGGCTTGAACAGAACACTGATGATGTTGGTGAAACAGCGAGCCGCTTGCAAGTTAAAGTCGGTGCATTTATTCGCTCTATTAAAGATATTATTTAATTCTTCAAAAAGACTTGAAAATGGGGGCAAACGCCCCCATATCTTTACTTATCGAGTAATCTATAAACTTTATGAGGCAGAGATGATCAAATTCATCAAACGTGCGGCAATGGCCGCTTTCATCCTTACCCTTGCAACCGCAGCCCTTCTGAGCCAAATGTATATGAGCGAAGAAGAAATGAGACAAGCTCACATGGATATCATCCTTGAAGAGCAAGCACCTGACGATATTGGCGAGTCCAGCTTCTACGGTCAAGATGCTGTTAAGGAAGTTCTCCAAACCTGCGTGAGATACTGGAACGGTAAGTGCGAAGTTTTTGATCCAACGCTGATGACAGCGGCGTCAAATAACCTTCCGCTCAATTCCTGCGCACTTGTTACCCGCGTAGAAACAGGCAAAAGCATTTTCGTCCGGATCAACGACACTGGCGGCTTTGCTAAATACCAACGCGTTCTAGACCTTTCTATGGGTGCTTTTGCAGAATTGCATGACACTACAAAAGGAACTATGGACGTAGAAGTTCGTCTGGTGGATAACACTGACTTTTGTCCGCACTGGCCTGGTCGTGGTATTAAAACCATCAAGATGTAATAATCGAGAAATATGAAAAGGAGCCCCCGCGGGCTCCTTTTCTTTTCAGCTTTTACAGCCTACTTTTTCTTTGCCTTTGGCTTTGCTCCGTCACGGTGCTCAAGCACTTCATCAATAAGGCCATATTTCTTTGCTTCATCAGCGGTCATAAAGTTGTCACGGTCTGTATCTTTCGCAACAGTCTTTTTATCTTTGCCGCAGTTATCAGCAATAATTTGGTTCAAACGGTCTTTAAGTTCAATGATTTCACGGGCGTGAATTTCAATGTCACTCGCCTGCCCTTGGAAACCGCCAAGTGGCTGGTGAATCATTACGCGTGAGTTAGGAAGCGCGTAACGCTTGCCCTTTGCCCCTGCCGCTAGCAGGAATGCGCCCATGCTTGCAGCTTGGCCAATACAAATTGTTGCCACGTCCGCGCGAATAAACTTCATTGTATCGTGAATCGCAAAGCCAGCCGTTACAACACCGCCCGGGCTGTTAATGTAAATTGAAATATCACTTTCTGGGTCTTCACTCTCAAGGAAAAGAAGCTGGGCAACAATAAGGTTTGCCATATGGTCTTCTACCTGTCCCGTTAGAAAAATAACACGCTCTTTAAGAAGGCGTGAGAAAATATCAAACGCGCGCTCACCGCGTGGAGACTGCTCCACAACCATAGGCACAAGCCCGCTCATTGTTGGATCGTTATGTGTTTCTAGAAAAGATTTAAATGTCATGGCGTAGATGTCTTTCTTGTTATGAGCCAAATGTTGTTAAACATAATAATGTCCTAGTATACCCTGCCTTAAAGAATTTTGAAATGGGTCAAAAAGCAAAAGACTACGGGAGTGTGTTGTTTGGGTTGGTGGCGACATATACATCAAAGGGGTGGCCCTCTGAATATGTTATTATCGCACATAGCTTTGCATATGCGCTTAGATGCTTGCTTGCGCAAACGTATGTCTTGGGCTTCGCACGTTCAAAACCCTCCATCTCGGGTTTTGGCTCACTCTCGCTCCCACCCATACAGGCACCATCAAGGTATCTTTCACAGGGGATTTTTCATTTCAAGGCTAAAAAAGAAAATAGCCCCTTGAAATCTCAAAGAACATAATTACATCTAAATCAAACTTATCTGTTTCACTTTTTCCTTTGAGGTTTACCCCAATGAAATATTTTGTAAGCATGACTGTACAGGCCGTTGACGTTAACAATGAGCTCGTGACAAAGTCGCTGGAAACAGACGTCCATAAGGCCACGGTTGATGAGAAAGAACTTTACCTCATAGTCAAAGAGGTCCTGGCCATAGAAATGGGCGTGGACTATGACAATGTAAACGTCATATTTTTCTACTGCTCCAAAGAGCCCTAACCGAAAAAAACACCCCGCTACTGCGGGGTGTTTTCTATAGAGATCTATTAACCAAGCTCTTGGATAAGCTCTTTAGGATCAACAGTTTTCTCTTTGATTTCAGATTTGCTCATAAGCCAATCTGTTACTTTTTTCTCATAAAGAGGACCAGCGATTTGGTTACGCTTTTCAGGGTTAGCGTAGAATTTCTCTACTTCATCCTTACGGTCTGCAAACTGGAGAGAAATCTTAGCAACTTCAGCGTCAATTTCAGCATCGCTGACTTTGATATCCTGCACTTTACCGATTTCAGCAAGCAGAAGACCAAGGCGTACACGGCGCTCAGCAAGGCCGCGGTACTCAGCACGAAGATCATCTTCGCTCTTGTCCATGTTGTCCATGCTCATGCCGCGCTGTTGTAGTTCTTGCAGCTGTTGGTTCCAGATGCTGTTGAACTCCATATCTACAAGACCAGCAGGTACTGTAAATGCGTTCTTCTCATCTAGCTTATCGAACATTGTACGCTTAAGGCGTTGCTCAGATGCATTTTGAAGGTCACGTGTAAGATGGTCCTTAATTTGCGTCATAAGTGCGTCAACGCTATCAGCGCCAGACTCTTTAGCAAAAGATTCATCAACGTCAGGGCGAGATACAGATTCAACTTTAGTCACTTCAACAGTGAAAGTTGATTTTTTGCCAGCAAGCTCTTTGTTGTGGAAATCTTTAGGGTATGCGTGTGTGAATTCTTTTGTTTCACCAGCTTTCATACCAACAATGTGCTCTTCAAAGCCAGGGATAAGCATGCCTTGACCAAGCTCAACAGTTTGGTCTTTCATTTCGCCGCCAGGGAAAGCTTCTTTTTCGCCTTCTAGGATACCTGTTGCGTTAAGTGTGATACGGTCAGCCGCTTCAACAGCGCCCTTCTTCTCATCAAACGTTTTACGCATATCCAGTAGACGGTCAATCACGCCTTTAACAAGGTCGTCGTTTGGCTCTGCCATTTCTTTTTCAAGCTTAAGGCCTTCAAAACCTGTTGGCTTAATCTCTGGGAAAAGGTCAACCTTCATTGTGTAGCTCATTGGTTGTCCAGCAAGTACAGTGCCCGCTTCTTCAATTGCAGGCATACCAGCAGCACGGATTTCGTGCTTGTTAAGCGCGTCCATAGCTGTTGTTTGGATAATTTGCTCTTTAAGCTCACCGTACACTTTACCGCCAAAACGTTGACGAATCACATCTACAGGAACGTGTCCTTCGCGGAAGCCATCAATTTTTTGCGTTTGCGCAAGGTAACCAAAACGGGCGTTTGCCATTTTGTCGATTTCCTCAGCAGGAATCGTAACGGTTACGCGACGCTCAAGTTCGCTAATTTCTTCTACTTTAATGTCCATTGGCATTTCGGCCTGTTGCATGCGGTTTCCCATCCTTTTATAAATTTTTTGCTTTGCTCCCCGTCTTTTATTTTATGTATGTAAAATTCATAAAATAAAATCCATCGCAAAATACTAATCTTGGTTTAAAACGTTTGCTTTGTAAAAGTGTTGCTCTCGCTCCACTTTTGACCTGCTTTAAACCGCTCAAATCGCCATAGCGATTAGGTCGGCCATAAAGGCCTCCAAACTTAATACAGCCGCAATTATGCAGCAATAGGCCTTAGCCTACTGATTTGTGTGGATTTGTAAAGCTTTTTGTAAACTCTACACAGAGAATCAGACCCTAAAAATAATTTAATAAAAAAACGCCCCACTCAAGGGGCGTTTTATAAAGTGTTTCGGCTACTTAAACGAAACTGTTGCGACAGCTTTGTTTATTTTTTTCTCTGGCCACTTTTTGGCTGGCGTTGGAGGAGTAGACATAGAAGCCGTTGCCGTACCTTCGCCCGGCTTTAAAATCACTTCACCGCCGTCACTTGCAACAGATACCTCACCATCAATCACAAATACCTCACACGTTGTATCAAGCATACCGCCCCATACAGTTGTGCCGCGGATACCCACCGTTGCGAATTCAGTTTTGATCACGCGCTTCGCGCTGGCTTTTTTGCCTTTACCCGTAACGTATAAAAATGCACCTTTAAGGGCTTTAAGAACTTGCTTATCTTCTTCTAATTTAAAATCTTCAAGGGATATAGTGGAGTTATGCCCGAGCGTAAGTTCGGTACCTTCTAGTAGCCTTACAAGAACCTTACCGTTAGAGCTTGTCGTTACAACATCTTCTTGGAAAATTTTAGCGCCTTTACTGAGCTGTGTACCATCTACAGTATAAGCACCGCCTTCAATTTTAGTGACATAGCCTATCACATCGCCCCCTGCCCATACGATGCATGGGAGTAGAAGCATAAATATAAGTGTAAAAATCGTTTTCATACACAAAAGCTTAACACGATGTAAAACTATCCCAAAATAATTGGAAGAATCGCAAGGTAAGACACACCACCAATAAGCACTTGCTCTTTCCAGTGCCCCTCATCCCAAAAAACAGCGGATACCAGCATGGTTAGCGGTACAGACATCGTCATGGCCATAACGCCTAGCGTTACAGGGATATATGTGACAAGAAGGCTCAAAATAATTGCTTCAGATACAAGCCAAGTTATGCCTGCAATCATTGCGCTTTTATCAGAAAATCGCTCCCTTAAAGACATACGACTTCTGCCATAAAATAGTGATGTTACAAATATACCAACCCCTGAAAGGGCGAAATGAATATACCAGTGTGCCTTTGTTAGCACAATTTGGTCGGTTACGCCTGGTAATGCCGAAATAAAAATCAGCGCAAGAAACATCCATTTATACTTTGCAGGAAGGCTTGATAAGTGCCCCTTCAAGGTAAATACAACACCAAGAACAAACAAAAGACCAACACTCAGCCATTGCAGCAAGCTGAGTACTTCACCAAAGTAAATATTCATACAAGCGAGAATACCAATGGTCATCATCCCTCTAAATTCAGCGCTTGATGATGAGTGCGTACGAATCATTTGCATCAGTACAATACAAGCCCACAAGGTAAAGCCTTTAAATAAGGAGACGAGCCAAATAAAGGGGGAAAGCTTTGATGCATAAACCACCTCATTCCAAAACAGAGGCAACATAACAAGTGCACCTATACACATCCAAAGACCAATAAAATACGCAGCATCCCCTGCTCTGCGCATTTTAGCGACAGGGCGCAAAACAATAGGACGTGAAAACGCGCATAAAAGTAGAATAAACATAACAATAAGCTGGCTTTGTAACATGAATGTTCCCTTATTTAAACTTCACAGACATCATATAGAAAGTTGCCGCTTTTACACGGTATTTTTAAAGATTTTCAAAAAGCCTAAAAAAAGTCGTTGCAAGAATGCAGGGATTGCGATAAAACATCATTTATCCGTCGGGGATTGGCGCAGCCTGGTAGCGCGTCTGGTTTGGGACCAGAAGGTCAGAGGTTCGAATCCTCTATTCCCGACCATTAAAAGAGCGTCCGTAAGGGCGCTTTTTTATGCAGAGGGATTAGGATGAGAACCGTAGAGGTTCGAAAGCAAGGGCAAAGCCCGCAGTGCGAGACGCCGCACAAAGTAAGGCGCCCGAAGGGGAAAGCGGAAAGCTTTATCAATCCTCTATTCCCGACCATTAAAAGAGCGTCCGTAAGGGCGCTTTTTTATGCAGAGGGATTAGGATGAGAACCGTAGAGGTTCGAAAGCAAGGGCAAAGCCCGCAGTGCGAGACGCCGCACAAAGTAAGGCGCCCGAAGGGGAAAGCTGCAAGCTTTATCAATCCTCTATTCCCGACCATTAAAAGAGCTTCCTTTAGGGAGTTTTTTTATTGTCTATTTCTTCACGACCATGTATACATTTCAGCAGTTCTTAATCTTTCTCTCTTTTCTTTCACATTCAGGAGATTTTCATGTCTATTGAAAAACCACACCTACTGCGCGTTGGTGACCTTTTGACAATCAGCATTGACTCTCGTATGCGCAGCTATGCATCTGATAAGAATGATCCCGCTGATGAGACCCTCTGCACCTTCCACGGTTTTGAACATAAAACGCATTACCGCGGCCGTACAAGTGGAGATTCTCAAGCGCCGGGCACTTACCAAGAGCGCGGCAACATTCGTGTTATTCTTTCCAATGGTATGGGATACTGTACTTACGCCAGCAACCTCACTCCTGTAGACGCTGAAGAACATGCACGGCGTATTGCCGCGGATGATCCTCATAATGCAGTACTTGCTGCACAGGCAATCAAAATTTCTGATCTGCCTGAAACCAAATTCTGGGAAGGCGATACAGTTCTTTATTATGACCGTAACGCACCTGATACGCAGGTAGAACGGCGCTATACTGTTGAATCCATCGCCTACGAGCTACATGCACAAGCGCCTTTCAACTTTCATGAGGCAAGTTGCTACAACCTTGTCTCTACTAGCGACCCTGAAAATAAAGTCTGCACGTCAGAAGCAGCTCTGTACCTAGGCGAGCGGGGCAATGTGTGGAAATACTACAACGGTGAGCAAACCTCGTTTACCTCACTGGAAGAAGAAATGGCTTTCCATCGCGCTATTGGCAACTATAGTCATGTGATTCATCCGCTGGAAGGCAGTGAACACTGGGAACTCTCTGATGCCATTAAAGCCGTAGAAAACGGCGCAGCTGATATTATCATTGAGCCCTCTCGCGGCTTTGGCCGGTTTACTGAGATATTTAATGATCTGAAATCTACTGTTATTCGCTTTAACGACCGCCACACTGGCGAGCGTGCCCGCGCGGAAACGCTTAAAAAATACGCTAAAAAGGCCGTGGCCTAATCGATAAAAAACAGCCCCCAATTCGGGGGCTGTTTTACGTTTATTCAGTACCTCTTAAAATCCTAATAGGCCTTTAAGTTCTGCTGGTACGGCTTTATCAAGTTTTTTGTTAAGCTCTTCTTTTACCTTATCAGCTGTATCGTTTAGCTTTTTCTGAACCTCTTTTTTCTGCTCAGATGAGCCTTGACCGCTAATGATAGAACCTGCAGCAGCGCCAAGGCCTGTACCAAGCGGGCCGCCAATGGCTGTACCAATGGCTGCGCCAATGCCTTGGGCAGAGTTCAAATCTGGCTTGACGCTTGGGCTATCCAGCGGGCCTGAAAGCTTAAGCGGTAGCGTCATAAGGGTTGCTTCGCCCGTACCAATTTTAGGCGTTATGTCCATGTTGATACGCCATTTCGGCAAATCAATTTTACCTTTAGCTGCCATTGTTTGTTTAGAAAGTTTCAGTAGAGCAGCCTCTGTGTGAAACACGCCGCCACTTACAGTAAACGGCATTACCAGTTTTTCTAGCTGATAGTTCTCACCACCGCCAAGAGCCAGTCCTGAGAATGTTTCAAGGCCAAGCTTTAGCTTACCAAGTGGCACACCAGAAAGCTGCCCCTGTGTTGCGTTTACATTTGCTGTACCCGCAAGGCTACTCACCATATCAAAGGCACTGACACCTGAAAACTGCAGATCAATAAGTCCTTCCAGAGGAATATCAGCTTTAACTTTGCTCTCCACAACATCAGCAAGGTTTAATACATTTAATGCTGTTTTTAGGGTACCTGTTGGCACGTTTCCTGTTGTATCTAGCACAAAGTTAGTTACAAACGAGCCCTCATCTCCAGCTTTAAAGCTGAAAGGGTTAAGCTCCATAAGGCCGCGTTTAAGCATAAGCTTGGCATTGACATCTTTAATAGAAGCTGCGCCGCACACCACGTTATCAACTGACATATTCAGCGCAACATCAAGGTTTTTAAGGGCTGAAAAATCAATCGGCTCCTTAGAAAAACGCTCAGATTTTTTAGCAGAAACAGATGCACCTTTAGCAGACTGAGAGCTCTCAGCAACTTCAGCGCCACAAGCTCCCCAGTTCATGCCATCAAACTCAGGTACGCTCACAGTGGCTGTACCCGTTATCATGCTACTGCCACGGTCTGTGATATCTGCCACAATATGTGCAGAGGTATTGTTCGCTTTCACAACAAATTGGCTTGTTTTAAAGACCTGAGCAGAGGCAAGAATATCGCCGTCTAGTTCAAATGGCATGTCCGTAAGCTCTAGGCCAAGCATCGTGTTTAGCGTGCCCATAAGTGTTGGTGCCTCAGCTTTAAGTGTTCCTGTAAAGGATGGCTCTTCCATAAGGTAGCGCACGCGCCCAAGGGCATGAAGCTTATTACCGTTCAGGTCAACTTGGATATTCATAGGAATATTTTTAAGCTTACGCAGGTCTAGCGAGCCTGTTATTTTAATTGGCACAGTGTTGTAGCGCACAGATGTATCAATTTGCGTTTTAGCTAGATCACCAGCACCAAGGTTAATGTTGAGATCTTCAACTGTATGCTTTACGCCAGTTACACTATCATTATAAACAAGGCTACCATCTACAATAGAAATTTTACCAAGGGAAGTGAGTTTCTCCATTGGGTTATCACCGCCGCCTTTTTTGTGGCCTTCTTCTTCTCCATGACCATTGCCACCTGAAGAAACTTCGGCCCCTGCCCAAGATGAACCGCGCGCTGTATTAACAAGGCTTACACGAGGGCGAATCACCTCAATAAGGTCTACGCCAATTTTCATCGCAAGAAGCTCTGAAATACTGAGGCGAATTGCAAGACGGTCTGCGCTAAGTAGCGGGGCGCCGCCAATATGGCTTGCCACCATAATGCCTTCAGCTTCGACAGAAGGTTTTGGCAAAATCTTTAATGTTCCCAGCTTTGCAATTTTAACCTCTGTTCCCATCGCCTCAGAAGCCTTGGCTTCAATTTGGCCTTTGTACTTTGTAAAATCAATTTGCGGCAGAACCACAACAGCAGCAATGACTGCAACAGCAATCAAAACAAAAATAGAAACAAACAGATACTTTAGAAACTTCATGTTACACCTACATTATTATATATTGAGTATTTTTCTTAAATTTTTAACTGAATCAGCCACATGGTGCGGCTCTTCATACAAAACAGATTCATCAAAGCTGCCATAGCTTGCATAAATACTAACAGATTTCATGGCATGTGCCAGTGCAATATCGCAGCCGCTATCACCAACCATACATACCTGGCTTGGCATGGTTACAGCGCAGTCTATCATCGCCATTTCAAGCATCTCTTTTGAGGGCTTAAATGGGTTCATACCCGTATGCTGAATGCTATCTATTAAATGTTCAATACGGTTTTCTTCTACAAAAGCATGGGCGCGCCTGTTACCAAGGTCTGTACAAATGGCAAGCTTCACGTCTTGTGCTTTCAAGGCTTCTAAAATTTCTCTTATGCCATCAAACAGCAGACCCGTTCTTTGATCTTGTAGCGTGCCGCTAATATCCCAAGCAACCAACGTATATGGGCAAGTCATTGACTATTCCGACCAATCCATAATTTTAAAGAGAACTTTAAAGTGCTCTGGCGCTGGTGCATCTACAAGGACAGGCATATCCTTTTTAACAGGGTGCGGGAAAGAAATTTGACGCGCATGTAAAAACAATGCGCCGTAGCCAGTAATATCCGCAATGGCAGACTCACTTCCACCGTACTTCAAATCACCCACAACGGGGTGTCCCATAAACTGCATATGCACACGAATTTGGTGCATACGACCCGTTATAGGGTGAAGCGCAAGCCATGTAAGCCCCTCACCCACACCAAGGCGCCAGTATTTTGTTAGTGCGTCCTGGCCGTCTTTTGCAACAACAACGCGCTGCTCTCCTGCTGGCCCATCCTTTTTAAGGCGGCGGTCACATAAATCTTGTTCGTGATTCATTTCCCCTGCGCCAATGGCCCAGTAAATTTTTTGCATATCACGGCTTTTAAATACATCGCCAAGCTCTTTTGCCATAGCCCGGCCTTTTGCAAAAGTAAGACAACCCGTTGTATCTTTATCAAGGCGGTGCACAAGCTTAAGCGATGAATCATAAGCTTTTGCCCACTCATCAAGGCTATCCTTTTGCTTAGAGCCCCCTTGGCTTGCAATGCCAGCAGGTTTATTAATAATAACAAAGCAATCATCTTCAAACAGAATAAGGCTTGCAAACTGCTTACCTTTAGTACCGCCTGTTGGCGCGACCTTTAAACCAAGGCGTGCTTCATCTACCATAAATGGGGGAAGACGAAGTTTGTCTGCTGTATGAAGTGTTTCAGAGCCTTTTACACGGGAGCCATTCAGGCGAATTTGCCCCTTACGGCACAAACGACGAATATCTGTAAAGCTTACAGATTTACAAATATTGGTAAGAAAACGATCCAGACGCTGCCCATCATCAGCGCTCGGAACCTCAACAGGCTCCAGCTTTTTCTTTGGTTCATCTGTCATTTGGTTGTCAATGTGTTCAGGCATGGCTTAACTTCTTTCTTAAAGCGTCAAAATACGCCATTCTCTTGCCCATGTCACGCTCAAAACCGCGCTCTTGTGGCTTGTACTGATTTGGACGCGCAACGCCATCAGGAAAGTAGTTTTGCCCGCTAAAGCCATCTGGTGTATCTGGGTCATACATATAACCATCGCCATACCCCTGCTCTTTCATAAGCTTGGTTGGAGCATTAAGAATAATTTTAGGGGGCGGCAGATGGCTTGTTTCTGCCGCATGCACACGCGCTTGGTTGTAGGCTTTATAGATACCGATGCTCTTAGGGGCTAGCGCCAAATATACAGCGCACTGGGCAAGAGCAAGCTCCCCTTCTGGCGTGCCTAGCATTTGGTACGCATCTCTTGCGGCTATAGCTTGCGTTATAGCGGCGGGGTCAGCAAGGCCAATATCTTCATTAGCAATACGAATAAGCCTACGCGCAAGGTATAACGGATCATCGCCGCCTTCTAGCATACGGCAAAGCCAGTAAAGTGCAGCTTCAGGGTCGCTGCCGCGGATAGATTTATGCAAAGCGCTAATCAGGTTGTAATGGGCATCGCCGCCCTTATCATGGCTGGCTGCGCGTTTTTGAATGAGCCCTGAAAGCGCTGTTTCATCCAGCGGTTCATCTGGCGCACTGGCGTAAATGGCCTCTGCCATATTCAGTAGCATGCGTCCGTCCCCCAGTGCCATACGACAAAGAGTTTCTCTTGCTTCTTTTGTCAGGGGGATTTTTCCCTCTGTGCTTTCAGCTCGCTGGATAAGTTCTTCCATATCTTCTGGTGAGAGAGAACTTAAAGTAAGCACCTGCATACGTGAAAGCAAGGCTGGATTTACTTCAAAGCTTGGATTTTCTGTGGTTGCCCCAATGCAAAAGAAAGTACCATCTTCAACGTAAGGTAAAAAGGCATCTTGCTGCGCTTTATTAAAGCGATGAATCTCATCAATAAACACAACGGTGCGGCGGCCTACCTGTGCATTATTTTTAGCTGTTTCCACAACTTTACGCACATCCGCCACGCCGCTAAGCACTGCACTTAAAGGCTGAAAATCTGCATCAAATGCGCTGGCATAAATGCGTGCAAGGGTCGTTTTTCCGCATCCTGGAGGCCCCCAAAGCAGCACAGATACAGGACGACCTGTTTTTGCAGTGCGCGCCAGCAGGCTATCTTTTCCAGTCATATGGCTTTGCCCAACTATCTCCTCAATTGAAGTTGGCCTCAGCTTTTCAGCAAGGGGCCTTGTGTCGGGCATAGATTCTGCAAATAGGCTCAAGTGATACCTACCTGACTAGTGCGCGTACCGTACGGCCGGCACGTTCATAAACAATTTGCCATGCACGCGGACGGCGACGGCTAACATCTTCTAAATCTGCAATTGTTTGAATAGATTTACTGTTCACTTGCTGAATCACATCGCCCTTTTTAAGCTGAAGCATTGCAAAGCTTCCGCGCCCTTGCGGAACGTCTACAACAGCAACGCCCTTTTGTACAAAAGGCAGCCCAAGCTCGTTATTCAGTACAGGAGAGAGTTCTTCAACAACATAACCAGAAAGCGGGCCAGAACCGCCAAGGGTCACGCGCTTTGCAGGGTCACGGTCTGGCAGGCCTTGCAGCTTCATATCAACGTCAAGGGTACGGCCACTTCTAAACAATGTCATATTCACACGCGTACCAATACGCTGGCCTGCAAGCAGTGCCTCAAGTGTGCCTTTATTCATCACATCATCGCGGTTAATTTTCATAAGAATATCACCTATTTCAAAGCCAGCCTTATCCGCAGGGCCACCTTCAAACACATCGTTAATAAGTACGCCGCTCACACGATCCATACCAAGTTTTGATGCCAACTGTCCGTTTAAATCTTGGCTACCAATACCAAGCCAAGGACGCGTTACACGGCCTGTGCTCAATACGCTTTGAATCACCGTATCTGCCATGTTGGCAGGAATCGCAAAACCGATACCTTGGCTTCCGCCTGTTTTACTGAAAATAGCCGTGTTAATACCAATAAGTTCGCCGTTTGAATCTATAAGTGCGCCCCCGCTATTACCCGGGTTAATGGCAGCGTCCGTTTGAATAAAGTTTTCAGCCACGGCTGTACCAAGCCCGCTACGACCAAGAGCAGAGATAATACCCATGCTAACACTTTGGCCAACCCCATAAGGGTTACCAATGGCAAGTACCACGTCTCCAACTTCTGCGCTGTCACTATCTGCAAAACGTACGGCATCAAATGTTTCACCGTCTTTTCCTTTAATACGAAGCAATGCAAGGTCTGTGCGCTTATCACCTGCAATAAATTCAGCATCACGTTCACGCTTATCACCAAACATAACCTTCACTTTACGTGCACCTTGAATGACATGCAGGTTTGTAATCATATGGCCATCTGGCGTTACAATAACACCAGAACCAAGCGAGCGTTCAACACGCTGACGCACAGGGCCTGTTTGTCCAAAAAACATATCGAAAAAAGGATCGTTAAACATCTTTACCCGTTCACGCACAACTGTTTGCGTATAAATATTCACAACAGCAGGAGATGCTTTTTTGACAACATCTTTAAACGAAGTGCGTACATCTCCCATAGAAACAGCTGCAAATGAAGGGCTTGTCATAAACAAACACAAAGCAGCGATTATTAAATATCTAAACATTTATAGTTCCTTTTTACTTAAGAAGATTCTCCGTACTGCCAAAGCTTGGCAATACGATTAAGAGCTGTATGAACGGGCCCTTTTTCATCTGTTTCAGGCATGCTACTGCCCACAATACGAACTGTGTCAGCATCAGGCTCCAAGCTCACATGGTCAAGGTTTCCGCCCCCTGCTGGATTAAGGTAACCACAAAGGCGTAAAAGCGTACCTACAAGCTTTGCTTGATGAACAACCTGCTCGCTATGAACCGTATGTACAAGTGGCATCATGCTTGGTAAAAGATCATCTTCATGGCGGAAAAATGTACAAAGTCCAATAAACATACGGTCTTTATGGCTGCAACCTACATAAGGCCCCTCAAGGATACGGTCAAACACTGTATGTCCGCGCCCTGTTGCCTGTTCACGCCAGCCGCACTCCACCATAAGAGACGCCGCCATAACAAGGCGCTCTGGCAAACCTGGGAAGTGTTTTAAAATCCAGCGCGCGCGATTAAGCCCAACTTCTGCGCCAAAGCCACTACGGTTTGCCCATTCTGTTGCATAGGTGAGCAGTAGGTCACTGTCTTCTGTTTCGTAGCCGCACTGAGTAAAGAGCACGCCCTCTCTCAAGCCAAACGTACCAAAGCGTACATTCTGCAAATCTGTTGTATTAAGAAGCGCAATAAGCGCTGCCGCACGATAAGGCAAAACTTCCTTCCATTCTGGTGTCATGCCAGAAAGTCCATCCAGTATAAGCTTACCATCAACAAGTTCGCTAAATACTCTAATGGCATCATCTTTTTTAATGCGGTAGTCATGTAATATATTAAGCGGGTAGCCAATAAGAGCCATATGCATACGTGCAAGTGTGCGCATACCGGAGCCAAGTACAATAAGGTCATTTCCTTCTGCACTAGAAAGCCAGTTATGACTGCTAACAGCCTTTTCTACAATCTTCTGTGCCTTAGCCGGCGTATGCTGGCTTAGCTCTTTGAGCGACAAAATACCAAGCGGGAATGTGGCAAGACGTTTACGCCCCGCACATTCTGATAGCTCAAGGCTTCCACCGCCAAGATCAAGTACAAGGCCGCTTGCATCTGGCATGCCTGCAAGGGCGCCTTCACCTGAAAGTGCAGCTTCTTCTTCACCGCTAATAATATGCACTTTAAAACCAAACTCTTTTTCAATCTCTGCTGCAAATTCAGCGCCGTTTTCAGCTTCGCGCATAGCGCTACTGGCCACAGCTATAATGCCTTCTGCACCTACTTGTTTAGCTGTCCAAGCAAACCAGTTTAGGGCATCCTTTGTGCGTTTTTTGGCCTTATCAGAAAGCACAAAAGCGCCCTTACCTTTACCTTTAGCAAGAGCCGTCCACACTTTATGATGCACAAGAAGGTGCGGGTACATGGCTTCTGTTTCTACAATAATCATGCGGACCATACTTGAGCCAATATCAAGCACCGCAATACGTTTACCTGTAAACGGTGTAATGCTCTGGTCTCTAAAGCGAAAATCTAAAGACTTCATGCGCCTCCTTCAAGTACTTTGCGCACCAAAGGTTTTGTAATAGCACGTTTTTCAGCAAGAGCCGTTTCATCAAGATGATTTAATATACCGCGCAAAATACCAACGTCTCTTTCACAACGAAGAAGCAGATACTGCGTCACATCTGGGCTTAAGTTCATTTGACGGTCTGCCGCCCATTTTACAATAAGGACTTCAAGGTCAGATTCTGCGGGCTTTTCTATAGCAGTCTGGTCTAGCAGTAAAAGGCGAGATTTTAGCTCTGGAATAAGATCTTCCCGCTTAGCAATAGCCAAATCACTTGAAACCACGCACATTTTACCCTCTGTGAGGCAATGGTTAATAAGTGCAAAGCAAGATTCCTGCTGGGAGAGATCATCCAGGTCTAGAGCAAGCTTTGAAAAATCTAAATCTACTGTGGCTTGAAGGTCTGATGCTCTAAAATACGCTGCCCCTGTTTCTTCTGCCCATGTTTTAAGGAGATGCGTTTTACCAACGCCTTTTTCCCCGTAAACCACAAGGCCTGTGCGTAAAGATTTAAGCGCCTCTAAAGCGCCCTGAACATGAGAGAGCGGTAAAAAACTTTCAGAAGAATAATCTTCACAAATTGGAAAATGAAGAACCATTTGACTCATTAGAAGGCTTGGCTTTCTTGATCAGTCAAACGCCATACATTTCTGATATTTGTCCCCTCAAGGTATAGCTCATGTTTAGCTAAATACTTCCCAAGTGCAATATGATCTGTTTGCATGTTAATCACAAATACAGTTTCGGTACGGCTCATAAGGCGAATGCCGACCTGCTGAATAAAAGAAGCATCCTTTAAAAGTTCTTCAACTTTTTGAATATCCCTTACAGAAGCTGCCTTATAGCGCAGTAAAAAATTGCTTTCATCTTCTGGGCTCATTTGTCTTGCATTACGGTAAGCAGCCTCATAGCCAAGAAAAGCCGTTTCAGCCATTTTAGGTAGGCCTTCTGCAAAAGAAAAAACGGTTTGCTCGCGGGCAATATCTGGCGCATTAGAAAAAATAGACAACGTTACAATGTCATCACTCAGGCCTTTTTCTGCCATAAAAACAGCTGCCTGGTCTGTGCCTGTAAGGGTCGCAATTTCATCAAGCGCATCAGCTGCACCAAACTTAAACAGCTCATCTTTAATGCCAGACATTTCCAGAATATCAGGTGAGACAAGTTCGTAAGTAAAAAGAGTTGCTGTGCTATTGTATGTTTCTAAAAATGTACGCCAGTCTGTGGCGCTAGATGCTGGATAAAGCGTACGGCCATCAGCCCAAAGCGGAATAACAGCTACGCTCAGCGGGCGCATATCAGTGTAAGGTGTACTGCGGCGCAAAATGGCTTTACGTATAGGGTCACGTTCAAGTGTAATATTTACTGTAAGGGTATACCCTTCATCGCTCCTCACCTCATCAACCACTTCAATAGAGCGTACAACAGTAGCAGATGGAATTTCACTAGCGATAAGACTTACCATTTGCTCCTCTCCTAGAGGCAGCAAGCGTTTAAGCACATCCCCAATGGCCTCACGGCCAAGCCGGTCAAGCAGCGAAGCTCGCTCTGAGGCAGAGCCTACAGTGCCAGAATAGTTATGAAGACGGTAAACATTTTCCACAGCAAAGCTACCAAAACTTAGGCTTAGTAGGCTTAGACAAAGAAACAAAAGTCTTAGAAATTTATATTTATTTTTCATGGATGAAACCTTACCTCAGGGGGCTGTGACGGGCAACAAAAAAGGAGATGTCTAACTTGTGAAATTCGCTTGCTAAGAGAAAGCGGATCAGCTAGGTTGAGGCTCTTAAAAACTTTCCGTACCTTTTGTTCTGCTCTCTATAAGCAGTTTTGTAAGGGTCTTTAGCATAAGGAACCACATCATGGAACTTCTCGTGATTGCCGCTGTTGTTGCGGTTATTGTCGTCGTTGTGATGCGCAAAAAGAAAGACTAACCAACGTTTTTCTATAGAAACAGATTTCGAAAAAAGGCCTCCTATTCGGAGGCCTTTTTATTTGAAATAAACACAGCCCTATACAAACAAAAAGCCCCATTGGGGCATTTTTTAATTGGGTATTATATTTCATGTTTATATGTAAATCGCATATAAAAACGGGCACCACATGGTGCCCGTTTGCGTTGGTTAAGATTATTTAGCCAACAAGTTCTTCATCTTTAAAGAAGAAAGAGATTTCACGGGCAGCTGCCTCAGGAGAGTCAGAACCGTGAACAGCGTTTGCTGAAAGGTCATCGTTACCGCGTGCGAAGTCGTAACGAATTGTACCTTCGTCAGCGTTGTTAGGGTTAGTTGCACCCATAAGTTCGCGGTTTTTAGTGATTGCGCTGTCGCCTTCAAGTACTTGAAGAACAACTGGACCACTTGTCATGAAGCCAACAAGTTCGCCGAAGAATGGGCGCTCTTTGTGCTCTGCGTAAAATAGTTCAGCCTGCTCTTTAGAAAGCTGTGCTTTTTTCATTGCTACTGGACGAAGGCCGTTTTTTTCAAAACGATCAACAATAGCACCAACTACGTTTTTAGAAACTGCATCTGGCTTAATAATAGAAAACGTACGTTCCATAATATATAACTCCTTGTGAAAACTTTTAATGTATGCAGGATTTGTAACGTATTTTTAAACGATTGGCAACGGATTTTTAAACAAGTATCCCAAGCAAAAAACTCCCCTTATATAAGGGGAGTTTTAGATTCGATTTAGTAAAGAATGGCTGAAACTTTAGCCATCACCTCAGTTGCACTTGCTAGGCTGGGCATCATAGCCCTCACTTCTGCAGGCATATCCGGAATGCCCTCAAGCTCAGCCAGTATACTAGCCGTACCACCTGTACGCAGCTCTGCTGCTGATTCTTTAATGGAACGTTCCATTTCAGTACCAGAAATTTCAGTGCGAATGGCTTCAGCCAAGCTGCCGTCTGTATCAGCCTGCAAAGCAGACAAAACATCCGTGGCGCAGCTTTCCATTTTTTCAATAAACTCTTGAGCTTTCTCAAGCTCAGCCATTGCCAGCGCATACGCCATTCCACTGGCAGCGTTGCCAGCTTCATTCATCTTGTTTACAAGATTTTTTGCAACTACAGACATTATATGTACCTCATAGAAAAAAAAGAAAAAGAAGATAGAAGAATCAACAGGAAGCTATGCTAATCCTTTTGTTCTGTCAAACGCAAAGCAAAAGCTCCCCTAAACAAGGGGAGCTTTTTCATTCGATTCAGTAAAGCGCGACAGCAATTTCATGAATGAGGGCGCGCGAAGCAAGAAATCTCTTCAAAAGATCAAGTACCTCTGATGGCACGCTTTCGTCAACAGCCTTAATGGCAGCCTCAAGATCCTCCCAAAGGGGCACAGTATCAACAGATTCCAACCTCAGTATAGCTTCCATTATGGAACCAGCCAGCAAAGAAACCACTTCTTTTTTCAAATCACCAGAAGTGTCTATTTTCAGCGCCATGAGAATATTTTCCATTCTCATATCAGCCTCAATGATAGCCTTGTCCACACCATCTGTGTCCATAGACATAAGAGACACCGTTACAACCTCAAAACTGTCTTTTGTTTGCGAGAGAGCCTCAACCAATTGATGGGCAGTCATCATAGGAATATTCCTTCCAGAAAAAAGTAAGGGAAAAGATAAGAATCGTCACAAAGCTATGCATATCCTTAAGTACTGTCAAATACAAAACAAAAACCACCTCTATAAAAAGGTGGTTTCTGCATTCGATCTATTGAAGCTTTTGCGCAATTTCATTAAAGCTTCTACGCAAAACAATGAACTTTTCCATGGCTTTTTGTGTATTTTCAGGAAGGTACTCAATGCCATCCGTTCTCTCTTTAACAATTTCCCATGGGGGAATATTCACTGCCAGCTCATGCTGAAGAAACGCATCAATTTCAGTCCCTTTAAGCAAAGAGACTGCCTCTTTTTTCAAATCACCAGAAGTATCTGTTTTAAGTGCCATCAAAATATTTGATATTCTCATATCAATTTCAGTAGAGGCTTTATTGTAATTTTTGAGATCCATTTCAGGTAAGCATTTAGAAGCAATATCAAAGCACTTTTTAATTTGCTTTAGAGATTCAATTAACTGTTCAGCAGTCATCATAGCCATAATCTTCCTCATAAAAACTTTGGTTATAAACGCCTTGCAAGCGCCAAAAGAAGAGCAAGACTATCCCTCACCCAGCAAACAACTTCATATACATGCGGTTCGGAGCCTTTTTCACGCAGGCCTTTTTCTAGTACCACAAAAACTTGCAGTGATTTATTGAAGGCTTCAAGCTCATCCCCTGAAATTTTACTATCTGCCATTTCACGTACTTTTTCAGGGTGACAGCTATCAAGCCCCGCCATCAAAGTCATTGCATTTTCAGCATTTGTTTCAATAGCTTTCAAAGCTTCATCAAAACGATCTTCATCAAGATGCGCAAGGACGTCATTCAGCGTCACAAGTGTGCGCTCGTAAGCAGTGGTAACCTGATGCATAGCAACAGCCATATAGCGACTTTCTGTCATAAGAAGAGATACCTTATTAAAGAATAAAAAAGATAGAGATAAAATAATCAATTAGAGCCTATGCCCCTCCTCTTTTATTGTCAAACTCAAATGAAAAGTGCACCCAATATAGGTGCACTTCATTTCGATTAGTATCGCATGAGCATCATGTAAAAAATGTCAAAACGAACAAGAGCTTTATGAAGCGCCTTCACATTTAGAGATGCTGTTTTTTCAGATGCTTGGTGCGCCTCCCGACGTCTCATGCAACGCTCAAAGCTGAGAGCCCAGCTAAGTTCTCCCTGCACAATTCGTAGTTTTTTCTCACAAGACGTAGCCTCTTCATATGCACCTTCAATAAGCCTCAGTGCAATTTTAGCATGGCACAGCGCCGCCGCTTCGTTTTCATCCTCCAAAAAGACGACCGCGCTACAGTAGCTTGCAACGGACCCATGCGCCAAACGGCGCAAACACTCCTCCATAGAACGCATGATTACCTCTTTTCAAGAAACAAAAGGTGACAGATTTATTTGATATACTAATCATGTATGCCTTTAGAGGAGCAATGTCAATGCCCAGGCAAAAAAATGCACCCAAATACGGGTGCATTTTGCATTTCGATTTATAATTTCATAATTTGCACATAACGCGCTTCACACAGCGCTAGGAATCCCCAAACTTCCTTTTCGGCCTCAGGCGGAGCAGGACGATAATAGATTGCTTTTTCTTGCTTAAATGCTTGATACGCCGCGTAACACCTGCCGAACGCATCATTTTCATCAAAAAACTCACGTAGGTAACCTGCCGCTTCGGTTGAGTTACTTGCAACGCGATACAAATCTTCAAATGATTGCTGCAAAAGGTGTGCTTTCACCTTAAATGAGGGATAGTTCACCTCTGGGTGGTTTTTGATAATCTCTTCTGCAAGAGAGGTGTAAGCGTAAATGACAGAATTTACGCAGTTTTTAAGAGAAGCAACATCGTGTCTATCGAGCATAAGAGCCCCCTTTAAAGAAAACGTGAAAAGTAGATAAATGATGATCATGTGTCTAAACTTCTTACAGTTTTATGTCAATAAAAATGCACCCTGTCTTGGGTGCATTCTCAATAAATTATAAATAGGTTTTAGGCTTTTTTCTGCCAGCCCGTACCGGTGTGTTCAAAGTAAGAAAGCTCAAAGCCTGCATCTTTATAAAGCTTCCAGCGCTCGCGTGCTTTGGTAACTTGGTTATCGTGCCCCTCAAAAATATCTATGGCTTTTTCATAATCAGCAATTGCGCCGCCTTGTGCACCGCTCACCATAACCAGAATATCTGCGCCATTTGCGTTTTCTGGCTTAGTGGTAATAAGAATAGGATGTTTTTCAACATGCGTGCCGTCAGATTCTAACCCATGAGGCAAAAAACTTTCCTCTTTATAGGTCCAGAGCATTTCATCTATGCGTTCTGCACGCTGGGTATTTGGACAGACAACAAGGACCCGGTGCCCACCGCTACATACTTTTTCAAGCAGATGCGCAAGCGTTTTATCCGTCGTGGACGGCATAGGGTCGCGTACCTGATAAAATCCAATATGTGTCATAAGAAATAATGTACAGGAGTTTACTGTTTTTGCAAGAGGGATGCGTTTCAAGGCTATACTTTGCGAAGCCTTTCATTCTGCAAATTTTATATTTGAAAAATGAAAGGCTGAGAGCAAAGAAAAATAAACCCTACTTAGCGCCCTTCTCCAGGTAATCCACAAACAGCCTTACACCAAAGCCGCTTGCGCCTTTAACAGGCATTGCGCCTGGAATTTTTTCGCTCATAGCAACCCCTGCAATATCAATGTGTGCCCATGGTGTTTTACCTGCAAAGTTTTGCAAAAATACAGCTGCAGTAGATGCTCCGCCAAAGCGTGAACCATCGTTATTAAGATCAGCAAGTGTTGGCTTGGCAGCGTAGTCTTTATCCAGCGGCATGCGCCATAGGCGCTCCCCCGTACGCTTACCAGTTTCAGTCAGCGCTTTCGCCATATCTTCGTTTGGCGTAAATAGGCCTGCGTACTGCCCGCCAAGTGCCATCATAATTGCGCCTGTAAGGGTTGCAATATCAATCACCTCAGTTGGTTTATGCTTAGCAATTGTATAAGACATTGCATCAGCCAGCACAAGGCGGCCCTCTGCGTCTGTGTTCATCACTTCTACCGTTTGACCGTTATGAGCCGTATGAATCACGCTTGGAATGTTACCGTCCGCGTCAATCATGTTCATTACTGTACCAATAACACCGATAACATTAACTTTAGAGCCACGGTTTGCAAGCGCTTGCATTGCACCCATTACTGCGGCAGAACCAGCCATGTCACATTTCATCATGCCCATGCCCGCTGTTGGCTTAAGGTTATATCCGCCTGTGTCAAACATAACGCCTTTACCTACAAGGCATTTGTAATCTTTGCTCTTTTTATCACCCGTGTATTTCATCACAATCAAGCGAGATTCCTGCGTTGATGCTTTACCTACAGAAAGAAGGAGATTTAGTCCCATCTTCTCAAGTTGCTTCTCGCCGAAAACTTCAACCTTCATACCCGGAAGTTTAGCAACGTCTTTTGCTACTTTCACCATGTAGTCTGGGTTTGCAATGTTTGGCGGAAGGTTTACAAGTTCGCGTCCAAGGCTTACACCATCCATAAGTGCGCCAAGGCCTTTAACCTCTGCTTTGTAATCCGCTGCTTTTTTGTGAATTGCTGTCACTTTTTTAAGAGCGCCTTTTTGGTGCGCTTTCAAATCCGTTTTAAAATCGTCAGTACGGAAAGACCCAAGGTGAACACCTTCTAGGAAGTTTGTTATGAGGTTATCTTTTACTGTTTCAAACAGAATAGCTGCATTTTTAACGCCTGATTTATCAAGCTCTAAACCTGCTTTTACACCCCAATTGGTGTAAACGCCAATATCGTTCTCTTTTTTAAAGGGCGCACCAATAGCAACAACATGTTGAATTGCATCATGTGCAACAGGGAATGAAATCACTTCGCCTTCACCGCCTTGATAGCGACTATTTGAAAGCACTGTTTCAATTGCATCTCTAACGGCTTTAGGAAGCGCAGCTGCGCCCTTACCTAGCTTAAGTTTATCTTCAAGCACAAGTACAACTGCGCCTTTAAAGGTTTTTGGAAGAGTTTCATTTACTGCAAAAGAGAGCATGGGTGGTTTTATCCCTTAGTTTATTATTAATAAATTCATATACATTTAAGTCTGAAAGATTCCGCTCTCTTCCACAAGATTTTTCTTTGGTTAAAATTCAAGTTGAGCTATAACAATGGCTAGGGGAAACACACAATAATAGAAGAATATCTAACCGTATTCCATGAAGCTTTTAAAGCGCTATAACTATAAAAACATTATAATGCCAACACTTATGGCATTATTTGTCATGCTTTCTATGACATGGCTTATTCAGTCGCTTCGCTTCCTTGATTTCATGATTAACCGCGGATTGGAAATGAGCACTTTCCTTTATATTACAGTGCTTATCATGCCACAGTTTCTTATTATTGTTCTGCCGCTTAGTGTATTTGCTGGCGCCAGCTATAATTTTCGCCGGATGCACGATGATAGAGAAAGCCTTATCTGCCTCTGTGCTGGCCTGTCTCGCTACAAGCTTGTTGGCCCTGCCCTTGGCATTGCATCCCTCGTGGTTATCTTAAGTTTTATTCTTAGCCTGTTTTTACAGCCACTCGGGCAGCGTACATTTAAAGACCTCCAACATATTATCCGTACAACTGGTGGTAATCTTCTTATCCGTGAAGGTACATTCAACCAGCTTAACAGTGACCTTATGGTTTATGTTAAATCTCGCCCTGCGCCAACGCGTCTTGAGGGCATTTTAGTACAAGACCACAGCAATAAAAGTAGTCCTGTCACATGGATGGCGCAATCTGGCGAAGTCTCGTTTGATGAAGAAGGCCGTCCGCGCCTTAAATTGCGTTATGGATCACGCCAAGAGGTGAGCGATAAGCAACTTTCTACTTTAAGTTTTGACTCTCACACAATTGATATTGTTAAACAGCTTACACCAAGCGGCCCGCGTTACAGGAAAACTGATGAACGCTACTTGCCAGAGCTTTTAGATAAAAATGCACCCAACAGCATAAAAGATAGAAACAAGTTTATTGCTGAAGCGCACAAGCGACTCCTTTGGCCGTTTACACCTATTCCTATGGTGCTTATTGCAGCGGCATGCTTGCTAAAAAATATGCACAATAGGCATTCCACACTTGTTGGCCCAGGCATGACAGCCACCCTTTTAGCCATTGCTTATATTGGACTGCTTATTGCCAGCAATACCCTTGCCAGTGGCGGCAATACAATCGCACTTTATGGCCAATGGGCCATTCCTGTTGTCTTTATTTATGGCGCGCTCAGATCACTTCGAGAAAAATCACTTAAAGGAAAGTCTCTCAAACATGCCTGAGTCTATGCCTATCTCTAACATGCGCTTTAGTAGCCCGCTCCTTGTGCGCTATCTTGCTAAAAAATTCTTCCTTAGTATTATACTGAGTGTATTTGTGATGACATCTTTTGTTGCACTGGTTGACGGGCTAGAAATGATGCGCCGCTTTGCTTCTGTTGAGAACATGAATGCTCTGTCGATTATTCTACTCATTCTTTATAAACTTCCATCACTTATTTTACAGGTGTTTCCGTTTTGCATCCTTCTGGCCAGCCTTGTTTGCTTTTCTGGCCTTGCCAAATCCCATGAGCTTATTGCCATTCGAAGTAGCGGCATTCCTGCCAGACAGTTTTTGCTTGGCCCGCTTTTGCTTTGCTTTGCGCTTGGCCTTTTAGACGTATTTGCCATCAGCCCCACAGCTGCGCTTCTTAATGATAAATATGAGCGTATTGAGAACACAGTATTTCCGGGCAGCGCAGAAGGACTGCTAACCGAAGGCGGTAGCATTTGGCTAAAACAAAGCGAACGCGAGCGCTACGAGATGCTTATTTACGCTGATAAACTTGCCGATAGAGGCCGCAACCTACATAAGGTTAGCGTCTTTCGCTTTGCGCCTGATGGTCGCTTTATTCGCCGTATGGATGCTGAATCCATGAGCCTTGTAAGCGGCCGCTGGGAGATGCAAAATGTGATTATGTTAGAGCCAGATAAACCAAGTGAGCGCCTGAACCGTTTTGTGTTGCCAACAAGCCTCACTCTGGAAACAATTCAGAACAGTTTCTCCTCTCCAGCATCGCTTAGTATTTACTCTCTTCCGGGCTTTATTAAAAGCCTTAAGGCCGTTGGATTCCCCTCTGAAGAGCACCAACTTCACTTCTTCCAACTGCTCGCTAAACCTGCCTTTATTATGGCTATGTTCTTGCTTGGAATCCCCTTTGCACTTCACTTTTCACGTCAACGCGGCGTAGGAACAATGGTTCTTATCGGGCTTGTTTTTGGCTTTTGTTTTTACTTCTTTAGTAACTTTGTTGGCGCGTACAGCTTGTCGGGTCGTCTTAACCTTCTGGTGGCCGCATGGGCACCTGCAGGTATTGCGATACTTTTAGCACTTGCATTGTTCCTACATTATCGTGAAGAATAGAGCCTATGAAATTTTTACGTTCCGTTCATGCATTAACTCTCGCAGCTGGCATTTCAGTCGCTGCATTTTCACCGGTGCATGCACAAGTAACACCCTTCCTGTTTGATTCTGATACTCTTAACTTCAACGCAAAAACTGGCGTTGTTGAGGCCTCTGGTAATGTAAAAATTACAGCTGATCGCGGATCTGTTTGGGCAGATAGCATGACCTATGATAGCGCCACAGGCATTACAACAGCCAAAGGTAATGTCTGTCTCTTATACACATCTGACGCTGCCGACGATCGAGTGA
>CAXHDG010000002.1:0-154017 GCA_964015495.1 uncultured Magnetococcales bacterium
TGTCTCAAAGTGTACAAGGCCTTGGTAAAGAGGTGATGGCGCTTAATGCGGCTGTGGATTACATGAAAGATGGTCTTGATGATGGGCTTGGGCAAACACGCTCCTTGAGAGATTCTATTCAGAACCAACTGGCAAGTTTAAATAGCGAGTTTACAGCCCTTCGTAAGGTTTCTGCAACGAAGAGCGATGTGCATATGACAAGAGAGTTGTTTGATGTACGCTCAGCTTACCTTGAACAAAATATTGAGCGCCTGAGAGATTTGCTTCAATCAGGGCAAGTTCAGGATCAGAATGCACGTGAGTTAATGTCTCAAAGTGTACAAGGCCTTGGTAAAGAGGTGATGGCGCTTAATGCGGCTGTAGATTACATGAAAGATGGTCTTGATGATGGACTTGGGCAGACACGCTCTTTGAGGGATGCTGTTCAGAACCAACTTGCAAGCCTCAATTCAGAGTTTACGCAGCTTCGTAAGGAAGCGGCAAGTAAAGATGCTTTAGATGCAACAAACACTCTAGTAACCGAAACCTCAAGAGGTCTTGTGCGTAGCCTTGCTCAAATGCAGGAGCAAATGGCAAGCGATCGCTTGCATGATGCGGACACGCGTAATGCTCTTAACCGTGAGCTTTCTAAGGTTGGAACAGACATTTTAGCGCTCAGAACGCATTTTGATAACATGCAAGGTCAAGGGAATGTACGTTTTAACAACTACATACAGTCTCAAGGAAACCTCCAAGAGAAGCTGGATAGTTTTGTTGCTGAATTAAGCTCTCTTAGAGCGGCGGCTGCGCAAAAAAGTGATGTTGAGAGTGCAAAAAACCTTGTGGAAGAGCGTTTGGCAAGTTTACAAGCTGATGTGAACACCGTAAAGGGCGGTATGGTGAGCAAGGGCGATCTTGATACGCTTAAAGCAGACCTTGAGGAGAAGATTTTCTCCATGAGAAATGCTGCCGGAATGGCGCGCAATAGTGGTGACTTTATTGAAGAGCATGCACGTTTTGATGCTGTGCAAAATGGTGAGCACATTGATGCTCAAAACCTAAAAGTCGCAATTTTGCAGCCGCCATCAGTGAATGGAGACACTGTTTCTGATGTTCATATGACGTCTTTACCTCAAGGGTATATTGCGGAAACGCCAATTGAGAACTGGATTGATTTGCAAGATTATCAGGTTGTTGTGCATGCTGAAAATGAATCACTTGAAGATATTCTAGGTGATATTGTGCATTCTGCATCACCTTTTGCAGGGCAATGGAAGCTTCAATGGAAATTAAAATCTGAGCATCAAGACATCCTTGATGAAAAATTCAGCTTGAATGCAGAGACAACCTTCTCTGACTTTGCAAACTATGTTTCTAGCTATGTGTTTAGTTATCGTGGGTTTAAGCTTTCGTTTAACTTGTTTGATAAGGAACGAATTATATTGGTAACGGATAGTGAATAATATTCTTAAACGATCAATAAGCATGATTGCCCTTGTTGGGCTTTCTGCATGTGGCGCTGTCTCTGTTGAGCCTCATAAAATGGTAAGTGAAGCCACTCCGCGTGACCACAAATATGGTGGCGGTATTCTTGTGGCAGAGTCTCAAGTTATTGAATACACGCCGTCGCAAGCTTCATATAAAGATTGTGATAACACGCTTCCTTTGGAAGTTGCGGTAGAGAGCACAACGTCCCGTTATGCTGAGCTGTATGAATCTGCAACAGAGCATTGCGGGCATGCTGAGGTTCTGTTTGATGGAAAGACTCCTAAGGGGCAAAGAACAGCAGACCCTTCAATTCAAATCGCTTTTCAGGATTACAAAGGCGGGCCTCGCGATCAGAGTAAAAAAGAAAAGAATATTATTATTGCGTTAGAGGGGGATGACCCTGTTCTACCAAGTGAGTTTACACTTAAGCCTGAAACGCAGGCAGCTAAGGTGCAAATTGCACGGCATGAGGCAGACAGCTTTACAAAAACTGTAGAGTCTTGGCAGGAAAATCGTGAGCGGGCCCTTATTTTAAAAGAATCTGAAACATTGCTTGCAGGTGTGAGGGATATTGGCCGTATGAATGATACTGCTATTATTGCAGAGCATCAAAAAGAGATTCAACGCCTTCTTGCAAGAATGCGCGATCTTGAAAAAACAAAAGATATGAAACAGGCACGTAATGAAGAAGCGCTTACTGCTTTAGATAAGACGCGCCTTCAAGCAGAGGGGCACCGCCGTCAACAAGAGCAAGAGCATAGCCATTTGCGTTCAAAGCTTGAGGAGCAGGCGGCTAAAATTCTTGAACTTGAAAAGCGAAACCAATCATTAGATTACCAAATGGTTCGTAAGCAGGGCGTTTATGAACAGCAACTTGAGCGCTTGAGCATGGACCTTAAGATTGCAGAAACTCTTGCAGAGAAGGGACGCCAAGAGCTTGTGCTTGAAGCTGCCTCTAAGATCGCGGAAGCGGAACGCCTTGCTTTTGCAGCAAAAATGCAGGAAAAAGCATCTATGGAGCGAGAGGCTGAACGCCTTCGTGATGAGGCAGATAGCTTGATGACAAGGGCTCATACGCTTTCAGGTGGCAGGCAGATTGTTATTCCAGGGCTTACCCCGCTTTCTAAGTCAGTATTTAACAGGGCTGAAACAAGAACTCTTTCTGGGACAACAGCGCTTATTAATGAGTGGACGGATCTTCCGCTTACAGATAGGGACGGGCGCCTTCGCCTTGAAGATGTAGAACTTGCTATTTATGAGCAAGATAAGACAATCCCTGAAATATTAGATAACGTTTTTGCTGCTATTAATATGAGAGCACCAGGTTGGCAGGCTCAGTTTGAGCTGCCTGACCATAAATTGTACATTTTAGAGGAGAAATGGACAATTGCTGCAGAGTCTCGTCTTGATGAACTTCTTGGCTATATTGCAACACGCGTTGAAGCGGAGCATGGCCTTCAACTCTCTTTCCAGCAGTTTGATGGGAGTCAGCTTCTACTTGTTGGAGCTTGGCAACAATAAAATCTGTGGCGAAAATGCGTCACCTTCATTTAAAAGTACCTGTTTTTTAAATAAAAAAAATAAAAAACACAATTCCCACTTGATTTTTAGGTGAGCCACTCCAATACTTTTACATGTAGGGAGAGCAAGGCCTTGAGGTTTGCGCTCGGTTTAGGTAAAAACGAGGATATATAAAATGATTTCTAAGAAAAACTTTTCAATGATGATGTTTGCAGGTTTTGCAGCAGTTCTATTTACGCTGATGCCTGAAATGGCAAATGCGGCAACAGGTGATGACGCTATGGGCGATATCGGTAACCTTATTACAGGTAACATTGGTACGCTTATTGGTCTCGGTATTGCACTGCTTGGCCTTTACACATGGCTTGTTCAGCAATCTAGCTGGGGTGTTATTATGATTATTGGCGGTGTTGCTGTGACAGCATTCCCAGGTCTGTTTAACTCTATGCAAGGTGGTTTTGCTGCACTGTTTGATGATACTGGTGCGACAGCTGATGGCGCGACTGACTTTACTGACGGCGCTGCTGGCTCTTAAGTTTAAGCACTCTATAAAAGGCGGCATATGCCGCCTTTTATTTTTGTCTTTTTGTGGTATATTTAAATTATGACTTCAACAAGACCAGTGCCGCGTAATATTGATAAGCCAAACCGTATGGCAGAATTTGTTGTCGCTTTTCTTTTAACGTACTATAGCCTTATGTTTTTATTCCATAAGCCTATTATTGCTTTTGGCGCAGGTGTTCTTGCCACATACATTATGTATAAATTTACAGCAAACAAGCCAGAAGGTATGGCCTTTCGTTGGTGGTACCGGTATTTTTCAATTGGTAAAATGGTTCCCAACCCTAAAAGAGCAAAAAAATTTGAAATTTAGCCTGATATCGGCGAAACTGATTTTAATAATAAATAAAACTGGAAATCATTGATACATGGATTTTTTAGCCCGAGCTGGAAGCTCTTTGGAGAGAGCTCATAGATTAGCTGGTATTTTGCTGGGTGTTATCCTGGTATTGATTGCCATTCTCTTTTATTTTGTAAAAGCAAATTCTGAAATTAAGCTTGAATATCAACGCCTCAGAGATGAGCTTAAGGTTTATGTGGTGCCTGGTAGTATTTCTGGAATATATCAGCCAACGCAGCCTGATATGTTGCTGCGCGAATTTTCATCTTTTGTTGTGCAAAGTTTAAGTACATATACATTTGCCAACCTTGAAATGCAGTATAAAGAGGCAAGAGGTTTTTTTGTTAAGGATTTGAGAAAGATCACAGACGGCAGTTTTAAATCTAAAATTCTTCAAGTGCGTAATGATGAACAAAGCTCCATTTTTATTGAGGATAGAGACTCCTTTAAAGTTGAAACAGTTGGTGATAGCCGCAATTTGGACGATGTTGTTTATAAAGTGACCTTAAGGGGGCTTACGCAGTATATTATTGGTGGTACAGTTGTTGAGGCTGTACCCGTTCAAATTCAAATGAAGCTTTTGCCATCGTTTATTGGAAGAGACAATCCGTTTGGTTTTGTTTTAAAAGAATATAAAGCGCAAGAGATTAAGAATAAAAAATCGTGATAGCTCTTAAGTTTAGAGGAAAGAATTTTATACTTGGTGCCTTGACGCTTTCTGCTATTGCGCTTGGAACTTTCTCTGTTGTGCTTATTAAACGTACTGAAGCTTTGCTTAAATCATTTGAAGATGTGCGCCGTGAAGGAAATGTTTATGTAAGTCCAGGCCCGTATGGTGGGATTTATCAGGTCAATGAGCGTTACCAGGATGTAAAATATTTTTCTAAATGGATCGTTCGTCAGCTTTATATGTATAGCGATGAGGGGTTAAGAAAGCAATATCTTCAGGTACAGCCTTTTTTGTCTCCAGAACTTCTTGTGACAGCTGATTATCATTATTTAAGCCTTATTCAAAGAGAGAATGGTGTTAATAGTCATGTTGCTATCAATCATTCTAAAATTGAAGTGGATGAGGTTCCGGCCAAAGAAAGGCACAGACAGGGCGAAAAAGATTATTTTGTTATCATTTATGCTGATGTGCAAAAGGTGAGAAGCAAAGTTATGCAGCAACCCTCTTCTCTACAGATTACAATCCGTTTAAAACCTGTTACTATTACCAACAGTAATCCTTATGGGTTTATTATTTTGAATTATAAAGAACAAAAACAAGCGAAAATGGAGTCCTCTACATGATGCGTCTTATGCTAACTAAAACTTTGATTTTAAGTGCTTTTGTATTGGCATCTTTTTCGTCGTTTGCAGATGTAATAAAATGGTATGGCCCAACGCAAACAATGACGCTTGGTCTCTCTGATGTGGATATTTCACACGTAGAGTTCCCCGAAGAAATTACAAACATCACAATTGAAAATAGTGATTATGTGGATGTTCTTGTTGTTGAGGGATACGCAAACAGAGCTTTTCGTATGCGCTCACTTTTGCCTAAAATGGCAACGCGTGCCTTTTTAACAGGTGGTAGCGGAAATACTTATATTGTTATTTTAACAACGGATGTGCCGTACCGTTCGTTTGTGCGCATTGAGGACGGTAACCGTTTGAATGAAATTTCTCGTAAAGTTTCTAAAAAATTCAATACAACAGACTTGCTTCGTGCCATGTCTGAGGATAGTGAACTTCCTGGTGTAACGCGTGAAACGCACGTGATTCCAAACTGGTTTAAGGGCGCAGGTCTTAGCTTTGAGCTGTCTGAGGTATGGCAAACGGCAACTCTTACTGGGCTTGTTGTTCATGTGAAAAATGACTACCCTGTACCTAATGAAGTGAACTTGCCCGCGATCTCTCTTCCTAAGACAAGTGAGTGGGGAACTTTGCGTAAAGCAGCAATGGAAAATATGCGCCTTTCAGCAAAAGGAAAAGCCAATGACACAGGCATTCTTTATTTGATGTTTGCACGATAGAAGAAAGTTGTGTATACCTTTTGTCTTGATTTAAGGACAAGGTGAAATGAAATATATTCAAAAACCGATCATTTTCTTTCTGATTGCTTTAAGCATGATAGGGAAGAAAGCCGAAGCTTATGATAGTGCAGTTGCTTATCAGGCTTGGTATGTGCTCCATCAAATGGAAAAGCAGGCCGCGATTCCTAAGGGACTCCTTATGGCTATGAGTCTTGTAGAGACAGGCCAGGCAATGGAAGGCAGTATTCTTCCTTGGCCATATACCATTAATACGAATGGTAAAACTCTATATATGACAAGCAAAGATCTTCAGAAAAAATATCCGTATATGGAGCAAGCTGGTGTGCGATCTATTAGTGTTTCATGGAAAGATAGGTTAACGCATAAGTACTCTTTAAGTGAGTTTCGAGAGCGCATGAACGCGTTTCCTTCTGATACGCCACTTAAGTTGAAAATTCATCCATTTAGTAAGCGTTATAAAACTAAAAATGAGGCAGCAAGTGTTGCGAGAAATTTGATTGCCCTAGGGCATACAAACTTTGATGCTGGCCTTTTGCAGGTCAACTGGATGTATCATGGTGAAAACTTTAATCAAGTAGATCATGTGTTCGACCCATCTAAAAATGTAAAATATGCTGTAAATTACCTGAGAAAACACAAAAAAGATCGTGATTGGTGGCGTAGTGTTGGTAGATATCATTCTGGAACTGAAAAATACGCGAAGCGATATATTGAAAACGTGTGGGAAATGTACCAAAAGGTACATAGGCTACCGAGCGTTTAGAGTTTTTTATGCTGAACCTTTCAAAACAACAAGAGCAAGCAATACAGCACCAAGGGCATAATCTTGTTCTGGGTTCTGCTGGTACTGGAAAAACGACTGTGCTCTGCAAAAGAGTCCAGCATCTTCTTGATCAGGGCATTGAAGCCCGCGACATTGCTGTCGTTCTTTTTACTTATAAAGCCTGTTCACATATTAAGCTTGCTCTTCAAGAGTGTTTTGGTGAGCGCGCAGAGCATGTTACCGTTGTCACACTCAGAGACTTGTGCCTTGAAACATTGAAAAATCTTGAGCTTGACGAGGCTATTGCTGATGGGCAAGACATGAGGCGTATTTTAAGATACGCAATGAAAGATATTGAATTTTCAGGCACAGTTAAAGAAGCTGAGCATATTATTCGCAAATTTTATGGTATGTCGCATGATCCTCAGGAAAATGAACGTCATGCTGATCTGTATTTTGCCTATAAAGGTTTCATGAAGCAGTATGACCTGATTGACCGTTTTGCTTTAATTCAGGAATCGTTAAGCCTTATTGAAAGTGGTGAAGCGATAAAGGTGCCTTATAAGCATATTTTAGTGCCTCATGCTCATGAGGCAACACCGGCGCAATTGCTCTGGCTATTTGCTCATAAAAATTCTGCAGAGCTTACGTTTTTTGCTGATGATAATCAGCAGCTATTTGCTCATGATGGCGCTGTTGGTGCAAATGTTATCAAAACAGTGACAGAAGAGCATGAATTTAAACTGTTCCGCCTTGAAACAAACTTTGTGCAAGAGCAAAACATTGGTCAGATGGCAGAAAACTTTGTAGCAGGTGCAAAGGGGTATGTTCACAAGAAGGTTCAGTTCTCTCGCACAGGAAAAGGGCAGTTTCAGGTGCGTCCGTATAAAACATATGCGGATGAGATTGCTGGACTTCTTAGTCTTGTGCATGAAACATTATCTGATGATAAGAAAAATATAGCAATTTTGACGCGCCACGATAGAGAGGCGCAGCGCATAGAGCGTGTGTTAAAAGCTAAAGGTTATGGGGATATGCTTGCATCTAGAGCAACGCCTATTTGGGAATTTCCTGGTGCTATTATTGTGCTGGATATACTTGATCTATTGTTTGATCAGGCGAGTCCGCAACAACTTATGAATATTCTTACATCATTTGGCATTAGCCATTCTTTAGCCCAAATTTTATTTAGAGAAGGCATGGTTTCAGAAAAGTGGTTAGCTGAGGGGGCGCCTGTTCCTAAAGGATTAGACCTTCCTAAAAATGTTTTTTCTGAACTTCAAATGGTAAGGTCTAAGCTTACAAAGCCTTATGAAATTCTTAAAAACCAACAAGCACCTTCTAGAGATGTTTTTAAATCTATTGTTTTTGATTTATTGCAAAACCTTGGGGAGGAACATGAGCGTGACGCGCTGATTGCAGCAGAATGTGTTTTAACATTTGAGGGAAGAGTGCGAGAGCTGCCTTCTGTTGCTAAGAAAATTTTTAGTGACTTCAGTAAATCAAAAAGGATTGTTGTTTCCCCTATTCATGTGAGCCAAGGGCTTTCCTTTGACGTTGTTATGATTCCTTTTGTATGCGCCGAACGTTTTCCATTTACAGGTTATACATCTTTAGGAAAAAATTTAAACCATGATCGCCGGCTTATGTATCAGGCCTTAACGCGCTCTAGGCAGCAAATTATTCTTTCTTGCCATGGGGAGGCTTCTCCTTTTGTTGATGAACTTAAGGCACTTTTTGCACAAATAAAGAGTTAAGTTGCAAATTTCTGACACATCTACGCCTTTTAACGCTGCGCTGTTCAGTTTTTGTTTGGAAGGTTTCCATAATTCAGTACTCTTGTAAGGTGCAGAAAAAATGGAGTGCATCATGGCCGCAAAAGTAGCGAAAAAAACTTTAAAGAAAATGCCGACTGCAAAGCAGATGGAAGCCTTGAAAAAGGATGATAAAAATTACGTTTCCGCTTTAGAGGATAGCGTCACATTTTTAGATGGCCGCCAACAGGCTATTTATGCCATTGCGCGCAAGTATCACCTTGATCGTGATGAGCTCTATCAAGAAGCCTACGAAACTCTTCTGACTTGTTTGAGGGATTTTACGCCAGTGTTTCAGCAAGCATCTGGCAAAATTATTTCTGTGCAATTTACAACATTCTTTGGGAGCCGCCTTGAAACGCGTGCCATGGAGCTTAGAAACCGCGACCCTGAATATCAGGCGCGTGCAGCTTATATTAATAATATGAGCGATGATGAAAAAGAAGCTTTTAGAAAAGATCCCCCACTTTTGGTTCAGCACCTCGATCATGAGCTTAATATGCATGATGGCCTTGAAAATGAGGTTTATGAATCTCGTGAAGGTAGTAAGACAGATGTGGCTATGAAAATTCTCCGTGATAGTTTCTTTGAGAAAAAAATTGAAGAGCTTGTTGAGAGAGAAACAGATGAGAAAAAACGTGCGGCGCTTATGTATGTTAAGGTTGGTGGCGTTTATAACTTCCAAGAGATTGCTTACCATTTTGGCGTAACAGATTCACGCGCAAGCCAAGTTATGAATGAGCTTATGGACGCTTTTTATATTCAGCGTATGATTGATGGTAGCATTGAAAGTGTTGCCCATGATTTTGAAAAACTTAAATTTAACGATAAGCGTGTTATTCGTCTTGTAAGCGAGGCGGTTAAAAACTCTGACGCTGAGCGTGGAAAGCTTATTGGAGAAACATTTAACGGTATTAAGGGCCTTGATAAGGCTCTGCAAGCGGCCTCTTCTGAGAAGGATCAGGCAAAAATTGAAGAGAAAAAGCCTGAAAAGAAAAGAGCAAGCCAGTACTCGCCACCTTCTTACGAGGATATTTTTACGGACGAAGATGATGATAAATACCCCCTTGTCGGTGTTGAAGTGCGTTCTATTTCTGCCCTTAAATTTTTGGATATGCCATTTAGACCTCTAGAAATCGAAGAAAACTTTGATCAGTTTTTAGAAACATTTGATGCAAAAAATAATAGCCTTTACCCTGCCCTTGTAACAGAGGACGGCGTTGTGCTTGATGGAGAGTGGCGCTTGCGTGCTGCAAAGGAGCAGGGCGTTGATTCATATGTATGCATTACGCGTCGTGTGAGAGATCCTTTAGAGCAAAAAATCCTTCGTATTAAAATTAATCATGCGATTTACCCGCCCAAGAAAATTGATTTGTACTACGCGATTGGTGTTCTTTCAGATGAGGGAATGTCTCAGCAAAAAATAGCAGATGCACTGGGTACAAGTCGTACCAATGTTCTTGTTTATGTGAAAGTGCGTGATAAGGCTTCCCTTAAAATGCGCGCTTTGTATGAAGATGGCCTTATCCAAATTACAAATGCAAGCAACTGCGCAGACCTTGAGGAAGAAGAACAGGACCGTATTGCAGCGTTTATTCGCAAATACGGGATTGTTTGGTCTAAGGGCGCAAAGTTTAACGAGCTGTTTGCCGCGATACATAGCCGCAAAATTGACAGCCTTGAAGCGAAGCTAAGTAAAACGCTACCAGATCAAAAATCTGTAGAGGTTTCATCTTCAGCGCTTATGCCTCAGTCTGATAACAAGCTTGTATCTTCTTTGCAGAGTAGTATTAAGACATATGAGCAAAGCCTGAAAGATAACGAAGTTTGGGCGGCTCAGCGTGAGGGTGTAATTACAAACCTACGCGAAGAGCTAGATAAAGTGAAGGCTGATTCAGAAGGTCTTAAAAAAGAGCTAGATGCTGCAGAGCTTATGAAGTTTGGCAATCCTAAAGCAATTGAAGAAGAACTGGAAAACCTGAAACGCTTTTATGGTATTACTGAGCGTCTTTCTGGTGCGACGCATAGCCTTAAAAAAGCAAGTCGAGATATCAATAAGGTACCACTAAAGCGCAAGCAAGTTGTTGAGATTGATGAGCTTATGGACTCGCTAGAAGAAGCTCTCAATACATTTAGGGTAACTGTAGCAAGCCATAAAAAGGCATAAAATAACAAAGTGTCAGTTGTTTAGGGGTTGTTTTCTCTTGTCTCAGGCCATAAACTTTAGGATGAGTGTAATTTAAGGGTATGGCTATGTTCTCTAAGCTATTTTATGTGTTTGCCATTTTTATGGGTCTTTTCGCTTCTGTTGTAAGTTATGCGCAGGAGGAGATGGATCCTGCAAACCACACTGTTGTAGACCCTGTAAATAGCAGGGATACAACCACTTTTGTGCCAACATCAGCCTCATTAGATTCTACAACGTCTGCAAAATACGGTGTTCTTGGTAATATTGGTCGTTCTGTCACAGCTGGTGGTTCCACGCCGGCAGCTGGCTTTCAGTTGAATGATGGAGACTTGGATACTCTAACAGGTGGCAGCGTTGATGCTGCAAGGGAGAGAAACGAGCTTCTTGGCTGTAGTACTATGGACTACCATGCTTCTATGATTACTTCTTTGAATAATAATGAAACAGATATTGAAGAGTATGTGGATTCTCCTATGGGGACATTTATGCTTACAACGCTCCTTAATAGCCCTGCCATTGCAGCAACATTTAATAGTGTTGAGGCTTTTGGTGCTAAGCGTGTTCAGCTTATGCAAGACCGCTGTCAAGCTATGCAGTCAGATGCAACTGTTAGCGCTGAAGGTATGATGCGCTGGCAAGCTCTACAAGCTTGCGTTGCAGCCAATACGGAGGCGGCTGCCGGGGGAAGCACTGGTGTGTCTTCAATGAGCCGCAGGAGTGATAGTGAGGCGGTTGCTGTGGCTATGGCATACAGAGCTTGTCTTTATGGGTCTCAAGGTCAGGAAGATAGATTTGGTACTGACCCTATTGAAGCTTTTGGCGCTTCAGTTTCTCCAGGTTCTGTTGCTGCTTCATTAGAAGGGGCAATGAAAGAGGATGTTTTAGAATTTGATGGTGATACGCCAAGTCTTTGGACAGGGACATTGTTCCATGCGCTTCGAAATACAGCGTTTTGTGAAATGGATGGCGCAGAAAGTGGAGATAGCCCAGATGTAGATACTACACTGGCTCATCACTGCTCAATTATGGCAATGATACCTAATGTAAGGTGGTGTGCGGGTTCTGAAATGATGGATCGTAGCTGCCTGAATGATAGTAAGGTTCGCCTCTCAAGGGCAACGTTTACGCCTCAGCAAGTGTTTGACCTTCTGTATGCGTTTACAGATAGGGAAGTAAGTTATAGAGATCAGTTTGCCAGGTCTCTGGTTGGGCGTGCCGGTGAGGGTGTTGCTATTGAAATTGCTAAAAAAGGTGAAACCCTTTATTCGCCAATGGTTTTAAGACCTGTAAGTGAGGCGATTGTTGGTGGAAGAGCCGATGAGGTTCGTCTCTTTACTGGCTGTCTTGCAAACGGCGCTACAGCTTTGGGTACTGCCGAAGATTTTAGTACATATATTACCCGTGCAATTGCCAACAGTACAAATTTAAGGGATGATTTACCTGTTTCATTTAACCCAAGTTTAACTTTAGTTGGTTTGCAGAGTGAGCTGGAAACTGCTATTCCTGTTCCAACAACTTTTGCTATGAATGATATATTGGATTTAACTCCTGGTGGTGAAGTGGGTGGCCAGCGTTCTGCCACTGTTAGCCCTGATGGATCAGGAGGTATGTATAATGTCGGTACATTTGGCTGGCTTGCCGCTAACGCAACGCGCTGTGTGATGAAACATCAAATGAGACTGACGTTGATGGATCATATTAGGATTGGCCAGCTTCCACAGGAAGAGCGCGTGGGTGCTTTGCTTGCTGTTCGTATGAATATCGCTCAGCTTTCAACGGAGCTTTTATACAGGTTCCTAAAAGAGAAACTTATGTTTGCGCAACTGGATATGCAAAACGGAGGTTCGGTGAGCAGTCGTCGTGCCACGCCGCCGCATGTACTTGCATCTCTTGAAACCTTGGTAAAAATCATTGAGGGGCAGATTGAGACAATGCAGACATTGAAGTCAAGCCAGCATACAATGTCTGGACTTTTGAGTAATATTCGTTCTGTGCAATAGCCTTCTTATTGTCCTCCTGGAGGGGGAGGCGCTTGTTAGATGAGTTTTGCGTTTTAAAGGGGTTGTAGATTGCAATCCCTTTTTCTTTGAGGTATTCTCATTGTGTAATTTTATGTTTTTAGCTTAAAAGAAGGCGCTTTTTGTGTACCGTTTTTCTTTGTTTATGGAGAAGTTTTAGATGACTGATGGATATGAAGGACAGCAACCCTCAAGTGGTAAAGAAGGGGTACAGCTTGCTGTTGAGCGTTTTAATGAGCTTCCTTCTGCTGGTAAATATGCCTTAATTGGTGTTGGGTTGTTTTTTGTTTTTGTCATTCTTTTCCGTGGTGGTGGCGGGGCTGAGCCTACTCGCCCTGCTGTTAAGCAAGAAGTTTCGCGCGCAAGTATTCAAAATTTAGAGAATAAATCACCTGAAAACGGATCGCAGTTTACAACAGTTGATGCTGAAAGGGATTCGTTATATCGAGGATTTGTTTCGCAGCAGCAAATTGCTCTTTCTGGCTTGCGTGATGATGTAAAAACGCAAATGGACCAAAGAGATTCTCAGTTTTTAGAAATTCAAAACAGGGTGATTGAACAAACCAGTAAACTTGATGAGATGATTCGTACGTTTGAAGTTCAAATTCGCTCTATGCAAGAAGATAATGTGGAATTTAGAGAGCAAATGAGCCGCCTTGCCGAGGAAGCGCAGCGCCAAGGTGTGCGCCAAGGTATGGGAATGGGCGGTACACCTGAACGCCGTAGGCAGAGGGTATCCCAAACCCCTTTAGGTAGTGGCGGTATGGCCGGAGGAGGAATCAATGGCCAGCCGCTTATCCCAGGAATTATTGGAGGGGCGACCGGCGGTAATGTTCGTATTGATCAGCACGGAAATGTAATTGGACCTGTGGTGCAGGAAGTGATCTATGAAGACCCTAACCCGTTTTTACCACCTTTAGGTTTTATTAAGGGTACGCTCCTTAACGGTGTTGATGCGCTTGCTGGTGCAGGTGTTGCAGCCCCTGCGCTTGTGCGTATGTCGGGGACGTATAAAACCGCTATGAACTCTACAGTAAGCTTAGATGGCTGCATGATGCTTGTAGAATTTGAAGGGGAGCTTTCAACGGAAAGAGCGCTTGGAAAGCCAAGCCAAATGACATGTGTTTATCCTGACCGTGGTGCTGTAACTTATGGTGTTACAGGGTATGTTGTTGATGCTAAAGATGGTATTGTTGGTGTGCCTGGTGTGTTTTATGAGGGTGATCCTAGTAAAATTGCTGCGGTATTTGCGGCAGAATTTCTTGCAGGTGTTGCCTCTCTTGTTGAAGAGAGCCAAATTACAAGAACATCAGACCTTGAAGGAAATGAGCAGACCACTGTTACCGGAAGTCAGGTTCAGGCACAGCTTTCAAGTGGTGTAAATGATTCAGTTCAAACTTTGCGTGACTACCTCGTGGAGCGCCTAGACCGTGTTCAGTCCTTTATTAGACTGGATGCAACGCGAGATATTCACATTGTAATGCTTAGCGGTATTGAGCTTCGAGGGGCTGGTAGCCCATGGACATTGCTATTTGAAGGTGTTGCATTGGATGCTGCTAGAGCTAAAGCTGAAAATGCTGCTGCGCAGGCAAATGATAAGCAGGCTGCTGCCCAGTCACAAAACGTAAATTACTAAAAATAATAAACAAGGTATAACACAATGAAACAAATCAGAATTGTCGGTGCAATCCTTCTTGTGTCGGTTTCTATCTCTGGGTGTAAATATTACGGAAGCGCTGTTCCTCCAGAGTACCCCGTTTCAATGGATGATGCTTTGGATGTGGCAACGGATAGAAACACAACAATGGGCGGAATTCAAAGACCTATTGTACGTAAACTAACTCGTCCTGCTATTGATCAGCCAACATATGTGCCAGAAAAAGAACTTGCAGTTGTTGCTCCCCCAAAAACGCTTCTTGTGTGGTCATACCCTCATGTAACGGAAGATAACACACGTGTGTTTGGTAATTGGGCGACTATCTTTATTAATGACAGGTACGAGTGGATTCCACCAAGCAATGAAGTTGCCGCAGAAGAAATGACATTTGGAGGGGGCTATGGGGCTTCTCGATAAAGATGTTCATGCGCCAATACGTCCTAACCGTATCGGTGAACAGCTTCCCTATTTTGAGTACGAGGATAAGGCAAACTCTGATTACCATGGCTATTACCTTTTAAAGGATGGCTCTCTTGGTATTGCTTGGAAAGTTGCAATTCCACCTTCTTATTCTTATGACCAAGGTTATATACAGACAAACAATGAATTTAGAACGTTTGTTGAAAGTGTGCCTATGGGGTATGAAGTACAGATTACTGTCACTTCACACAATAACCTTACAGAAAAAATGAAAAGATACCTGTCTCTAGAGTCAGGGACTGAAAAAGGTAAAATTCTTAGACATTCACGCGCAGAAAAACTTCTAGATGCTGGGTTTAATGGTTATCAAGTGAGTGATGCCAGTTTTACAATGCTCCGTGATACTTACATGGTGATTACATTAAGATCTCCAACCTTTATTGAGAATCTTGGTCTTCTTGCGACTGTTATGGAATCTTTGTTCCAGCTATTTGCAACACTCTTTAGTGTGGTAGGCCTTGATCTCTCTCAAATGCTTGATGGCTTCCTTACAAAAATGGTGAGAGAGAACATGGCTGAGTTTTCTGAATCAGTTATGTCGGCAGAATCTACCCTGAATGAAATGTTTAGCATTGGATCTGGTTCTCGAATGGATCCGGCAGAGCTTAAAGACCACTATTGGACAATGTATGCACCATCTTACAAAGAGCCTGGTCAAAAAATTTCTGTTGATCCTCATGTTGATTTAAATGATCAAATGTTCCCGCTCCCTATTGAGCAGGACTTTGACATGATTAAACTTGGGAGCGACTACCACGGCCTTGTGATGATGGCGATTATGCCAGATAGTGTTGGCCCTGATTACTTGGGTGTAATTCGTCGTACGCTTATTACTCAGTACACATTCTTTGTAAACATTGCACAGGCTAACCAAATGCTAGAGCGAGCTGCACTTTCTGTATCTTCTGCGCTGCGTAGCCGTGTGGCAACGATGTTCTCAAAAGAAGAAGCTGCTGCTTTTGCTGAAGAAGCCTCGCAGGTTAAATTCCGTATGTTTGATGGACGTAAAATTCTCTACATTATGTGCGGTGTGATTGTGCATGGTAAATCTCGTAAAGAAGTTGAGAACAAAATGCTCCGCATGAACTCAACGTTTAAAAAACTTTCTGTTGTCCCTGATATGGAGCGTACAATGTCGCTTCAAGGTATTAGTTATAGTTTCCCGCTTGCATGGAGAAATAACTACACTAAACCTTTTGCAAGAACGCGCCGTGTTCTTTCGGATGATCTGACAGATCTTTTGCCATTCCACGGACACTGGGGCGGGCATGAATACCCACAAGCTGTTTATGTGAACAGAGATGGTGAGATTACATTCTTTGACCATACTTCGCCTGACTTTGTGAACTGGCACTACGCCATTACAGGTACATCTGGTTCTGGTAAATCTTTTGCAGTTGTTGATTTAACGCTTCAGCTATTTGCTGCTGGTGTTGAAAAACAGTTTCTTATGACCATTAAAGATGACTACGATCGTTTTGCGCAAACTATGGGTAAACTTATCATTATTGATCTTGATAATGTTTCGTCTTGTATTAACCCGTTTGCAGGCCCTATTACAAAACACCGCCTTCAGCAATGGTCTACAGCTCTTGAGCTTATGATCCAAAAGGGTAGTGATGTTGAGGCAAGCATTATGGAAAGCCGCCTTACCGAGCAAATTGTGCAATATGCATATGAACTCGTTCCTGAAGGTGATGTTCTTCGCCCGACATGGATTAGAGAGGCTTACTTTAAATTCCCGTATGTGAGTGAAGAGCAGCGTGCAATTGGATTTAGCCATGCAGAGCTTGTTGGTTCTTACTGTGATGACGGTATTTATGGAAAACTATTTGATGGGTTCCCTTCTATTACAGAGGATGACAAACTGGTTGTCTTTAACCTGCAAAACGTATTAAGTGAAAAAATTTCGGATGTTATTATTAACGCGATTTTCACCATGCTTGATAACGTTATGTATATGGGTGATCGCGCAGCCAAGAAGCATTTGCTTGTGGATGAGATGATTACCATGATTACCTCTAAGGGTGGTGCGCAGGTTGCAAACCAGCTTAAGCGTGCCTTCCGTACATATCGTTCCCTTAACTGTATGTGTGGTATTGCTTCTCAGAACGAGGAAGACCTCACAACAGAAGTTGGCCAGGCGATTATTGGTAACATTACAAAACGTATGGTTCTTAAACCACGTAAAGAGATGATACCTCTTCTTATGGAAACTTTGGGGCTTCGAAGTGAGCGCCACCAGGCTAATATTGAATCTCTTGAAACAAAGCCTGGTTTTTATAGTGAATTTTACCTTATGTCTCCTTCGGGCGAGGTTGTCTGTCGTTTGATTACAGATAAGCTAACCTATGCCTTGGCCACAACAACGCCAGAGGATGTATCTGAGATTAAGAGATTGAGGCAAGATAATGGTGGTGATTGGTGGAAAGCAACGCTACAATTTAGCCAAATTTACCCACATGGTGTACGTGCAGCAATTAAAGCCGCACGACAGCAAGAAGGAGACGCTGCATAAGCTATGGTATTAAAACGTAAACTGCCCACAAAAAATGATGCTGAAGCATCTGAAAAGAAAAATTCTGCGGAAGTAAAACCTGCTGCTAAGCCAGAGGTTAAGGAGGAGGCTGAGCAGCGTCCTTCTCGTTATGCAGATAAAGCTAAAGAAGATGCAGCAGCGGCACATGTAGAAGCACCCAAAGCGCCGCCTAAGCCAGTCGTGCCACAAGTGAGTACACCAAAAGAGAAGCCGGCTTCTCTTAAAAGAAACATGCCCAAAAAGGCTGATGCACCAGTAAAGGCAGAAAAGCCAAAAAATGCGCCAAGTGCCCCTCAAAAAGCGCCAGAAAAACCTGTTGTGCCCCCAATTGGGGCTCAGCCGAGCGCGCCTGCAAAAGCGCCGCCACCTTCAGATTTTAAAATTCCAGATATAGCGCCCCTTGGCGAACCAGTAGAGGCAGAAAAGCCTGCGCCGTCTCATGATATGCCTTCTCCTGAGAAAGAAAGCATTATGCCTTGGATGGATCAAAAAGCTTCTCCAATGGAACCTGCAAAAGAAGAACCAAAGCAAGAAAAGCCACCTATTCCTGATAATGTAGAAACACCAACTTCTCCAATGTCTTCTTCTAAGGGTGGCCAAAGCTGGCTCGCTGATGATTTGACACCACCTTCTTTAGATGTTCCAGGCCAAGCTCCTAAGCTTGATGTGCCTGCTGAACCTTTTGGTGCAGAGCCAATTGCACCGCCTCTCACACCTCCACCAGGGTTTGGTGAGCCTGAAAAGGTGGAAGATGCAAAGAGCGATGGGGAAAAGCCATTTTCATTTGCTAGCGCTGGTCAGCCGCCATGGAAAAAAGCAGGTGAACCTAAATCAGATAACCCTGCAGTCCTTCCTGATGCTTTCCAGGTTGCAAAAGATATTGGTAAAAAAGGCTTTGTCGGTAAAATTGTGACGGGGCTAATCGCTTTTGTTGTGATTGTTTTTGCTGTAAAAATGTTTAACCAACGTGATAAAGCGACAGAAATGCTCGCACGCTGGACTGGAACTCTCAAGCAAGTGAGCGAAGAGGTTCCTGAAACAACAGATGATAAAACAGCTCTTGTTCAGCCCGAAAATATTGTTCAGCCAGGACAATCTGATGAAGTTGAGTCAGAGGTATTTGATAGTTTGCCTGATCTTGAAGCTTTTTCTGATAATAACACGCAAATTGAAGTGCTTGATGTACCTTTGGATGAGGCAGGGCTGCCTATTGTTGCAGATACTGATGATGAAATGCCAGAAGACTTAAGTCTCTTTGCAAATATTCAGCGCGCTATTAATGAGGCACAAAGCGAGAAAAATGTTGAAGAGGCCAAAGAAAAAGGTTTTGACGTTGAAGATGAAAGTGAGCTTTCTGACGAAGAAATTTATCTCAGAAATAGAGAAATGACATTAGAGCTTCAGCAGCAACTTACAGAGTACCGTAAAGCACTTGCAAGTGAATCTGATCCTTTAAAAAAGCCTAAACCTTCTGATTTCTTTGAAACTAAAAAACCTGATGAAGAAACATCAGAAATGTTAGCCCCTCCTCAAGAAACAGCACGTTTTGGAGCTAACCCTTATGATCTTCCAGTTGTGCCAGAGCCATCTTCAGAGGAGGAAGTGCTGAATGTACGTACGCTCGCAGATTTTGAAGCAACCATGTACGATAAACAAGAAAAACGTATCAGAATGCCACGTGGTGTTCGTCCTAAAATGGAAAATTCTGATATGGTTGCCCTTGAAATTTTATCGTTTGTACCCAATAGAGGTATTATAGCCTTTCATCAAGGACGAGAAGGTGTCCTGTTGATTGGTGAAGCTATTGAGGGCTGGGAATTGGTTGCAGTGTACGAATATTATGCAGAGTTTAGCAACGGAACCCGACGCCAAACAGTAACAATGAATTAGCAAGGGTACGTTCCGTTTATGCGCATTGATCTAGATAAAGTCCGCCAGCTCGGCGAAGAGTATGGCTGGGAAATTCCACAAATTGAACAAGCTCTCGCAACAGCAATTCGGTTATGTTACGCCGATCAAGATATGCTGGTTGAGGTTGACGTTGACCTTGATGGTGGGGATATTGCTTGTCGTCGTTTTACTGGTGACGGACCAAGTGCAACATGGATTGATATTCGTGATCCGTTAATGCCAACCATTAAATCTTTCATGAAAGTGATGGAGATGGTGCAATGGGGCGACGGATCCCCTGGGCGCGTACTTGATGGTGTTGTGACGGGGTACCGCGATGGCGGTGTCATTTACCGCGTTGGCGCAAATATGGTGTTTGTCCCTGAGAATCTTTTAGCTGTGATGGATTACCACACACGTCCTCCACTTGGTAGTGAACAAATTCTTGTTCTTATTAACAGCCGTGAAGGTGGCGGTGAGCGGGGTATGCGTATGGCGACACGCCGTGGTAAAGAGTTTGTTGCCGCCGTTATGGAAAGTTTCCACCCTGATAGCCTCAGTGGTATTTGGATGGGCGCATCTAACTCATGGGCGGTACTTCGCATGAAGCAAGAGCATATGAATACATGGCTTGAGTCTGGCGGCGTGAACATTAAATACATGCAACAAGTTTTAGGTATTCGCCGTATTACGGTTATTCCTGAAGGGCGCGGTGAAAGTGCGCTGGAGCGTCGTAATAATGAGATTGAGACGTTTATTTCAAATGCATGGCGTGACTGCCGCGTAGCAAAGCTGGATAATCAGTCGGTTGTCGTTCATACGCCGCTTGATAGCACAGATCCGCGAAAAATTCGTACGTTTCTTTCTATGCTTAAGAAATTTGCACCAGATAGAGAGCAAGTGGTCCTCTAACGTATTGTTTCTATTTGAAGAGGCGGTTTTTTCCAGTTTTTACTAGGAAAAGCCGCCTTTGTCGTATACAGTGATCTCATAATAAATATCTTTGTTCTCTTTTCTGCTAGGAGTGCTACATGCATAACTACGAAAACCCCCTCTTTACAAAAATTGCTGGAAAAATTGTCGAAAAAGACCGTGGTACGCCTCTTTACGAGGATTTAAACGGTAATACGATCCGAATCCCCGGGTATGGGGATGTACATGACATTTACCCGCGTAATGATGGTCAGGCTCAGCTTATTGCTGCTCTTGATCTTGGGTATGCTCTCAATCTTGTTGAGGGGCCAGAAGGGGCAGGTAAAACCTTTCTTTGTGTGGCGCACGCGATCTCTACGGAGTATCAGCGCCGCGAATTGAATGGTCAAAAGGCAAAAGGTGACTTTCGCCGCTTTGTTTTTGTAAAGCCATTGGTTGGCGCTGGTGAGGAAATTGGTACACTTCCAGGTGGGATTGGTACGAAAGTCTCACCTTCTCTGCAGGGTTTTTTTGATGCGCTTCGCCATTTCTTTGACGATAGCTTTAATATCCCTGAAGATGACGAAAATGGGCTTTGTATCGTCCGAGTTGAAAACTTTGTTTTTGAAATTGCCCCACTTGCGTTCATGCGCGGCCGGAATATTGAGAACGCATACTTCTTCATGGATGAGTCTCAAAACACAACGTTTAGCCAGTTGATGATGTTCTGTACACGCTCTGCGGAAGGAACGATCATGTATGTGATGGGTGACCGTAATCAGTGCGACCTGAAGCCTGTGTCAAACTCAGGTTTGCCGCAGCTTTATGAGCTGCTGGAGTATGCACCAGAGGCAACATCTCAGAAAGACTCTCATACAGCTGTACAGCTCTTTGAGTCTGAACGTTCCCCGATTGTGAAGCGCCTTGTTGCTGCTCGTGCCGCCCGTAACAAGGTTCAAGAAGGCAAATAAACGATTTAACACACCCCCTTTTCAGGGGGTGTGTTTCTTTTGGCGTGTATAGGTCTTTTTTGCTATAGTGGCCACATCTCTTAAATCTATCTCCCTTTTTTGAACTGGATATGTCATGGCTATTGCCTTAGATGACGACCTATTGGAGAAGGCTTATTACACCAAAGGGAGTGATGAACCTAACCAAAGCGGGCACGGAGAGTGTCTGCATCATGTGTTTGAGCATTATATTAAGGCTTTACGCATCAACCCGAAGCTTAACCGGGATAGTGCGTTTAAATGCGCTCACAAGGCGCTCCACAAATTTTTTAAGCGAGAAAACAGGAAAGGCTTTTTGAGAACCCAAAAATATGCGACTCGCCCTAATATGTGGACAGTCGCTGAAATAAAAGCTTGGGCTCTAAAATGCCTAAGGCGTTTTATTAAATGGCTAAAGGATGAGCAGATCGTATTTATTGAGGAAGAGATGTCTCTTGCCTTTGAACTCGATCTGCCTGATGGCTCTGTGCGGGGGTTTAATCTTGGGCGATCTGATCTTGTTGCTTATAGCGCTAAAACGGGCCGGTATATCGTGATTGATCATAAAACATCACAAAAACAACTTGATGAAGAGCTAAAGTCTAGCGTGAAACGGCAACTGCTTAAGCATGCGCTGGGTTTACACCTGTATTTCAAAAAGAAAAAACCGCCTGTTCACCTTCTAGAGGTGGAAACTGTGGCTTTGTTTTTTGTTGTAGGGCGTGGAAGGCTGGAATTTAAGCCACGTTTTAATCAGGTCCATAACCCTTATGAGCTTTTTCGCCGTAAAGGGGAAAAGTGGAAGCGACTCCAAACGCGTTATAAGCCCCTTGTTAAAAATTTCTCTCGGGCGCGCTATGTACCAGCAAAAAGCTAAGCAAGCCTTATAGGCCAATCGAAAAAATAAAACCCCTCCGTTAGGAGGGGTTTTTACCTTAGGGTAGGGGTAAATTTTAAGCTGTGCGCAAAGATGGTGTTGCAACAGGCTGTTTAGGAGTCATACGAGAAGAACTAAAGTTTGCCACGTGGTCAATGACCTTACTTAGCTCATGAGTTGTATAAGCTGTGTGCACTGTATAACGTGGATTGGGGTACTTATTTTGCACTGAAGAAACAGCAAGGCTATGTGCGCCCTTCATTTGCATGGTTGTGGTGACAAATTCTTCGCCCGTTTTATTGTTACGGATAAAAACAACATAGCGTTCCATGTCTATCCTCCTCTTTTATATATATTTAGTATGTTTGATGCCCAAAAAATAGGCAAGAGGGGGCAGGGGGAACAGAAGAAGGGGTGTTTCTTTCGTGCCACAGTTTTGTGTTGCATTTTGTGGAGCCGCAAGCCATTAAATTTACCCAAGAAGCTATTGATATGCTGCTGGGTAAGCAGTTAGTGCATGTGCCTTGGCGTGATTCCTTTAGCGAAAGCTGCCCTTTTTGCTATTGGCTCTCGTGCCACTGTTCAATAACAAACGGAATAAGAACCGATGCAAAAATTGCAAATGGAACAGCGAGCATCATACCCAATAGGCCAAACTGATGACCGCCTGCCATAAGAGCAAAAACAATAGAAACGGGACCAAGTCCTGTTCTGTCACCAATAATTTTAGGTGTAAACACGTACCCTTCTAAAATTTGACCAACCATAAAGACAACGCCAAGGCTGATATAAGGAATCCAGCTTTCAAGGCCAAATTGTGAAAATGCAACAAGCAGGGATGCAACGCAGCCAAGAAGCATGCCGACAAATGGAATGAATGAAAGGAATCCGGTCATGAGTCCAAGGAAGAAGCCATTGTTGAGGCCAACAAGCAGAAGCCCGATTGCATAAAAAATACCAAGCAAAGAGCAAACAAGTAGTTGCCCGCGTAGGAACCCTGAAAGCTTATAATCGATTTGGCTCGCAAGTTTTCTCACTGTTTTGTGCCAATCTTTTGGTAGTTTGCTTTCAGCGCTTTCAAGAACGCCATTCCAGTCCTTTAAGGTAAAGAATAAAACAAAAGGCGTGAGGATAAACATCATCGCAAATCCTACAAAGCTATTAATAGAAAGGAAGATATTCTTTGCCACGTTCGTAAAGAATGAAAGAATGAAAGATGTATAGTTTTCAAGCATGGCCATCAGGCTTGCACGCTCAAGGGTAAGGCCTAGTTTATCTGCAATGTCCCAAATGTAGAGCTCAATTTTTGTGAGGTTAAAGGCGTCATCTGCACTTAACTGGGTGATGATGCCGCCAAGAACTGGCACAAAGAAGAGAGGGATGCACATGAAAATGCTAATACTGATAAAGACCCAAAGGAGTGAGCTTCCATTAGTACCAATGTAACCCATGGTTTTTTCATGGAGCGGATAAAGGGCATAGGCAATAACAAGGGCTGCAACAAACGGCGTTAAAACAGGCGCAAACAGGTAAAGAGCGCCAACAACGGCGGCAAAAACAAAAAGTGTTGTGATGATAGCTTTGTTCATATGTGAACCCTTTTATTGTACAAATTCTTTTGGTCATAGTACTGTTTTTGAAACTTGAGGGAAAGAGAAAGTCTTTTATGCGTTTTTATGTTGGTCTTATTTTATCTTTTACGGTCTTTGCTTGTGCTGAATATACAGTTGTCAGTCTTGGTATTTGGCAATGGAATAGAATGCATGAAAAGAGCGCTGAAAAACGCGCACATGAAGAAGCGCTTCAGGGGGATTATCAGGATTTTGATGGCAGATTTTCTGAATTTACGCCTGTGCGTGTTTCTGGCCAATGGGCTGAGGCAAAAGAAAAATACCTTGAAAATATTCGCAGTGAAACAGGCATGCATCGCGGCTACCGCGTGGTAAAAGCATTTAAGGTTTCACCTGTGCGTGATGTGCTTGTGGATGCCGGTTGGGTGTCTGAATTGCCCCAAAAAGCGCTGATGCCATCAGGCGAGGCGGCGGTACTGCACGGCATTATCCAAAATTACCCAAAACGTAAAGGCTGGATTTCTGGCCCAACAGAAGGCGCTCAGGAAAATACACTACTCTTTTTTGACCCGGGCGCGATCGCTCAGGAAAAGGGTATGCTGCGAGAGCCTGTGTATGTGCAGCTTACTCAAAATGCCCATGCGAATGTGCATGCTTTTCACACGCCTTTCCCAGATAGTGCGCAGCATTTAGAGTATATGCTAACATGGTTTATTATTGCTATAATTTGGCCGCTTATGTATGTATTTGCGGTTATGAGCGCCTTCTCGAAAGCGCGGCGCGAATGTCAGCAGGGCGTGCAAGTCCTGTCATAAAAACTGTTCCCGCAAAGACAGCGCTTGCAAGAAGAATAACGCTAAGCAAGCGAACAACTGCAAGAAGTTTATGTTCTGCCCCTGGAATGATTGCCGCAAAACCAAACAAGAAAACAGCCATAATAATTGCAGGAACAATGCTTTTAATAAGGCCTGGAATAAGGATGCGACTGCCTACAAGGGGCACGCGTTGTTTTTTTCTGAGTAGCATGATCTGAAGTCCTGCATTAATCCAACCACAGATACCTGTAGCAAGGGCAATGCCTACATGGGCAAAATGCTGCATGAGGACGATGTTTAAAATTACATTACAAACAAGAATAAAAATGCTGATATAAAACGGCGTTTTTGTATCTTCGGCTGCGTAAAAAGCTGTGAGCGTCACTTTACTGAGGATAAACGCAGGTAGGCCAATACTATAACCCATCATGGCAAGGGCGCTTTGCCTTACGGAGTCATCCCCAAAGGCACCATGACCAAACAGCGTGCCCATAAGGTCAAAAGCAAGAAAAAGAAGGCCAACCATAGCGGCGCTTCCGAGCATGAGGCCAAAAATAAGAGCATTGAAAAATGTTGTTTTTACTTCGCTCCAGTCTTCTCTTTTTAGGGCGCGGGAAAAATGGGGCAGAAGAACTGTAGCCATCGCAACGCCAATGAGAGAGAGTGGAAGCTGATAAAAACGATTGGCATAATTAAGGTATGAAATAGCGCTTTCACCAAGGTAGGACGCCAAGTGCATATCAATAATAAAACTGAGCTGCAAAACACCAACAGCCATGGCCGCAGGGCCAAGGCGCCTAAAGAAGGAGCCAAGTTCTTTATGCTTTTTTGACTTGGGTCTATGCAGTGTAAGTGGGGTTTTTTTTAGGGCATACGCCATGTAGCCAAACTGCAAAATACCAGCAACAGGAAGGCCTATTGCGCCAGCCAGTGCTGGATCAATACCGCCATAAGGTAGAGTCATAAAGCTAGAAATAAGGGCTACGTTAAAAAGGATTGGCATAGAGGCATAAGCGCTAAACTTACCAATAGTGTTACACATGCTACCAATGAGGCTGGCAGCAGAAATAAAGATAATATACGGGAATGTGATGCGCCCCAGAAAAACGGTCATACCCATAACGTCAGGCTGGCTCTTCATACCAGGTGCGATAACGGTGCCAATAATCCACGGCATAAACATCCAAGCAAGAACCGTAATAGCCATAAGGCTTGCAATTAAAATAGCAAAGATAAGGCTTGCAAATTTACTCGCCTCTTCTACGCCTTCACCTTCATGAACGCGGGAAAAAACAGGAACAAAGGATACGTTGAATGCACCTTCCGCAAAAAGTCTACGAAGGAGGTTGGGGAGTGTAAGTGCAACAAAAAAGGCATCTGCCATGCCGCCAGTGCCAAGCTTTCCCGCTATGACCATATCCCTCACAAAACCAGAAATACGAGATGCAAATGTCCATAAGCTAACAACGAGAGAGGATTTAAGAAGAGACATCTAGTTTTTTGCCAATGCTTTGAGGTTATAAAGCATGTCGTGAGCTTGCTTTGGTGTCATTTCATCAAGCGAGAGAGCAAGAACTTGTGTTTCGAGCTCGTTTGAAGTTTGCTCTGGCTGCGTCTCAAAGAGTGGCAGGTCTACAGGTGAGAGGTTTTTACCTGTGCCTGATGATTTTTCCAGCTTGTTAAGAATGCGATCTGCGCGCTGAGTAAGCGTGCTTGGCATGCCAGCAAGTTTGGCCACATGAATGCCGTAGGAGCGTGGTGCTTGGCCTTCTACCACTTTATAGAGGAAGGTTATGGTGTTTTTCCATTCTTTCACACTTACGGAATGGTTTTCAATGTTGGGGTATGTTTCGCTCAAGGCTGTAAGTTCGTGGTAGTGGGTTGCAAATAGCCCGCGCGCTTTAACGTTTGTCATAAGGTGTTCAACGCAGGCCCATGCAATAGAAAGGCCATCATAAGTGGCGGTACCGCGGCCAATTTCATCCAAAAGGATCAGGCTGCGATCTGTCGCATTGTTCATGATAGAGGCTGTCTCTACCATTTCTACCATAAAGGTGGATTGTCCGTGCGCAAGGTCATCTCCGCTACCCAATCTGGTAAAAATACGATCTACCACACCAATATGCGCACTTTTTGCCGGAACATATAGGCCCATGTGTGCAAGGAGTGTAATGAGTGCATTTTGACGAAGGAATGTGGATTTACCAGCCATGTTAGGCCCTGTAACAAGCCAAAGTTTTCCGTCTGTAAGTTCTGTATCATTGCCGATAAAGTTTTTAACAGACTGTTCAACAACAACGTGGCGGCCATCTTTAATGTTAAAAGTGCGGCTATCGTCTATTACTGGGCAAGTGTAGTGATTATCGCGCGCAAGCACAGCACCTGAAGTGAGTGCATCAAGCGTTCCGAGTGCATTTGCAAGAAGGGATAGCTCGGATGTGTATGTAAGAATAATGTCAGAAATTTCTTCAAAAATTTCAAGCTCTCTGCGGCCTACTTCAGTTTCAGCGCCAGCAAGATCACGCTCAAGGGTCATAAGCTCCGGCACAGAAAAGCGCTGAGCATTGGTCGTGGTTTGGCGGTGAATATAATGCTCTGGCACTTTATCTGTTTGCCCTTTGCTCACCTCAATAAAGTAGCCCCACACTTTATTATACTTAATTTTAAGGGTGGTGATACCTGTGAGCGTTTTTTGCTCTTCTTCTAGGTTTCGGATGAGCGTAAGGCCGTTTTCTGCAAGGTCCGTAAACTTATCAAGTTCTGTGCAGTAGCCTTTTTTCACAAAACCGCCATCGCGTGCTAGAAGAGGAAGCCCTTCTTCTTCAATTGCGGAAAAGAGTTTTTTTTGCAGGTTTTCAAAACCTGACATGTATTTTGTAATGGTGCTAAAGAGCTCTGCGGCTTCTGAGCCTTTAAGGGCGCTGGAAATTGCAGGCAGGTTAGCAAGTGTTTTCTGGAACATATCTAAATCGCGCGGGCCAGATCTGCCAAGGGATAATCTGGTGAGCGCGCGCGCAATGTCGCATGTGCTTTTGAGGTGTTCTTGAATATCGGTTAGGGCGTTGTTGTGAGCAATTAGCCACCCAATGGCGTTTTGGCGGGCTTTAATTTGCGTAGCACTGCTGAGCGGGCTTTGTAGCCAGCCTGCAAGTGTCCTTGCCCCTGCTGCGCTTACAGTTTTGTTAATCGTATGGTAAACGCTCCCTTTTCGCTCGCCTTTTTGTGTGTACATAAGCTCAAGCGTGTCACGTGTTGGCGTATCCATTTTAAGACCGTCAGCAATGGCCTGTTTGGTGGGTGGGTTTAGTTTTGGTGGTGTACCGATGTTTGTACTGGTGGCGTAACCCACAAGGGCGCCAAGTGTTTTGGTATGATCTTTATTATCAATACCAAGCGAGAAGAGGGACTGGGTATTATAAGCGGCTTTAAGGGCGTCTTCTGCCGCCATGTCATCAAAGTAAAAGTCATGAACCGTAAGCAAAAATTTAAAAGAATTTTGGAAAGGTTTAAGCTGGCCCTCCAGTTCTGCTGGAATAAGGACCTCAGATGGTGAGAGCTGAGAAAGTTCTGTGCTGAGCATGCCATCAGGTACAGATTTTACGCTGCATTCCCCTGTGGAAATATCGGCGTAGGCCATATGAAGCTTGCTGGTGCCTGTTGAAAAAAGACTGACGATATAATTGCTTTCATCTGCTTTAAGCATAGCATCTTCTGTGAGCGTGCCTTTGGTATAAAGGCGGGTTACTTCACGTTTAACAAGTGCTTTAGCGCCATCACGTTTTTTGGCTTCTGCTGGCGTTTCTGTTTGTTCGCAGAGGGCAACTTTGTAACCTTGTGCTACCAGTGTGGCAATGTAGCCTTCTGCCGCATGGAAAGGAACGCCGCACATGGGGATGCCCTCATCCCCCTCTTTGGAGGAACGTCTGCGCGTAAGGGTGATGCTGAGAACGGATGATGCAATCATCGCATCATCAAAAAACATTTCATAAAAATCACCCATGCGATACATCAAAAGTGTATCCGGGTTATCGGCTTTAATGGCCTTGTACTGCTGCATCATTGGGGTGTCTTTGCTCATGGAATTAAGTTAGCATTTTCGCACTTTTTTGACCATTAGTTTTAGCGCTTTATAAAAAAAAGGCGCTGCGTGCCAAAAAAGAACCCGTAGCATGTGCTACGGGTCAAGTGATTGGGTGGTGTTTAGGGTTTTTTAGGGCATGATAAAAGATGCGCGATCACTCGAGAAAGACCCTCGAGCCGCATCTGATTGTGCGAGATAGGTCGCTGCGTTATCCGCAGTCTGCTTATTATAACTGTTCAGAGATTTTTTCATCGTGCTTGCAAGGATATTTTGCTGCGCGGTTTCTTTCATGGCATTGAGGATGTCCATTTTCTCTGTAAATTTTTGTTGTAAAGCTTTTTCCCGCTCCGTGATGAGCACGCGTAGGGTGTTGCGCTCTTTAGAGGAGAGGTTGTTTAGGTATAGCTTTTGTCGCTCTTCGGCAAGGCCGTAGCGACGTTCAACGTATGCTGATTTTGCATCTGTTTTCATTTGCTCGATAAATGAGAGATGATCTAGGTGTGTTCCAGCCTGTGCAGTATTGTAGGTAAGCGCTGCTGTTGCCGCAGTTGTAATCGCAAGTGTTAAGTAAACTGATTTCATTTTACTGGAGTAATCCCTTCTCGTTCCACATCTCCTTATAGATGCCACAAAAAGAGGGTGTATACATAAAACTGACAGTATTGATAATTTTAGTCGACAATTGTCAGTTGTTGTGGGTGGGTGATAGAAATCATAGGGCCATTGATTGGGATAAGTTTCCCTCTAACTTTTACTTTTGAACCTTTTAGGTGCTTGAATTTATTTAGTGTTTGTTTGGGGAAATTGCGTTTGTATCTGTCGTTGATTTGAATGGTGAAATCCTGACGCCAATTTTTTCCGAAGTTAATATAAAATTTATTACCGACCTGGTTGGCATGGCTGACAGTACCTTCCACGATTGTAAACTCACCAATACGTTCCTCTAGGTCTCTGACGTTTGATGCATTGAATGTTCGCCACTTTTTATGAGACCATAGCCCTTTTTTGAGAACTTGCGCTTTTGCCTCTTCCGCAAGGAGGGTATCTACGTGCTTGGTATTTTCAGGAAAGCTATATACGTGGGCAAGGCCTTCTTCGACAAGGGCCTTATTAAGCCATAAGCCATCTTTTGTATAAAGGTGGGCAAGCTCTCTACCAAACTTGTCAGTTTTTCTTTTGTCATACTCAAGACGAACCGCTGTTCTATCTGTAAGGCGCTCAAGGCGGGCTTTGGCTTTATAAGCAAAAGGTTCGGCTTTACCGTTTTTGTAATTAATCTCTGGCGTGTTAATGCCAAGGAGGCGCACTTTAAGCCCATTGTTGAGCAAAACAGTATCTCCATCAAAAACAGATCTGACATAGTGATAGCCTTTAGGGGCTGCCTGTGCTGCGGGCATGCCAGCCACAAAAATAAGTATAAGTAGTGAGAGAGTGGTTCTCATGCGATTCATAAGCTTGCAATCCTTTATTCTTAACGGCATTATAAGGGGGTAAAACGAAGAAAGAAAGTTTATATGGCGCTAAGAGGGGAAACGTCTGCCGATAGAGCAAACGTTGCAACATTGATTGCACGCACGTACGGCACAGCTGCTGCTGAAATTATTGAGAAAACAGGCATTCTAAGAACAGAAGATGCTTTTGGCGAGCCTTACGGTTATGTGTGGGAAGAAGAAGGGCACTTGAAAGCTTACGCACTTTGCTCACCTGTGGTTAATGGTGGGTCTGTTATTTTTATGGCACCGCTTGCGTTTGATTTTTTGGATGAAGATTTTGATTTTTCTGGATTCCTGCCTTCTGTATTTGAGGCTGCAGAGAAGCGTGGCGTGGAAGCGATTGTGATTGCAGGTGACGCGGAGCAAAACGTGGAAGCAGGCTTTAAGCGCGCAGCTGATATGGCTGTAACGTCTAATAAGACTATTCCTGGTGGGGAGCTTCTTGTGAAGCCGCTTGCAGGTAGTTTTGAGGGTAAGGTGGCGATTCAGCTGCCAGCAGCTTTATAGTTATTAAATAGCTATAACTTTGAATTAAAAAAGCGCCCCGTTGGGGGCGCTTTTTAGTAGGCATGACGCCGAGTGTATTAGTAGCGGTATGTTTCTGGCTTGAATGGGCCTTCAACAGGGACATCAATGTAGCCTGCTTGCTTGTCAGTCAGGACAGTTAGCTTTGCACCGAGCTTATCTAGGTGCAGACGTGCCACTTTTTCATCAAGGTGACGCGGGAGTACATGTACGCCAAGGTCATATTTCTCAGAGTTATTCCAAAGCTCAATTTGTGCAACCACTTGGTTTGTGAAGCTGCAGCTCATGACAAAGCTTGGGTGGCCTGTAGCGCAGCCTAGGTTTACAAGGCGGCCTTCAGCAAGGAGTACAATGCTTTTACCGTTGTTCAGGTGAACCATGTGAACTTGTGGCTTTACTTCTGTCCATTTAAAGTTGCGCAGGGCATCTACTTGGATTTCAGTATCAAAGTGACCAATGTTACATACAATAGCATGGTCTTTCATTTTCAGCATGTTGTCTGCTGTAATCACGTCAACGTTACCAGTTGTTGTTACGAAGATATCAGCTGTTTCAACGATGCTTTCAAGTGTATTAACTTCATAACCTTCCATGGCAGCTTGTAGGGCGTTGATGGGGTCAATTTCAGTGACGATTACGCGTGAGCCTTGGCTTTTAAGTGCCTGTGCGCATCCTTTACCTACGTCGCCGTATCCGCAGACCACAGAAATTTTACCAGCGATCATCACGTCTGTTGCGCGCTTGATGCCATCAAGTAGAGACTCGCGGCAACCGTATAGGTTATCGAATTTAGATTTTGTTACACTATCGTTGACGTTGATAGCAGGAATTTTCAGCTCGTCTTTCTTCATCATTTGCAGAAGCATGTGAACACCCGTTGTGGTTTCTTCACTTACGCCTTTAATGTCGTCTAAAAGCTCTGGAAATTCTTTATGAATCAGAATTGTCATGTCGCTTCCATCATCAAGAAGGATGTTTGGTGTCCAGCCATTCGGGCCTTTTACAGTATCTCTGATGCAGTCCCAGAACTCATCGTCAGTTTCACCTTTCCAAGCAAATGTTGGAATACCGGCAGCAACCATGGCCGCAGCAGCTTGGTCTTGCGTTGAAAAAATGTTGCAACTGCTCCAACGAATTTCAGCACCAAGGTCAACTAGCGTTTCCATAAGAACAGCGGTTTGGATGGTCATGTGCAGGCAACCTGCAATGCGTGCGCCTTTAAGTGGAGCTTTGCCTGCGTACTCTTTACGCAGTGCCATAAGGCCAGGCATTTCTTGCTCAGCAAGAGTGATTTCCTTGCGGCCCCATTCAGCGAGGCTTAAGTCTTTAATTTTGTAATCTGTAAATGTGTTTACTTCAGCAGCGTTTGTCATTTGAAAATCCTATTTGTGTGGTTACCTTTTTCCACTTTTGTCAGACTTTAAGTAGATAAACTACTCAGCAGCTGCCAAAAAAGAAAAAATCTATCCCAAAATAGGACTTTTGTCCTAGTGCCTTAGTTTTAAGGCTTTGGGATATGCTCTTAAACGCAAAAGGCCTACCTTAATACGTGAGTGTATTAAGCCAGACCTCCCTTTAAAAGGCAATCTTTTTAGGATTTTGCTGTAAGACCCCTTAGTTGACCAATAATACTATTGATGTGAGCAATGCCTACGCCATCCAAGCGTTTAAGCTCTGCCACCATTGAGAGGTAGTTCTCAAGGCGCTCTGATCTTTCAGATGCCCATTCTTTAAGAGCCGCATCTTGTCCGCAAGATTTGCTAAGAGCCATCACGCCACGCGTGCCTTGCCTTTGCGCTGTATAAATGGCTTCCATAAGAGAAAGAACAGCAACACGTTCCCAGTTATTCGTGATTGGGATAGCGCGTGTAAGATCTTGCAGTGCACCAAGCTTAAGTGTTTCGCCAAGTGCAAAATGAAGTTTAGTCACTTCTTCAGCTTTACAGCCTTCCTCAAGCAGGATTTTGCTGATGTCTGGCATGCTATTTAGGCTCGGCAGTTTACTGAAGATATCAGAGTCCTTTTTCGGCAGGCCTTTTTTCATCCATTCTTTGCAACGTCTCTCAATGACTTTGCCATGGGCGGGAGTCACTGGTTTTTGCAGAATGGTTTCAAGTTTTGTAAATGATCCTTTGTAAGTATCAATGATGTCTTGAATGCCGCTCTCAATTGTTGCGTTTCTAATGAGCCAGTAACTCACAGCTTCAACAAGCTTTTTCACGGTACGTAGCATGTCACGTTGGTGCTCGGCAGAAACCTTATTATCAAGAAGCTCTGCTTGTTTGTACCAGCGCTCTGCTTCAAGGAGGCGAGAAGCAGCAATGTGTGCTTTGGTAACAGTTTCAACTGATGATCCTGTTTCGTTTACCATGCGGTAAGTGTATGTAAGCCCCATGCGGTTCACAAGCTCGTTAGAGAGAACCGTTGCTACGATTTCACGCTTGAGGCGGTGGCCGTTAATTTCGGCTGTGTATTTCTTGCGTAAGACTTCAGGGAAGTAACGGAAGAGATAGCTTTCTAGCGCTTTATCATCAATCATATTGGTACCGAGAAGAATACTAAAGATATCCATCTTTACATAAGCCATAAGAACAGAGAGCTCTGGGCGTGTAAGACCTTTTTTGTTATGAGCGCGTTCAGTAAACTCTTCATCAGATGGTAAGAATTCAAGGTCACGATCAAGGAAATCTTTCTTTTCAAGGTCACGTGTGAGGCGTGCATAAGTATCGAGAGATTCTATACTCACTTGCTCTGCAATTGTTAGAATTTGTGCTTGTAGGTAGTTGTCACGCAGAACGTGCTTAGCGACAGCGTCAGTCATATCTTCTAGGAGTACTGAGCGTTTTTTATCGGTAATTTTACCTTGCTCACGCACAGTATTAAGAAGAATCTTAATGTTCACTTCGTTATCTGAGCAATCTACCCCAGCGCTGTTATCAATCGCGTCTGTATTGATAAGGCCGCCGTTTCGTGCGAATTCAATACGTCCAAGCTGTGTGCTACCTAGGTTTCCACCCTCACCAAATACTTTGGCGCCAACTTCATCCCCGTTAATACGAATTTGGTCGTTTGCACGGTCACTTGCATCAGCGTTGGTTTCAGTTTTACCTTTTATGAAGGTACCGATACCACCATTCCAAAGAAGATCAGTTTTCATGGTTAAAATAGCACGAATGATTTGATCAGGTGTTGCGCTATCTTTATTGATACCAAGAAGTTTCTTCATCTCTTTTGTAAGATCAATAGATTTATCGTGGCGCGAGAATACACCGCCTCCTTTAGAAATAAGTTTAGTGTTGTAGTCGCTCCACTGAGAGTGCGTTTCATGGAAAAGACGGTTACGCTCTTTCCACGTTTTGGCGGCATGCGGTGTTGGGTCAATAAAGATATGCATGTGGTTAAAGGCTGCGACAAGGCAAGTATGCTTAGAAAGCAGCATACCGTTCCCGAATACATCTCCGGCCATATCACCAATAGCAACGCAGGTGAAATCTTCAGTTTGAATATCTGTTCCCAACGTTCGGAAATGGTGTTTCACACATTCCCAAGCTCCACGGGCTGTAATCCCCATTTTTTTGTGGTCGTAACCATTAGAACCACCCGATGCAAAAGCATCTCCAAGCCAAAAGCCGTTGTTTTTAACAGACCAGTACTGGCTTGAGCTCTCCGCAATGCCATTGGCAATATCAGAGAAGGTTGCTGTGCCTTTATCAGCAGCAACAACAAGATAAGGGTCATCATCATCGTGACGTTTTACTTCTCTTGGTGGCACAACTTTACCATCAATGAGATTGTCTGTAATACTGAGCAGGTGCGTCACAAAGCTAGAGTAGCGCGTTTCAACAACTTTCATCAGTTCCCCTCGCTCTTTAGGGAGGTCATGTTTAATGATAAATCCACCTTTAGCGCCAAGCGGTACAATGACAGAGTTCTTTGTCATTTGTGTTTTCATTAGGCCAAGGATCTCTGTACGGAAATCTTCATGGCGATCTGACCAACGCAGACCTCCACGCGCAATTTTTCCGCCGCGTAGGTGTACACCTTCAAACAATGTGTCATATACAAAAATTTCAAACATTGGTGCTGGCGCTGGCATGCCAGGAACCTTTGTACTATCTAACTTAAAGCAAAGTGTATCTGTATCGTTTTTGCGCTGCCATGCGTTGGTACGAAGGATAGCTTGTGTAAGCCCCATAATACGGCGAAGAACAGTGTCTTCATCCAGAATACTTACATGAGCAAGATCAGCTTCAATTGTTTTAATGAGAGCTTTCACTTTACTTTGGCGACCAGAGATATTTTCTGGCGTCATGCGCACGTCAAATAGATCAACAATCTTTTTCGCAATTTTTGCATGTTTAATAAGCGTGTTGCGTACATAGTCACTGCCATGACGGCCGCCAACTTGCTTTAGGTAAGCTACAAATGAACGCAAGATAACAATCTGGCGCACAGTCATGCCTGAAGCGACAATAAGGCCATTAAGCGTATCGCTTTCAAGTGTACCTTGCCATGCAGCTTCAAGAGCGCCTGTTAGAATTTTAAGAGATTCAGGATTCTCTAAATTTCCACCAATGCGGCTAGATACACCAAACTCATGCATCCAAATAGGCGTAGCATCTTGGCCAACGCGTATGCGGTTTGGCTGTTCGTTGTTTACAAATAGGCCCATGTTATCAAGAATAGGCATAATGTCAGATAGGTTGACGCGTTTAGAGTCTCTAAAAACTTTCATGCGTGCTTGGACATTGCTATCACATGGATGGATGCCTACGTGGAACTGCTTTCCTGCACGGACAGCTTCAATATCTTTCACATCTTTAGCAGCGATGCTTGCAGGCGTGTTCTCTTTATAGCCTTCTCTAAAGGCTTCTTTATAGGAGATAAAGAGAGAGCTTCCTTTTTGGTCGCCGTATAGTTTCGCCATTTCAGAACGAAGAGAATCGTCCCAGCTTCTCACGGTTTCAATAATAAGGCGTTCAACAACGTTATCATCTGTATCAATTGTTGTTGTTTTGGTACGAATTTTAAAGAAGAGGCGTGTGAGCATAGATTCGCCATACGTTGTGGAATACTCAATATCCTCACCGTCGTACGCTTCTAGTAAAATGCGAATGATTTTTTTGCGGATGCTGCTGTTCATACGGTCTCTTGGAATAAAGGCCATAACAGTTACAAGGCGTTCTCTGCATTCTCTGCGTGCAAACATGCGCACTTTTTGGCGTTCGCTAAGATGTACAATACCGTTAGCAATACGCATAAGGTCTGGCAGTGTAATTTGGAAAAGCTCATCCTTAGGGTATGTTTCTAAAATGTTGGCAAGCGCTTTAAAGTTATGTGTATCAGAACCTTGATGGGCAGCTTCATCGAGAACCATTTGAATTTTTTGACGCACGATTGGAATTTCGCGAGCGGGCGTTGTGTAGGCCTTAGATGTAAAGAGCCCCATAAAGCGATGCTCTCCAACAAGAACACCTTTTTTATTATATTGTTTGATCCCGATGTAATCCATATCCACACGGCGGTGAATAGGAGATTTAGCAAGCCCTTTTGTGATATTTACAATGTGGCTATCACGCATATTATGGGCAAGGTTAGGTGCAAGGTTTGCAAAAGCAACAGGTGTTTTTACTGAAGATTCTTCGTTAGACAAAATACCAAGGCCTGTCCCTTTGGTCATGCCAAGGTAATCATCATCTGTTTTGTGTGTAATATCGTAATGTCTGTACCCAAGAAAAACAAAATTTCCATCAATGAGCCATTTTAGGAATATGGTATCTTCCCTGTTTTCTGTGGTGAGTTTAAGTTTTTTAGCGTCATATTCGGCAATAATTTCTTGCAGTTTAGCCGTCATTTTAGGGAAATCACGAGAGACAGCGCGTGCTTGGTGCATCACGTTTTCAAGACTCGTTTTAATATCGCGGAGAAGTTTATCATCTTCAATGCGATCAAATTCAATATGAACAATAGATTCAGGCTGGAAGGTTTGATCTTTATTTGTACCCAGTCCAACGTCTTTAAAATCTTTAACTTCACCAGAAGGCGTACGTTTAGTTAGAAAAACCGGGTGGAAAGTATGGTGCACATCAAGTCCGCGACGATGAATCTCTGACCATACGCTATCAACGAGGAAAGGCTGATCCTGCATATGAACTTCAGCAACAGTATGTCTTGTGTATGGAGGGTTGTGAACACGTACAAAAACTTCGCCCTTCCATGCTGTATTAAATACGCTATATACGCTCTGAATGTGCCCAAGAATGGCTTCATCATTAAGGAAGTCATACTCCATAAGGGGGAGACCTTTAAAGTAGGTTCCAGCAAAGGTCGAAAGCTCTTTCTTACCTGTGATTTTGGATCTGCTGAGAATGGATTGGCAGTACTCAGTTAGTGCTTGTGGAGGTTTGACTGTTTTCAGCGCGGTTTTGCCCATTGGTGAGCTTCCTTGTTTTTATTATGTGCTTAGCCAGTATACGCGCTCATTGGAGGGCCTATGAAGCAAAATTACCTATTTGGCTTAGGTTTCTTTGGTTATTCTCAGGTGGGTGTGTGTCGCGCAGGCCGATTTTAGGCGTTAGGCAAGCCTATCAATGGCGTCTTCCATCATTTCATCCGTCGTTTTCATCACTTCAAGGTTGGCTTTGTAGGCATGTTCAGCAACCTTCATATCCATAATGCCAAAAAGTGGGTCTGATGTATTTTGTGAGGAAAGGTAAGTTGAGCTATCAAGTGTAATGTCTTCATTAAAAGAAGCAGAAAGCTCATTGGCGCTAGCTGCAAAGCTATCTGTAGTAGCTTTTGCTGCCTCAGAAAAATCGCGAGAGGATTTTTGAACCCCTCCAGACGCTGTGTTAAGCGCATTAGCGAGGCCGGCTGATTTACTTACGATATCCATAAATGTGCTCTCCCTTAAACCGAAATATTGACTGCAGAGCCTACAGAATCAAGAAGCGCTGTTGTAAGCGATGCTGACGCTGATAGGTTGTTCATGGCATCTGTAATGCTGGAAGCTGGATCTGTGAGCATTTCAGCGGCTACCATTGCTTCAAGTGAAACCATTTCACCGCTGGCATTTTCAAAAGATAGGCCTTCTGGAATTTGCGGCGCGTAAGCCTTACTAAAGGCTGCTGTCATGTTAGCTGTTTGGCTAAGCTCCTGTGCGCTGCTTCCCATAATGAGTGCATTTACGTTTGCTGTTATACTATTCACAGAACTCCCCTGTTGTCTGTTTCTACTATACCTTATGGCTCTTACCTATAGAAAAAGCCTTTATATCCCTGCCGCCATGATACCAGTCATTTGAGCATGAGTTGTTAAAATATCGTTTTCTAGCTTAATAGATGCCTCGTATGAGTGGAATATTTGCGCGGGTTGTGTTGTATCTATTGCACCAATTTTCTTGAGTGCATCATTTACCTGAATGCTTTCTGCGTCTGGTGTTAAAAAATCTGCAAGTAGAGGGGCAAGGCGATCAGTATCATTGATTGCACCAAACCCAAGTTGGTTTTCAAAGCCTGCAAACCCATTAGCAACATTCAAAGAATGAATATCAAACTGTGGATTTGAACTAAAAACGCCCATAGATGAAAGCTCCATAGAGCTCATGGGCATGGCCGGAGCTGCGCCGATCATCATTATTGACTTCCCCTTATGGTTTTTTATTATCTTCTATTTATGGTGTATACAATTAGTGTTTGTGCTGACATGGTTGCATTTATCTGTAGATTTCCCGTTGACAGGGTTTCATAAAATGCTGCAAATAGGAGTTATATGAGTGAAAAGACATACATTTTAGGGTTTGAAACAGCAGGAGATCAATTCTCTCTCGCTTTGTTACGCTTTGAAAATGAAAAGTATGACACTCTCTTCTCTCATCATGAAATGGCTTACCGCGGTCATGCGGAGCGTTTGTTACCCGTGCTTGAAAAAGCATTAAAGGAAGCTGGCATTACAAAAAATCAGCTTAGCCTTATTGTTACGGGCAAGGGGCCTGGTTCTTTTACAGGGGTGCGTGTGGGCCTAAGTGCGGCGCGCGGACTTGGTGATAGCCTGAAAATACCTGTTGCTGCTTTACCTGTATCAGAGGTGATTCTAAAAAGTGTTCAAGAGCAAACAGAAGCAAAGCGCTATACGGCGTGGCTCACAGCCCATGGTGAGGATGTTTATGTGCAGGCTTTAGAAGAGGGCACTTTATCTGAAATAAGCTGCATGAAAAGGTCACAAGCTATTGACGAACTTCAAGGCGGGCAAGTTTTATGCGGAGATGGCATGCTTGAGCACCGTTCATCTGTGCCTGAAAGTGTTGTCTGTACATCTTTAAGTTATCCGCCTGTTGGCAGATACGTGAATGCTGAAAAACTGACCCGTTACGGCCATGAAGCCTTTTTAAAGGGTGGGGGGCAAGGGTTAAGCCCGCTGTATGTCAGGGCCCTTTCTTATCAAACAATTGCTGAGCGTGAAGCGCTTAAAAAGTAATGATTCAAACATTAGCGCCATCACATACATCAGATATTGCGGCTCTTGATGCGCTGTGCTTTCCAGAAGGGCCATTTTCTGAATCTATAGTTAAGCCTATGTTTAACCTTGAAGGCTTTATTGCTCTGGGTCAGTACGAGAATGAAAAGCTGATTTGCTGCCTACTTGGCCATACTGTACTTGATGAGGCCGAACTGTGGAGCATTGCAACTTGCCCAAATTACAGAGGAAAAGGCCATGCGCAAAACATATTTAAAGCTTTTGAAGACCAGGTTAAAAAAAGCAATGTAAAACGCGTGTTCTGGGAGGTGCGCCGTTCTAATAATGGTGCGCAAAATTTTTATAAAAAGCTTGGCGCAAAGCGTTTTGGGGAGCGAAAAGGCTTTTACACGAGTGAAGATAATTCACCAGCAGAAGACGCACTGCTGTATCGTCTTGATTTGTAATATCATATAGTCCTTGATTTTTGTATGCACTCTTGGTAAATAAGAAGCATAAATTCAACCTATCCTATCTTTTTCTCTTGCCTTAAAGGGTTTCAACCTTATGACATATTTTCTGAAAATTCGGACCGTTCAGTGCAACCCTGTTGTGGGGGACTTGAGTGGAAACTACGCCCGGGCTATGAAAGCCTTGAAAAAAGCAGAGGCGGACGGCATTGATATTGTTTTGTTCAGTGAGATGTTTATGACAGGCTACCCGCCTGAAGATCTTTTGCTGAAAGATTATTTTATGAAGGATGCCATGAGCATCACGCGCCGTCTTGTGAAAGAAACGGCTGGCATGTCAGTGGCTTTTGTCATGGGTCTGCCTGTGCTGAAGGACGGCTACCGCTATAATGCTGCATGGTTTGTCCATGAGGGCGATATTCTGAGTGAATATTTCAAAACAGAACTGCCAAACTATGGCGTGTTTGATGAAAAGCGTGTGTTTGATTCATCGCCTTGTTTTGGTAATCACATTGTATTTAAGGGTGTAAAAATTGGCGTTGCTATTTGCGAAGATATTTGGCATGACCGTATCCCTTTGAAATGGGGGAGACGCGAAATTGACCTTATGCTGAGCCCAAACGCTTCGCCTTATGCGCGCAGTAAGCCGAAGGATCGCCTCAAGGTAATTTGGAACGCGGCTAAAAATGCAGGTGCGCCAGTTGTTTACTGCAACCAAGCCGGCGGCCAAGATGAACTTGTTTTTGATGGTCGCAGCTGCGCGGTGAACCCCACAAGGGCTTTCCGTTATGCTGTTCAAGGTCTTTCAAAGGCTTGGGCAGATGATGAAACAGATTATCTGTTTGCAAAGGGTAAAATTCGCCCCGTTCAAAAACGCCCCATTAAACTTTGGTCTGAAGAGGCTGATGACTATATGGGCGCTGTTGTTGGTCTGCGTGACTATGTGGGTAAATCTGGCCTGCAAGGGGTATCTTTTGGTTCCTCTGGCGGTATTGATAGCGCACTTGTTGCGGCTATGGCTGTAGATGCAGTTGGGGCTGATAATGTTAACGCTCTCATGCTTCCATCGCCTTATTCCAGTGAAGGTTCGCTTGCTGATGCCATTCAGCTGGCTGCCAATTTGGGCATGCGTCATAATTACGCTGTTAAAATTGGTGGTGCTTATGAACAAATGCAAGGGCAAATGTCTGAGCTTCTTAAGCAGGGCTGGGCATTGCCGTTTGGCGGTGTGGGGGATGAAAACCTTCAGCCGCGCCTGCGGATGAACTATATCAACGCCCTTGCTAATGAACTGTCTGAAAATGGCATTCCTACTATGGCGCTTTCAACTGGCAACAAAAGTGAACTGGCCATGGGCTATTTTACGGCAGGCGGTGACGGGTTTGGGTTTTATAATCCTATCAAAGACCTGTACAAGATGCGCGTCTATGGGCTCTCTAACTGGCGTAACAGCGCCGAGGCACATGAAATTTTTGGCACCGGTGGTGAGCGAATTCCGCAAGCCATTATTGACAAAGAGCCTTCTGCAGAGCTGAAACCTGACCAGCAAGATAGTGACTCTTTGCCGCCGTACCCTGTTCTGGATGATGTTCTTGAACGGATTATGGAAAAGGGCGAAAACCCTGTCTGTGTTGCACGGGACCCAAAGCATGAATTTGATACTGTGAAATGGGTTTATACCCGCTTGATGGCAATGGAATTCAAGCGTCGCCTTGGCCCGCTTGGTCCTATTTTGTCTCGTTATGCATTTGACCGTGAGCGCCGCTTGCCGCGCGTGAATGGTTATAATTGCTTTGATTATGTTCAATCTGCCTAAAAACGAAAAAAAATCCCCGCCATGTGGCGGGGATTTTTGTATGGGTAGCTTAAAGTGGACTGCCGTCTTCTTCTAGCTTCATATCAATCTGGCGATCACGTTCGTCGTAAGCTTGGACAATACGAGAGACAAGTGTTGAGCGCACAACGTCTGCTTCATTGAAGCGAATCACTTCAATATCTCTTAGGCCTTCAAGTACGTTTACAGAATCACGCAAGCCGCTACGTTGCCCTTTGCGCAGGTCAACCTGAGACGGGTCACCTGTAATCGCTGCGCGGGCATTGTCGCCGAGACGTGTGAGGAACATCTTCATTTGCATATCTGTTGCGTTTTGCGCTTCATCAAGCAGCACAAATGCATTGTTTAGTGTGCGGCCACGCATGTAAGCAAGTGGTGCAATTTCAATGACGTTCTTTTCAAGAAGCTCTTTAGAGCGATCTGGGCCAATGGTATCTTGAAGCACATCAAAAATTGGACGCAAATAAGGATCAATTTTTTCTTCAAGGCTACCTGGCAAAAATCCAAGGCTTTCACCAGCTTCTACCACAGGACGTGTAACAATAATTTTATCAATTTGTTTAGCAGCTAAAAGGCTCACTGCGTAAGATGCGGCAAGGAAAGTTTTACCAGTACCAGCTGGGCCTACACCAAACACAAGGTGGCTTTGTTTAAGGGCGTTTACATAAACATGTTGCTGTACGCTTCTTGGGATAATCTTTTTAAGAGGCGTGGCAATGACAGCGTTTTCACCCATAAGGTCTGAAGGGCGGAGGCGGGAGTTGATGAGACCATCGCTAAAACGAAGGGCTGCTTCAACTTGCGGAGGGCCAACAGTAATGCCATTTTGCAGAAGTTCATAAAGGTCTTCGAGAACAATTTTAGCCTTATTAGCCTGATCTACATTTCCAAGAATGGCAATTTGGTTACCTTTGGTGACCACTTGGACAGCAAGGCGTTCTTCTATTTGTTGAAGGTGGGCATCATGCATGCCGCAAAGTTCCTGAAGAAGTCCGTTGTTATCAAACTCAAGCCTGAGTGATTCAGCTTTGCTTTTTTCTTTTTTTTCAGCATTTTCAGAAGTCATATGGTTTCCTATCCGCTCTGTTTCAAATCATTGAGAAGGGCGCTCTCTCCGATTGTGCTTTTTGATTTTGATATAGTAATTTTCACACGAATCGTTGGCTCAATCAACCGTTCATTGCCATCTTGTGTGCGAGTGCTGTGTGTTTGTGCTGCGTGCATTTTCATTTTTTCTTATGTGTTAAGGGAAAAATGGGGGAGCAGTACTACTTTGTTTGGCTGATAAAAGCGCCATCCCAGTCTTTTGCGGGCGGTGTTTTTTTATAAGACTTAATGCGATCAAGAAAAAGCTCTTTAAGGGTGTTATGCACTTTAAGAGATTTATAAAGCTTTTCTGCTTTTGCCCAATCTTTGTTTTGGTAGGCTTTAAAGCCTTCTGCGGCTGCTTTCTGATCGTGAAGCTGATCCTCGCTGACAGTTTCGTCTATGCCGATGAGTTCGTACAGGGCAACAGGTTCTGTTTTTCCTTTTACTGCTACAAGATCAAGGAAAAGAAACTCTGCTTCTGGCACAACATCTTTTGTGAATGAACTGGCAATTGTAATAACGCCATATTGCTTAGATTGCCCTTCAAGGCGAGAGGCAAGGTTGACGCTATCTCCCATAACTGTGTAATCAAAGCGCTGTTTTGAACCCATGTTTCCGACGCTACACATGCCTGTGTTTATACCAATACCAACGGCAAGGTTAGGCAAACCGCGTTCGGTAAGTTCTACGTTAAGCTCTTCAAGACGAAGCTCCATATCGCGGGCGCTTTTACAGGATAAGTAAGCGTGATTTGGCGTATCCAGTGGGGCATTCCAAAAGGCCATAATAGCATCGCCCATGTACTTATCAATGGTGCCTTCGCTGTTCATAATAATCTCTGTCATGGGCGTTAGGTAATCATTTAAAAGGCCGCTGAGCTCTTCTGGTGTAAGTTTTTCAGAAATAGAGGTAAAGCTACGAATATCACTAAAGAGAATTGTCATGTTTTTTTGCTCACCGCCAAGCTGAAGGCCATCAGAGGATTCGCTAAGTTTTGTGACAAGTTCTGGTGAAAGGTAATGAGAGAAAGCATTACGAATTTGTTTTTTAGAAGCTTCTTCACGCGCATATTTAATAAAGTTTTGCATCATAAACATGAAAACAAGAGTTGCCGTTGGCACGGTGGCATCAATTAAGTACCCATAATTTTTAAAAGCAATAACACTCACGGAGATACTTGTAAAAAGCATACTTACGGCAACAATACCTGCCCAAATAGATCCAAAACGGTTAACCAGAACAATAAGCAGTATACCGCTAATAAGAGTGAAAACCGTTGGGAACATTTCTGACCACCAAGGGCGTTGCAAAAATTCTCCACTGAGGATTGTTTCAAGGGTTTGTTTGTGGATGTCTACGCCGGGAACAACAGCGTCAAGCGGTGAGGATCGTAAATCAAAAAGCCCTGGTGCAGATGTACCGAGAAAGGCGAGTCCATTATCAAAATAGCCTTCTGGTAGACGTTTATTCATAATATCGCTTGCTGAAATGTATTGGTCTCGGCTGTAGTGTTTAAAGCGTGTCCAAATACGCCCGCCCTTGTCGACAGGAATAATAATAGGTGTTCTGCCAAGCCTAAATCCTGTGAGACCAGCATTTTCCTCAACAAAAGCAAGGTAGGATTTTTGATCCATAGCCACGCGCAGAAGTTCAATAGAAAGACTTGGATAAGCATGTCCTTTAAATTCAATAAATGCAGGAACTGAGCGTACGATACTATCTACTTCTGGCACCATATTGAAATGAGCAAGGCCATGTGAGCTATCCTCAATTTCGGAGATATTACGCGTTACATTTTCTGCGCTAGAGAGCCATTCCCCATAACTAGAAACACCAGATAAACTGACACGCGGCATCATGTCATCATTGTTGCGGGTTTGTTCTTCAAAGTTAAAGGCTATACCAGCAACCACATTGTAGTTTTGAATGGTTTTTGCAAAAACATCATCATGCTCTGGGAGGTTTTGAATGGTGCTCTTCTCATCTTTGGAAAGAGGCCAGTTTTTGCTCACAAACTCTGGTGATGTGCGGTCGGGTTCTGCAAATACCATATCAAAAGCCATGCCAGAGAGACCGTAGGTTTCAAAGGAGGTTTTCACCAGTTCTGCAAGTACTGTGCGCGGCCATGGCCACTGGCCAATTTCTGAAAGGCTTTTTTCATCAATATCAATTACATAAACCGGAAACTCATTATCTGTACGTGGCCATGTTTTTTGGTATTGGTCAAAAACCTTAAGCTGAATCACCTCAATAAGGCTGATAGATGTCATTGAAATAGCAAGGCCCGCAAGAAGAATAAGCCAAGGTAAAAATGAAACGCTGGCAGAAAAAAGCTTCTGGAAAAGCCCTTTTACCATGAAGTACCAAACTGTTTGGTGACATTAAAGAGTACTTTTTCATTTTCATACTCATAGTTTACAAGATTACTATCAGCTTCTGCGTGCTGATAGCTTGCAGAAACAGTCCAGTTTCCTTTGAATTTTTTACCAAAAAGAGCAGAAAGTGTGCGGGAGGTATCCGCACGCACCACTGTGGGGCTTACAAGAATATCAACGCCTTTATATTGACTCTTTTTCATTTTCCAGCCCGCATTAAAGAACATATCAGCCGGCAAAACGCGTGTGTACGTTAAATTAAAGCTCTTTTGTATATTGTCGTTATAGAGAGTTTGGGTGTCCTCTCTGCGATGAATGGCTGAAAAATTAAAAATATCTTTAGGCGTAGCAGCTGCAAGAACCGTAAAACCAAACTCTCTTGCTTTACCGTCTTTGTCTTCATAGGTTGTTGTTGTGCGACTGTTGGTGAAATCTCTGTTTTCTGCCTTTGCATAAGTGCTCACCTTTATTTTAGGATGCAGAATTTTTTCAGCTGAAGTTTGCAAGCTTGTGATCTCAAGGTAATCTTGATGAGCGAGCTTAATATCGCTGTAAGCCCCTTCAAATTTAAGTTTTGCGCCATGTTTAGGAAAACTATAAGACGGACCTGTTTTGTAGTTGAATACGGTCAAATCTAAGCCATCAATAGACATTTGCTCTGTTTTGTAGAAGCTAAAAGCACTATCCCATGTGTAGCCTTTTTGGTGGTTAAAGGTGTAGGAATGGTTGACGCTGGTACTGCTGAAAATGCTTTCATCGGCGTCTTCTCCGCTGCCATTTCCAACAGGCACAATCACATCAAATACTGAAACTGTACCACTGTTAGGCGCAGCAGATGCGTTTGAGTCTGAAGCATAGCCAAAAGAAAGAGAGCCTGTAAGTTTATGACGCTTCCTAGCGGCGCCAATGCGTGTAAGCATGGCATTTACATTTTTCTGAACAGCTTCTGGCGGGCCCCCTTCTAAAACTTCGTTAAAGAGCTTTTCTGCACGTGTGAAATCTTTCATGTGCATATAGGTAAGGGCAAGATCAAGCTTTACGCGTGGTAGGTCTGGCTTATGGATAAGCATGCGTTCGTAGGCTGAAACAGCTTCGTCTAGCAGCCCCATTTTTTTTGCAAGAGAGGCATATTCAAAATTAAGTTTTAAGTTTGAGGGGTCTTGTGCAATTTTTTGTAACAAAGCATCAAGATGCTCTGCAGGAGAGATTTTCTTTTGCTCTGATTCAGTTTGCGGTTGTTGCTTTGGTTTTTCTTCCTGTGTAAAAGCTACCGTGCCCATAAGGCACAGAGTCGAAACTATAAATGTGAGAGCGAGCTTTTGCCTCAAGAGGACCATTGATCACTATCATCCTTCATTGCTTCTTCAAGTGATTCTTCCCCAGAATTCTTACGCAATCTCTCAATTTCATGGATAAGATCAATGCGCTCAACCATGGCACCAATAATGGTTGAAAGGCTTTCCATGTCTTCTTGGTGCTGAAGTGTAAAGGGGTGATAGATAGGCTTTCCGTCATCACCAACGCCGTCAATATGGTTAATAAGTTGAACAACGCCAATAACACGGCCATAAAAGTTTTTAAGCGGGAAAGCCAGCATGCTCATGGAACGGTAGTGGGTTTTATCATCAAATGAGCGGTTAAATGTAAAGGGGACACCGCCAGGAATATCATATAGATCGTCAATTAAAACAGATTCACCTGTTTGGGCAACGTAACCAGCAATTGATTTAAGATCAATGGGCATAGCGAAGTTTTGAGGATCAAGTTGTAGGGAATCATTTTGCATTGTCATCGCTTGAAGTGTTTCAGGCTCTCCATCGTATGGGCGTACAATGAAGGTACTTCCAGCTTCTGAAAACGTATGACGCCTTGCCTTTGCAAGGATAAGATCCATAGCTTGAGTTGGTGTTAGCCTTCCAGCATTGTGCTGGAGGACTGCAATAAAATCATCAGCAATACTCATAGGAGTTAGACATCCACTCTTATTTTTATAAAGTTCCTCCCTAGTGTATCGCCTCTACGTGTAGGTGTCACAGAAAACAACTTATCTTTGCAAGGGTTTTTACCTATAACGGCCAGATGAGTGGCAAGAAAACCATAGCGAGAATAAAGAATATGATGTTAAGTGGAAGCCCCACCTTAAGGAAATCTATATATTTATAACCGCCAGGGCCATAAACCATTGTATTTGTCTGATATCCGACAGGTGTTGCAAAACATGTGGATGCGGCAAAGGTTACAGCAATAAGAAATGGTTTAGGGTCTGCGCCAAAGGAATTAGCAACTTGCAAGGCAAGTGGGGCAATAAGAACAGCGGTCGCATTGTTAGACATAACAGCTGTAAGCACCATGGTGAGGATATAGATGCCGCCAAGCCCATAAATAGGGCCATAACTCCCAAGAGAAGCCATAACAATATCTACAAGAGAAGACACAGCTCCAGAGCTTTCCATGGCAGCGCCAAGTGGGATAAGCCCTGCAAGGAGAAGGATAACGCGAAGGTCTACAGCGTTATAAATTTCTTTTGCGGTAAGGCATCTTGTAAAGCCAACAGCAAGTGCCCCGCAAAGCGCGGCTGTAAGGATAGATACTGTTCCAATAGCTGCTGCCCCAACCACAGAGGCAAGAATAACAACAGAAAGGAAAGCCTTACTTGTTTTAAGCTTAAGAGTTGATAGGTCTTGCAGGTATGCAAATTCAGCATCATCTGCAAGGTGTAATAGGTCATTTTTATGCCCTTGCACAAGGAGAGTATCCCCCTCCTTAAAGGTAATATCACGAATACGTGTTTTAATAACGGAGCCACGGCGGCGCACACCAAGAACAGCAGCGTGATAACGCCAGTAGAAATCAAGTTGTGTAAGTGTTCTGCCTACAATGGGTGAACCTGTGGGTACAATAACCTCAAGCAGACTAATATCATCAGATTCAAGGTGTGAGGCATTCAGGTGTCCTTTAGCCCAATCTTCAAGTTTAAGACGGCTTTCAGATTCTAATATGCGGTCAACATCTCCGCGGATAACAAGCAAATCCCCTTCATGGATGGTGCTGTTGTGCGCAGCCCAAACAACTTTACCATCGCGCACCATTTCAATGATGCGGCCGCCAATCTCAGTGAGGGCATTATCTTGCCCGCGCTGTCCAATAAGAGGGGACCCTTTAAGAACGCGCATCTCTGTCATGTAATCTTGCAGGCGGTAATCTTCAGAAAGGCTTTCAGTTTGTTCACGGTCTTTAAGCATGTATTTAGAAGCAAAAAGCATATAAACAATACCAACGGCAAAGCAAATAAGGCCAAATTTGGCAAATTCAAACATGCCAAAAGGTTCAAGTCCTGCACCGATAAGGAAAAGGTTCATAAGAAGATTGGTTGTTGTGCCAATAAGGGTACATACCCCGCCAAATTGCGCAGCAAATGAAAGCGGCATTAAAATACGGCTTGGACTAATGCCGCGTTCGTCTGAAAAGCGCATAGCAAGAGGCAAAAGAACAGCAACCGTAGCCGTATTGTTAATAAAGGCGCTTAAAGTACCGCAAGTTGCCATAAGAACAAGGTTAAGCCGTGTTTTACTTTTTCCAGCTACCGTATAAATTTTATTGGCAAGAAAGCGCACAACGCCTGTTCTTTGCAAGGCTGCTGACAAAATAAACATGCCAGCTACAGTAATTGTAGCAGGGTTAGAAAACCCATTCAGAATCATATCTTCTTCTACAAGGCCAGTAAGGAGAAGGGCAACAAGAACCATCATGGCGACCATATCAACCGGAAATTTTTCGCTGACAAAGAGGATGATTGATCCAGCAACAATGAGTAGAACTGTTAGGATTTGGAAGTCCATTTTTTGTGCGATCCTTTTTTGTGGTCTTGCAACTGTGTAAAATACACGTATTCTATGGGCATGACAAATAAAGCTTCACGTACTCCAAACCATGTCCGCTTTAATAAGCACGCCGCACCTGTGCCTAAAAAGCGTAAAAAAGCAGCTAAAAAAGAAGAAGTTCTTTCACCGTATGTTTCAGATTTAAGTAAAACGCCAAGCCTAAAAAGGGCAGATAAGCTTAGGTTTAGAAAAACAATTTGGGTTTTTGCGGTTATTTTTATTTTGGCAGGGCTTGATCAATTGATGCCTTCTGTTCGTAAAACATTTGAATCCATTGTTTCTGAGTCTCCAGAGTTTATGCCAGAGGTTTCGGGCCTTGTGCAAAAGGCAGAAAATCTGCTGAAAAACTTAAACACAAAGCCAACAGCTATCCTTCTTATGGATACTGTGGGCTACGATATACCTAGCCATTTAGAAGACCCGTCTATTCATCTTGTATCAGGTATGGACCTTGAGATTGTTGAACTTAAAGGGCAGTGGGCTCAGGTTTCTTCACCTTCGGTAGATTTTATGTTCTGGGTTGATAAAAATACACTTCTTCTCGAAAAATAGAGCGTTTTTAGTCGCGTTTCATGCTGTGAATTAAAAATGTTTATTTGCAGAAACGAAAACCTTTGCTACAGTAGGCGCCATGGAAATTAAACATAACATGGCACCAGACACCCCAGTCCCTTTCAAGTTTCAGATTGATGCGGCTCAAAAAGTGGTACGTCTTTTTCTTCCGCCAATGCCAGGCAGACCTTCACCATACCTTAGAATTGGCCGCGATTTTGTGCGCATTTCTACAGGCGGAGAACACGGCTTTTTGCAGCTTTCTCCTGTTGAAGATGATGTGATTTCAACACTTCTAAATTACGGCACTGTGGATGTACACGAGACGACAACAGAAGGCCAAATTACACGCTCTTACCGGGCCGAAGTTGTGCGCTAAACGCATGATGTTTCGTGCTTATATATTCACTCTTTTTCTCCTAACGTCTTTAAATGCGTTTTCTTGGGCAGCACCAACCGTTAATGTAAAAGAGGCCGATGCATCTTTTCCTTTTTCTTGCCTGGGGCGTACTTTTGAAAGCGATACGCCTATTAGTAATGTGCATGGGTGTGATAAAACTTTTATAGCCTTTAGCACAGTGGGCAAGGCCATGTTACTTACTGTGCACCACGGGTGGATGGATACAGGTGAAAGTAAAACGCCGTACGTAAGCCATTTTTTAGAACTTCCTGATGGCCGTTTTTATCGTTTCAATGATATTGGATTTCTTTTCCATCCACGCCTTCGTCAATATTTTGATGAAATTTCAGGGCGTGTTGGTGGCTACAAGACAAATATCACACTAGAAAAATTTGCAGAGCCGCATCTTGATGCTTATGCGGATACATTTTGCCTGACTTACCATCTTAAGCATCCGTTTGGCGGCAAATATGGATGGTGTCAAAAAGATACCATTATGAGCGGGCAAGGTTTTTACCTTGATGGCGCTATGGAATTTACGCGCGCCGCGTTGCTGGCTTATGACGCAACAATTGAACATAATATTGCTATGTCTCGCGGGCCTTTTCTTTCTAACGTAACGCTTACAGCAATTAACACAGATATAAACGGCTGGTGGTATTACGCCTTTGCCTTTGTAGGTGTTGCAAGCCCTTACGAGCCAGAACAGTATTTTGTTGTGAGGGTTTTCTTTGATGGACGAACAGAGATTCGCACGCTGAGAGAAAAACCTGAAAATCCTGACGCATTATAAAAAAAAGAGCGCCGCCGGCGCTCTTTTTTATTCTGCAGGTACGCCGCTACTTGTGGTGTAAATTAGCTTAAAGCGTTTTTCTGGTTCAATAATGCTTTGTGCAGTTTTGGCGGCAATAGCACTTTCTGCAAACCCTGTGAGAATAAGGTCTAGCTTACCGGGATACTCTGTAATATCTCCGGATCCAAGAATACCTGGTACTGTTGTTTGCATGGTTGCAGGTTCTACAACAATTTTCTTTTTAGCAATGCCAAGGCCCCATTCAGCAAGTGGGCCGAGGGACGGCACAAGTCCAAAGAAACAAAGGAGGTTGTCAGCTTTTAAAATCTTATCTTCACCGCCGCGCTGAGATAGAACAACTTCTTGAAGAGTGTTTTTTTCTCCGTTGAGTTCTTTGAGTTGGTATGGCGTATGAAGCGAAAGTTTTCCTGCCTTTTCAAGGTCTCTCATTTTCTGAACAGTCGCTTCCGCAGCTCTAAAGTCATCTCTGCGGTGGACAACATGAATGTGCTTGCAGATATCCCCAAGGGCAACAGCCCAGTCTACAGCGCTATCTCCGCCGCCTGCAATCACAACTGTTTTATCTTTGAATTGATTTTTTTTCTTCACAGCATAAAAAACAGCTGAGCCTTCAAAATCTGCAAGATTGCTAATTGGGGGTTTGCGCGGCGTAAATACGCCAGCGCCAGCAGCTACAACAATAACTTTCGCTTTAATTGTTGTCTCGCCAGCAGTTAGAGTGAAATTTCCTGCTTCCCCTTCAAGAGTTGTAACTTCATCACCAAGCACGTACTCGGGGTTAAATGGCTTAATCTGTTCTTCAAGCTTGTCAGAAAGATCGCCTGCTAGAATCATAGGGTAGGCTGGAATGTCATAAATTGGCTTTTCAGGGTAGAGCTCACTGCACTGGCCACCAATTTGTGGAAGGGAGTCAATAACAACGCAGTTATACCCAAGAAGACCCATTTCAAAGACTGTAAACAGTCCGACAGGGCCGGCGCCAACAATGGCAACATCTTTTTCAATTACTCTATTCATAGTAAGTTATTTACGTGAATTTTCGTCCTTTGGCAAGGCAAGCAACCCTAATTTTTCATGGAGTTTCATGCGTGCATTTAGAATGCGGCTTTCGCGAATCATGCCAGGAATGTAAGGGTGTGAAATATCGCCCTCTGCTTTTGCTCCGCAGACAAAGTCAGCCAGTGCATCTAAAGGTTTTTCTGTAATGCTCGGTATAAGTGCTCTCAGGAATGTTTTAAGAACAGGTGAGAAACTGCCTCGCATAAGTTTAAGGAGAAGAAGCTCTGTGAGCCTTTCATTTTCTTGCAATTTAAGTGTGTTTCGTAGCTCTAATTGGCGCCCTTTAAGAGTTTCAATTTTAGCTTTTTGCGTATCTTGTGGCAGGTCATGGAACCTTGGTTGATCCAGTAAGTTTTGTGTCAGAGAGAAGTTTATGACGTTACAGAGGTTGTTGAGGGCCTTTGTATTGCCATTTATCGCATCTAAAACCCAATGAGCTATCATCTCAGCTTGTTTGGCCTGGTGAATATTTACAGGCGTTTCAGTATCTTTTTGATAACACCTTTTAAGGGCTTCTGTTGTTTTTCTTTCAATCAGGGCGCGCTGTTCAATAAGCATACCTGTTGGTTCTGCTTTCTCTACAAACTTACGCAAGTGGTTTTGAATTGCGGGCGTGTTTTCTGGCTGGCCAAAGGCAAGTTTAGTGGCGGAAAAATCTGGTTTAATTGTATGAATGCTTTGCCAGTGATTTTGGATTGATACGAGGCAATTTCCAAGTGTGTTTCTGTCATTATTAGAAATCGGTTCCTGTGTTTTTCCTGTTAGGAGGGCAGGTTCTTTAAACAGAATATCTTGCAGCGTTGCTGTTTCACTAAGGTGATCAAGGCTTTGTACAATGAAAGGAATGTGATCGCTATTTTGCTCAAGAGGACGTGAAAGGTTGAGAGCTCTGTTTACAAATAAAGCTGAAATGCCGTCCAATATGTCTGCGTTGGTGGCGCTTTTATTTAGGCTCTGTAGAATAAACAAGACAATGCCATTGGTAAGCGGTTTGGAAATATATTTTTCAAGCGTTGTTTGTAGCGTGAAGATGGCTGATTTAAAACCATAGACTTTATACTCAAACCTAATACTTTTGAGTGCTTTAGAGATTTCCTCTTGAGGAATGGCAGGCGCCTCTTGTTGTGAATCTTCTTCTTCGTAGCCAAGAATCCATGCAACTTGTTCATCGCTGCTTGGTGTTAAAATGCTTGCATCTTTAGACATAGTTTTCCGCTCTGTTACTCGTTTTTATTATGGTTACTTTAGCATATAAATATTCAATGTTCCTTGATTCTTTTGAGAAGCTATATGATGATAGCACCCATGAAGATTTTTAGGACACACCTTGCTGGAGAGCATGATACTGAAAAGCTTGCCCAAGTTTTGGCAAAGTTTACAGTTGCGGGAGACCGCTTTTACTTGAATGGTACCTTAGGTACTGGAAAAACAACGTTTAGCCGTGCTTTTGTGCAAGCGCTTGGAAGCGAGGATGCTTATGTGCCAAGCCCAACATTTACGCTTGTGCAAACTTACGATGATACGCGCCTTCCTGTTGCTCATGTGGATTGTTACCGTATTGAAAACCCAGAAGAGGAGCTTGAGGCTCTTAACCTCTCTCCGTTTTTTAGAGACGGTGTAACCCTTTTGGAGTGGGCGGATACAGTACAAACGTGCCTTCCGCCAGTTGAGGGTACGCAAGTCGCTATTGCAGAGCTTGATATCCCTGATGCGCTGACAATTAACATAAGCCATGTTGGGGACACAGCTAGAAATGTAGAGATGTTTGCCTCTGGCAGTTGGGCGTTTAGGCTTGAGCGTATTGGTGGTTTTCAAGGAGATGTGACCCACGATGAAGGGAATGAACATCGTTTTTCTAAGCAGGAATATCTCGGTAAGCATAATTTTAGGGGGCATGTGCTTAAGCCTCTTTTTCAGGACTGCTCTTTAAGAAGTTACTACCGCTTTCAAACAGGCAGCGGTCCGCGTGTTCTTATGAATGCGCCTCCAGGACTTGAAGACCTTGGCACGTTTGTGCGCCATGCAAAATCGCTTAAAATGCAAGGCGTCAATGTACCTGAAATTTATGATTATAACCTAGAACACGGTTACGCTATGATTGAGGATTTTGGTGATACGATTCTCCATGATGCTTTAAAATGCGCGCCTCACGATATGCAACTTTTGAACAAAGCTTTTGATATGCTAACAGCTTTCCAAAATACAAATTTAACGGATATTCCAGAATATACAGAAGATGTTGCTTTTGCAGAAGCGAGCCGCTTTACAGATTGGTACCTGCCTTACGCTAAGGGGCACTCAACGCCAACAGGTGCTCGTAGAGAGTGGCGTACCCTTTGGTATGATCTTTACCCTCAAATTGCAGCTATGCCAAAGGTTCCTGTACATTGGGACTTTCATGTGGGCAATATGATGGTTTTAAAAAATGGCGAATTGGGGCTGATTGATTTTCAGGATGTAAAGCGCGGATCTTGCGCCTTTGACCTTGCCTGCCTTTTGGAAGATCGTTACGCCATATCTGAGGAAAATAAGCAAAACCTAAAAGACCGTTTAATCCAGCATTACAATTTGGATAAAGATGCTTTTGAGGCGGCTTACGTGCTGGGCGGTTTGCACCGTATGTTTAAAGTGACAGGGCTTCTTATTCGTTTAAAAGAGCGTGATGGCAAAGCCGATGCTCTTGACCGTATGGGGGAGGTATGGCAAACCATTGCAAGGCTTTGCAAACATCCGGCTGCAGCACCTGTTCAAGACTATCTGAACCGCGTTTATCCCCTTTACGAAGAAAAATACCTTAAAACACAAAAGGCATCTTAAATTTATGACACAAATTAAGCAGGCCATGATTCTTGCGGCAGGGAAAGGCACACGCCTTGGCCACTTAACGCAAAATACGCCTAAGCCCCTTATTGAGGTTTGCGGAACGCCTGTGCTTATTCATGTGTTGAATCATTTAAAGGCCCATGGGGTTAAGAAAATTGCCATCAATACACATTACCTTGCAGAGCAAATAGAGCAGGCCGTTAAGGCGTGGTCAAAGGATATGGGCATAGATGTGTGTATCTACCATGAAGAAAAGCTTCTGAATACGGGCGGCGGTATATGTCAAGCGGTACCATTTTTTGAGAATAAGCCTTTCTTTTTAGTGAACGGAGATGCTGTTTGGACAGATGGTACTGCTTTATTTGAAGCACTTGAGAGCACGTTCCGTAAAAAGCATATGGAAGCACTGCTTGGTTTTATGGATTTAGATAAAACATCAGCGTTCCGTGCCTCAAAAGGTGACTATGAAATGGATGCTACAGGGCAAGTTCTTGGTAGAGGGACGTCTGGGGCTTCTTGGGTCTATATGTGCGCGGCAGTTTTAACGCCAGAGCTTTTTGCAGGCAGGTCTGCCAAGCCTTTTTCTCTTATTGAGCTTTATGATGAAGCCATGCACAAGGGCGGGCTATACGGCATGCCGTTTAGCGGTTTGTGGGCTGATATGGGCACGCCAGAAGGCCTTGCCTTTGCAGAAAATTTACTCTCTTCGTCTCAGCACAAGCAGTCGGCATAAGGCTTATGGCACAATTTTTTTACACGCCTCTTTCTTCTGACTTTTTTAATGTTTGCGCAGAAACGCTTTTGGCGCGCTATAACCCTCAAAATGATCCACTTGCTTTAACCCATGTGACTGTATGGGTGCCATCCTCTCGCATGGCGGACAGTCTTGCAGAAAGTTTGCTTAAGCAAGCAGGCGGCGGTGTGCTCTTACCAGATATCCGCCCCATGGGCACAGAAACAGATGATGTGCTTTTGTTTGAGGAGAGCGTGCAAGAAGGCACAATGTCTGGTTTTGAGCGTTTAATGTTCCTGACGGATTACTGCATGAAACATATGCCACATGCTCAGTGGTCTAAAGCTCTTAACCTTGCCAAGCACCTAGATACTCTTTGGAAAAAAATGCTTCTTAGTGGGGTAGAAATGAACGCTCTTAAAGAAGCGATTCCAGAAGAGTGGGCAGAGAGGTGGGAAGATATTTCCCTTTACCTTTCTGGCCTTACGGAGGCATATCCTAACCACCTCAAACATCTCCATAAAAAAGATGAAACTCTCCATAAAATTGATGTGCTCAAAGCTTATACGGCGCAGTATCAAAAAAATGCCCTAACGCAAGATGTGTGGACGGTTGGCTTTAGCGATACAATTGAACCTGCGCGTGACATGCTAAAAGCGCTCTCTCTTTGTGAAAGGTCGCATTTTATTATGCCTCTTGATGGGGCTGCATTTCCAAAGGTGTTTTCGCAAGAGCGCTTAGATCCAACTCATCCCCTTTATGGTCTTCAAGGTTTTATGGGCGAGTGGGAGCTTACATTGCAGCAGCTAGAAGAGCTTAAAAAAGTACACTGTAGTTATGTGCCTTTATTTGATGATGTGCCAAGCGTTCAGGATGTCAATGTACCTTTTATACTATGCGAAGCTGGCCACCTAGAAGGTGAAGCAGAAACCATTGCATGGATTATGGCAGAGAGGGCCATGTTGCCGCAAAAAACTTGCGCACTGGTAACGTCTGATTTGTCGCTGGCTTTTAGAGTGCAAACAATACTTGAGCATTACGGGCTTTTTGTTGATAGAACAAACAGCTCTCCGTTTGTTTCAACGCCCCTTGGCGCACAAGCTCTGCAAATTTTAGAATGTATGCTCTCAGGGTATAAACCTGAAAAACTAGCGGGCATTTTACTTAATCCTGTTACAAACAGGGGCATGCATACGCATGTTGCAGGTAGCCTTGATGAAAAAAATTTAAGGGGTATGCTGCGCGGACAAACTTCGCTCACATTTTGGAACAGCCTGATAGAAAGAGGTGAAATTTCAGAAGAAGCGGCATCGCAGCAATTTTCTTATCTCCTTTCTGCTTTTAGTGCTTTTAATAGTCAGGCGTCTCGTCCGTTAAGTGGGTGGCTTAAGGCGCACCTTGAGCTTCTTGTTGCCCTTGGGGAGGCGCCAGTTGGCCGCGCCTTTTTAACAAGAGAGGAAGAAGCGCTTAAAGCATGGCAGGTTATGATTGAGCAAACAGGGCATCTTACCTCCTCGCTTTCCTTTAAGGATTACGCCGAGCGCTTTGCTGTGTTGTTTGAAACGGTTTCTATTCCTAATCGTACAGAAGGCGCTCATCCGAGGCTTAAAATTTTAGGACCATTAGAAAGCCGTCTCCAGCGTTATGATTGCGTGATTCTTGGCGGCTTAAATGAAGGCACAACGCCGGGGCAAATTTCGCCAGATGTATGGCTCTCTTACGCGCAAAGAAAAGAGCTGAATTTGCCTCCAGTGGAAAGCTCTATTGGGCTAAGCGCGCATGATTTTTTAAGTCAGCTTTATGCAGATGAAGTTGTGCTGACGCGCCGCACTCAAAGCGAAGACGGTATTACCCTTCCCTCTCGTTTTTTGATGCGGCTTAAAAGTGCTGTTGGAGAAAGCGCTTATCAGGCTCTCCTTGCAAAAGGAAACGTCTATGTTAAAGCTTCTGAAAAACGAAGAATATCAGGTAAAGGGCATGTACTAACAAAAGCAGCGTGCATGACTGCGCTTAGCGATGCTTCGCCAAAGTTTTGGTCACCAAGTTATATAAAAGATATGATGGGATGCCCTTATAAGGCCTATTTGCGTAAGGGGGCTTCCTTAGATGCGCTTGAGCCTTATGGAAAATCTCCTGATGCAGCCCTTAGAGGGACGCTGATCCATGAGGTGCTCTCTACATTTTGTGAGGCGCACCCTGTTTTAAATAGAGACGAAGAAGAATTAGACCAACAGCGCCTTATTGATTTGGCAGCAGACCTTTTAGAAAAAAATGTACCCGCAGCAGTGCAGGCGGTATGGCAAACGCGTTTTGAAAAGCTAGCGCCAGATATTCTAAGGTTTTGGCATGAACGCCAAGATGCAGGCTGGCACCAAAGCGCCCTTGAGGAAAAGGTCTCATCAGATAAAACGGCTGTACCGCTTTTTGCGGTGCTTGACCGCGTAGATGTAAGCCCTTCGGGGGACTTAAGTATCCTTGATTACAAAACGGGAAGCCTGCCGATCAAAAAAGATATTTACACAGGTGCTCAGCCGCAATTGGTGCTTGAAGCACTTGCATGGATGAACGCGCACGCGCATACATCAGTTAAACAGCTTTTGTATTTACGCCTGCCTGCTGGTAGTAAAGATGGCGCAAAGGATATGGTTATTGCCCATGGGGCAGAAAAAATTGAACCGCTGATAGAACAGGCAGAAGAAGGTCTTTCAATGTTGAATGATTTATATAGGGGCGCAGATAAAGCATGGCCAGCTGTGGCGGGCGGGGTATCGGCTGTAAAACTTTCTGGTGCTTGTGAAAACTGTGATTATAGCGGGGTTTGCCGCGTGAGAGAATGGGTAAGCACAGGAGGGCATGATTCATGACATCTGTTCAAGAAAGAAGGCAAGCCGTTACAGCAGAGGCTACAGCAGCCCAAAGAAAAGCTTATGACCCAACACGTTCTGTTTGGCTTAGCGCTTCGGCAGGAACTGGTAAAACATATGTTTTGATTCGCCGTTTGCTGCGCCTTTTTTTACATGACTTGACCCTTAAACCTTCTGATATTTTAGCGCTAACCTTTACAAAAGCTGCCGCCCGTGAAATGGAAGAGCGTTTTGTAAGCGCCCTTGTAGACTGGAGTAGTCTAAGCGAGGAGGCGTTAAAAAAAGAGCTGTTTATTTTACTAGAACGTGCGCCATCACCAGAAGAATATACGAGAGCGCAGACCCTACTAACAGCCGTTCTTGATAGTGAACCTTCTATGACAATTACCACGCTGCATGCTTTTGCAGGACAGGTGATTTCTCGTTTTCCACTTGAGAGCGGTATTTTTCCGGGGAGTCAAATTTTGGATGATGAGGAGCAGCGCAGTCTGTTAGAGCAGGCGCTGCAAAGCACGTTTGAACTGCTCGGCACGCGTACAGAAACAGAAGAGCCGCACTGGGCTTTTGTATGCCTAGCAGAGCGTATGGCAGAATCTACGTTAAGGGATGTGTTTACTGATTTTATTCATAATGCCAGACGCTACAAAACTATGTTTGCAAGGGAGGGCGGCCTTGGTGGTGTGCTTGCTTCTTTAAAGGAAAACCTTGACCCTGCGCTTGAAAATGCAGAAAACTGGCGCACTCAGCGCGCCCAAGCGCAGGGCGAAACGCCTGTGAATAAAGCCGTGCTCATGCATATGTATGAAATGTTTGCAAAAAGCACTTCTTCCTTAGATCAGAAACAAGCCTCGAAGTTACGCGGGTTTTTAGAAGCATCTACGCCAGAAAGTCGCAGCGTCCTTTTTGAAGCATACAGCCGTGCATTTTTGACTGCAACAAAAGAACCTGTAAAGCGCTTTGTTACCAAAAAGGTAAAAGAAGGCTTTAGCACAGAAATGCTGGAGGTGATCGAGGCTGAGTCTGAACGTGTACAGCAGGTGTATGAGTTTTGCGCTGCTGGCGATACTTTTGCAGAGACGCAAGCGTATCTCATGATGGCTTCAATGGTGCTGAACAGTTATGAATCCCTTAAAAAGGCCCAATCGCAAATTGACCATGATGATCTGATTGATGCGCTTGTGGAGCTGCTTTCTGATGAAAAAAATAGAGATTGGGTGCTCTACCGCCTTGATCAGCGCTATAAGCATATTATGGTGGATGAGGCGCAGGATACAGATAGTCGCCAGTGGCATATTGTAAAAGCTCTTCTCAGCGAATTTTTTACTGGAGATGGTCAGCACGAAACTGAAGAAGCTCCGCGCACGTTCTTTACTGTTGGGGATATGAAACAGAGTATTTACCGTTTTCGTGGTGCGGAGCCTGAAGTTTTCCTTGCTATGCGTGATTACCTGAAGCAAACCCAGCCTGAGCAAGACCCGACCGTGACCATGAAAACATCTTTCAGATCAGGAGCGGCCATACTGGGCAGCGTGGATATGTTGCTTGAAAATCCCCGTCACGCCGCTTATGCCGCAAGTGGGGGAGAGACCCATGGCGTACAGAGAATTGGTGCCCCAGGGCTTGTAGAAATTCATCCGCTCCTTGAAGCAGAAAAGGTTTCAGCTCCAGAAATGAATGGCTGGATTATGCCTGAGGCGCGTCCTAAACCTAGCAATAAGTACACACCTCTTGGCCGTTATGTGGCGCGTTGGATTGAAGACCTTTTAAAGCGTGCGCCTGTGTTGCCCTCTACGGGTGCACCAGCGGTGGCAAAAGATATTTTAATCCTCCTTAAAAATAGAACCATGATGCCAGAGCTGATTGCAGCCCTTGACGCTGCTGGCATTGCGCATGGCGGGGCGGATATGATGACGCTGAAGGATATTCAGTTTGTGCAGGATATGTTGGCTGTGCTCCGCGTGATTTTAAATCCTTTAGATCAGTTATCCCACCTCCATGTGCTGAAAAGCCCACTTTGGAGCATGACGGATGAAACGGTTGAAAGTTTACGTGGTGCGTTAAAAGATAAAAAATTCTGGTTTGCACTATCAGATGACCCACGTTTTATGGATTACGTAGAATGGGTAAATGTCTTGAAACAAAAAGTACCTTATGGCTGTGAGGCTGTGCTGCAAGAGGTAGTGCGTAGCCGTAGTGCCATTGGTGTATATGCAGCCAGACAAAATGTAACGTCTGATGTCATTGATGCTTATTGGGGCGAGCTTCTTAAGCTTGCACGCGCGGCAGATAAAAAATCTCTCGGCCTTGCGAGTTTTGTGCATGAGGCCATGAACCGTGCAACCAATGTAAAACGCGAAGAAAGCGGCGTAGAAGGTGTACGTTTTATGACGGTGCACGGCTCTAAAGGGCTTGAATCCCCTATTGTTATTTTACCTGATACCACCAGCGCCATTACTGTGAGTAAAGCCAAGGTGTTTTGGGAAAATAAAAACAAATTTGTACTGCTCAGACAGCCAACTGAAAGCAAAAGCGAACTTCAGAAAACGCTCGAATCAGAAGAGCTTGAGCGCAAGTATGCAGATGATATGAAACTTCTTTATGTGGCGATGACTCGTGCGGAAGATCAACTTATGATTTGCGGCGTTCCTGCGAAAGAAAAAAGCGCTGAAAGCTGGTATGGATGGATCGAAAATACACTTGAAGAGCAAGATGCCTTATGGACTAAAAATTCTGATGGTATTAAAACATATTACGTTTCAGCTGAAGAGCAGCCAGAGGTTCAAAAACAAAATCAGGAAGCGATCTGTCGTGAAGTCCGCCCTGTGCCAACGCCGCGCCATGAACGCATGCAGCCGCGACTAAAGCCATCTTCAGGAAAAGGTTTTGATGTGGATACATTGCTCAGTGAGGCGCCAAACCCTGCTGATTTTGCCAGAGGTGCATTTATTCATAAATGCCTCGAGCATATGCCGGGCATAAGTGAGACCGAGGGTTTCTTTTTAGATCGTCTTAAAGCGCAATATGCTCATTTACTGTCTGACAGTGTGATGAACAAGTCTGTGGACATGGTTAAATCTGTTTTAGGCGAATATCCAGAGTTTTTTGGTGAAGACTCAAAAGCAGAAGTGCCGTTTAGAGTCTCCCTTAAAGAAGGGCTTGTGAGCGGTATTATGGACCGTATGGTGATAAGCAAGGATACTATACAAATTATTGATTATAAAACAGCGTCTCACTTACCAGAAAAGGGTGAGCTTTTAGAGCGTTACCAAGGGCAGGTTTCTTTGTATAAGCGCGCCATGAAAGCCATGTACCCAGAAAGGGAGGTAATCGCGCATTTATTATGGATAACGCCGCAGGGTATTCGTTTAGATAATGTTGACAATTTATCTAAATAGGACTACATTTATACTATATTTGTTTTTATAAGTTTTTCACTGGTCATGATGCCATGAAACAGCTATAAAAAAAGAGTAATTTATTCACATATTAAAGACCGAAGGGGATACAAACATGAGCGCAGTAGTACATGCAACAGATGCAACTTTTGATACAGATGTAATTAAGTCAGAAACGCCTGTCGTTATTGATTTTTGGGCAGAATGGTGTGGCCCATGCAAGCAGCTTTCGCCAATCCTCGATGAAGTGGCAGCAGAGTTTGATGGTAAAGTAAAAGTTGTTAAAATGGACATTGATGAAAACCCAGAAACACCTTCTAAGCTAGGTGTGCGCGGTATTCCTACAATGATGCTTTATAAAGGCGGCGAAATGGTTGATGCTAAAGTTGGCGCAATGCCAAAGGGTGATATCGTAAGCTGGATTGAAGCTCACTCATAAAAAAGAGCCGTTAGGTTAAGCCACTTTATGGCGAAAAAACTTGAAATGCCCGCTTTATGCGGGCATTCTTTTTGGGTGATGACTCAATAATAGAAGAATAGGAATAGACGCCATATGACGCAACATACATCATCTCATGAACTTGCACTTATCGGATATGCCTCGGGCTGGGGCGCAAGAGATAGCGGTTGTAGTGAAGGGCCTTTGTTCCTTAAAAATCACGCTTTTGATCGGGCGTTAAACCGTCATGGCATTTCTGCCAAATGGCAAAGCGTTATTGAGCCCAAAATTCCTTATTCAAAGGATATTGCTAAGAATTACAGAACCTCTGATAGCCGTTATGATTTGGTTATGGATGTGCTTAAACGCCTCACCCTTCAAGTTGAATTAGCCTGTAATCATCATAAAACCCCTGTCGTCATTGGGGGAGATCATTCAAGCGCAGCAGCTACATGGAGCGCTATTACTTCTCAAATGAAAGCGCAGGAAAAATTTGGTCTAATTTGGCTCGATGCTCACATGGATGCACATACACCAGAAACGCGGCATGAAGGGAAATGGGGCGGACATTACCATGGCCAACCTCTTTCAGCTCTCTTAGGAGAGGGTGAGGAACCACTACCCTCTCTTGGTTCAGCAGGGACAAAGCTCAGCCCTGAGCATGTAACGCTTATTGGTATTCGCTCCTTTGAACCGGGGGAAGAGGTTTTTGTTAAACGTAAAGGCGTTAAGGTTTATACGATGGATGACGTGCGTGCTTTGGGCTTTGATACTTGTTTCAAACATGCGCTTAAACGCGCAACTATAGGCACGGCAGGTTATGGAATTTCTGTTGATATGGATGGGTTTGACCCTGAATTTGCGCCTGCAGTCGGCACGCCAGAAAAAGATGGCCTGATGGCAGATGATGTTTTAAATGCGTTTCAATCAATTCGCGGCGATAAATCCCTAAAAGGGCTTGAGCTTGTGGAGTTTAACCCGTATAACGATGAAGATTCTAAAACTTATGATCTTATGTTTCGTTTACTGAAAACCTTGTATGGAGAGGACTCTTAAAGCATGGTAGATACACAAAAAACTTGGATTGCACATGAGGAACAGGTTGTTGCTCATAACTATGCCCCCCTTGATGTTGTTTTGAGCAAAGGGAAGGGTGCAAAAGTTTGGGATATGGACGGTAAAGAATATCTCGATTTTATGAGCGCTTATAGTGCTGTAAACGCCGGCCACGGCAATCGCCGCTTGCTGAGCGTGTTTATGGAACAGGCCTCACGCCTTGTTATTACGTCTCGCGCATTTTATAACGACCAACTTGAGCCTTTTGCACGCGCCCTTTGTGATGTAACAGGCCTTGATATGGTGCTGCCGATGAATACAGGTGCTGAAGCTGTGGAAACAGCTATTAAAGCCGCGCGCAAATGGGGGTACCAGAAAAAAGGTGTTGAAGCTGGTAAGGCTGAAATTATCGTGAGTTCTGGTAACTTTCATGGCCGAACGACAACTATTGTTTCCTTTTCTGATGATTTGGAAGCAAAAGCTGAATACGGGCCTTATACACCTGGTTTTAAAACTGTACCCTTTGGCGATGCGCAGGCCCTGCGCGATGCAATTACACCCAATACGGTTGCTTTTCTGACTGAGCCTATGCAGGGCGAAGGCGGAATTATCCTTCCTCCAAAAGGTTGGCTCAAAGAAGTGCGTGATATTTGCACGCAGAACAATGTTCTTTTGGTGGTGGATGAAATTCAAACTGGTATGGGCCGTACGGGTAAAAACTTTGCCTTTGAGCATGAAATTGCTGGCGAAAAGCCTGACATGCTTCTACTTGCCAAAGCGCTGGGCGGCGGACTTTTCCCGCTCAGTGCTTGCGTTGGTAAAAAGGATGTTATGGAGGTGTTTACACCTGGTACGCACGGCTCTACATGGGGCGGTAACCCGCTTGCTTGCGCTATAGGTAAAGAGGCGATTGCCATTCTTGTTGAAGATAAGCTTGCTGAACGCAGTGACGAGCTCGGTACTTACCTTGTTCAACAGCTGGAAGCTATCAACACATCGCTGATTACTGAAATTCGCGGTGCTGGCCTTTGGGTTGGTGTGGACATTGATACATCTAAGGTGGCAGCTAAGGCTGTTGCTAAAGCGCTGCTTGAGAAAGGTATTCTTTGCAAAGAAACCCATGAAAAAACATTACGCCTTGCACCGCCACTGATCATTACGAAAGCTGAGATTGATTGGGCTGTTGATCAGATAAAAGATGTACTGGCATTCTTTGATGCACAGGTATAACTCTACTATAACTGGCTGCAAATAAGCTTGTGTTCAAGTGCTCGGTTTCATGTGTGTGTGATACACATCAACCTTTGCGCTTTTCACAAAAGTATTTTCGCTTAGTTCTAGCGAGTTACTAAGAATTAAAAAAAATCGAAAAAATGAAGGAGCCCCTATTGCGGGGCTCTTTTTTTGCGTTTAGACTCATATCCTGTAGCGCATAAAAATTAACCTAAAATTCACTCAAGCGAACGGCTAAAACTAGAGCGAGTTTTAAGATAGTTTTTAAGGAGAACCTGCTATGCATACCCATAAGGATGTAGATAAGAACATTTCCCTAACCCTTGTTGAAGCAGGGTTTTCTGGTGTTATGGCCAACCTGATTACAGGTGTCTTGCTCATTAAGCTTGCGCTAGATCTTGGGGCGACAGGTGTTGAGATTGGTCTTCTTGGTGCCTTTCCTTTCATGTGTCAATTTGCGCAAATTCCGTCAGTGATGCTGATTAGCTATTTTGGCAAACGCCGTATTTTTGGTTTGCTTGGTTCTACAGGATACCGCCTTGCCGCTCTTGGTATTATTGTGTCACCGTTTTTCTTTGAGCCAGAACAAGCCCTTAGATGTATTGTATTTCTTTCCTTTTTCCAGCATTTATCTGGTGGGTTCTCTACAGGAGCTTGGAACGGTTGGATTCGTGCATTGATTCCAGAAAAAAAGCTCGGCAGTGTTTTTGGAAACCGTATGTTTTACTTTACCCTCACAGGTACAATTGCAGCGTTAATTGCTGCGATTGGAGTTGATGTGGGAACAGCTTACAATAGTGAATGGACGATCCCGATTATTCAGATTTGCTTTACGCTGGGTCTTGTTGCTGGGATGTTTTCTTTTTATTACTATGCAAGCTGGCCAGATGTTGAGGCAGAAACAGCGCCCCCAACAACTATGCTTAAAGAGTTTATACTGCCTCTTAAGGATAAAAGTTTCAGAAAACTTATCTTTTTCCTTCTGTGCCTTTTGTTTGCATTCAACCTTGCTGTGCCTTTCTTTACGGTATATATGCTGCAGGTAATCGCGCTGCCAGTTACATATGTTATGGGTTTTTGGGCGCTGGGGCAGTTTATGCAGGTTCCATTCTTTAGGTGGTGGGGCGCTGTGGCAGATCACTTTTCACATACAGCGGCGCTTGGTGCATGTTTACCATTTTTTGTCATTTCGTTGCTTTTGTGGCCGCTAACGACGCTCCCTGAACCGCATTTTTATACAATTCCAATTTTGATACTGATTCATATTCTTATTGGTATTGGCCTTTCAGGAGTAATTTTATCTACGCAAGTGATTGCTCTTAAAATTGCGCCGCAGGCCAAAGCATCAAGCTATATGGCAACATCAACCATGCTTTCTTCTTTTGCAGCAGGTATTGCCTCTATCGCTGGTGGTTATTTTGTTGAGAAACTTGATGGATATAGTTTGCGCCTTAATTTTGTATGGGCAACACCAGAAGAGCTGACAAAGGTTGTGGCCTACGATTTGCGCAATTATGATTTTCTATTTGTAGGCGCTGCCATTCTTATTCTTTTAATTATACCGCTTTTGGCAACAATTAAAGAAGAAGGGAAGGTCCACCCTGATGAAATTCGCCGCCTTATGCGCTCTCGTGCTATGGGGATGTTCAGATCATTTACAACAGTTGCTGGGCTTAGACAGCTTACCACGTACCCGATATCTCGCGTTGTGGAGCGTCGTAAAAATCATAAATTAAGAGCCATTATTGGCGGAGACGAAGAGCTGTAAAAAGCTTTAGCCGTTTTCACCAAGGCCTAGAATTGTACCTCTTTTACCGCCGTGAGCAAGGAGAAGGTTTGCAATGTCAAGGTGTCCATAATCAAGAGCAAGATCAATAGCTGTGCGGCCATTTCTGTTGGTCGTGTTTGGGTTTGCGTCCTTCTCAAGGAGGTATTTTGCCACGTTGAAGTGCCCATAAATTACGGCAATGAGTAATGCGTTGTTACTGTTAATATCTCTTGGTTTGAGGTTTGCCCCTAACTCTAGAAGGGCTTTGGTGAATTTAATGGATCCTTTATAAGAAGAAAGCATAAGCGGTGTAATACCAAAGCGGTTTTGGTGGTTATGGTTTGCGCCAGCTTTAATAAGTGCATTGAACATGTGGACATTATCGTTTTCAATTGTGTAATAAAGCGGTGTCCATTCTTCAGCATTGGTGGCGTTTACTCCTGCTCGTTTTTCAATGAGCCGCTTAACAACGGTGTCATTGTTGTTTTTGGCAGCCACAAGAAGTGGTGTTTCTTCAATAGAGTTAGCGATATTTACGTTAGCGCCAGCCTCTAAGAGAACGTCAATAATTTGTACCTGATTTGCACGCACAGCCGTCAGGAGCGGGTAAGTTCCAAATGAGTTTTGATCGTTTGGGTTATGGCCTATTTGTAAAAAGAGGTAAACCGCATCAATGTTCCCGGAGCGAGAGGCGTTAATGAAGCCCTCAATGGTATTGGCAAATCCCATATCTTGAAGTTTTTGAATCATGATGATGCGTTTTGAAATCTCTGCATCAGAGAGACCCATATTACGGAATTTTAAAAGTTGTTTAATATAAGCTTCATCGCGGTTTTGCGCTTCGCGCTCACCTTTCATATCATGATCAAGAATTGGCCCGTCCTTAATACGGGAGCGTTTAATAACATCAGCCGTCGTATTAAACTCTTTTACTTCATCTAGAATGTTTTGGTTTGTAAACTCTTCAGGCTCTTCTTGCAGGAGAGCGCGTTCGAAAATGTTCTGGGCATTGACATGAAAGGCTAAAAATAACCCAGACGTCACAATAAGTGTTTTTGCAATTTTTTTCATACGTATCTTATATTATAGTGTTAAAACGGTTGACATTACAGCCCTAATGCGTAAAAAATTCGCATATATATCATATAACCTAAGTAAGCACAGAATATGCCAAACGAATACAGAACACATACGTGTGGAGATTTAAACAAAACTCAGGTGGGTGAAACGGTCACTCTCTCTGGATGGATATACCGTCGCCGTGACCATGGCGGGGTTGCTTTTGTTGATTTAAGAGATGCCTACGGCATTACTCAAATTGTTTTTGATCCTCAAAGTGCAGGAGCTGAGCTTATTGATAAGGTAACGCACACATCTCTTGAAACCGTCATCCGTGTTGAAGGCACCGTTGTTGCCCGTGATGAGGCGCAAATTAACCCGAAAATGAAAACAGGTGAAATTGAAGTTGATGTGGCATCTATGGATGTCCTAAGTGCAGATATTGAACAAATTCCTTATAACATTAGCGATGAATCAATTCCTGAAGATATGCGCCTTAAGTACCGTTTTATGGATTTGCGTACAGAGCGCATGTCTCGTAACATTGGCCTACGTAGCGATGTGATTGCATCTATGCGCCGCCGCATGTGGGATCTTAACTTTAAAGAACACCAAACACCGCTTATTACAAGCAGTTCACCAGAAGGCGCGCGTGACTTCCTTGTACCGTCTCGCGTACACCCTGGTAAGTTTTATGCACTTCCACAAGCGCCGCAACAGTTTAAGCAGCTTCTTATGGTAAGTGGGTTTGATAAGTACTTCCAAATCGCACCTTGCTTTAGAGATGAAGATGCCCGTGCAGACCGTTCTCCAACTGAGTTTTATCAGCTGGATATGGAAATGAGCTTTGTGACGCAGGAAGACACTTTTAAAGCTTTTGAAGATGTGTTCCCGCCGCTGATGGAAGAATTTTCTGATTACACTGGCGTTAAGTATGAAGTGGACCAAGGTCCTTTGCGCCGCATCACTTACGCAGATTCTATGTTGAAATACGCATCAGATAAGCCTGACCTACGTATTGCTATCGAAATTATGGATGTAAGCGAAGAATGGGCAGCCTCTGATTTTGGTGTATTTAAAGGTATTGTGGAAAAGCAAGGTCATGTCCGTGCAATTCCTGCACCGGGCGCAGCTGCTCAGCCGCGTAGCTGGTTTGAAAAGCTTGGCTCTTGGGCGCAAAAGCAACTTGGTATGCCAGCGGCTCCAGGTTATATTACGTGGGCAGAAGGCGGTTTTAAAGGTCCTCTCCTTAAGTTTATTTCTGAAGAGAGCGTAAAGTCTATGTTTGAGCGCGCAGGCCTTAAACAAGGGGATAGCTTGTTCTTCGTGGCTGGTAAAACGCCAGACCTATACAAACAGCTTTCACCGCTACGTGTACGCATTGGTGAAGACCTCGGTCTAAAAGAAGAAAACGCTTTCCGTATTTGCTGGATTGTAGATTTTCCAATCTACGAACGCGATGAAGAGACAGGTAAGCTTGACTTTGAACATAACCCATTCTCTATGCCTCAAGGCGGAATGGAAGCGCTTGAGACGCAGGACCCTCTCACTATTGTGGGTTACCAGTACGATGCTGTATGTAATGGTTTTGAAATTCTGTCTGGTGCAATTCGTAACCATAAACCAGAAATTATGTACAAAGCATTTGAGCTGGCTGGCCACGACAAGAGCGTTGTAGATGCACAGTTTGGCGGTATGATTAAAGCCTTTAAGCTTGGTGCTCCTCCTCATGGTGGTTGGGCAATTGGCGTTGAGCGTACAATTATGCTTCTTGCGGATACTGCTAACATTCGTGAGATTACAGCTTTCCCAATGACGCAACGTGCGGAAGACCTTCTTATGGAAGCACCAAGCGAAGCTTCACCAGAGCAGCTTATGGAACTTCATATTAAGCATGTGAACCTGCCTCAAGCTGAGGAAACAGCCGTTGCTTAAGGTGTAATGCCTTATAAAACCCCTCTCAGGTGAGAGGGGTTTTCTTTATATATGAAAAAAACAAATTTTTTCTGGATTGTTGTTTGATCTACTTCAAATAAAGTTGTATACTGTGTGTAATTTATAAATCTCTAATCGTAAATTTTGCTCCAATCCTGGAGCTCCGCCAATAAGGCGTTTTTCCTTTTTCTGAAAGGAGAGAGACATGTTTAAGAACATGGTCTACAAAAATACAAGTAAATTCATCTTTACCCTCGCCGTGCTAACCGCCGCAGGTTTGCTTGGTTATGGTAAGGGCGTTCTTAACCCTTTTATTCTTGAAGTTGGCACAATTCCCTTTTGGTGGTGCGCAGGTATCTGTGTTGCTATTATTTGGGTGTGGTTCAACTTGCTTCGTTCTGGCCTTTCTCTTGATCGTGCCATGATTGACACTAAACTGGTGAAAACCCATTTGGATAATGATTCCTTGAAGCCTGTTGAACGTGCTTTGACAATGGTAACTGGTAATCTTGACGGTATTCGTGACGATTCTATCGTTGCGCGCCTGTATGTTCGTATGGGTAAATCGCTAAAGACCAATCCCAAGTACAAAATCAACATCAATAATTTCCAAGATCGTTTTAATAGCGAGCTTGGACGTCGTTTGATGTGGGTGATTGGTGTATCTGGTCTTTTGACTGTTCTGGGTCTTATTGGTACCTTTGCCGGCTTTATGTTTGGTATTGATGCCTTGGGACTGAGCGAATCTATCGTCTTTGAAGAAATTGTCGGCAAAATTGGCGGCGCGCTTGATGGCTTTAAAACTGCATTTGCTACCACGCTTTATGGTGCGGTTGGTTTTGTGGTTGCCAGCTATTTGGCGATTACTCAAAAGATGAATGCCAGTGAAATCAGTAATACGGTGATTACCATGACCGACACGCAGGTTTTGCCTGTTGTGAACGATCCTGATCTTGCCGAAGAACTGATGAAGCGTTGGAAAGAGCTTGAAACCCAGCAGAAAGAATCTGAAGATTCTACTGCATAACTTAGAAGGAGTGTCTCATCATGCGATTTGACAATTCTTTTGATGACAGCAGTGGAGATAATGCGGTTGCGAACTTGATCGCTGATGGGTGGGCCGGCTTTGCCGGTACACTCCTTATTCTCATTATTCTTTTGCTGCTGATCATCAATCCAAAAGCTGACCCTGTTGAACCTGAAGAATCTGCTCTTTATGTGACGTCCGTGTGGGATGTTGGCCTTCCTTTCCGGGAAGATACCAATAGCCATCGCCAAAGCGTCTTGCAAAGAGAAGGTGTTCCTGTTCAGTCTGGGCACTCAAGAGCTGACTTTGACCTGTGGGTTGCTTACATTGCACCCGAAGGTGGACGCTGTGAACTTGTTGGCTATCCGTCTCAATTGCGTAAATCTCGCCTGCTGAAGCTGGATGAGGATGATCGTGGTTGGAGTGGATCTGACATCAAGGAAGACGTAAACCGTGAAGTTGTTGGGGCTCGTAGCCTTCGCCTTCCGGCAGGTCAATATATTGTATCGGTTCATCTTTACTCTAGCCGTGGTGACGCGGTGAGCGAAGAGGTTCCTATGCTTGTTGATCTGAAGATTGAAGTGAATAAGGATCAGCCTGACCGTTTCCTGATTGAGCATCAAGTTCCTTATACCCGTAGTGGTATGGAGTATGGCGTTCAGTTTATGGTGAATGAGGAAGGGCAGGTTATTGAAACTTCGGTACTTGCGCCATCAACAGACCTTCGCATTGCTACTGCAAGTGGCGGACGGAACTCTGTTTGTAACATGTCACCTGCAGCCAGCTCTGCTGGCCCGCAATCACGCTAAAAGGAGAGTGCTATGTATGATTTTCTTGTAGAATATGTCATGGCAGGCAACACGATGACCCTTGTGTATATCGTGCTTGCAGCCCTTGGTGCTTTCTTCCTTGTTTCTAGCGCTGTTGGTGTTTCTTCGGCTCTCGGGGCGAAGATTAAGCCTTGGATTGCACTGCTTGTTACAGGTATTGGTGCTGTCTTTCTTGTGCTGTTTATTGTTGTTCAGGTGAGTATGCCTGATGTCATCTATGATGCAGCTTATAGCCAAGGTAAAAATGACCACATTGGTACGCCAAACCCTGGGTGCTTCAGCGTTGTTTACAACGCTGAAGGCCAGTCTCAAATGATGTTTGGGGCAGGGCAGGCGGTTGACCGTGTTGTTGAGCCTATACTGGACGATGAAGGTAACCCAAGAATGAATGAGGACGGAAAACCGCTTCTCAGGCTTATTGAAGGTGCTGACCTCGTTAAGTATATCTTGCGTGCTCCTCCTATTACGGAGCGCGGCTATGTTCATTTGTGGGTGGGCTCTTCTATTTATCCGGAAGTGCACTCCTGCAAGCTTTACCAAAACCAAAAGAACAATGATCTCGCAGAAGGCCTTAAAGAGGCCTGGGAACAAGTTCATGGTACTGAGCCTGAAGAGCCACCTGAGGGCGAGGGTGAAGGTGAGCAAGGTGAAGGCGAACAGGGTGAAGGTGAGCAAAGCCAAGGCCAAGGTCAACAGGGCCAGCAAGGCCAAGGACAAGGCCAGGGCAAACCTAAGCCAAACATTGAATTCACCATGCCTGTGGAAACAGAGCAAGAAGGTGAAGTTGCTGAAGAAGGTGAGGGCGAAAGTGAAGGCAGTGGTGAAGGTGATCAAGCAAATGCTGAAAACCAAGATCCAGACCAAACACCGTCTTCGGGGATGATTACGATTGTTCCTTATGATCCAAACCTTCCACCCAAGGACTAAAACAGTCTACGACAATCGAAAATTTAAAAGGCGCCTTCGGGCGCCTTTTTATTGTTGGATTTGTAAAAATAGATAAAGCGGTGCTATGATGGGTTTCTTAAATTGAAAAGGAGGGAGATTGTCTCATGTTCGCTATCGCTAAAACAGATCCAAAAGAAGGGCTTTCTCCAATTCAAGCGTCTCAACCTGAAACGCTATCTTCTCATGATGTTCAGATAAAAGTTCATTATGCCGGCCTTTGCGGTACGGATATGCATATCTATAACTGGGATGCTTGGGCACAAAAACATGTAAAGCCGCCACGTATTTTAGGCCATGAGTTTGTGGGCGAAGTTGTTGCTGTCGGCAGTGCTGTGACGCGCGTGGAAACAGGCCAAATGGTCAGTGGAGAGTGCCATGTGGTTTGTGGTGTTTGTTCTCTTTGTAAGGCTGGTAAAGCGCACCTGTGTGAGCAAACAGAGATTGTGGGCGTGCACCGTGATGGAGCATTTGCAGAAGTTTTTAACTTTCCAGAGAGCAATGTTTGGCCTGTTCATAGCTCTATTCCAACAAAACATGCCGCTATTTTTGATCCGCTCGGTAATGCGATGCATACGGTGGATGCAGCACAGGTAAATGGTAAGGATACACTTATTGTCGGCGCGGGCACTATTGGCCTTGCCGCTGTTTCTATGGCAAAGGCGCATGGGGCAAAGCGTGTGTTTGTGTTTGAGCCAAACCCAGAAAAACGGGCTTTAGCTTTAAAATTTGGCGCAGATGAAGCGGTTGATAGCGCGGATGCAGGTAAATGGAATGCCCTTAAAGGTATTGAAATTGGCTCTGTGCTTGAAATGAGCGGCCACCCTGCGGGTATGAATGATGCATTTGAAGCCGTTCAGGCTGGCGGTACGGTTGCTATGCTTGGCCTTCCAAGCGGTGAGGTTTCTTTTGATTTTGCAAAACATATTATTATGAAGGGCGTATCTGTACACGGCGTTATTGGCCGCAAAATGTATGAAACTTGGCAGCAGGTTGATAAGTTTCAGCGTAGCCACGCAGATACAGTTGAAAAATTAATTACCCATACTGTCAACGCAGAGCGTTTTGAAGACGCTTTTGCCCTCATGAAAGCCGGAAAAAGCATTAAAACAGTACTAGATTTTAGCCAATTTTAACTTTTTTGACTTAAATTATGTGTTTCCCCTTGAAAGAAGGGGGAAAATCCATATATTAGACAAACTTAAATATCTGAATGACCCGTTTTGCTGATTTATCAGCAATTTCACTGAAACAGTTTCGCTGTTTCATTTTTCTACCTTTCTGGAAAGGCCTTACACTATATGAGTAATAAACATCTGACCGTTTCCGCCAATAAAAATCAACAGAAGGTCATTGACCAAATGCACGATCAGGGATTCTCACTTTTGAAATCCAGCGCTGAGTTTGATACAAGCCTTGGAACTGTTCCAACCATGGAAAGGCACGGTGAAAAGATTTATATTCTGCCAAATGGCGAAAGTTGTTCAGAAGAAGAATGGCAAAAAATTAGTGGCCAAAAAGCCGCCTAACCAATCGATTTCTAAACTTTTAAAGGGTGCCTGCGGGCGCCCTTTTTTTATTCTTAAACTTTCGTGCTATGATGTTGGTCTATATAAATTTGAAGAGGAGAGGGCGAGCGATGAACACATCATTTCAAGCGCAGTTAGAATCACAAATTAAGGCTCATAAAGGTGCAGGAACACTAAAAGAATTGCGTCACCTTGATGCGCCTATGTCAGCTCATACACAAATGCGTGAAGCTGGAGGTGAGGTTGTTGTACTTTCTTCTAATAACTACCTTGGCCTTGCAAACCATTCTCATGTTGTCGCCTCTGCTAAAAATGCCCTTGAAAAGTACGGTAACGGTACAGCTTCTGTTCGCTTTATTTGCGGTACAATGACCATTCATGAGGAGCTTGAAGATAAGCTTGCAGATTTCCATGCAACGGAATCTTGTATCACTTACCCATCATGCTGGTCGGCGAATACAGGCCTATTTGCAACAATTTGCAAGCCGGGTGACGTGCTGCTAAGCGATGAACTCAACCATGCTAGCATTATTGATGGCTGCCGCCTTGTTTCTAAAGCTGTGAAGCGTGATGTTTACAAGCATAGCGACATGGTTGATCTTGAAGAAAAGTTAAAAGCTTCTATGGACGCCCCAAACCGCTTTGTTGTTACAGATGGCGTATTTTCTATGGAAGGTGATATTGCTAATCTGCCAAAGCTTGTAGAGCTTTGCAGGGCCTATAATGCAGTGCTTATTGTAGATGATTGCCATGGTGTTGGTGTTCTTGGAAAAACAGGTAAAGGTGTGTGTGAGCATTTTGACCTTGAAGGGCAGGTAGATATTATAACAGGCACAGTCGGTAAAGCATTAGGCGGTGCCGCTGGCGGTTATATTTGCGGCTCTAAGCAGCTGACTCAGCTGCTTGTGCAAAATTCACGCCCGCATTTATTTTCAAATGCAATTTCCCCGGCTACGGCAGGCGGTACAATTGGCGCTCTTGAAGCGCTTGAAAAAGAGCCTGAACTTATGAATAAACTACACGACAATGTAGAGCACATGAGAACAGGATTAAAGGATCTTGGTTTTAAACCTCTTGATGGTGAAAGTGCGATTATTCCTATTATTGTCGGTGAGACATCTCTTGCGATTGAAATGGCGGACGATATGCTGAAAAAGGGTTTCTTTGTAACAGGTTTTGGTTTTCCTGTTGTACCAGAAGGGGCTGCTAGGCTTCGTATTCAAATGAGCGCCGCACTGAGTACTTTGGATATATCTGATGCATTGGCTGCGCTTGCCATTATCGGTAAAAAACATGGCTTGCTATAAGAAGGGGGTTTTGCGAAATAAGGGTTTTGCCTTGACGTGAGAGGGGGGCGTTTCATATGATGGTGTAACAAATGAATCTGTGGCCCATTTCAAACTGGAGGTTTCTCCTGTGAAAAAGCTTATTCTTATTGTGACTCTCTTCTTTTCCCCTCTTGCTGTTAGTGCTGGTCCTGGTGATGTAAACTGGGAACGTATTGAACAACGTTATGGCTCTACAAAGGAGCAAAATCAAAGTCGCCCTCCTTCTATTGATAGCCCCTCTGGAGCTGAACGCCTCGCGCGTAAACTCTCTCGCGGGTTTAACTGTTCTCATGGCATCTGGCAGTGCCGTATTAAACCTAGAAAAAATGGCGCAAAGGTCCAATTGCAATATGACTGGTAATCGATTTTAAGGCTCTTCCGTATGTGGGAGAGCCTTTTTCTTTCTTGATATTTTTCTCCTTTCTGTGCACTCTTTGTTTTATGAAAAACACACCACTTAGCCTTGTTTTATACCAAACTGAAATTGCCCAAAATATGGGGGCAATGGCGCGTACATGCGCAGCACTTGGTGCTGCAATGCATGTGGTTGAGCCGCTTGGTTTTATTTGGAATGAGCCTAAAATGCGCCGTGCTGGTATGGACTATCTTGATCAGGTAGATTTACATCGTCATTTAAGCTTTGAAAAGTTTATGATGAGCAAGCCTAAAGAGTCTCGGCTTGTTGTTATGACTAAATTTGCAGAAACTGAACTTCAAAATTTTGAGTTTCAAGCAGGAGATATGCTTTTGATGGGCCGTGAAAGCACAGGCGTAGATGATGAAGTATTAGAGACCGCAGATGGGGTTGTAAAAATTCCCATGCTTCCAGATGCCCGCTCATTAAATGTGGCACAAAGTGCAGGTATGGCCATTTTTGAAGCTTTAAGGCAGCTACAAAAACTTCCAACAGGAGAAAGTTTATGACATTTAGAAATGATTTTGCAATCTGGGTTAAGGATTTTCAAGAACGTGTCACGAATAGTTTTGAAGACATTGATGGTGCCAGCCAGTTTGAAATTCAGCCATGGACAAAACCAGAAGGTGAAATGCTGCAAGGGCATGGTGAAATGCGTGTGATGCGCGGTAAAGTGTTTGAAAAAGTGGGCGTGAATTTCTCTCATGTACATGGCACGTTTAGTGAAAAATTTAGAGAAAAAATTCCTGGTGCTATGGAAAATGACGGCAAATTTTGGGCCTGTGGAGTCAGCCTTGTTGCGCATACAGCAAACCCTAAAGTACCAGCTGTTCATATGAATTTGCGTCGTATTGAAACATCTACCGGTTGGTTTGGGGGCGGGGCAGATTTGACGCCATATTTCCCTTACGCGGAAGATACAAAACTCTTTCATGATGCTTTAAAAGCGCCTTGCGATATATACGGTGCTGGCACATATGACACGTATAAAAAAGCTGCGGATGAATATTTTTACCTACCCCATAGAGATGAGCCACGCGGTGTTGGCGGCACATTCATTGAGGGGTTAAGTGGTGATGATCTGATGAAAGATTGGGCGTTGATTCAAGGTACAGGCGAAGGTTTTTTTAAGGCTTATACAGAAATTGTAAAGCGCCGCAAAGATGAACCTTTTACTGAGGCAGACCGTGAACATCAACTGATCCGCCGTGGCCGTTACGTTGAGTTTAATTTGCTTCATGATAGGGGTACTAAGTTTGGTTTTGAAACAGGCGGCAATACAGAAGCTATTCTTATGAGCATGCCGCCTATCGTTAAATGGCCTTAAAAAGTATATACTTTAGTTGGGCATTTTTACTGGCATATATATATTGTAGGCAGCTTCACTTTCAAATCCAAGCTGTTCACTACTATTTCTGCCCCAACATAAAGCGTTACCATGGCTTCTTGTGCCACAAGTATGGCTTGACCCTGTTGAAATAGTCTTCCAGCCATCGCTGCTTATCACGGCTGTGGGTGTGAGGGGGTCATCTAGTGTTCCAAAACCCAGCTCGCCATAGTTGTTAATACCCCAGCACCATGCAGTGCCATCTGATTTTACAGCACAAGATTGTTGGTCCCCTGAGCTAATATCAAGCCATGTTTCTGTTGCTGAAACAGCAGCAGGTGTGCTTTGACTGCTCCCCGTGCCATTCCCGTTGCCGCCCCATCCATATAAATGGTTTGTGGTATCTAAAGCTAGGGTGGCTGTATGCCCCGCATCTATTTTAGAAAAACTTAGTCCGCCAGATACAGCCCGAGGGGAAGTTCTATCAGTGGTGGAGCCGTTGCCTAATCTCTGGCTCCCTCCCTCGCCCCAGCACCATGCTGTATCATCTATTTTAATGCCACATGTATAGTCATAACCAGCAGATATGCTTTGCCAATCTGGATCACCTGGGATTTGTGTAGGAATGGATTTATTAGATGTAGATCCAATACCGAGTTGCCCTACGTTATTTTCTCCCCAGCACCAAGCTGTATTATCAGTTTTGACACCACATGTGTGATAAGTTCCTGCTGAGAGGCTTTTCCATGTCCCTCCCCCTGAAACTTGTGTTGGAGATTCTTTTTGTATTGTTGTACCATCACCTACTTGACCATAAGTATTCTGTCCCCAACACCAAGCAGTAAGATCAGATTTTACTGCGCATGTTGTGCTTCCAGACACGCCAATATCAACATGCACCCATGGGCCTGCTTCTGCGATTTGCTCGGGAGAGACAGTACTCCCTCCAGCGCCATTGCCTAATTTTCCGGAACCATCGCTCCCCCAGCACCAAACTGTACCAGCTGGTTTAAGCCCACAAGAATAACCACTCCCAGCAGCAGTAGAGTAAAATTCGGCTGCTGCGGCACTATTAGAAGCGCACACCCAGTCACTGCCGTCCCATTCAACTGTCTCACCTGATGAACAACCTGTTGGTAAATGGGAGTCACCTAGCTGTATCCAGTTAGTTCCATCGCAGGCGACAAGTGTATTGTTTGTGTCATCCCAAACAATAGCGCCTTCTTCTGTTGAAGTCAGGCTATTTGCAGCGCCAAGGCCTGCTTTGCTATCTCCGTTAAGGCGGGTTTGAAGAACGGGGTCTGCTGCTGTACCTACAGGTGCGGCAGAGCAAGCAGCATGAGCTACATGGCTCAGAGTAAGCTGAAGCAAAAGCACACTTAAAACTAAAGTTAATTTTCTTAAATGCATGTCCATTGACTTCCGTTCCAGTTTAATTTTTGTCCTGATGAACAAGCTACAGGTAATTTTTTCTGTAATTGAATCCAGCTACTTCCATCGCAGGCAACAAGTGTATTGTTTGCATCATCCCAAACAATAGCGCCTTCTTCTGTTGAGGTTAGGCTATTTGCAGCGCCAAAGCCTGCTTCACTATCTCCGTTAAGGCGCATTTGTAAAACAGGGTCATTTGCTGTACCAACAGGCGCAGCAGCGCATGCGGTGTGACCTGTTACACTCCACATGAGGGGTACGATGAAAAATAGGCATGTGGCAATGAAACGCATTGTTTTATCTTTTTTCCTTCTTGTGGGCGTATTATGTGAGCTGACATAAATTTTGTACAGGCATGCGGCGCTACAAGGGGGAATGTTTGAACTTGTTTTAAAGCATTGTGGCATTTTTATTAAATGTGACGGTTATTTGTTGCGATGTGTTGTGTGTGCTATGCTTTTTTAAAATAAAATAAGGATTAAAAAATGGCAGGTTCTCCTCTTTATCCACCAGTACGTCGTGGTGATGCAAGCAAGCAAGCACATGTGTCTGTGCCCAAAAATACATACGAAGAAGAGCTTGGAACCGAAGGTTTTGATGGTCCTGCAAGCCATATTTATCATAAAAACCCGCCAACAGGTTGGTGTAAAATTGCAGGCCCTAAGCAGCCGCGCTGCCTTTACCTTGATACCTTTGTTGGTAGTGATTCTGATGTTGAAAAAACACTTATGTATAATGATGAAGTATTACTGAGCGGTTGGCATTTATCTGAAAGCATGACCTACCTACGCCGTAATGCACTTGGTGATCGTCTGATATTTACGCACCGTGGTGAGGGGGTACTTATTAGCGAATTTGGATCTTTGCATTTTTCAGAAGGGGATTACCTCTTCCTTCCGCGCGGAGCGACATATCAAATGCAACTCACATCAGAGGATGCTTTCTTTTATGTGATTGATGCAATTGAAACCCATATAGGCTTGCCTGATCGTGGCTTACTTGGTAAGCATGCTCATGCAGACCCCGGTATTTACCGTCTGCCAAAAGAAAATACTGAGGGCAGCCACGGCAAGGGCAAAGAGTGGGTTGTGCGCGTTGAAGACGCGGATGGCGTAACGGAGCTGACCTATGACTTTGACCCTGTGGATGTGACAGGCTGGAAGGGGGATCTTTTCCCGTATGCGCTCAACTGGCGGGATATTCGTCCTGTTATTTCTCATAATTATCACCTTCCACCTTCTGTGCATGCCACATTTGTTGGCGAAGGGTTTTACGTAATTTCTTTTGTGCCACGCCCGCACGAAAGCACTGAGGATGCGCAAAAAGTACCCTTCTACCACCGTAATATTGATTATGATGAGACAATTTTTTATCACGCAGGTAACTTTTTCTCTCGCTCAACAGTGAGAGAAGGGATGCTAACCCTGCACCCGCGTGGCCTTCATCATGGACCTCATCCTAAAAAATACCGTGAGCAAGATAAGCTTGCTGGTAAAATGGCACAGGAAGTCGCGATCATGGTGGATACAAGGCGTCCGCTTAAGGTGGTTGCCGATATTCCAAAAGGAGCAGAAGATAAAAATTACGCAATGAGTTGGAAAGAATAAATTTTAATATGCGCCGCTAACGTGTTAATCGAAATAAAAGCCCCCTAACTTAGGGGGCTTTTGCTATGGGATAAAGCGTTTAGTCCATAAGAACCGCAGTTGCGCTAACCGTGACGCGCACAGTGTCGTCTCCGCCCTCAGCAACAGGGGCGGACATATCAGCAGCCATGGCCATCATTTCCATACCTCTGCGTTGTTTATACATAGGCTGCGGACGCGGTGGCATGTAGCCTGTTGTGTTCACCTGAGAAAGGTGCACGTCGTCTTTGCCCAGTGTTTTACCAATGGCTTCCGCTTTAGATTTAAGGCGATCAAGCGCTTCTAGCAGAAGCTCCTCGCTAATTTTGGCGCTTTTTTCTTCGCTCAGGTAAAAGTTAAGGCCGTTCATCACAAATCCAAGCTCTTGAATGTTGCCAGATAAGTCTAGAAGCGTTGCGCTATCTTTACTATCAAGGATGATGCTGTGGCTGGCATGCCAGTGTGTACGGATGACTTTGCCATCCTTGTTACGTTCTTCGCGAGAGTAAACATTGTAGTTACCAGTTGTTACATCAATTGTTTTTTTCATCTTCGCCATACCGAGAGCTTTTTTCATTTTGGTATTAACGTCGTCTTGCACGCTACGCGGGCTTACGCCCTTAGCTTCAATGCGAAGCGTTGCATTTAAGCGGTCCTGTGCCACTTTACGTGTGGCTTGCTCGCTAAGGGTTACAAGTGTTGCATCGTTAGGCCATGTGCGCTCTTCTGCCTGTGCAGAAAAAGCAAAAGCCATTGCCATTAAAGAAAGAATCAGATGTTTCATAGGGGTGTTTTGTCCTTTTTATTTAACAGAAATGTTAAAGGACTTTGACGATTCGGGCAAGGAGGGTTTTCTTTTAGATTCGGAGAAAATGGTTTATGATAGCGCCCATGATGAAATTTTTCTTAGCCGCATTTATGGTTTTGGGAGCTTATAGCTCTCATGCTGAAGCAGAGCGCCCGATAGAGCGTATCTTTGATGAAACCCAGCTTATCTCTTTTGATTTTAGTAGGCTGACGGTTAAAAAAGACCGCCTTTTAGATGGTGGAACTCTGCCAGATTCTATTATGACGCTTCTGTTCCCTGAAATTTTACCAGCTGCTCATGAGAAGACACTGCAAGATGACGATTTTGTTGTTGGTGTTTCCCTTAACGGGGACACGCGTGCTTACCCTGTAAAGATTCTAAACTGGCATCATGGTGTAAATGATCTTTTGGGTTCTACACCTGTATATGTGAGCTGGGACGCTCTTGCTGGTGCAGCCCTTGCTTTTAACCGCACAATTGAAGGCCAAGAGCTTGTGTTTGGGCATACAGGTCTTGTGTATCAAGGGGCTGGTATTTTATATGACCGCACTCACCATTCTTTGTGGTCTCCGCTTGTTGGAGAGGCTATTTCTGGAGATTTTGCAGGTGGGAAGATAGATTATGTACCTGTTTTTATGACGCGATGGAAAATGTTTAAGAAAGCCTTTCCTGAAGGGACAGTTATGAACCCTCAAACAGGGTACGACCGTCCTTATGGTGCTCACCCCATTAGTAAAACTTTTGCAAGAGATACCCAGCTTGTTTTCCCAACTATGTATTACGGAGATGACTTGCCCCGTAAAGAGCTTGTTTATGGGGTAGAACTGACACGAGGTAAAGATAAAGTTGCCGTAGCTTTTAAGCTTTCTGAACTTGTAAACCATGGGTCTGGACGTTATGAGTTTAGATTTGGTAAAGAGCGTATTCCACTTGCCATTGAGCCAATGAAGCCATCTGGCAGAGTGAAGCTACTTGCACCGCCAGAAGTAGAAATTAAAGCGCACTATGCTTACTGGTATGCTTGGTCTGCGCACCATCCACATGGTCTTGTTGTCAAGAATTTGCCTCATGCTAAAAATGCTGGCAAAGAAATTGTTGATACAAATAAGCTTGTTCAGTTTTAAAATTTAGCGTTCTAGGTCTGGCTCTAAGTCAGTGCGCGCCATTTCAAATGCATCATCAAGTTCAAGAGAGCCTTCTAGCTTTATATGTTTTTCTTCAAGCAGGGCAATAAGCTCTTTAAACATGGGGTGGTTGAGATAGTTGCGCTTAAGCAGGCGGTAAATTTGACGAATGTCAGAAGCTGTGAGCGTGCCTCTTTTGAGTTTTTCTACCCATTCTTCAGGCAGTTGCAACGCCATGAGGAGTTCTTCAAGTGATGCTTTTGAACTGTCCATGTTTAAATATCCTTCTTTAATCTATTCACCAAGGCCTGCACGTTTGAAGAGGCGCAGTGTATTGATACATTGCTCGTTAGGAACAGTTTGCGCGATTTCAATGTAGGTGTCCATAGCTGGGCGAGGGGATGGCGCGTAAAGAAACTTGTAGGCGCCTTCAGCGTCTCTGACAGCAAAGTTTTCAATGCCGCGCTCAAACAGGGCTTGGTAGAGGCTTTCTTTACCTTCAATCAGGCTTGCACAAATAACAAAATGTTCTTTTGTAAAGGCAAAGGTTGTTGCATCGTGCTGTATCACTTGAATTTGCTTTTCAAGGCCAAGCTTTTGAATGAGACTTTTTGAAAGTGCGCAGGCTTCTTTATCAAAGTCTATGCAGATGACATTATAGCCGCTCCATGCCGCAAAATAAGCCGTAAATGGCATAGCGCCAGATCCAAGAAAAACGAGTGTTTTATCTTTGGCAGATGTTTCAATAAGGTCTTTTTCAAGGTCCCAAAGAGCCTTATAATTATTGTAGTACCAGAACTCTTTTAGAGTTTCTTGAGTGACTTGTTTTTTGCTCATGAAATGTGTGGCCCAAAACTTTTCCATCATACACTCAGCTTCGCCGCATAGTTTTGGCAGTTTTACAGCTTCTTTAGTGAGCGCTTCAAACGGCATGTATGAACACTCGCCGCAGTTCTCAATATGAGAAAGGTAAGTGACAAGCGAGGACAAAATACGATTTACGTTTGGATTGTGCGGGGATAGGTCCGTCTCTTGTTCAATTTCAGAGCAAAGCGTGCGGATTTTTTCTGCATGTTCTAGACCCTGTGTAAGGAACTGCTGTGTACTGTGCGCCTGTGTGCTGGACATATAACCTTCTCCCTTTATGTCAAACATACTTTTAGAAGGGTTTCAGGTGCCTGTCAAAAGTTAATTTTTTCATAATTATAATTTTTACCCTGAAGGTATTTTTTACTGCTTGGAGAAATCGACCCTACAGGAACAAGGGCCGGCCCTGCGGGCTCTGTAAGTACATATGTTTTTCCGCCAAGACGGAGTGCCCAATCGTTCTGTTTTTGCGGTAATGATATGGCTAAAAAGGCATGTTTAGGCACATAAACCATGGCAACACCAACGGAAGGGTATAAATTTTTTACAATGGCGGCGTACATGACACTTTTACTGTCGCAGTCCCCTTGGTTATTCATAAGAATGCCGTAAGGCGTGGCAAAGCCTTGCCCATTGCTGGTTACACGGCTGACAAGCGTGTTATATGGAATTGCTTGCACAAAGTTTAAGGCATAATCTAAAGTTTCTCTCATGCTTTTACCGCGGTTAGCTTGCTTAATAGCCGCGGCAAGCGGGCGCATTTTAGCGACGTACTCTTTCGCGATGCGGCTGTGGTCTGGCATGACATATTCTTTACCGTTTTCCGTGTAGGTTTTAAGCCCATTTTTTAAAAAGTAATCTTTTTGAATTTTATCGAGCCTGTAGTCCATCTGCCGCTGAATTTGGCTGAGTGTATTCTGGGAGCGGCTTTGAATACTATATAAAACCCCTTTATGGTTGAGCTTTACGCTAATTTTGTTGCCGCCACCTTCAAGAGTGCGGGCGTATTTTTTGATTTCTGTGAATGTATAACGCTTCATTGTGTTTGGGTTATAGGCTTGAAACTGGGCTGCGCCTTCTTTGAGATCATAGGTTGGAACAGTAAAAGCCGTACTGCGCTTTTTGCCGTACATATCTTTCCAAAGCATGTGAATATTAGTGCCAGAGCTTAATGAACGCGTATTATAGCTGAGCTGTTTGGCGTGCAGTGGAATAGGCCCTGTAAAAACTAAAGCCAAGGTTAGAAGGATTGAATAAGCATGTTTCATTATAAGTTTATGGTAGCGAAAGAAAATCACTCTTCATAGGTTTCAGGTATTAAAAAGCCCTCTCATGTATGAGAGGGCTTAAAGCTGTGTGTCGATTAAAGCGTGCCGGCAATTATAGCAATGATGATGCCATAGACAGTAAAGTGCGCGCACTGATCTGCTACCAGCCAAACATAGAACTTGTTGTTATAAATCATTTGGCAAGGTCGACCCTCTTTATCTTCGCCCATTGCGCTATATCCCTTACCTTTGGTGAGGTTCATTTTGCAGTAGTCGATGATATAATGTGTGATGAAATCAAACAAGGCAAGTCCGCCAACCATTGCCATGGAAAGATCTGACTGCATCAAAAATTTCCAAACAAGGATAGCCGCAAGAGCACCTATGCCATGGTTTAGACTATGTACAATGCCGCCTGGGTGCAAAAATGTGCCTTTGTTCTTGTAATGCCACTCTGTTTGCCAGAGGCCATCAGCAAAAAAATGCTTGAGAGCTATGAAAAACCCAAGAAATGCAAGTGATATGGTCATGTATGTCTCCATAAATAAACGGAAAAGTTAATTTTCCTCTTTATTCTATATTTGGCCACTTCTGTAAAGGTATTTTTCTTCTTATTAGTAGCCTAGTTTTGTTTCTATCATTGCAGCGATTTCTCTAAAGGTGGTAATCCATCCTTTTTCGAGCGCTTCTGCAATTTCTAGGTGAAACTCTTGAATGTCAGCATTTTTAATTTCGTAAAGCCAACTTTTAATGTCTTTTACAATTTCTTCTCTGAGCGATTCAGTCAAAATTCCATCATCATTGTCTTTATGAAGTTTTACTTGTCTAATAATTTTAGGGATAAATTCAATATTTTTATCGCTCTCAGTAAGCCTGAGGCAAAAAACAGATGCACCTGTATAAAAAGAGGGATCGCCTTGCTTATAAACAGGAATGTCTTCAATATCGTTTCTTTTAAATACGGCTGCGATGGGGTGGGCGTAGGTTGGAAACCAGCGTGAAGCCTCCTTGGCATCAAATTCAAACATGTTGTTGTGAATCGTTGGGAATTGCTCAATAAGGTGATGTTTGCTGTTGACTGTTTCCGTGACGCCATAAATAGCGGCTAGATCAGGATTTTTTTCTGCTTCTTTTAAAAAATTATCAAGATTGAGTGGAAGGGAATCGTCGTCATCTTGAAAATAAACATAAGGGTTCACGCCTTCTTTTAAGGCTTTTTGGCGGAGTGCGTTAGGATTATGTCTTTCAGACTCTTCTGCTGTAAGTACAGTAACCCGGGGAAGAGGAAGGGACTCTTTGGCATATGCAAGCCAGTGTTCAAGTTTGAGTCGTTCATGGTCATTGGGAGTATCAAAAATAACAATAAAATGATGCCTGATCCATTTTTCAGGAGCTTTTGAAGCTTCCTCAAGGATTGTTTTATAAACAGCTGCTCCACGCCGAGATGGCGTTACAATATCTACAAGATCTGTGCGGGTGAGAGAAGGCTGATCTGTCATTGTGTTCTAAGTGATTCTTTTATAAGTTATTAATTTAAAAATCTTAAGAGAATCTTACTTTTATATCAAGGTGCGTTTAGTAATCAATGCTAAGAGTTGTGCTTCTTTTATAGGATGAAGATGGCACATCTGGAGATGTGAATCTGATTGTAATCAAAGAGATTGTGAGTAAAACAAGCCCGATTAAGAGGAGCTTGAACATTGGTGTGCCATGCTCTTCTGGTGTCACATCAATCACATGAGGCTCGTTGCGTCTCTGCCACATTTTGATGAGTTTTTTTCTGAGGTAATGGATAAGAAATGGAAGGCTTAAGTTAAGAAGTGTAAGCAAAATAAACCGTGTCATGAAATCTCTCCTAATGACCTAAAAAGTTTTGTGTGAGCTGCCAGTATGCATCGCTAAAAAGCACAGCAAGTACAGCGCCTGCACAAAGAAATGGCCCAAATGGCAAAGGGTCTTTAAGTTTCCCGCCAGAAAATAACTTGCGTATAAAAAGCGTGACAAGGCTAGAAAGGGAGGCAAAAAGCATAAGAATAGGAATGCCCATGCCGCCCACCCAAATGCCAAGAGCTGCCATAAGTTTAATATCTCCGCCACCCATGCCGTGTTTTCCAGAAACTTTAAAAAACACATAAGCAAGCAAAGCAAAGCCTCCGCCACCAATAGTAAGTCCCCAAAAACTTTGAGTTGGCGTGATTTCACTTGTGAGAGGAAATAGGAGATACAGCACAATAATAAGGGGAAGCGTTATATGGTCTGGAAGAATGTAATGCTTTACATCAACATTTGTGAGCAGGCTAAAGAGAAAGGCAATACCTGTCCATGCGTAAATACTTTCAGGGGTGAGCTCGGCAGATGTAAAAATAGCATAAAGGCTAAGTATGGCTAGATACCCTGCAAAAATCAGGTAAGTTTGTAGGGAAATTATAGCTTCTTTGATAAGCGGGCGCTCATCTTTATCGAAGGCAAAAAAGTCTTTTAAAAATTCCATAAGGGCTAGTGTAGGCAAAAAAAGAAAACCATGGCAGTAAAAAAACAAAAAAAGTGTGATTTTCTCTTTGCAATTTTCTGCATACATTGTTATATACAGTCTCAGTGCGCCCGTAGCTCAGCTGGATAGAGCGCGACACTACGGATGTCGAGGTCAGGAGTTCGAATCTTCTCGGGCGCGCCATTAAGTTTAAAGTTCCTGTGAAAACAGAGAGCAGACCTCGAAAAGCCCCGCTTCTTGCGGGGCTTTGGTTGTGGCGGGGTGGCAAAGGGATTTGGAGAATGGCCTGTTCTCCTGTTTTTCTCCGCAAATTTTCTTGCAGGTAAATTTTAGTCCTTCGGATTGGGGAAATGCTTGGTGAGTGTGGCCTCTTGGTTTGGCGGCTCCTTCTTTTAACCTCTCCTGAACTTTATCCCATAGGTTTTGCTCAATAATCGCAGGGTGCAAACCTTCATGCCTTTGGCCTTGCTGGCAGCGATTTTATCTCTGATGCGCTCGCCTGTGACTTCATGCCCAAACTGGGCGAAAGACAGCAGAGCAAAACGCTGCTGAAGAAAAGGTTGCACAGTTTGAATTTATTCATAAAGCTATGTCTCATATTAAAAAACACGATAAAATGATAAGCTCAGAAGTCACAGTGCATTAAAAAATATGAGAGCTGAAAGGCTTATAAATTAAAGAATCCTTTTTAATATAAACAAAATTGGAGCATTCTATAGGCTATGAATCAAACGATTGCCATTGTAAACCCGAGCGAAGCAGAGACAAAATCAATAGGGGCTCTCTTAAACCGTATCGGGTATAGTTATCGCGCTTATGAAACTGCCGAGCAGTTTATTAACGTTCTTGCCAATAAGCGAAAAGACATCCCTTCTATTCTTATGGTAGATGCGGAGCTGAGCGGCATGAACGGTTTCGAGCTTTTAAATCTTATTCGTATGGGCTCTGTTCCCGTTTCTTCTATTATTATGGCACCAGAGGGCGATATTGATGCGGCAATGAAAGCCGTTCAAGCAGGTGCTGATGATTATATTGTAAAGCCAATTAACAACCAAAGGCTTCGCGTGGCTCTTGATCATGTTTCTGAAAAGAGAAGCATGAAGGCGGAACTTTCCTCTCTTCGTCAAACCCTTAAGAAAAAAATTACTTTCGAAGATATCATTGGGGAATCTTCCGCAATGAAAACATTATATAGCCTGATGCATAAAGCGGCAGAGAGTGAAGTTTCTGTGCTTGCACTTGGAGAATCTGGTGTAGGAAAAGAGATGGTTGCACGTACAATTCACTCTTCTAGCCCGCGCAATAAAAGCCCTTTTATTGCTGTAAACTGTGGTGCAATCCCTGAGCAGCTTGTTGAAAGTATTCTGTTTGGCCATAAAAAAGGCGCGTTTACAGGTGCGGATAATGATTCAATGGGTAAATTTGAGGCGGCCTCTGGTGGTACGCTATTTCTGGATGAGGTTGGTGAGCTTTCTTTGAGCATGCAAGTGAAGATTTTGCGCGCCTTGCAAGAAAGAGAAATTGACCCTGTTGGCTCTAATGTGCCCGTGGCCATAAATGTGCGCATTATTGCAGCAACCAACAGAGATTTAAAAGAGATGGTTCAGCAGGGGCGCTTTAGAGAAGATTTGTTCTACAGGCTTAATATCTTCCCCATTCAAATCCCGTCTCTCAGGGAACGTGAAGGAGATGTTGCTCTGCTCGCAAAATATTTCTTGGATGTTTATAACGCTACTCATGGGCGTAAAAAGTCTCTTACGCCACCAGCTGAAAAGTTTATTTCCAGTCTGCCTTGGCCTGGGAATGTGCGTCAGCTTGAAAATGCAATTACCAGAACGGCCCTTCTGACGGACGCAAATAAACTGGAAAAAAGCGATTTTTATTGGCTGAGCACAGACATGGATACCCTTACACCATCATCTAAGATACATGCACTTGCAGATGATCAGGGTATTATGCCGCTCAGTGAAATTGAGCGCGCCTATATTCAAAAAGCTGTTTTCTCTTTGCAGGGGAATTTGGCAGAAGTGGCAAGACGCCTTGAGGTTTCTCGTTCAACGCTTTACCGCAAACTTGAGCAGTACGAGCTTGATCAAGTTTTTACCAATAAAGATGTATCTTAATACTCGTTTAAAAATGCTTCAAAACTTGGGTGTTTGAGCTCAACCTTTAGCGCATGTTTTATTTTTTTGTTGCTAACCCTTCTAAACCCTTCTCCGCCAAATCCTTTGCTCATGCTGCTAGATTTTTCTAAGGTGTCAGGGCTAATGTTCAGCTTTTTGCATGCGGCAAGTACGGTGCTTCTAGAGCTGGAGGGTGCATCATCACTGATATTAAAGGTACCAGTCATTGTTTTTTCCATGAGGCGCAAGGTAAGGTTTGCAATGTCATCCACATGAATGCGGCAAATAGGGCCAGCTTCATCAGGAAGTGTTTGGCAGCCTTCTTTTAGGCGCTGAATAACATTTCTTTCGTTGCTGTAGATGCCGCTTAGGCGCAGGATGGCGAGAGGGCTTTTGGCTGATCTATAATCTTTTTCGCAAGAAATTCGCGCAAGAGCCCGTCTGTTTTTAGCATTTAGAGGGCTGTTTTCATCTACCCATTCTCCTTGTGCATCGCCGTATACGCCTGTTGTTGAGTAATATCCAAGCCATTTAAGTGTATGTGGAAGTTCTAAGCTATATTGCTGTAAAAACGGATCTTTGCCTTCATGTGGTGGGGCTGTGGTAAGAATATGGGTGAGCTTGTTTGGTAAAGGGTCTCCAAATAAAACAGGTATTGCTCCGGCTGTTTGAATTTCTGAGAAATATTCCTTGTTTCGGGTGGTTACCCACACGTTATGGCCAGCTTCTATTGCAAGCTGGGCAAGGTGTTTACCAGTGCTTCCAAAGCCAATAATCAAAATCTGCATAAAATTGCATCACTTTTTATAATGAGGTATACTACGTATCTACCTCCTTATCCTACAGATAGGGGCAGATGAATCAATAGGTGAAGATAAAATAATTCAGGTTATTAAACTTTTTTCTGTATTTCTATGTCAGGGGGTTGACGTACCTAAACTTGCGCCCCATACCACAAAAACACGCACAGTGAAGATAGCTTAGGGTAAGTGGACGTGAAACAGGCCTTTAACGACGTTAATATGATAGACCTCTTGAAGGGGGTTCTTTCGGCCGTTCAGGATGGAATTTTTATTGTTAAGCCTACAGAAGATGGTGAATTTCTTGTGACGGACGTTAACCGTTCTATGACCAAATTCCTTGGCCGTGATATGTCTGGTATGCTTGTTAGTGATGCCCTTGAAGAGCGCAGTGCCCGTTGGTTTAAAAAACAGTTTCTCCATGTAATTCGGACAAGTAATGATGTCATGCTGCGCACAGATGCCGGCGTTATGGGTAATGCAGGCCAGTTTATTCAGGTTAAGCTTATGCCTATTATAAACGATGATAAAGTTCAGCTTATTGTGGGCACTGTTCATGTGATGACAGATACAAACCGCCTTAAAGACAATGCACGTAAACACCGTGACCGCTACGCAACCGCGCTGGAGTACGCACCTTACGGGGTATGTTTTGTTACAGAAGATGGCGCACCAACAATGGTGAACCGCGCGCTGAGCCGTTGGCTTAATCAGCCAATGAATAGCCTTATGCGTTCTAAGGTCTCAGATTTTGTACATCCAGATGAGCGTGAGGTCTTTAATCAGGCGCTTAAACAGGTATTTAAAACGGGCCGCGTGTACCGGGGTATGGATATTCGTCTTATGAATGATCAGGCGGATGATATTTGGACATCACTGAACATTTCTCGCATGCAGGACGCTATGGGTGGTTCTGATAGTGTGATTCTTCAGTTTGTGGACATTACGCGCCGTAAAGAAAATGAAGAGCGTCTCTCTCGTCTTGCACGTAGAGATCACCTGACCGGCCTTTCAAACCGTATGGTATTTGAAGAAGAGCTGGATATGGCGCTCAAAAACGCGAAACGCTATAAGCGTAGCGGCGCAATTTTATACATTGACCTTGATGACTTTAAGCAAATTAACGATCTTTTCGGCCATAATGTTGGTGATGCAGTTTTAAAAGAGGTTTCTCGTACTCTTGGCGTACAAACCCGTGAGACAGATGTTATTGCCCGTCTTGGCGGTGATGAATTTGCAGTTATTTTACAAGAAGTCAGCGAAGATGTAGCCCGTGAAAAAGTGAGGGCTGTGCGTGAAGCTATTAATGGTGCATGTATTAGCCATGAAGGTAAGCAAATTGCTATTCGCGGCAGTGTTGGTTTGCAAACCTTTGATGGCGCTGAAGATCTGAGCCGCCAAACCCTTCTGGATGCGGCGGACCGGCAGATGTATCGTGTAAAACATGCGGCCAAGGCTGATCTTCCCGTTAATTTATAAATTTTCCTTCGGTATGCTTGTTTAAGCAATCTTTTCAGGCTACTCAGCTTTTGCGATGCGCATGTTTATGTGTAAATTTACTTATAGTACAAAGGCATTTTCACTCTGGCGCCGCGAATTTATTCACATCCTACATATATGACATTTTTTGCCTGAACATATAGCGTTTTGAGGGAAATAGCGTTACACTTCCATTGTTAGAAAATTTCAAATAAAAGAGCATATAGCATGGCAGATAAAAAGCGTGCCTTTAGTGGTATTCAGTCTACAGGTAAACTCACACTCGGTAATTACCTTGGAGCGCTGAAACAGCATGTTTCTTTTCAAGATACTTACGATGCAATTTTTTGCGTTGTGAACTTACACTCAATTACAGTAAGACAAGACCCTAAGGAACTTATCAACAATACCTATGACTGTGTTGCTTGGTATCTGGCCTCTGGCCTTGACCCTAAAAAGGCGATCCTTTTTGCGCAAAGCCATGTAAGGGCGCATGCTGAACTTAGCTGGGTACTTAGCACCTTTACGCAAGTTGGTGAGCTTGAGCGCATGACGCAGTACAAGGATAAATCAAAGCAGCATAAGCAAAATGTAAATGCAGGTCTTTTGACTTACCCAACGCTTATGGCTGCGGATATTTTGCTCTATAACACTGACGTTGTGCCCGTGGGAGATGACCAAAAACAGCATATCGAGCTTACACGTAATGTTGCTGAGCGTTTTAACGGTATTTACGGTGAAAAATTTATTGTGCCAGAACATTACCATCCACCAGTAGCTGCCCGTGTAAAAGACCTTGCGCATCCAGATCGTAAAATGAGTAAATCTTTACCAGGAAAAGGCTGTGTTCTTCTAGAAGATGACCCTGCTGCGATTCTTAAAAAATTTAAAAAGGCGACAACAGATAATGAAGATCAAGTACGCCTTGATGCTGAAAATCAACCGGGTATTACAAACCTGTTAGAGATTTATGCGGCAACGCAGGGGGTTTCATCAGATGCTGCGCTAAGCCAGTTTAAGGATAGCCGTTACGGAGACTTTAAAGTTGCAGTTGGTGAAGCTGTAGGTGCTTCTCTTGCACCAGTACAAGATGAGTATAAGCGCATTCTTGCAGATAGAGGTTTTATGGATAGTGTCCTTAAAGATGGGTCAGCACGCGCAGCTGAGATTGCTGACGCTAAGATTGCAGAAATTTACGAAGCTGTTGGCTTCATTAAAAGGGGCTAAAATACGTGGCGAGAGTTAAAAAACGTTTTTCTAAAAGCAAGTTGCTTAAAGCTGAAAAGCTTGCGGTATTTTCCGCAGTTCTCTTTGCGCTGGGTATGGCAGCATCTATGCTTTATGTAGGTTTTGGCGATGTTTGGGGGCATATTAAATCGCTTCCTGCATGGCTTTGGGGGGCGCTTGTTTTAAGCTCTGCCGCTAACATGGGCCTGAGGGGCTACCGCTGGCCGCTGTTTGTTAAAAAGTTAAAACTTAATGTGCCTATTAAACGTATCTGGCTTTATTACCTTTCTGGCAATGCAATGGTGGTGACACCTGGTAAATTTGGCGCTGTACTTCGTCTGTGGTTCCTGCAAAAAGGGCATGGTATTCCTTACCGGAAAACAATGCCGCTGATGATGATGGATCCTATTACTGACCTTGCTGCGCTTTTATTGATTGTGATGTTTGGAAAACTTGCTGTGCCGCATATGCAAGAAACTGCAATTTTTGTGTTTGGAGCTATTTTTCTTGGCGCTGTCGCGCTTATGGCGCAACCAAAACTTCTACTTATGCAAATTAAACTCACTTACCGTTTGTTTGGAAAACGCGGTAAACGCTTTTTTGCAGTATTGCAAAAAATTGCCCGTAACTTGACCCAGCTTGTATCTCCAGTGGTGTTTCTTCAGGCGCTTATACTCTCCTTCCTTGGGTGGATGGCGGTTGTTTGGGCTTTCCAGTATGTGCTTCTGGCTATGGGGCATGATGTAAGCCTGTCTATGGCAGCCTTTATTTACGCGCTTCCGATTATTATTGGCGGGGCATCTATGATGCCTGGCGGCCTTGGCGCTGCAGAGGCTTCTATGCTTGCGCTACTTGCTCTGGCAGAGGTACCGCTTGATGCCGCTGTTGCTGCTGTAGCGGTCATTCGTTTTGTGACGCTTTGGGGCGGCGTTGGTGTTGGGTTCTCTCTATTGCCAGTGGCCTTGAAGAAAATTAAGTAAGGGAAAAACTATGAAAAAACTATGCGCATATTTTTGGACAGAAGAGCGTTTGTGGCTCTTGTTTTTGCTTGGTAGCCTTGGCCTTGTGATTGCAGCATTTATTTTTGAATATGGCTTTGATGCGAAGCCTTGCAAAATGTGCTGGGAGCAGCGTTATGGCCATTGGGGTATGGTTGCAGCTGGTTTAGTTGGTCTTAAACTTCCAGTCAGTTTCCTTTGGAAGCGTTTTATGTTGCTTACACCTGTGCTTTGGAGCGGTTACGTAGCCGTATATCAAACACTTGGGCAGCTTGGTCTTGTTGAGCTTCCTGCTTCTTGCCGCGGAAATGCAGCGACCCTTTCAGGTGCGTCAGATCTACTTTCTAGTTTTAAAGATTTTAAAGCTGCGCCGGACTGCGCTGCTGTAGATTTTACAATTTTAGGGCTTTCATTTGCTCAGTGGAATGCCATTGTTATGCTTGGGTTTGTTCTTGTCATTGCAGCAACGTTTTTTTTGAAACCAAAAGTAAAATAGAAAAATAAGGGGATACAAAATGTCAGAAAATGTAGTAACGCTTAAAGATTATCAGCAGTGGACGAATGAAACAGCAATTTACCCTGATGCTGGTACAGGTAACTTGCAGGAAATTATGTACTGTGCACTTGGACTTTCTAGTGAAGCTGGTGAAATGTCAAACTACGTTAAAAAGCTGTATCGTGATGGTGATACGCCTGAAATGCGCCAAAACGTAGCGGATGAGCTTGGTGATGTGCTTTGGTACGCTGCGCGTACAGCTGAAAGCCTTGGGGTTAATCTGCAAGAGCTTATGGAAAAGAACCAAGCTAAGCTTGTTTCTCGTAAAGAACGCGGCAAGCTAACAGGGTCTGGCGACCATCGTTAATTCTACTTTAAGCGACTACAAATAAATTTATACTGCGCGGTTCAGCCTTATGTATATAAAATACACATGGGCTTGTACTGCTTGCACCAATTTATTTTCGCGGGTTTAGAGCGAGTTAAAAAAATATAGAAAGATAGAAAAATGCATGTTCATGTAATTGGCCTTTGTGGCGTTGGGATGAGCGCAGTCGCCATGCTGTTGCGTGATGCTGGTCATACAATTTCTGGCAGCGATGAGGGTTTTTATGCTCCGGTGAGCGATTATCTTATAGAGCATAATTTTGATTTTAAGCAGGGCTATAAAGCCAGCAATATTCCATCTCATACTGATGCTTTTATGATTGGTAAAAACGCCAAACTGACGGCTGATCAAAATGAGGAAGTTAAGGCCGCTGTGGAAAGTGGCAAGCCAATATACTCTTACCCGCAGTTTCTTTCTCAGGTGTCAGAGGATAAGGAACGTGTGTGCGTTGTTGGAAGTTACGGTAAATCTACATGTACTGCGCTTCTTTCTTTTATTCTAGAGCATGCAGGGCTGGAACCGAGTTACTTTATGGGCGTGATTGCCTCAGGTATGCCGCGTACATCTAAAAAAGCATCTGGTGAGCTGTTTGTGATGGAAGGGGATGAGTACCCGTCTGCAAACGATGATGATCGCTCGAAGTTTATGCATTATACGCCAAGCCATGTACTTATGACGGCAGCAACGCACGACCATGTGAATGTTTTTCCAACACCAGAAGATTATAAGGCGCCATTTATTGACCTTTTAAAGGGTATGCCAGAGCTTGGCACACTTGTTGTGTGTGCAGACAATGCAGAAGCATTAGAGGTTGTGCAGCGCAGTGGTAAAAAGGCTGTCACCTATGGCTTTGCTAAAGGGGCGGATTACCAGGTACAGTCTGTAGATTATGGCACAGAAAGCTTTGTACATATTTTGACGCCTGAAGGTGATACCTTTACCTTTAAAACGGCGCTTCTTGGTGCTCATAATATGCAAAATATTTGCGGTGTTGTTGCTCTTATTCTAGAAAATGAGTGGTTGGATTATGCATCAATTGCTGCCGGCCTTAAAGCTTTTCAGGGGGTGCGCCGCCGTCTGGACAGGCTTACGCCAGAAGGCACTGTTCCTGTACATGAAGGTTTTGGCTCTTCCTATGAGAAAGCTCGCGCTGCTATTGAAGCGATGAAACTCCATTACGCAGATAAGAAGCTTATTATTGTGTTTGAACCGCATACCTTTAGCTGGCGGAACCGTGATGCCCTTCACTGGTATGATGATGTATTTGAGGGGGCAGAGAACGTGCTTGTTTACGAGCCTGCAACCCAAGGATCTGGCAGCCATAAACAGCTTTCTCAAAATGAAATTGTGGCGCGTGTAAAAGATGCAGGCTATGAGGTAGAAGCTATTCATAATGCGCAGGATGGCCTTAAAGCACTGACGCCACTGGTAACAGATGAAACAGCAATCTTACTGCTCACTTCTGGGGAGCTTGGCGGTCTTATTCAAGATATTCCTCGATGGGTTTTAAATAACAAAAATGCAGCTTAATTAGAAAAGGCGCCCACAGGGCGCCTTTTTAATATCTTAAATACTTGGCTTACTCAGGGCCGACGTTAAGCGTGACGCGGCTACCAAGTTTCACATCAGCTTCAATGATGATAGCAACAAAGCGGCCAGGCTTTGCGTAATACATAGAAGATGTTGCAGACTGGAAGGCGTTGACTTTGTTCCAGCCATTATCAATCATTTGGCGCTCAAAGAAACGGAAGAGGCTATCGACATCTCCGCGGCCAACCATGCTAATTTTACCCACAGTTTGGCTTGGGCTTGTAAAAATTACACTGCGCTCAAGGTCAATTGTGTGGCTTGATGGGAGAGGAATATCAGGAAAAGCAGTAATGACACCACGCTCAAACTCGCTGGTGTTTGTTACAAGAACCGTTTCGCCATTTTCATTGATAACTTCACGGTCAGGTCGCATTTTTGCCCCGCCGATAATGCATCCAGAAAGGATAACACTCATGAGGGTGGCACCTAAAATTTGGTACATGGGCTTTTCTCTTTATTTGTTATTTTTTAGATGCGGCCATGGGCAGGCATAGAGCACCTATACCTATGTATGCTGAAACAGTCAGAGGGTTATGTCAACAGCTCGTATGTGTTCTATAAGTCTTGGCGTGGCGAAAAGTACACGCTTTTTCTGGGGTTAGATCCAGCTTTCGCCAAAAAGTTTTTCTAAATCAGTTTCAGAAAAGGTTTTTGTAATGCCGGTAAATTCGCAAGTCATTTCAATAGGACCTTCTTCAAGGAGGTTTTTGCACTGATCTGCGCCCAGGGAAATAAGAGCGCGTTCCATACGGTCTTGCATATCAGATACAACAAAATTAAGAGATGTTTCTGGGAAAATACGTACAGTGTCCTCTGCAAAAAGACGACGCAAAAGCTCACGCTCATGAATTTTGCCTGGCAGTGTCTCTTCTGCTGTCAGTGTATCTAGAATAGCCGCCATGCGTGTCCAGTCATCTTCGCTTGCATCATCTTCCTGCGGCGTTGCTTGTATAAACAGTGCACCAACAGGCATGCGGTCGCCGTCGCGCTCTGTAAGCACACGAATGCATGTTTTAAGTTGCACAGATTCTTCAAAATATTGCTCAAGAGAGCTACTTACAGATGTTTTGTTAAGTGCAACCATGCTTTGGAATACATCTTCTTTACCTGCAAATTTAATTGTAACCACAAGCATACTTTTATCTGTGGCGATATCTTTAAAGGTGATGGCTTTTTCAGAATCATCTTTATTGCAATAAGCTTTAAGGCTGCCGTTATGGCTGCACTGTGCCACAAGGAGGCTTGCGGGTCCGTCACTATGGATTTGGATGGTCACATCAGCACCTTGCTTAAGGTCATTTGCCATAACTGTTGCAGCGGCAAGCAGTTCTGCCAGACACTGGCCTATTACAGCGTCATGTTTTGTGAGTGATGGGATCTGGCTGACAAGATCATCAATACGTAGCACACGGCCACGAATTGGGATGTTATCTAGCATAAATGGGCAAAGGCGCCCAATAGACGCGTGTGCCGTGTTTCCTGGTGCAATAATACTATTCATAAGCGCTTTTCTAGCTTCTTATGGGCCTGAGGTCAAGAGGCTTGCCTGTAGGCGTGTTATTTTATCAAGTGCTTGCCGCTCTCATCTCTATGTTTTTTTAGATATTTCATGAAAGGTGTACCGCCTGTTCCAATGTCAGTTGGGTTGCCGTCTGCATCTTTTGCCTGTTTATGAATATAACTTGCTGCGTACTCAAGGTGGCGCGTTCTAAAGGCTTCAACAGCTGTAACAACACCATTATATAAACCTGTAAGTTCAGGGTTTGCAGAGGTTGTTACAAAATCCCGAAGTTTGCTTTCTGCGCGCACATCTTCAATAAAGGCCCGGTGCGCTGGGGGGCGGTATTCATGCAGTTCATCAAGGTAATCTTTAAGAGGGTCATCTTCGTGCTCTATGCCTAAAAATGCATCCATGCTTGGTACAATTGAGCTTTGTGATCCCGTTTGTCCTCTAAAGGCTTGGGGCTCACCTTTAAATTTATCAACACCTTCATAGATAAGGCCGTCCGGAAGAGCAGGATTGCCTTTCCAGCCGTGAATATAGGGACGGACGCGGTGGTAGTAAATATAAGGGTCGCACTGTTCTGGCATGCGGTCAAAAACAGGGTTGATTGCCTCCCATGCCTCTTTAACAGTTTTGAGGCCCTCTATAATGCGCGGCATATCCTTTTTGTTGATGGCTTTTATAATCCATGGAATTTCAGCAAGGGCTTTGCCAGCTTTGGCTTCAATTTCAACATGGACAAGAATGAACCAGTTTTCATCCACGCCACCAAAAAAATTTTGAATGGTGGAGATGTTCTCAAGGGAAACATCTTCTGAAGGATCAATTTTACACCAGTTATCAAGCGTGTAAGACGTATAAGGAAGAAGGGGGTATTGACCAATTTTTTCTGCAAGTTTGCAATAAGGTATAGCCATGTTTCTTGGAAGTACCTTTGCAGCTTCTTTTTCACCCCAAACATAGGCTTGAACTAAAAATGAATAGCGCACCATAAGCATACGAATTTCAGCGTCATGCAGCTCTGGTAGCCATGCGTCCATATCCATTTCAGGGAGCTGATCTATAAATGTTCTGAGTCTGCCACTGGTCATGAGGCCGCTTAGCATGTCAGCAGTGCCAAGGATTGCATCAAACTCTTCAGGAAGTTCTACTTCATCCATGGGGTAGGGGCTTAAAAAGCCTAAATCAGGTGTAACATCGTAGGCTGAAAGTGGTTTCATGTATGAGGCTCCTTATTCGTCTCTGCAAATTCTTTGAATAGATGGGACACCATCTTTTTTTATAAGCTTGCGTACGCAGCCAAATGTATCATGTGTAAGGCTGCATTCACCAATGTCATCACCATTTTCCCAAAACTCTACCAGCTCTTCCGTGCTGAGGTTTTGTGTGATGGTGCAAATGCCTTGGCACTTCTCAGAAGTTGAACATTTTTTGCCGCCGTCAGATGTGAGCTTTGAGCACATATACCCTCGCTGTGAAAGGAGAATAGTGGTGTTTCCTTTCAGGAGACATTCTAGCGCTTTTGATCTTGTGCAGAGGAGTTTGCTGTTTTCATCTGTGCACCCTGTAAGGCCAGCAGTTTTTTGGGCAAGCGAGAAATAACCTTGATCTAAATTATTAAGGAATCTCTCAAGCATGACTCTTAACTGCATATTCTTTGTTTGCTTCAGGTAATCACCTTTTTTGAGCGTTGTGGCCGCATCGTCTGTGCTGCACCATTTTTCGCCTGTAAAGAGTGTGGCACAGCCAACAGGATGGCTATACATACTGCATCTTCCTGGGTTTCTTGGGTTTTCCGTGGGGGTTTGATCAATTTTTTGAGACGCGTTTACAGTACTTACAAGAAGGCAGTTTCCTTGGCAGTCATGATCTGCCCCACAAGGTTTACCTTGATCTAAAGTTTTAAAGTTACAAACAGTACGTCCGTAGGCTTTCATAGGGAAGCCGCCTTGCTCTTCGCACGCGTTTTCAGCAAAGCTACTAAGGCTTAAGTATGTGAAAACAAAAGTGAGTATTGCAGCTTTTTTGAACATGCGGTTGCTCCCAATTCTTATATTTTTGCCATTTTACCATAGATAGATGCTTTTGCCACAGGAAGCCTTTATATTTTTGCAGATAAGTGCTTTAGGGTTGAAAATGAAGCTATTAATGCCAATACTTATAAACAGGTAGTGGAATTTTAGGAGATAGGTCATGAACCTTTTTAAGCTTTGTTGTGTAGTGTTATCTATTATGTTTTTAGGTTTTTCGGGGTATGCCCTGCAGTCGAGTCCATCTAAAGGACATGCAGTTGATTTTTCTGGTCCTAAAATTCTAAAAAATAGTTATCAGCAGTTGTTTGAGAAAGTTTGGGAGCATTACGGTGAAGGAGATGGCTTCTCCTTAGCAGAGTCTAAGCTGAAGTATCAAGATTTAGATTTAAACAAGGATGGGGTTCCTGAGCTTGTTTTTCGTTTTGAAAATGGGCGATACTGCAACTATTACGGTTGTCCAACCTATATTGCTAGTAAACCATACCGCGAAAAAGATGTGATTTTCTTTAGTTATTCAAGCGGGATTGAAGTTCTAAAAGAAAAAGAAAATGGATATTCAGTTATTTTAGACCACAATATTGAAGATGTGACGTTTAGCTATAATAAGCAAACAAAAGCTTACGTTGCTGATTATATCCCACAGTTAGCGAGGTAGTAGCAAATGATAAAAAATATACAGTTCTTTGCGTTTTTCTTAGCTGCATTGATGAGTTTTCATGCCTATGCAGGCCCAGGGGATATAAACTTTAACCCAGCAGATCTTACAAGTGCAGTAGATGACTTGCCTGCGGGAATAGATGCAAGTGTAAAAGATTTTTTAAGAGATAAAACGCCTGATGAGGTTGCTGCTCTTATGAATTTGCAAGAATTAAATGTACTTAATGTATCAAACGATATGCTCAATGGCGAAATCCGAGGCTTGCTGGGAAATATTTCTTTGGCAGGAGATTTTACGCAGGCATTAGATGATTTACGAATAGACCTTGATTTTGATGTAGATGTTTCTGGTGAAATTTTAAATTTAGTTTCTGCAGATATTATGAGCCTTGTTTCAGATATTGGTGATTTTTCATCATTACAGACTGTATTTGGTGAAAATCCAAATATTCAAGAAATCATAGCTTCTGTAAGTGCTTTTTCTCAACTTGAGGGTGATCTTGCAGGGGTAAGCGGCATTTTAGATGATGGTATTTTAGACCAGTTAACAGATATGCCTTTTTTGAAAGGGAATGTAAATGCGCTTATTGACCGATTTGGCTTAAGTATTCCTAATTTTGGTATGACCCTTCCCGGGGACATTAATTTTAATATGCCTCAAATTCAGGACCTTATTAATGGGCTTCCACTTAATTTGGATGTGAGAGAATTTTTGCTAGATCTTGATGTGAGCGATATTGCAAACTTGATTAACCTTGATGACATGAATATTTTACCTGATATGGCCGATTTCTTTAACGGAGACTTGAGTGAAATTATTGGAAATGTCGGTGAGTTAGGTCAGCTAACATCTGCTCTTGGAGATATTAAAACTCAGCTTGGGTTTATTCCTAACAACTTTGCTGAAAATCTCCTAAGTAATATGGATGTGTTTGATGATATGACAGATATTATGCAGCTTGGGGAACAATTTGAATCATTGCAAAATGTTCTGGGGGCCGTTCCTTCCCCTCAGCAGCTTGTTGGTATTATGAACATGACCCAACAAACAGGCGGATCTCTTGTGGGGGGCGCCAGCGGATTACTTTCTGGTTCAACGCAAGCTGGCGTTGAGTCTGTCGAAAATTTTGAAGGTAATCTAAGTGCTGCTACGGAAGAAACAACAGGTGAGGCTATTCCAGAAGTAGAGCCTGAAGTTCCTGAAGATGAGGAAGAAACAACAGACCCCGTTAGTGCCACAGAAACAGGCCTTTGTGGTGGAATGGATGATTTTAAAAGAGCTTTAGGTTTTGCTGAAGGTGGCGGTAACTACTGTATTGTTGGTGGTGGTGGCGGTAACTACGTTGGTAAGTACCAATTTAACCAAGCAACACTTGGAGATGAAAGTCGTGTACCGAGTAGCTGTTATAGCGGTTGCCGTCAGCTGAAAAACGAATGCTTTAGGTGTAACGGACCTGCGCAAGAGCAGGCATTTAGTTGCTATTTTGAGCAGAACAAAAAAATTATTGATGGAGATATCAAAAAAGAATCAGGCGGTAGATATAACAGCCTTGATGAGTACCTTGCTGACCCTGATAACCCATATTTAACCAATGAGGGTGGTAAGCGTTGCCTGAAACAAAAGTCAGAATACTATTATGCTGGTTGTAAAGGGCGTTTAGCAAGTGGAGCAGCGTCTAAGAAGGCTGGTCCTAGCTGTATGGAAGTGACGAAGTCAGGTGTTTATGGTGCGGGCCACCTTATTGGGCCATACCTAATTGGGGACATGCTTGTAGAGGGACAAAATGCATATGATGGTTTCTGTACCAGTGCTTTCCACTATGGTGAAAAATTTAAAGGTATTGATATTGATAATACGGCTGCAGATGGGTCTGGAGAGGCTTGCCCTGCACCAGTAGATATCCCTAATGAGCCACTGCCAGGTGGCGTAGAGCCTGGAGATGAGCCAGAGGATTATGAGCCTGAGGAAGTTGTTCCTGGAACAGCTGGATACGGGTCTGGAGATGATGATAAGGGTATAAAAACAAACTTTAATGAAGGCGGTACTCGCAACTTTGAAGCCTCTACTTTCTCAGCGCCATCTGAAGGCGGAACAGTGACGGTGGGCACAAAAGAAGCTGATGATAGAAGTGCGGCAGATCTTCTTCAAGGCGCTGGAGACTATAAAACAGAGGATGACTTTGATTTTAGCGAAACAATGGCTTGGATTGAAGACTTTGAGCAGCATGGTATGGCGCCTGTCTTCACAGATGTTCCGGCAGAAATTGCGATGACATATTCTTCACGTAAGAGAACCTGCTGGTACTTCTATATTAGATGGACATGGAGAGGACCTAGAACTGTTCTAGCACTTCTTCCTGCTTGCTCTGTTAAAGTAAATTATAGTGAGCCAACCGCAATGGTTGAAGTTGTTGGTGAGCCAGGGCTTAGTTATGTGGGTGACCTGAGTGATTTGGTTGCAGAAACAGAACATAGTGATGGTGGTGTTGGTATGGGGCTTGGTATGAGCGGTATATCCTTCAATGAAGCGCATGTGTTTGGTATTAGCCCAGAGGCAAGAGTTGATTCAAGTGGATCAGCAGAAACAAAACGTAGAGCATTTACATGTGACCTTGCTGTAAGTGGCGTTGAAACGTGGCCTAATATGACATTGCCTGGACTGCCTTTAACGCCAAATATTGATGCAGATGCTGGGCCACCTGATTTGATGAGAACCATGAACTTAAGTGGTATTGAGCTATTACTCACGCCAACGTACCGTTTAAAATGGTTTATGGGCGCAGAAGATAAAGGGAAAGATGTTGAGCTTCCGCTGCTGTTTGCATCAGAAGAACACCGTCCTGATTGGGTAGAAATGCAAGGAAGCCTTGGTGAAGTCACGGCTGATAGTGTGCCATGTGATCAAAATGGCCGCATTAATTCTGATAGTATGACATCTCCAGGCCTTCCAAACCGCTATGCTGATGGGCGAGGCTGTGTTGGGTCGTGGGGGCTGCTTGAACCTATGACAGGTTTTGCAACAAACGGACAAGATATTGCTGACAAGGCTATTGTAGCGGCGCGCGCTTATTCTATCGCAAAGCAAAATAGTATTTACCCGATGATTACACCTGCGCCAACAGAAGGTACGTTAATCCCTAAAATTGAGTACGCTCATATTGGCTGGAAGTACTGGTATACGGACTTTAATGTTGAGTGGCCGTATGAAGGTAAGCAAAGGTTTATGCTTGGTGAGGATACCTTTAAGTGGGATTCTGTACTTCAAGCAAACAACTATAAATCACGCGGCCTTGCGCAGTGGTTAGCTATGGATAAAAGCACGGGTTATGGCGGCGAATCGGCTACAAAAGATGGTCTGGTCATGACGATGTGGAAAAAAACCACATGCCGTATCTATGTGTGCTGTCATAGGTGGTCATACCATACAAGATGGAGACATATTAGTGACCATTGGCTTTATGCAGTGTATAGGCTCAATCCTTTAATTGGACCGGAGCAAGCTTGGGAGATTAAGAGTGTGACTGAGATTGATGATTGGGATACTGATAAGTCTCGTGAATTCAACCCAGGAAGACTATAAATAACCCTTAAGAGAATTTATTTATAATTTTCTCTGCAACTTTAGACCAAGAGAACTCGCTTAATAGCGGGTTCTTTTGGTTTGGTGTCGTATCTTTAGATGCCATAATTTTATTTGCGAAAAGTTGAGCATTGCTCATGTTCTTTGTATCTACAAAATTTTCTGTTTCGCCCAAAATTTCTCTATGAACAGGAATGTCACTTGCCACAATGGGGGTTTTTAAAAGTTGAGCTTCAATAAGCGGAATATTAAGGGCTTCAACTTGGCTGGCTGTAATATAAACATCTGCATGAAGAATAAAGGCCAGCGTGTCGCTGTGTGGCTTACGGCCATGGAAATGCACACGGTTTTGCAGCCCGTATTCAGCAACCTTGCTAAAGAAATGGTTTTTGGCTGCTTCATCGTAAACTGTGCCAATAATATGAAGTTTTACACTAGGCTCTTTTTCTGCAACATGTTTGAGCGTGTCCGCAAGGAAGCTATAGTTTTTTTGGGGGTAAACATCTCCAACCGTTACAATGTTAAAAAAGTTATCGTCAAAAGGTGCTTCGTTATCTGTTTCTGATGGTTTTATGCCAGCGTAGATAACTTCCACTTTCTCTCTGTGCGGCGAGTTTTTCTCTATCCATGTATCAGTTACGCTTTTCGAGACTGTAAAAATATGCTGTGCACGCAGGATAGATAGTTTGGTGAGCGCTGTTATTGCTTGCCAATAGAGTCTTTTTTTCCAATCTGTAACAAGCCTTAAAACGCTGCCGTCCGTATGAATGATAATAGATGGGTTTTTAGCAGCGAAAGCACAAAAGTTTGTATTAAAGAGTGTGTAATCCGCTTTAAGTTTGTAGCTATAATAAGGCACAATAATTTGCTCCCAAAGGGTGCCAAAAGTTTTGCTGCGCGGACTCGGAATATCTATATATGAAATATTATCATGCGTATGAATGAGGCTTGCATAGTCTTTATGTCTCAGTACTGTAATATTAAGCTCGTGTTGTTTTGCAAATTCATAAAGCAGGGCGTTAATATAAGTCAGGCCACCGCCTGTTTTGCTATGAAGAGCTGAGATAATAAGTTTCTTTTTGTTCATGCTTAAGAGTTATAAAGATAAAAGTTTCTTTTGTACAACCCTTTAAAAGAAATCCTCTTCAAGGGTTTCATAAACCATAATATTGAATAGATCCTCGGATGAAGTATAGGTTGTCTGAGTCGTGCTGTAATGGGCAGAAGCTAGCGCAATAAGTCCAACAACAGATGCGGCAATTGTTCCTCTTAAAAATGATTGATAAAACGGCGCTTTTTGCAGCTGTGGCTGTTCTGTCGCAAAATCAGCCATGGCTGCTAGCTTTTTGCTAGAAAGCTTTTTACTCATAGGATGGCCTCCTTTTCATCGTGAGAAATTGATTCTTTTAAAGACTTTTTAGCGCGGATAAGCAAGCTCTCAACTGCTTTTTCTGTGGTACCTAGCGCGGCCGCTACATCTTTTTGGCTTTTATCAAAGTAAAAACTAAGTAGTATGGCATCTCTTTGGCGCTCTGGAAGTGTTTTTAGTTTTTCAGTCAGAGTTTGACGCTGTTCTTTTTCCTTTAGCGCTTTTTCTGCCTTTGGAAACTCAATAATCACATCATCTGTAAGTTCGCTATGAAACTTTGTTTGGCGGTGAGCATCCATACAGCAGGTATAAACAACGCTGCTGGCATATTTACTGAATGTGCTCTTTTCTTCCCATTTGGGTGCGTATGTCCAAAGCTTAATCAGGGCGTTTTGCAAGGCATCCTCAGCAAGGGATTCGTTACCCTTACATAGGTAAAGAGCAATATGAAAAAGCTTATTCCCTGCATGCTGTACAAGCTGGTGAAAGGCTTGTTTGTCACCTTTTCCAGCTTTTTTGTACAGTATGTTTAGAGAATTATTCATGTGCTTTACTCGTCAGAGGTTTTACGGTCTGATTTGCGCTCTTGTCTTTTTTTATGGAAGCTTTTCATTTTATCGCGCGCATGCTTTTTCACAGATTTCATTTCTGTACGGTCAAGTTTACCGTCGCCGTTTTTATCACCATTTTCAAACATTTTATCAATGCGTTTTTTATGCGCATCTATCATTTCTGCTTTTGTGATGTAGCCGTCGCCGTCAAGGTCGATGCGGTGTTTTTTACGTTTTCCTTCGCCATCTTCTGCGATAGCAGTCATTGGTAGAATGAGAGCAAGGCCCAGTGCAATAATATATGATTTCATGTTTAAGTTCCTTATCATTATTTTATGTCATTATACAGTAAACGGAGCCGGACATAAAAATCCTGCGGTGTTTTTTCATTTTTTATAAAATTATATGGAAAATGGTGCCGAGGGAGGGACTCGAACCCTCACATCCTTGCGGATACTGGATTTTGAATCCAGCGCGTCTACCAATTCCACCACCCCGGCAAGAGATTTGTGCCTATAGACAGCCTGAAAATGCCTGAGTCCTCTATAAAAATCAAGCAAAAAGAAACCACCCAGCACGGGGTGGTTTCAGTTCGATTAGGGACGGCCCATGATGAAGTTTTCAGTTAGGGTATCCATAGCACCAGTAATGGTGCTGGCCATAAAGCGTGTTTGAAACGCTTCTATAATGGCACGTTTTGAGCCGCGGTAACCATATTCATGCAGTGCATCCCATGGGGTGTTTGCATCTTTAACAGGTTTCCAAGCGGCAGCATTTTGTTTTTGAATCAATCTGTACCATTCAAACTCTGGCCCAACGCCCCAGTGCCGCCATGGGCGTACATCTTGATGGCTGAGTACAATTTCAGGGTTGTGGTTATGAATGGCGTTTTTCATTTGGTTGGGAATGAGCTGATTGAGGGTTTCATACTGATAATCAGTATAACCTTCACCGGCTACGCCACAGAGAAAAATACCGACGCTGAGCTTGTTCAGGTTTGTGAACGTTTTCCACCGGCTATCTGTGCCTGCATGCCAAGCGGCTTTTCCAGCTTCAGCCATTTTTGCGAGCCTTTTAGGTTCGCGGCCAATAACAAAATGCGGACTGCGCCTGTCACGAGTTTGGGTTTCTTGAAAGTGTTCAATGCTGTTTTCGTAGTCACTCATGCCTGTGCGCCCCAAAATAATAAACATATTCCCTTTACGGGGGCCGCTTGCGTTGTTTGTGCTGCGTGTTTCATAGTCGAGAGCTATTGGAATATCTTCATTCATGAGAAGTATCCTTATGAAAAGAGAAGTAAGGTGTAGAGATGGCTTACTATAGCGAGAGTTATTCCTTGGGCGCAAGTGAAATGTGGATACAATAAGGAAAAGCTTGTGTTTTTTAGGGAAAAATCGTATTTTGCTTCTCATGAAAAAACAGGCGAAAATTCAACGTCATTTTGCCCCTTGCGCAGAGCTTGTAGACGGCTGCGTTGTGGCAATTGGAAATTTTGATGGTGTCCATAAGGGGCATCAATCGGTTATGAAATCTGCAAAGGATATTGCTGATAAGGACAACCTCCCTACCGTTATGCTTACATTTGAGCCGCATCCACGCCGCGTCCTTACACCAAATGCACCGGGGCGCATTACGCCTTTTGCGGATAAAGCCCGCCTTGCGGGACGCCATGGCGTAGATGTTGTTTCTGCTGTGAGATTCACAAAACCATATGCAGGAACTTCTGCTGAAACCTTTATGAAAGAGCATTTGGGCAAGCTTTTAAATGCAAAGCATGTTGTTGTGGGCGATGATTTTGCCTTTGGTCGTGGTCGTGAAGGCAGTGCTGAAGCTATGCAAGCCACCAGTGAAGCTTACGGATTTACAACCCATATTGTACCTGCTGTGACAGACACAGCAGGCGTAGAGATGGCTTCCACACTTATTCGTCAGGCATTGCAAAACGGTGAGCTTAATCACGCAAAAGATCTGCTTGGCTACGCGCCAACGTTTAAACTTCGTTTTTGCGACGGTGTGGCGAGGCTTTCTCGTTATACGCCTATAAAAAACGGTGAATATTTAACGCGTTTACTTTATAGTAAAGGCTTCCATGAAAACGTGGAGCTTATGCGGGTGGTGATTAAAGATGGGGAGCTAGCTGTGCTGGACTTTCCGCCTGTAGAACATGGCATGCCTGTTGTAACACTAGAACTGCTAGAAAAATTTTAACTGAAAAGAGATGTAAATAGCTATGGCTGATAAAGAGCTGAGACAAACTTTAAATCTTCCTGAAACTGAGTTTCCTATGCGTGCGGGGCTTCCTAAGCGCGAGCCTGAATGGGTGAAGGACTGGCTAGCAGAAGATATTTACGGGAAAATTAGAACCGCCCGTGCAGAGTCTCCAAGCTTTATTTTGCACCTTGGCCCTCCGTATGCCAATGGTCGTTTCCACATGGGACATGTGCTTAGCTACGTTCTTAAGGACTTTATTGTGCGCTCTAAAACAATGCAAAACTTTAACGCGCCGTTTGTACCTGGCTGGGATTGCCATGGCCTTCCGATTGAGTGGAAGGTTGAGTCAGAGCTTCGTGAAAAAGGTAAAAGTAAAGATGACCTTTCTACGAAAGAGCTTCGTAAACTTTGCCGTGATTATGCAGGTAAGTGGGTGAGTGCCCAAAAAGAAGACTGGCAGCGTATGGGTTGCCTTGGTGATTGGGATGAGCCGTACCTTACAATGAACCCAAAAAATGAAGCGGGTATGGTCCGTGAACTTGGCCGCTTGTTTAACCGTGGGTACGTGTATAAAGGCGTAAAATCTATCATGTGGTCTACTGTTGAAGAAACAGCGCTTGCAGAAGCAGAGATTGAGTATCACGATAAAGAATCAATGGCTATTTTTGTGGCTTTCCCTGTGAAGGGCACTGATGAAAACGTTGTCATCTGGACAACAACGCCATGGACAATGCCAGCAAACCGTGCCGTAGCTTACGGCGATGAAGTTGAGTACAGCCTTGTAGAAATTAAGCAAGCGCATGAAAAAGCAGCTGCCAATACAGGCGCAAAATACTGGTTTGCGACAGAGCTTCTTGAAAGTGCAACAAAGTATTGCGGTATTGAAGAATACGCCGTTCTTAAAACGCAAAAAGGTTCTGCGTTTGAGGGTACTACTCTTAAACATCCATTTTATGACCGTGAAGCACCTATGATTGAAGGTTTCCATGTTACGGTTGATGGCGGAACAGGCTTTGTGCATATTGCCCCAGCGCACGGTGCGGAAGATTTCCAAATAGGCCGTGAAGTGGGCCTAGACCTTGAGTGCCAAGTGCTTGGCGATGGAACATACAGCAATACGGTTGCAGACCTCGCTAAAACGGGTGTCGCTATTGCAGGTATGGATATCTGGAAAGCGCAAAAACGCATTATAGAAGAAATGACAGAGCAGGGCGCACTCTTGCGCTGGTACAAATACTCTCACAGCTATCCACATAGCTGGAGAAGTAAAGCACCGCTTATTTTCCGTACAACGCCGCAGTGGTTTGTTGCCATGGATAACGATAAAAATCTCCGCGCAGATGCGCTTAAGGAGATTGATAACGTACAGTGGCTTCCTGCTTATGGCCGCAACCGTATTTACAGCATGATTGAAGGCCGTCCGGACTGGTGTATTTCTCGTCAGCGTAAGTGGGGCGTGCCGATTACAGTATTTGTGCATAAGCACACAGGTGAAGTGGTGAATGATGCCGCATTGTTTGAACATATTGCCGCTCTCGTTGAAGCTGAAACGATTGATGCATGGGATAATCGTATTGAAGAAAACCGTACGGAAGAGCTCTTCCCTGCTGGCTGGCTTGAAAGTAAAGGGTTAAGCCTTGATGATCTTGAGCCGCAGCGTGATATTTTGGATGTGTGGTTTGATAGTGGAACAACGCACGCGCACGTAATGCGCGCTGAAAATGAGCGTAAAGGCAAAGAAAGCCGCTTCCACCGCGCAGACGGTAAACGCCCTGCAGATGTATATTGGGAAGGCTCTGATCAGCACCGTGGCTGGTTCCATAGCTCGCTTCTTGAATCTGTTGCAAGTTACGGCGAAGCGCCTTACGAAACCGTTCTGACACACGGTTTTGTGGTGGACGGTAAAGGCATGAAGATGAGTAAATCCATCGGAAACGGCGTTGAGCCAGAGCAGCTTCTTAAAAAGTACGGCATGGATATTGTTCGTCTTTGGGTGGCAGGTTCTGATTACACAGAGGATATTCGTTACAGTGATGAAATTATGGCTGGTATTTCTGATGGGTACCGCCGTTTCCGTAATACGTTTAGATACCTGCTTGGTAACCTATCAGACTTTAACGCCGAAACAGATATAGTGGCATACGCTGATCTGCCAGAGCTTGAAAAGTGGGTGCTTGCCCGTATGGCAAATGTGCTGACAGAAGTAAAAGAGGCGTATGACTCTTACACCTTCCATAAGGCGTACCGCGCATTGTATAACTTCTGCGCAACAGATCTTTCAAATATCTATTTCGATATTCGCAAGGATGTTCTGTATTGTGATGCGAAATCTGGCCACCGTCGCCGCAGTGTACAAACGGTGCTTATGGCATTGCTTACAGAAATTACAACGCACCTTGCGCCAATGATGCCATTTACAACGGATGAAGTATGGAAAGAACGCTTTGGAAGCACTGAAACCGTACATCTTGCCCTTTGGAATGATGTGAACCCTGATTGGAAAAGTGAAGCAGTTCTTGAACAGTTTACGCCGTTTTGGACGCTTCGTGAGCAGGTGAACCTTAAAGTTGAGGCACTGCGTAGTGAAGGTGATGTCGGTTCAAACCTGGATGTAGCCGTAACGCTGCCATTGGCCGCACAAGATATGAAGTTACCATTAACTGAACTTCTGATTGTATCAGCAGTGAGCTTTTCAGGGGATGAAATTTCAGCTGAAAAAGCATCAGGCGAAAAATGCCCACGCTGCTGGAGCCACCATGAAACAATGCATGCAACGCATACGAATGTATGTCAGCGCTGCGGTGAGGCACTTGATGGCCTTAAGGCACAAGAAGGTGCAGCGGCTTAATGTTGGTGAAGGCTCAAAACTTCTTTATCATCCGTAAATGGGGCATAGCGCTGGCTGTGCTCGCATTTGTGGTTGATATACTCACAAAGCAAATGGCACTCAAAGCAGAGCCGTTTCGCGAGGTGTTTATTCCGGGGCTTGTTGAGTGGACGCTTTCTTTTAATAGAGGTGTTTCCTTTAATTTTCTTGGCAATATAGATGGCACGATGGGTGACCTTATGCCCTATAAGCTTTCAGCGCTTGCTATTGTTGCGAGTATTTTCTTCCTGTGGTGGATGGGACAAAAGGGTTCTATTTACTTGCAGCTAGGGCTTGGCCTTATGATGGGTGGTGCACTTGGTAATATGGTGGATAGACTCAACTACGGCGCTGTGATAGATTTTGTGAGTCTGCGTTTTGGTGAGCACCCATTCTTTATTTGTAATGGGGCAGATATTTTTATTAGTGCGGGTGTTGGTTGCATTCTGCTAGATGGTTTTATAGAATGGCGTGATAAACGGAGAGGGATAACTTCATGAAAAAATATATGGTCGCATTTTCTGCACTGGCACTTAGTGCTTGCGGAGGCATTACAACAAAAACAGCACCAGATGAACTTGCAGTTATTGAGGGGCCTTCACTTGCTCTTCCGCCAAGTTATGACCTTCGCCCACCACGTAGCGGTGAAAACAGAACGCCGGAAGAACGCCGTCAAGCGCGTGATATTCTTCTGTCTAGTGATGGCGTAAAGGTTGAATCTGCTAGCCCAGATAGCTGGCTTATTGATGCAGCAGGCGGGCAGGCTCGTAACCCAAATATCCGCGAAGAGCTTGAGCGTGAGCTAGAAGCAAAGGCTGATAAAAAAGAAGAGAAAAAGAAAAAAGGCTGGTTTGGCCGTATCATCGCTGATGATGAAGAAGAGTTTGAAGGTTAATTTTTTGTGCTTTAAAACATAAGTTAATGGTAGTTTTTAATAAAGAAGTAAAAAACTAAGGTTATTATGAGCTTTTCAAATATTATATATGCGTGTGTGATAAGTATTTTTTTACCCTTTTCAGCTTTAGCATTATGTTCTGCAGCGCCTGTTGGCACAGCAGGAGACCCTGTCCTCCAATTTAGACTAAACGGTGATGGTATTGTTGCCTTTGGTGCTGCAAATAATGTTGTCTCAAATGAGGAGGGCGCTGTTGTTTGGGATGATACAGCAAATGCTCTTGCTTATTGTGACGGAAGCAATTGGGTTACGCTTACAGGAGGGGCATCAGTTGATGATGCAACATGCCCTACGCCTGGTGACAGTTGCTCTGATGGGTCTGTTTATGTAGGAATAGAAGCAGATTATCATATATACTCTGTGGCACAGGACCATTTTCTTCGTAATTCTGGTGTTGTAAGCGGTACACAAATGTATCAAGTCTGCCGTGATTTATCTCTTCATAGTCAAACAGATTGGCAAATGCCGACAAGGGGGCAGTTTAAGCTTATTCAAGATAATGCAAACTCGATTTTAACAGCTCCACCTTTTCAAAGTTTTTGGGTAAATGAACATCAACCTGGTGGAAATGCATCCAACTATGCCATCTATACACCATCATCTACCTCAGCATCAAATTTTATGAATATTGGTAATACTTACAACCTTGTCTGTGTTAGGGCTGTACGCGCTCATTAATGAGCATTTAAAACTCTTAAATAGGCCTTGTTATGCCACTTTTTTCAAAATAACCATCCCGGCACAGTTTAAGGTTTGTGAGTCATGAAGCACGCTAAGCCCTTGCTTTTCACACTGTGCTATGAGCTCACTGTGAGAGAATCTGTTTTCTTGTGGGTGGTCTAGAAGGCGCTTTATAATAGGGTTACAAATGAGTGCTTTATAGTATTCTATCAAATAAATATATCCATCTGGTTTGGTGACATCTCTTATAGCTTCTAAGGCTTTTTGCCATTCATCAACATGGTGCAGTACACCAAAGCAAAACACACCATCATAGGTTTGCGCCTCAGCTGAAATTTTAGGAAGGGCCCCTTGCCAAATATTAGCCTCTGGGCAAAGGTCATTGGCCCGGGAAATTTGTGCTGGATCAAGATCAAAAGCATGAAGCTTGGTAGGATTTAAACGCTGTTGAAGTGCTTTAAGGCCTTTGCCACGGCCACAGCCTACTTCTAAAATACAAGCTTTTTCAGGGAGAGGGGCATGCTTTAGCAATTTTGGAATCTCAATAAATTTTTGTGCCCACGCCCGTGGGGCAGAATTTACAATGCATTTTTCAAGTGTGTTGAGTTTCATAGCCTTTTCCTATACTGTATCAATTATGATTTTACAAGGTTATTTCAGCATCTCCAAACAGCTTCTTACTCTGAGGGGATTTTAAGTTTATGGATTTATTTGATTACATTGAGGCGAAGGAAGACGAAAAGGCTGTGGAGCCTCAAAAGGTTGTTCAAAAACCTCAAGTGAAGGCAAAGCCTGTAGCAGCCAAAAAACAAGCTGAAGTCGCTCCTCTGGAGACAACAGCTAACCATCTTACAGTGTCTCAGCTTGCAAACCAGCTGCGTATGCTTGTTGAAAAAAACTTCTTTAGCGTGGCTGTTGAGGGTGAAATTTCTTCTCTTAAACTTGCGGCTTCTGGCCATGCATACCTTCGCCTTAAAGATGATGATTGTGTGATAAATGCTGTGATGTGGCGCGGTACGGTGGATAAGCTGCGCGCAATGGGCATGCGCCTTGAGGACGGCCTGCAGGTGGTTGCGCGCGGAAAAGTGAGCACCTTTGGCGCGCGTAGTGAATATCAGCTTGTTATATCTAGTCTTGAGCTTGCAGGTGAGGGCGCGCTGATGATGCGTTATGAGGCTTTAAAGAAAAAACTCACAGAAGAAGGGCTCTTTGCAGAAAGCCTTAAAAAAGCCTTACCATTTCTGCCAAAACGTATCGGTATTATCACGTCTCCTCAAGGGGCTGTTATTCACGATATGCTCCACCGCCTTACGGCGCGTTTTCCTATTCCTGTTGTGTTTGAGCCTGTATCTGTGCAGGGTGTTGGCGCAAAAGAAGCTGTTGTTGAAGCCATTGCGCGTATGAATCAACTGCAAGGTAAAAACCGCCCTGATGTGCTTATTGTGGCGCGTGGAGGCGGTAGCCTTGAAGACCTTTGGACATTTAACGAGGAAGATGTGGTGCGCGCAGTTGCTGCATCGGATATCCCTGTAATTAGCGGCGTAGGACATGAACCAGACGTAACTCTATGCGATTTTGCAGCAGATAAACGTGCGCCAACCCCAACAGCCGCTGCTGAAATGGTCGTGCCTGTAAGGGCTGATATTTTGCAAGGGCTTTCGCGCGCATCTCATCAGTTGCAGCGCGGTATAAAGCAGGGCCTTGAACGTAAATCTCAAAAACTTATGCTCTTTAAGCAGAAGCTTCCTAATCCAGTTAGTCAGCTTCAGCAAGATAAAATGAAGCTTGATTATGCTTATGAAAAGCTCGTAGAACGTGCAAAGCGTCAGGGTGAATGGCGTAAAGGTAAACTAGAAAGAGCCTCTACAAAACTAGAGCCAAGTCGTCTTTTTGTGCTTTGCAATGCTAAAAAAGGGGCGTTAGAGACGGTTTCTCCGCATATTTTTTATAAAGCTTTAAAAGCGCAATTAAAAGCCCAAGGGGAAAAGCTGAGCTACATGCAAAAGCATATGCAAGCTTTGAGGCCAGATGCACCGTTAAGCCGCGGTTTTGCTTACATAACAGGTGATAATGATACGCTTATAAAATCGTCAAGTTTAGTCCCTAAAAAAATTAAAATTCACTTTTCAGATGGCGTGCGCTCTGCTACGGTGGAGCCTGTTGAACCCAAAAAATAATGTACGACCCTTGACAGAGTTGCATACAATACCCATACTTTATGTATACAGAGGTTAAGTGATTCTGGAGTGCCACTTGGGGTTTTAGGCACAGGGCTACAAAAGGGATCATCGCGATAAATGGGGGAGACGGAATGTATCTGTCTCCTTTTCTTTTTGTTTAAGCGCCTTTTTATGAGATAATAGACTATGACATTCAGAAATTTATTTATTCTTTCATTCGGGTTTTTAGGAATCATCTTCCAAGCACATGCGTCTCCGCTTTTATTTGCAGATGGTGTTTTTAGGCAGGGTGGTTTTATTTACGGTAAAGTAGAGCCAAGGGCCACGGTAAATTTTGGAGATATTCAAACAAAGGTGTCTTCTGATGGGTATTTTTTTGCGCCAGTTCCCCGTAAAGCAAATGCTGTAATGGAATTATCTGTAAGGCTGAATGGAGAGAATGTTACGCAAGCTTTTGTGGTGGAGCCACAAGAATACAAAACTCAAAAAATTAACGGAATTCCTAAGCGTAAGGTTAACCCTAACCCTGATGACTTAAAGAAAATTAAATCCGATAAAAGCCAAATTCTTTCATCTCGTAGTAAGTTTAGAGAATCACCTGCCTTTATGCAGAGCTTTATTCAGCCTGTGGAGGGCTACCGCATTAGTGGTGTTTATGGGAGCCGCAGGGTATTTAATGGGCAGGAACGTAGCTGGCATAAGGGGACAGATTTTGCAGCGCCAACAGGCACACCTGTTAAAGCGCCTGCGGATGCTGTTGTTACGCTTGCACTTGCAGATTCTTTCTTTAATGGAAACCTTATTGTGCTAGACCACGGCCATCAGGTTTATACTATTTATGCTCACCTTGATAAAATGGATGTGAAAAAAGGCGACCTTGTAAAGCAAGGTGTTAAAATTGGAGAAGTTGGCTCTACGGGCAGATCTACAGGGCCACACTTGCATTGGGGACTATATTGGCGCAATATGGCGCTTGATCCAAATCTACTGCTTTTGAAAAAGGGGAATACATCATGATTACTATGGCAATGGCGATTTTACATACGGTTCTTTTAATCTGTTCTGCGTGGATTGCATTTGATTACTTTGCATTTGATATTGATGTGTGGCCTGTACCTGAAACGCTTCAATACCTGACCTATGTAGGCGTTGTTGGTATTTCTGTTGTTTGGGCACTCGTGAATGTGATTGGCGGCGGTATTCTTGGCATGACAGGTGGTAGCATTCTGGAAGGTCTTAAAATGGGGCTCATTCTTGGCTGTGCCATTAGCCTTGGGCGTATATGGCCTTATGCGATGACAGTAGGCCTTGTGGCACTCTTTTTTGCTCAAGGAATTTTACCTGGCGTTATTATTCTTATCTTTGGGGCTGTATGCCTTGCGCTTCAAATTATTACAGGGCATGTTTGGAGTAAAGTTAACACAGTCTAAAAAGTGCGTTTTGCAAGTTTTTTAGTTAGGAAATCTCCAAGCTGTTTAACAGTTTCAGGATCAAGCTCTTGTTCGGCAATTGTGCAATGCTTTAAGAAAGGCTTGCTTAGTTTAACAGCATCTTTGGCCGTGGTTATAAGTCCTGCATTATGTTTTTCTGCCAGCTCTTTAAGAATATCTTCTTCTGCCTCTGTATAAAACGCATGGTCTGGAAATTCTATAGTTTCAACAAGATTTACACCTGATTTTTTTAGGGATTTGAAAAAGAAGTCTGGTAAGCCAAGCGCGCAAAAAGCCACCCAATTTTTGCCCTTTGGTTGAGGTGCTACAGAAACGCTTTTAAGGTGAAATGATGGTTTTTTTAACCCGCTTTTTTTATGGCCTGTCCATGCAATAACATCTGCACGTTTTAGGGCGCTGAGAGGCTCCCTGAGCGGTCCGGCTGGAATAAGGCGTTCATTGCCTAGGGTTTTAATACAAACAACATCTAGTGTGCGTTTGAGCTTGCGGTGTTGAAATCCATCATCAAGTAAAATAAGAGTTGCGCCTTCTTTAATAGCGCAGCGCGCTGACTTCACTCTACTAGGGCTTACCCAAACATCAGCAAAAGGGAGGTGGGTTGCCATCATTAAAGGTTCATCTCCTGCATTCGTCACATGTTCGTAAGGAGCAATTTTACGGCAAGCTTTATCTTTAGCTCCGTAACCGCGGCTTAAAATGGCAACTTTTTCGCCGTTTTGATGAAAATATTCAGCAAGAGCCATAACAACGGGCGTTTTACCACTTCCTCCTGCTGTTATGTTTCCGATAGAAATCACAGGGACAGAGACAGATTTTGCACAAATCTTTTTTAGGCTCAGGTCAAAAAGGCTAATGGCACGGTACAACCATGAGGCGGGAATAAGCGCTAAGGAGCGCCAACTTTTGCTCTGCCAGAATAGAGGTGTTTTCATGATGCGACCTCCCATGCCTCAACTATTGCAAGTAGGGCAGTATCTGTACCGCCAGAAAGGCTGGCAGCAGCTTTTATGTTTTTCTTCTCTAATGTTGTTCTGAGTTTTGTGTCTGTCAAAACCTTATAGGCTCTTTTCTTTAACTGTGTAATATCAGCGTAGCATTCTGGCGTTTTATATCTTTCCAATGGAATAAGAAGAGAATCAAAATTGAACATATATTCTCCGCAAAGCACCACTTTGCCCATTTTTAGCGGCTCGAGTGGATTCTGCCCGCCATGCGGAAATACGCTTCCACCAATGATTACAGCGTTTGATAGGTTGTACCAAAGCGGCATTTCACCCATGCTATCTGCTAGGTAGATGTCAGTTTGCTTGTCAATTTGCTCGCCTTGGCTGCGCCTTCTTGTGGTTAAACCGAGAGGTTCAAAGGTTTCAGAAAGTTGCTGGCCGCGTTCTGGGTGGCGAGGGATTACAATGCTCAAAAGATCTGGGATATCTTCCCTTAAAGACCTATGAATCATCGCTGTAATTTCATCTTCTGGCGGGTGCGTGCTAGCAAAGCAGAGCACAGGGCGGCCATTGATGGTTTTGGTAAATTTAGCGAGTTGTTTTGCGTTTGGCTCTTCAAGTGGGGCATCCACTTTAATGTTAGGAGCTGTTTTTACGTTTTGCACACCAAGGTCTATAAGTCTTTCAGATATATCATCTGTTTGGGCCAGTGCGCCTGTAAGCCTTGCAAGGAGAGGCTTAAAGAAGAAGCTAAACCTTTTAAAGTTTTTATAAGATTTTTGAGTAACGCGGGCGTTTATGAGCATAGGGTTTGGCGCCTGTTTCAGGTATTCAGGCCAAAACTCACTTTCAATAATAACACTCATTTTGGGCTTCCAGTGCTTAAGGAAGGCATGGACGCAGACGCCAAAATCAAGGGGTGCCATTTGGTGAATAACTTGACCGTCCCAATTTGGAAGTTGTTTTGCAACAATACTGGCAGAGGTAACTGTACCGCTTGTGAGCAAAATGGTGCTCTCTGGTAGTTTTTTGCAAAGCTTGTCTATAAGCGGAAATAGGCTTTTCATTTCTCCAACGCTAGCGCCATGAATCCAAAGGATATCGCCTTTTGGGCGCGCTGTTTTAGGGAACCCCAAACGCTCAGGAAGTTTAGCCCACTTCTCCTTGCCTTTATAAAGGCGGATACAGAACATTATGTCTATAAGAGGGCCGAAAAGCACCCAAAGAGAGCGGTAAAGCCAAATCATTTTTTTATAGGTCCATGGTAATCATCAAGCCATTCACGCTGCGTACGCATGGCGCTTTCTAAAATAGCAGCACTGCCTTTACGTTGGTCTTTATCACTTTTAAAGGGGCAGTGGTGAGGCTCTCCGATATGAATCGTAATTGTTGAAAAAGGAAGGGGAATCATAAAATTATCCCAACTTTTAAGTACTTTAACTTTAGTCGCTGTACCGCAAAGAGGGGTAATAGGAAGGCCTGAAAGGCGGCCCATTTCCAATGTTCCTCGGCTCAGCTGGTAAGCTGGGCCTCTTGGGCCGTCTGGCGTTGTAAGGAGGGTGTGCCCTTTTTTACCGGCGTCAATCATGGCTTTCATGGCTTTAATGGCGCCAGTGCTACTAGAACCATCCACAATGCCGGCTTTTCTAAGTTTGGCATAGGCAGCTACCATACGGCCGTCTTTATGCAGAGAGATCATCGCTGTTACAGGGTGCCTAAACTTCGGCATAATGGTAAAGAAGAAGAGGCGGCCATGCCATACCGGCATCATAACCGGCTTATCTTCAAGCCAAAAGCGATCAAGTGCATCACGGTTTTGAACCTGAATTTTACAGGTGAGTTTAATAATCCAGCTATAAAGTAGAATAAGGAGGGCTATGCCGTAAGTTTTAATAAAACTCTTCATGATGCGTGCCCTTGTAGGTTTTGAAGGTCCGTATAAATACCTTTTTTCTTCATCAGTTCTTCGTGTGTACCTGATTCTACAATCTGACCATGCTTCATAACATGAATCTGATCTGCATCTTTAATGGTAGAAAGGCGGTGAGCAACAACAAGGGTTGTTCGGCCTTTAGAGAGGCTAGAAAGGGCATCTTGTACCTTCTGCTCGCTTTCGCTATCAAGGCTAGATGTGGCTTCATCGAGTAGAAGAATTGGGGCGTTTTTGATCATGGCACGCGCAATGGCGATGCGCTGTTTTTGGCCGCCAGAGAGTTTAAAACCCTCTTCGCCAAGCACGGTATCGTAGCCTTCATCTAATGTTTGAACAAACTCATGCGCTGCTGCCATTTTTGCAGCTTTTATAACATCTTCGCGGCTAGCATTTTCTGCGCCGTAAGCAATGTTGTTATGGACGCTATCATCAAAGATGGCAATATCTTGAGTCACAAGAGCAATGCTTTCACGTAGGCTTTTAAGGGTCACATCTTGAGTGGATGTGCCATCGACTGTGATGCTCCCAGAGGTGGGGTCAAAAAAGCGCGGTATCATATTAAGGACCGAGCTTTTTCCTGCGCCAGAAGAGCCAACAAGAGCTACTGTTTTTCCTGCAGGTACATGAAGGTTAAAGCTTTTAAGAGCTTCTGTACCATCTCCGTATATGAGGCCTACATCTTTAAAGTGAAGGTCACCCTTTGTGACTTCAAGAGCTGTAGCACCGTCTTTTTCAGTCACTTTGTTTGGTTCATCCATAAGGGCAAAGGTACGTTCAGCTGCGGCAAGCCCGTCTTGAAGAACGTTGTTAATGTTGGCAATACCTTTAATGGGGCGGTAAAGCATCATAAGAGCTGTAAGGAATGAGAAAAATGCACCTGGCGTTATGCCGCCATCTAAAACGCGATGACCACCGTAAGCCACAATAAGTGCGATGCTTACGCCGCCAAGAAGCTCCATCATAGGAGAGGCAATGGCACGTACGCGCGCACTTTTAACCGTGTATGAAAACACATTATCAATCGCATCTTTTGCGCGGGCATTTTCATAATGTTCCATGCTGTAAATTTTAACCTGACGGTTATAGCCAAAAGCTTCTTTAAGGATAGCAGACAGGCGCCCTGTTTCAGCTTGGCTACCTGTACTGTAGCGGCGCATTCTTTTACCAAAGCGTAAAATAGGAACAGCCGCAAGCGGCAAAAGAGTCAGTGAGATAAGCGCAAGCACAGGCTCTTGCACAAGCATAACACCAACAAGGCCAATAACGCTGGTGAAGTCTCTCAGTGTCCCTGAAATGGTTTGGCTGACAGCACTTTTAAGGCGTTGAAGGTCAAACAAAAAACGAGATGACAGCCCTGATGTTGTGTGTGTTTGGAAAAATGTTAGGTCTTGATTCATGGTGTGCTTGAATAGATCAAACTGCAAATCAGCAACAAGCTTTTGGCCCACATATTCCATGTAATAACCTTGAATATATGTAGCAAATGTTTTGAAGAGAAATAGGCTAAGAATAATGATAGGTACCCACATAAGGTAGCTTTTTTTACCGGCAATAAATACTTCATCAAGCATGGGTTTAACCATGTACGTGATGCCAGCCGTTGTTGCTGAGACAATTAACATACAAAATACCGCGGCGATAATTCGGCTTTTATGTTTAGCAAGATAGCTTTTCATAAGGCGCTTGATAAGGTACCAGGAGTTTGTGTGTTCGTGTGTCAAGATATGGTTTTTCCCTGTGTTCGTTTTTGTGTGCAATAGTTCTTGCAAGGTGGGTTTATCCCCATTACAGTAGCTCGCATGATGTCTTTTATTAGTCCGTTTTGCAAGCATTTTAAGGCCTGTTGGCCTATTGCTTTATTTGTGCTTTTACTTACTTTAGCATGGTTTGTCTATAGCGTAGAAATTGATCGTTCTCTTCATCTTTGGATTATGAAGCATCAATCAACCTCTGAAACGCAAGGCTTGCAGAAGTTTTACGGTATCCTCTCCCATATGGGGCAGCTTGAATTTAAAATCATAATAGGTCTTATTATGATGGCCTATTTGACATGGGTGAATTATCAGCCGCAGCTACGTATGTTTTGGTGGCGTGCTATGCTTGTTATGACAGCAATTGGTGCACTTGTTATACCCCTTAAACACATTTTTGGACGCCCACGCCCTAAGATGGAATGGCGCGGTCAATACGAAATGGAATGGTTTGAAACTGCATCTAATATGCATAGCTTTCCATCAGGCCATGCTACAACAACGTGGGCATTTTTCTTCTTTTTAACACGTTACTGGCCAAAATATACGCCAGTATGGCTTCTTTATGCTGTTTCTGCATCATATGCCCGTATGGGAATCGGCTCTCATTACCTTGGTGATGTGATTGCAGGCAGTACGATCGGGTTTTTTGTGGCATACTGGGCTTGGCCAAAGGTTGCCCCAAAAGAACTTCAAAGACGGACGTCAAAATAAAAGGAACATACCTCTATGTCTCGTTATATGCCTGTTTCAGAGCGTAAAGAAATTAGAAATCAAATTTTAGGCCTGTTTTTACTGCTAGCTGTTTTATTTGGGTTTGGACTAGACCGTTACGGCCTTTTTGATGTGGATGAGGCTATTTTTGCTGAGGCCACCATTGAGATGCGTGAGAGCGGTGATTTTGTAACGCCAACTTATAACGGAGAGCCGCGCTACCATAAGCCGCCAATGATTTACTGGTTGCAGTCCTTTAGTATGGATCAGTTTGGCGAAACACCAATGGGTGCGCGTGTACCAAGCGCTATTGCGGCATTTCTTTTATGTCTAGCAATGTATATTTTTGTGGAGCGCATGACAAGAAACCCGCGCTATGCAATGATTTCAACAGCGGTAATGGCGCTTAATCTTTCCTTTATGATTCTTGCTCGTGCTGCCATTGCAGATATGGTGATGAATTTCTTTATCTTTTGCTCAACAATGACCATTGTGGCGAATATTTATGCAAAAGAGCGCAGTATAATAGCCGTTTGGGTTGCGGGTATTTTATTTGCGGCTGGGCTTATTACAAAGGGTCCTGTTGTTGGGCTTGTGCCTGTCCTTGTGGTGGGGACAGCTATTTTAACAAACCCTTATGGCGTGTTGCATGGTTTGAAGGCGTCTAATCCTGTTATTATTCTTTTAGCGACAGCGCTGGGGCTTTTCCCTTGGTGTCAAATGATTATTAGTGCACATGGCACTGACTTTTTTGTTGAATTTATTATGAAGCATAATGTAGAGCGTTTCTTTAGTGGTCTTGGTAATACACATACAAGCTCACCTTTTTATTACCTCTGGGTTGTTGCTATTGGGTTTTTCCCTTGGGTACTTGTTGCGCCTTCAGCGCTTTGGTGGCAAATGAAAGGCTTCTTTAAAAATTTACGTTCTGAGAATGTTTCAGATGTGCTTCCAGCACTTGGGCTTATTTGGTTTGTTGGTGTTGTGGCAGTGTTTAGTTTTTCTCAGACAAAACTTGTGCATTATATTGTACCAGCGCTTCCAGGCTTTGCTTTATGGATTGGTGGGCGTCTTGATCTTATTAATAATATGAAGATTAAAAGCTGGCAGGTTATATGGATGATGCCATTTGTTTTAATTTTATTTGCGTTTTTCTTTCTGCTTAAATGGCTACCTAAGGCGCTGTTTGGGGAGGGTCCTGAATGGGTGCTTAGTATTTTTAGGTACCTTGAAACAAACTTTGGTATGGAGTGGCCTGTAGATGATATTCTTTTACAGTCAGTACTTATGCAAGATTTTGATATTGGTATTGTTGGTGTTGCTATTGCAGCTTTGATTCTGGTGGGATTTGTAGCTGGCTTTACGCTTGTGAAACGCGGATACCATCAGGGTATTATGCTGTGGGCTGTAAGTTATGCTATGGTGCTGTTCCTTTTCTTTAACGGTCTTGGCCCTGTGGTGTATGACGTCCAGCAAGGGTCTCTTGCGCGCCATGCTGAATATGTGGCCACTCATTATGAAGAAGATGACAAGTTTTACTTTGTTGGTCTTCATCAGCCAAGTGTAAGGCTTCTTTCTAAGGTGCCTTATGAGGCTTTAAATGCGCCGTCTCAAATTGTGCCACTCAAGAAAAATTACCAGCAGTTCTTTTTGTATGATATAGAGAAAAAAGAAGCGGTAAATGAAATATTAAATGACACGGCTCCGCATGAAATGTGTGACGGTGGCTACTGTCTTGCTGTTGTAGATAAAGGATTTTAAGATATGACTCATACACAAAAAGTTGATATATCGGTTGTTGCCCCTGTTTATAATGAGGAGGAATCTCTTCCTCTTCTTTTAGAGGCTGTAAGTAAAGTGATGGATGCGAGCCCTTGGAGCTGGGAAATACTTTGTGTGAACGATGGTTCTAAAGATAAAAGTGCAGAAGTTTTAGAAGAGCTTTCAGGAAAGTATAAAAACCTTCGTCCGATTCTGCTGCGTCGTAATTCTGGCCAAACAGCTGCTATGCAGGCAGGGTTTGATCATTCAACCGGCGATGTTGTGATTACAATGGATGCAGATCTTCAAAACGATCCAACTGACATTCCAAAGCTTATTGAGCACATGCAAAAAACAGATGCGGACATTGTGTCTGGCTGGCGCAAGGACCGTAAGGATAATAAATGGAAAAACAATATTCCTTCACAAATCGGTAATAAGCTGATTGGTCGTGTGACAGGCGTAAGGCTACATGATTTTGGTTGCTCGCTTAAGGCGTATCGCCGTGAAGTGCTTGATGAGGTGCGCATTTATGGAGAGCTTCACCGCTTTATCCCTGCTGTTGTTTCTCAGTATGGCGCTAAAGTCGAAGAAGTTGTGGTGAAACACCACGCCCGTAAGTTTGGCGAATCTAAGTACGGGCTTGATAAAACATTCCGCGTGCTTTTAGACCTTCTGCTTGTAAAATTTATCCTACGTTACATTAACCGCCCTATTCATGCTTTTGGTATGGGCGGGCTTATTAGCCTTGGTATGGGGGGGCTGATTTGTACATACCTTACCCTGCTTAAACTTGGCGGCGCTGACATTGGTAGCCGTCCGTTGCTTATTCTTGGTGTGATGCTCATTATCCTTGGCGTTCAAATGATTGGTATGGGCGTTCTGGGTGAAGTTATGATGCGTATCTATCATGAGCCACAGGGACGTAAGCAGTACGTGCTTAAATTGCCTCCTATGACGCTTGCAAAGGTTAATAAGGCTGCTAAAAAGCCAGCTGCTAAAAAGACGGCACCTAAAAAGAAGACAGCAGCCAAAAAGTCTGCATAAACAAAAAGAGCGCCGCGGCGCTCTTTTTTATTCGTTTTAAATCACAAGTCCAAAGGAGAGGACACGTCTGCGTTTTGTAATTGTCTTTACGCCGTGATTGTTAATATCAGGCCTGAAAAGCTTGATACGTTTTGTATCAATAATTGAGCGCTCACTGTAGAAATCACCCTCGCCAGAAAGAATGATGTTTAAGCGGTAATGCTTGCCGTGAGGTGTTGGGTCCTTGTGGGTGGGGAGAGAGAAGCCTACAGGGTAGTCTATAACGTACCCGTCCATGCGCCCTAAAATTTGAAAGAGTTTAAGTTTGCGGTATCCGCCGCCTTGGCGGCCTTGTTCCCATTTAAGCCATGCCATGGGTGCCTCATCTGTTAAAAAAAGGTAGGGTGAAGTTATTTAGGATTTTTTAGCAGAGGAGATGCGCTCTGTAAAGGATGATGCTTTTTCTGGAATAGTATCATGTACCTCTTGCTCTCTTTCAGAGAGCGCGCCGTCAAACAGGTAGTCGTAGCCATAAAGACTGAACATAAGACCAAAGCTAAGTAGTAGTATTTTACTCATGTATTGAGCCCTCCCAAACTCTAAGATTTTATAGACATCTGCAAAACTTGTGCCCAAAAAACACCTGACATATGCATAAAAAGTGTGCACAAACACTTGACAGGGAGATGTAAATCACGTAATAACGCCAGACGAATACAAATTTATCGGAATAGTAAAGCGATACAAAATGAGTAACAAAGATATGTATGCAGTAGTAAAATGTGGCGGTAAGCAGTTAAAAGTTTCTAAAGGGGACACTGTAAACGTTGAGCGTTTGGAAGCGGAAGCTGGCAAAAGCGTAACACTTGATGATGTTCTTCTTATTGGTGACGGTGATAAAATCACTGTAGGTACACCAACAGTAAAAGGCGCAACAGTTAAGGCGAAAGTCCTTGAGCAAATTCGCGACAAAAAAGTGATCGTGTTCAAGAAAAAGCGTCGTCAGAACTATCGTCGTAAAAAAGGTCACCGTCAGTATATGACAGTACTTGAAATTCAAGAAATTTCTGTAAAGTAAAGGGTAGATAAATGGCTCATAAAAAAGCAGGTGGTAGTTCCAAGAACGGACGCGATACTGAAGGTAAGCGTCTTGGAGTAAAGAAATTTGGCGGCGAAAACGTTGTTGCTGGTAACATTGTTGTACGTCAACGCGGCAGCACGTTCCACGCAGGTAATGGTGTTGGCATGGGTAAAGACTTTACCTTGTTTGCACTAAACGACGGTAACGTTAAATTTGCCAAAGGTTTTAAAAACCGCACATTTGTTTCTGTAGAAGCGTAAGCTTACACACTTTACAAATCTCTGCGAAGGCTGGCCAATAGGCCAGCTTTTGCGCTTTTCTAAATACAAAAAATACAAGGAGATATATTATGGCCAAGCAGCTTCCATTCTATACAGAACCAGGTGATATTACAGTGCAAATTGGTGCTGGTGTGCTTATTCACCGCTGTGGATACTTGGTTGTGCGTGATGATAAACTTCTTACACTTTATGTACCAGATGAAGATATTTACTTTATTCCGGGTGGGCGCGTAAACTGCGGAACGTGTACTCAAAAAACAGTAGTCAGAGAGATTGAAGAAGAGACAGGTCTGATGATCAAAGAGGAAGATACAGAGCTTGCTGCGATTATTGAATATTTCTTTACAAGAGAGCGTTCAGGGGCCAAGTGCCATGAAATTGCAATGTACTATCGTACAACGCTGCCAGAAGGTGCCGTCATTCCTGAGAATGAGCTTGATGGCGCTCAGTTCCCGTTTGCATGGATTCCTTTGAAGGATATGAAGGATTACAATATTAAGCCATCGTTCTTGCCCGATCATATAGATATTCTGGAGGGCGGACTTAAGCATATTGTCCATTACGAAGATGGTTTTGAGATTCAGCATGTTACAGCTTAAAGATTTTGGGCAGCGCATTTGTATTTTAGGGCCGAGTGGCGCTGGTAAGACAACCTTTGCAAGAAAGCTTGCTGAAAGGCTTAATTCAGAGTTTATCTCTATGGATAAGCTTGTGCACACTCCAGGCTGGAAACCTCGCCCATTAGAAGAGTGGATACCCATTCATGATACTTTTATTGAAAAAGAAGCTTGGGTCATGGAAGGTGCTTACCGTAAATCTTTGCCGCAGCGCCTTAAACGTGCTGAGACAGTATTTTTCTTAGATTTACCTATTGGGGGATGCCAGTATCGTGTAGTGAGACGCTTGTTATGTAACTACGGTAAAGTGCGTCCTGATGCGCCGGAAGGGTGTGAGGAGCGTTTTTCATTAAGTTGGTTGCACTTGGTGTTTGTTCATTCCATAAAGGGCTGGAAAAAAAGAAAACAGCGTTACCTTGACATTTTGGCGGAGAATCCCCATCTTCACGTTGTTCGCGTCAAAAGCTGGCGTGAATTTATGAAATTACAGAAGCAGTTAGGACTATAAGTTATGCAGTTTTTAGATGAAGCGAAGATCTATGTATTTTCAGGTAAGGGCGGAGACGGTTGTCTCTCGTTTCGTCGTGAGCGTAACATTCCTTTCGGCGGGCCTGATGGCGGAAATGGCGGGCGCGGCGGTAGCGTTATTGCCGTGGCAACCAATAACCTCAACACACTGATTGATTACCGGTTTAACCAGCACTTTAAAGCAGGAAAAGGCCAGCACGGTATGGGAAGTAATATGTCAGGTCGTAATGGCGATGATATTATTATGAAGCTTCCTGTCGGCACAGAAATCTGGAACTGGGAAACAGAAGAGCTTATTGCTGACCTTACAGAAGAAGGCCAAGAAGTTGTTATCTGTAAAGGCGGAAACGGTGGCCGTGGTAACCTTTCGTTTGTATCGTCTACGAACCGCGCGCCGCGCCAATTTGGTAAAGGGCAGCCAGCAACAGAAATTACATTACAGCTCCGCCTTAAGCTTCTTGCGGATGTTGGTCTTGTAGGATTTCCTAATGCTGGTAAATCTACATTTATTTCACGCGTTTCTAATGCTAAGCCAAAAGTGGCAGATTATCCGTTTACAACGCTGCATCCTGCGCTAGGTATGGTGCGCCATTACGGCACAGATATGGTTATGGCAGACCTGCCTGGGCTTATTGAGGGTGCTGCTGAAGGGCGCGGGCTTGGGCATCAGTTCCTTAAGCATGTGGCACGTTGCCGTGCGATATTGCACCTTATTGACCTTACAGAAGGTGACCCTGTTGAGAAATATAAAGTCATTCGTAAGGAACTTGAAGATTATGATGGCTACTTTGATGACTCAGTTTCAACGCTCCCTGAGGTTCTTGCTTTTAGTAAATCTGACGCTGTTGGTGATGACGAGTTTATTAAAGAGCTTGTAGAGGATTTTGCAGAACAGACAGGTGTAACGCCGCATGTCTTCTCATCTGCAAGCGGTGATGGCCTTGATTTAGTTCTTAATGACTTAAGAGAAGTGTATCTTCAGTATCAATTGGAAGAAGAAGGCTCTTCTGAATCTACAGAGAAGCTATCAAGTGAAAGCCCTTTGGAAGACGCTGAGTCATCTGGGAATACACTTGCTTGACGCGGGTCTCTAATTAAGAAATCAGCAAGTATCCAATCTTTACCATTATACTGGTATTGGAAATAATCAAATTGAATGCTGTCCTTGTGACCATCTTTTGTAAGCACTGCGCATGAGGCAAGGTTCCCTGTAACAAAGGCTGCTCCATCAATAAAACGAATACGGGCTTCTGTACGTTCGCCTCGCTTGCAAGCAAACTGATTATTATTCAAAAGCGTTTTGTTTTTGAAAAGGCTAAAGCGAAGCTCGTTTGCAGGGTTAAGTGTTTCAAGGCCAGTAAAATTACCATTCATAAGTTCTACGGTAAGCTCTCTGTAGATTGCGCGTACATTATCCCCTGCTGCTGGTACTTCTTCGTTTATAGGCGTAAAGCCCTCAACATAGAAAGGAACGAGTTCATTGAACGGGTTAAGGCTTACGATCATCTCTCCAGAATTATCAATGGGCTGCTGTTTGTAGTCCATAAGAATCCAGGTGTCTTTATCAGCAGGGTCTACGGCATTGTATAGGTAATACCCAAGGCGTGACGGGCGGTAACGGATATACTCTTTGGTGTGTTTTTTGTAGTGGTAAGTCATAGTGTTCACCTTATCGCCAAAAAGATCGTTCGCATAAAGACGTATAAGGTTTTGTTCTGCATTAAAAGAATGAATACTTAATTTTTTCTTAATCACTTCCGGAAGATTTTTAAGGGCTGTTTCTTCTTTCTTGTTGAGAGGAAACTGCCAAATGCTTTCATCGTTAATTTTAACGTCACCTTTTACGGCATCATCCCACATGATTTCTAAAATAAATGTGGGGCTGCTAGATGCAAAGCTTTGCAGGTTAAATAAAAGTGCTGCAAGAATCGTTAAAGTTTTTAGCATGTGTTTGTACATTCTTTTTGTTTTGTCACGGTGCTCGCCCAGTATACTTATTTATGTACCTTTGCAGGAATCATTTTTTCTGCCTTGCTGTCAGCGCTTTCAAGTGGGTGGCTTTGATTATGCAAATTTCTGAGGTAATCAAGGTCTGCTGAGAGGTATTTTTGTGTGGTTGCTAAGTTGCTATGTCCAAGAAGTTCCTGCACTTCTCTTATGTTTGCGCCGTTTTGGAGGAGGTGAGTCGCAAAGCTGTGGCGCATGGTGTGCGGCGTTAATTCTTCATGAATGCCATTTCTTATGCAGGTTTCTTTAAAAATGTTTTGGATACGCCTTGTTGTAAGTGCGTCAGAATTTCCTTCTTTTGCAGGAAAAAGAGGAGATGTGCTCTGCGTGTGCGGTGTATGGTTTTTCCAGCTATTTAATATATTTTCAATTTTAGGTAGCAGGGGGATATGGCGCTCTTTACCGCCTTTACCGTCTTTAACAATAATGGTGCTATTTTGTACATCTTTCCATGTCAGGGCTTGAAGTTCGCTTACACGAAGCCCTGTACCGTACAGGAGGGCAACAATTGTTATGTTGCGGCTATCCCGCCAACTCTCTTTGTGGGCGTGCTCTTTAATACCTTGAATAAAATTTTCTAACGTACTGAGAGAAGCCGCATGGAGCTGCGTATCTGGCGCTTTAATGTTTTTAAATGTGCGAATCTTAGGGTTATCAAAATCGTGTTCGCTTTTGAGCCAGGAGTAGTAACCCCTGAGTGCACTAAGTTTTCGGTTAAGGGTTGTGGGTGTGAGGTGTTCTTCTGTTCTTTTTGTTGTTACCCAGCTTTCTAGGTCAGAAACATCAAACGTATCATGGGTAAAGCCGCCCTGAAAAATATCTTCAAGATCCCTTCTGTATGCCTGCAATGTGTGCACACTAAAACGTTTCACCATCTTAAGATGGTGAATGTACTGGGCTATAAGGGGCATTGTTTGTTTCCCATTTTTTCAAATCATTCTTATTTAGCCAAGGCAGGCTACTTAAGAGATTGTTACTTGTTTAGTGGGCAAGCACTTCAGCAAGGCGGTAACCAATAAACTGAGACAAGAACTGTAAAAGCTCTGTGCCTTGGCCTTCATGGAAGCGTTCTTTATCAGTGCTACCAATTGCAATCACTGCAAGGGGCTGTTCTTCGAGGGAATGTAGAATCATGAGGGCGTCGCTTTGCATGGCTTGGGCTTTGATGCCATGAAGAAGCTCTGTGCCGCCTTCTTGTAAGGTTCTTAGTATAATACTATGATATTCTTCACCTTTCAAGGCTGTTATATCCTCTGAAGAAATTTGACCTTCTCCTGATCCGACAGAAATGAACTTTACGCTATCTACATCCATAGTGCTAATATGCGCTGTTACAGTGCGGTCAATGCAATCAATTGTCGTGCATCTCATCAGGTTTAAAATAAGTGTGTGAATGTCTTCAAAACTTTTTTGGTTGTCGAGGGATGCCTGAATCATCATAGATGCGCGGCGTTTATATGAGCCGAGCTGATCTTGAAGTTTGCGCAGTTGAACATCCTGCATAGAGACAACGTTAGAGCCAAGGTCCATGCTTGCGTTTGGAATAATATCCTCAAGAATCGGTTTGTTTTCTTGGAAGAAGCTTGGGTTTTTACGCAAGTATTCAATTACATCATCAGCGCCAGTGGGCTTAACTGTAATTGTTTCCATCTGTTTGGTTGCAGGTGTATTTTGCATAGGTTGTCCATTATTTTTATTTTTTTTGCATAAGGGGGTTAACAAACGTCCTCATCGTCCCCATAACTAAATATAGTTACGGAACGAATTTTATTATTTAGGGTTCATCCGCGAGCTTCCCTCTTATGACTTGCCCGGGGTGTTTACATCTCGGGCGTTTTTTTTGACCTTTGGGCGTTGTCAAAATCTGTGCAATGTTCCCCGTATTTGTTATTCTCTCACAATGGATCTATTCTCGACAACCACTGGCATGCAACAAGATGCGCAAGCTGTTGCAAAAATAATACGTGTTGTTGTGCCTCAAAGGCTTTTTAAGGTTTTGGATTATAAGGTTTATTCTGATAAGTCTCCTGAAAAATACTCTTGGGCAGATGTGCCTCTTGGTATGAAAAGCACAAAGAGAGTTTCTGCTCTTATTATTGATGTGGACCCTGAAGATGCTTATACCAAGGTAAAAGAGGCCACTTTAAGGGATGATGTGCCAGCCCTTAACAGTCATATGGCAGAATTTTTGCTGTGGGCTGCCTCTTATACGCTTGCGCCAACAGGAGATGTGCTGCGCTCAATTCTTGTGAAAGCGTCTATTCCAGATAGGCCATCTCCAGAGCAGGTTTTATCTCTTACAGGTAAAATGCCAGAGCGTATGACACCTAAGAGAGAGGCCGTTTTAAAAAGTTTGGATACAAGAGCGCTTTCTATGCAGAGCTTGCTTGAAACTTCTGGTGCTGGCCGAGGGGTTGTTAAAAGCCTTATTGAGCAAGGAAGCCTTGTTTATATTGATAAGGTGGAAATGCCTTATGTGTTTTCAAAGCATACTGATATTCAATTAAATGAAGATCAGGCAAAAGCAGCAGAGGCTATTTATGCGTCTGCTGATAAAAAAGAGTTTCAGCCCTTTTTGTTAGATGGGGTGACTGGTAGCGGAAAAACTGAAGTTTACTTTGATGTATTAGAGAAACTCCTTGAGTCAGGGAGCGGACAAGTGCTTTTACTTCTGCCAGAAATTGCACTTACGCCTCAGTGGCTCAGCCGTTTTGAGGCTCGCTTTGGTTTTGTGCCTGCTGTTTGGCATAGTAGCGAGTCAGAAGGTTCAAAAAGCAAAACATGGTGGGATGTGCTGACAGGCAAAGCTCGCGTTATTGTTGGGGCGCGCTCAGCCCTGTTTCTTCCTTATAAAGATTTAGACCTGATTGTGGTTGATGAGGAGCATGATAGTGCTTACAAGCAGGAAGACATGTTCCGTTATCATGGCCGTGATATGTCGGTGGTGCTTGCTAAAAAAATGTCATGCCCTGTAGTGCTGGCTAGTGCTACGCCATCTATGGAAAGTTGGTATAATGCAGAGCAGGGGCGTTATGTAACATTGCCGCTTAAAAGCCGATACGGTGCTGCAACGCTGCCGGATGTAGAGCTTATTGATGTGGCAGCCTCTCCGCCAAAAGGGGCGCGTCATTATATTTCTGAAAGGCTTGTGGACGCTCTCGGTGAAACCTTGGAGCAGGGCAAGCAATCTATTGTTTATCTGAACCGCCGCGGCCATGCGCCTATGTGTCTTTGTAGGGATTGCGGGGCAAAAACAGAATGCCCAAGCTGTTCAACAACGTTGACTGTTCATGGGGGGCATTTGAGGTGCCATCATTGCTCTTACACAATGTCTTATCCTAACAGGTGTGGAAAGTGCGGCTCTGAGCGTGTACTGCCTTATGGCCCTGGCACAAGGCAGCTAATGGAAGAGCTTGAAGAGTATTTCCCTGACGCGCGTATTGCAGTGGCAGATAGCGATGAACTGACCACCGTTCGTAAAATGTCTGAGCTGATTGAGCGTATGAGGGCCGGGGAGATTGATATTCTTGTGGGCACGCAAATGGTGGCAAAAGGGCATGACTTTCCTGATGTAACCCTTGTGGGTGTGGTCGATACCATGCTGGGTAATACGCAAGGTGATTTTAGAGCCACTGAAAAAGCCTTTCAGCTTCTTTATCAGGTATCAGGCAGAGCAGGACGCGGAAAAGATAAAGGGCGTGTGCTTATTCAGACCTTAGATAAAAACTCTCAAGCACTTAAAGCGCTGGTGACAGGTGATAGGGATGCTTTTTATAAAACAGAAATTAAGCACCGCAAACAATGGAATGATCCGCCTTTTTCAAGGTTAACAGCACTTTTCTTTAGTGGTGCTTTTGAAGGTGAGGTGCAGTATCAGGCGCGTATTATAGCAGAAAAAATGCAAAAAACAGCGCCTGAGGGCTATGCTGTTCTAGGGCCTTCTCCTATGGGGCTTGTACGTATTAAAAATCGCTTTAGGTATATGATTCTTATTAAATCCCCTGCACCTTCCCATGAATTTGTTCAAAAAACACTGCTGACATGCAAACTTCCAAGTGCTGTACGCTTAGATATTGATGTGGATCCGTTATCTTTACTGTGATTTTGCTCCTTAAAGTTTGTTTATCAAACAAATTTTCCGCAAATTAAATCTTGAAAGTGCTGTAATTTTTTGCATATTTCACGCTTACAGCGCTTATATGTGCTCAGCACTTTCGCCAAAAGCTCGTAAGCTTTTGGCTCGCACATTTGTGCTCGCTTAAGTATATGGGACATCCCCCTTTATAGAAGGCTTAAGCCCGTGTTTATTGTGGGGGTGTGTTCTTTATGCCATAGTTAATTTGTTAATTTGGCACAGTTGGTGCATTGTATACCTTATGGGCTTGCGAACTGGTGTTTAAACATTTAAACTAATACCTAATATTGAGGGAGAATTAAATATGTTACATCGTGTCAAAGGTCTATTCTGGTCCCAATCAGGAAAACTTACTATGGCAAAAGAAGAGCTTATTCTTGTAACGGGGATGGTATCCAGTGTTGCTGCGTTTATTGGCGTAAGCGTTTCTTGGGATACTCTATTCGGTTCACCAGCGCAGCTTGTGGATGATCTTATTAAAATTGAAATGGCAAATAGCGAATTTTATGAGCGCCACCGTATGTGGCCGCATCAGACAACAAACGGCAATGAGTATAAAAACACATCTGCCCTTGTAACACCTTTTGCAATGCGCCCTCCATATTCTAACCTTCAGTCTTTTAAAAACCTTCTGCCAGAATTTGACGTACAAAGTAAAACGTACCGCGTAAAGCATGGTTACGGAAATGGCGGCCTTATTGGTATGACAGAAATCAGCCGCGCTGATGGTGATTACATTCAAATTAAGCTTGATAATGTGCCACTTCGTGAAGCCGATGAAGTTGACCTTCGTATTGATGGTGAGCGTAGTGCAAGTGCTGGCCGTGTGACTCTAGAATATAACCTAGAAGCTAAAACAGCGACAGTTTACTACCTTGCAAACCAAATCTAAGTTTTAGATTATATTAGGAGCGCGCCAGTTGGTGCGCTTTTATTTTGCCGCCGTTTCTTAAAACGTCCTCTCTTACAGCTTTATCATAAGTATTGATTCTATAGTATTGAGTCTCACCTGTATGGGCAGGAGACAATTCAACAATGCAAGCTTTTGCCGGTTTTTGGGCTGATGAGAAGACTTCTGTAACAGCTTGAAGGCCAAGAGAGGTAAGTAGGCTCTCTAACGCTTTAAAACTCTTTATAGAGAGAAAGAGGGTAACTGTTCCAAGGGGCGAGCACACTTCATAGCATTCATGTACCCATGCCATGAGCTCTTCTTTTGATATGCCGTGAAATTCCTGCTTGGTTTGGCTTTCAAAACCTTGCTCTAAAAGGTGGAATGGGGGGTTGCTTACAACATAATCATAAAGAGATTGAAGTTTGTGTGACGGCCATGTTTCTTGAAGGATATTTACGTTTCGGCATGTGTTTAACTTTGCAGCCGTTTGGAGGCTTCCTATAAGTTCTTTATCCTTTTCAAGGAGAGTGACAGGTGCTTGGTGTAGAGCGTTTAATGTGAGGCCTATGGCGCCGTTACCTGCGCCAACGTCTAAGACTTGCTCAAATGGTTTAGGGTGTATAAAACTTGTAAGCCATAGCGCGTCTTCAGTGGATTTGTAATGCTTACCGCAAAGAGTAACCTTGCCACCAAGAATGGAGTATGTGGCCATTTTAATTTGCTGGTGGCGGAAGTAGTCCGCGTTTTTGAATGAGATTGGCTGGGTTCATGCTGCCGAGGCGCGCTTTTTGACCAGAAACAATGTGGCTATATTTACTACGAGACATAAACTTGTTGTTCACGGCACAGAAAATAGCATCTTCTACAATTTGGCATTTTGCAGAGGCGAATAGCTGGCCACCATCTTGAAGCTGATAGCTATAATTTACAAGAGATGTGTGCGTATTGGGGGAGTAATAGCCATTTACTGTACGTGCAACATTGTTGGCAGGGTGCAGCACTAAACCTTCGATTGGGTAAAGGGTTGTATTGTTTTGCGCATCATGAATTCTATCAGATTCCAGTGTTTTAAATTGGAAGATGGTGCCATTAGGGAGTGAATACTCGATGGCATCATTGGAATCGCTGTGGATATTTGTTATGGCGTATCGTCCATTTGGTAAAAGGCTAACATCAATTTTCTCTGTAATGCGTCTCATCTCATAACTTTTACCATTGGAAGTTTTTATGAAAATGCGACCGTTTTCAAACTCAACAGACTGGATATCTCCATAAAGCGTATTAAATTTAACAGGGAGATTAGACGTTGTCTTCGCATCGTTTGAGATGATAAGAGACTGTTTATCCACATCATAAGGAACAATCATACTGTAGGCATATACATTCCCAGAGTTTAAGGTTAAATCTTTATCAGATTTAATTGTAATAGATCCAATCTTGTTTAGGAATGTCGCTTTTACTGTTTGAATCTGCGAGAAGTCATTATGGTTAGGGTTATCAATGGTTTCCATTTTCATCACAAGTAGTGGAATATCAGCGTCCAAATCTTTCATGATGTATGTGCCTTGGTTTTTACGCACAATAATTCGAATGTCATTTACAATAGGCTGTAGGTGCTTCATGTATTGGTCATCACTAATCAAAGAAATTTTTTCAGAAGCAAGTGTTCTCTCCCCTTTAGAAAAAGCATCCAATGCTTCTAACATGTAAACAAATTGTGGCCTGATAGAAATAACAACATCTTTTAGGTTTTGGGGAAGATGTTTCCAAAACAGGGCAGAGTCATCAGGTGTTGAAAGTCTATTGAGGGCTTGGTTTAGGAAAAATGACTGAGCCATTTCAGGGAAAATTTTTCTTAAAACTTCCCCTTTGAGTGCAATTTCTAGAGCACCGAGACTTTTATCTGAACTAATGGCAGCTTTGAGAGCATTCATAGCATAGGTTCTTTGCTCTTCTTTACTGAAGTCATCTTCATAAAAATACTCTTGAAGCTTAAGAAGGGTGTGGGCAACATTATAGCCATCTCCTGCTGCAATAATAGCATTTTTAAGAGACGCATTGAAAACAGCAGGGGTATCTTTTAGCCTTTCAGATGTGAATTTTGCTTTTGCACCTAGGTCTGCGCCCTTAAGGATGCGCATAGTTAAAAAATCAGAAAGCATACTGCCATTTAGTTTTTCTTTAATATGCGGTAATGACAGGTACTCATCAAATTTTTGTAAGAGGAAGTTGTTAAGATTAAACTCAATACCCATGTTCTTATTTAAGAAATTAGAAAGTTTCATCATGCCTTCAAAGTCATCACCACCCCATTTTTTCTCAAGGCCATCAATAATGCTTGTAATAATTTTTTGCTTGGAAATTTGAGCCACTTTAGGATTAAAAACACCATAGGTGTAAATAAGTTCATAGTTTTCTTCCTCAATGGCTTTATCCATAGCCATTTTGATGAGCTCTTCAGCTTGAACGGTGAGGTTTTCCTCGTTATCACTATTAAGAATAAGCTTAGTTAAGAAAGGAACAGCATTCTCGTTTGTATTAACCATACGGCGAATAATGCCAAGAAGGTATGCGTTGTATGGTGCAACAATGTTGCTTGGTACACGCTCAGGCTCAATGCTGTAAAGAAGCATATCTGGAAGTTTGTAACGTTCTGAAAGGATGATGATATCCTCAAGGTAAGCTTGCCAGTTCTCTAAGTTGTTCAAATTAAAAGAAAGAGCTGTTTGTGTCATGAAAATTTGCACAAATTTCTTTTTATCTTGTTCGGAAATCTCTATCTTTTTTTCGGGTATTTTTTGGTATGTAAGCTGAGAGCCTGAAAGACGAATTGTAATAAGGCCGCGTTCGAATAGGCTGTTTTCAATCGGTTTAATATCAGATACAAGAGTACCATTCTCAAATTGCTTTAAAATAAAGGGCGCATCTCTAAGCCTAGAGTAGGCAATGGAGAGCTGTTCTGAAACTTCAGGTATTTTAAAAATAGGAATATCTAGAAGTTGAATCATCCCTTTTCCATTAAGAAGAAGGTTGCTTCCTTTTACATCTTGCCCGACAGTTTGAGTGAGCGTTTTTACAAAAACAGGAAGAAGGGTTTCGCCGTATCTCGGTATTTCACGCCATTTTCTTATGTTTGCCATAGACGTTTTTGTTTGTGAAATATCGTTTTGGATCATCCCAGAAATAGCATTTGTCATATCGATCATATGCTCTGGGAATTTTTTATTTTTAGAGATTTTGCTCAGTAAAAAAGCAGCTGCATCTGTATCGGATTCTTCTATAAGTGAGCCAAGAGTTTCCAATGTATGAGGAATCAGCCTGTTCTTAAGCCCGCCGCTTTGCGTAGAATCAATCATGAGCATAAGCATATTAGATTTGTCAGTGCTATCTTTTATGCTGTTTATGCTAGTCAGAATAATTTCTAACGGATTATAAGGCTTCTTCTCTATAAAAATGGAACCTATGGCATAACGTAAGTGTTTATCAAACATAAGAGGGCTTGTTGGATCGTTATGACACTTTGTTTCTATGCATTCTTTCACAAGAGCTTCAGCCTTTAGACCATTAAGGAGAGGGTCTTTTGGCTTTTTTCCAAGTGCTTTGTCTAGTGCTTTGTGGGCTTTATTAAAGCGGCCAGAATCAATAGCGTCTCGGGCTTTTTCTGCCGAGTCACCAAAGCAACCGCTTAAAATCACACAGAGTGTGCTAAGCATTATAAAACGTTTTAAAGTCATCATGGCTCCTAGTGTAACGTGAGAGTTTACCTTCCTGCAACTACAGGAGAAAAAACATCAGCAAACCTGTTGCATTTTTGATAGTATAAACTGAAACAAGGAAGGTAATATTTATGCAGAGGCTAATTTTTTCATTATTTATGTTTATAGCGCTTGTGTGCCAACCGGCGCATGCTGAGTCAGGTGACTGGTTTGAGCGCGGAGAGCGTTTGCATTACCTTGTAGAAATGTGGGGCTGGCTGAATGTAGGTGAGGCTGAAATTCTTTTTAAGCCTGAAACAGAAGAAAAATACACAATCCTTGCAAGAGCCTGGACAAGTTTAAGCGCTTTTAAACTAAGAGACCGCCTCACAACGTATGGTGTACATAGTGATGTGCAGGGAGAAGGTCCCTTCTATTCAGCAAGGCAAGTTATTGAGTTGAATGAAAATGATTATAAAGCTCATAAAATAATTAACTTTGACCGTTCAGCAAAAATGGTGCGTTATCATAATATACAAGGGAACGAAGAACCTGTGGGCTTTGGTGCCCCCGAACATGTGCGTGATATGATTTCTGCTTTGTATTATTACCGCAAAACGGTGGGTTCAGTAAAAGTAGGTGATTCTTACGTGCATGATGTAGCACAAAATGATTATATTTATCGCATGAACTTGAGCGTTGTTGGTAAAGATAAAATTGATGGCCATCACAGCTTTAAAGTGAGACCTACTATGCAAAAGCTAAACCTTAAAGGTGAGCCAATTGGTGAAGCCAAAGATACTTGGGTTATATGGGTACGTGATGATGAAAGCTTTATGCCTCAGCGCATTGAGGCAAAAACAAAGTTTGGGTCCTTTGTGGCAAGCTTAAAGCATGCTGGACCTGCTTCTGCTAAATCTCGCGTTATTTCAGATATTCCAGAGACAGGGGAAATTTCAAATAAGAATAAAAAGAAGAGCATGCTTCTTGAAACGGTAGACTAAGATTTATTTTTATTGCGCCAATTTTTGTATTCTTTAAGAATTTCTTCCGTAAATACACGAATAAAAATGAGTACGGGCGGGATGTGCCCTTCTCTGCGCGGAAGATATATGTGAATAAGGTATAGAGCATAAAAAAGACCTGCAAAAGGGAAGATAAGGTTACCAAATGCAAGAATGTGCGGCCTTGCAAGACCAGCCCTTACAGCAATAATATACGTTATGACTGTTGTGATAATCCAAATGGCCATTAAAAGCATGTGAGATGCCCTCTCTTTAAAAATTATCCTTCATTATACGGAATTTTTTGAATTCTTCTAGGGTTCTTGCTTTTAAAAATGGGTTAATTTTCTTTTCTGTGGCCAGTGTTGTGCTCTGCGGAAAATTAGCAAGCCTAGCCAGTTCATACCCTTCGTTTATAGCTCTATCATCAGGGAAGAGATGTTTAGCAAAAGTAAGGTTGCTTAATGTGTAATCATGCCCGCAAAAGAGCATTGTATCATCCGGTAGAGATTTAATCTTTTGCAATGTGTCATACATTTGCTCATGGCTGCCTTCAAAAAGCCTGCCGCACCCCGCAATAAAGAGCGTGTCACCACTAAAAAGCCAATGGTTATTTTTTTCATAAAACATAACGCTCTTAAGGGTGTGCCCGGGCGCAGGTATAATATCAAACTCGTATTCTTGCCATTTCCACATGTCAAAAAGTGCTTCTGTGCCAGTAGGAAGTTGTTCTAGATCACCTTTTAGGCCGTGCATGTGGCAGCCAGTATGTTTCTGGATATTAGGGGCGCCATCTGTATGGTCGCCGTGATGATGTGTAAAAAGGAGATGTTTAAGCGGTTTGCCTTGCAGAGTATCTATGATAGGCGCTGCCTCACCTGCATCAATAAGTATATATTCATCCGTATTTGGGCTACGGATAAGGTAAACCCAATTATCGTTTAAAACAGGGATGGTCTCGACACAATCTTTCATGTGACTTATCATAGCAAAATGTTAGATATTCTAAAACTACGGAATTGGTCTCATGGTGCTGTTGGAAAAATGGCAGCGCAAACTGTAAACCACGCACTAGAGCAAGTGTGCACAAGGCGGCGTGCTCAGCGCATTTTGCTGCTTGGATTTACAGCGCCATACGTACACCTATGGGAAAAGGAATCTCAAGTAACAATGGCTTATCCTTCATGGATGGGCGCAATGTCTTGGCCTAAATCTGGAATGAATCAAGGTGTGCTTGTGCATGATAGCGCCCTTCCTTTTGGTGATGAGATGTTTGATACGATTGTTGTGGCGCATACTTTGGAGCACTCGTTTCATGAAGAAGCTGCCGTGCAGGAGCTTTACCGTGTTTTAAAACCTGAATCTGGCAAAATTATTATTATGACAGCAAACCGACTTTCTAACTGGAGCAGAAGAGAAGCACTCTCACCTCTTGCAAGAGGGCGCCCTTATACTGGGTCTCAAGTTTCTCGTCTTTTAAAAGATGCTAAGTTTACAGTGACAGGGCAAAAAGCAATTCTCCATACGCCTTGCCTTGGTTTTTCTTTTCTTTTAAAGCAGTCTGTTTTCTTTGAAAAAATCGGAAGGTCTGTACATTCCCCATTTGGCGGAATTATAATGACTGAAGCTAAAAAGCAGGTTTATAAAGGGACGGTTGTACGCCCCTTAGGTAAGCTTCTTCCTAAAGTGATTAAGCCTGTAGCGCAGCCTTAAGGTTTCTCTTCTTTTTTCTCGTCTGGGTTTTCAATAAGTTCAAGCGGTTGTCCTGAACTTGTTTTGAAAATTTTATCAGATTGCCTGAGGGCTTCAATTTCACGAAGAGGCTTTTCAATTTGGTTTCTGCGCGTTGTGCTCAGCTCTAAGAATGCCTTGTTGCTATCCTCAAGTTTTTTACCAACTTTATCAATTGCTTCAGTAAATTTACCCCACTGAGCGCCAAATTTTTCAATGAGTTTTAAAATTTCGCCAGCTTTTTGTTCCATCTGGAAATTATCAACCGCTTGGCGAATGACAGCTAAAATGGCGTACAACGTAATTGGCGAACAGAGAATAACTTTTTTGCCGAGAGCCATATCCACAAGGGTTCGGTCTTGTTCATGGAGGAAAGTATAAACTTGCTCATTAGGGATAAATACAATCACGTAGTCCAGCGTGTCTTGCGTGGTGTCTACGTAGTCACGTTTTGTCACTTCATCTACGCGGCGGCGGGCATCAGAGATAAAGCTTTTCAGGAAAATTTTCTTCTCTGTTTCACTTTCAGAATCCATATAAGCGAGGTAGTTATCAAGTGGAAACTTCACATCCATATGTACCACGCGGTTTTGCGGCATGTAAAATGTATAATCTGGACGACTTTTCTTTTCAGTTTGTTGCTGTTTGAGGTAGTTAATACCTTCTTGGAAACCTGCAAGGCGCAGTACATCCTCTGCCATGCGCTCTCCCCATTGTCCACGAATCTGAGAATTACTGAGGGCAGATTTAAGAGCGTGCGTGGTATCACGCAGTTGCTTGGTTTCTTCCGCGGCGCTTTTTAGCTGTGTAGAGAGTACGTCAAATTTTGCCTTACGATCTTTCTCAATGGTCTGCACCATACCTTGCACTTTATCAAGCTCACCCTTCATGGTTTTAAGGGTTTGATCAATCATATCCTTTTTAGCGCCTAGATCAGCGCTTCCAGCTTGGTTCTTTTTATCTAAGTTTTCAGCAGCAAGAGAGAGGAACTGCTCGGTGTTGCGCTGCAAGGCCTCAAGAGAAAGCGTGCTAAAGGCATCGCGCATGTGAGTAATGGTTTTGTCCATTTCCTCTTGTTTGCCAGAGAGCATGAGCTCTGCCATTTTTTTTGCATCATTTTGTCTAAACCAAAGCAAAACAAGACCAATACCTAGGCCTGCTGCAAAACTGAGCGCGGAAGCTATAAAAATATTCATAAATTTAGTTTAACATTATCCCTGCAAAAAAGCACCGCAAATGCGGTGCTTTTTCAAAGAATCGATTAGAAATTGTGGTCAATGACCTTCTCAAAAATCACTTTGTTATCGCGGCGCACAAGAACGTATTTTGTACTGTCATGAGATATGTCAGTCAGCGTCTCTTGCTCCCAGCGTGGGGGCATATTCATATGTGCCATATGTGGCGCAGTAAAGTGAAGGGAGCCCTCAGCTGTAATATACTGCGCCACACCGCCGCCCATAATAGACATGGGGGTAATATCCAAAACCTGCATATTGCTACCTTCATATCCAATATAAATAGCGCCATTATCCTGAATAATGCTGCTTGCGCCAGAAAGGAAATTTTCATCTTCTTCCTCAGGCTCTTCTGGCAGAACAAGGCATAGAAAGCGGCCATCGGTAAATTTAAATAGTTTTGAAACTTCGAGGTTTTGCATATAAAATGCTCCTGAGAAAAGAGAGAAAAAGATAGAAATCTCTATTCTTCTATCTAAAAAAAACTCTTTGAGCAAAAGATTTTTAGATTATGGCAAAACTGCTGTATAGATTGGGCCAAAGTTTTGCTCTTGGATAAGAACGGCAACCTCTTCAAGGGGGCCAGCCTTTTCTACCTTTACTTGTGCGTCTCCGCCTTTCCAAACGCCAAGTCTCTCAATAGATGTCACTGTATTAAGTTTGTGAGATGTGCTGTCTGTGCGGTATGTGACGCGCCAAAGATCATGGGGCAAAGTAATATTATCTGAGTAATCAAGCGTTAGGTTGTAGCCTTTTTTACCCTTAGAAAGGGCAATACCAGAAAAATCCTCTACGGATTTTTCATGGCGCATAAGGTGCCACTTGGTTTTAAAGCTGTTGCCACCATTCATGTGGTGTTTGCCATTCATGACAAAGTGCGGTGTGTAGCGCACTTTGGTATTTTGCAAGGCGTTATAAGATTTTTGCCTGGTGTTGCCTTTATCTAAAATAAAAGGGTCTTTTAATTTGCGGTTTTTGTAAATATTCACATGATAAGACAGAGCGAGACGGCCCTCTTTTTTTGCCATTTCAGTGAGGTTTCTGTTGGCCGCTGGGCAAGAAGGGCACGTTTTAGATGTGAACATTTCAAGGACATTAGGCGCTAAAGTTGTCGCATGAGAGGGCAGAGCTGTAGAGAGGGCAGTAAAAAGGATTATTGCTTTTAAAAGTTGTCCCATATAAGGGTGCTCCTATGTTATCCATCCCATTTATCAAAGAGACCTTTAAAGGCAGGATCTTTAAAGTAAAAAATCTTTTCTGCAAGAATCGGCTTACAGCCTTGCACAAAAATAAGCTGCGTGTCAAAGGGCATACGCATCACTTCATCGGGTGTCATAAGGGCGCGTGAAGTATCACTAAAGTTTTTACTAATATTACCACCCATAAGCTGACCTTTTTCTTTGGAGGTTCCGCTGTTGGCAACTTGAATAGTCGTTGTTCCCATCATATCAGATAAGACTTTGGCGGTTTCCACATCGTTGGTACCAAAGGCAATACGTACGGCACAGTTAGAAAGGAAGGACCCCCATTTCGGGTAGTTATCTTTTAGCTGGTTTAAATCCTGAATAAACATCCATAATGTTACGCCGTAACCTGCAAGGTAACCAATACCAACCTCAATGTTTTGCATATAGCCAAGGGCAGGGAACTCATCAATAAGGAAAAGAACACGATCCTTTGGCTGGCCCTTAGCACGAATCATAGATGCAAGCATTATCCCTGTAAGGAGGCGAATAACAGGGCTGTATGAGTCAAGGTATTCTGGCGGAATGATAAGAAACATTGAAGAGGGTTCACGCTTAATATCAAGGGGGTCAAAATCACTACGAGATGTAATCGCGTTTAGCCTTGGGCTATCCCAAACAGCAGTTTGGGCTTTAGATGTAGAAAGAACACTGGCAAGAATTTTTGGTTCTGTCGCGCTTAATGACGCTCCTGCGCGCTGAACAAAGCTGTTTTTAGAGCGCGCCATATCTTTAACAGTGAGCTGAAAATCTTTTTGAGATTGCATGAGGAGATAACGTACTTCACCAATGTTACGTAGGGCCTTTGGGCTTTCGTTTGCCACATAGAGAATAAGGCCTGTGACAAGGTTTTTTGCTTCACGGTCCCAGAATGGGTCGCTGGCGTTTCCTTCTACAATAATCATGTCAGAGATAAGTCTTGCATCATCAAGCTCATCATTTGTACCAACACGGATGAAATCTAACGGGTTATAGCAGTTACTATTATCTTCAAATGGGGCAAAGGTATAAACCTTATTAAATTTTTGCCTTTGACGACCACTTACGCCAAAGTTTTCCCCTTTAATATCATTAACAACAACGCTTCCAGGGTGCGTGAGAAGGTTTGGAATAACATGTCCAACACCCTTACCAGAACGGGTTGGTGCAAATGTCATCATGTGGCCAGGCGTGTTGTAACGAATAAAATGCCCTTTATAGCGGCCTACAATAAAGCCTTTTTCGCCAAGAAGGTCAGCGCGCTTTAAATCTTCTGCATTTGCAAAAGCAGCAGAACCCATGGTTCCTGTTTTTTTACGACCTGACATGCCATCAAGGAACTTAAGATGTTCTTCAAATCCACGTTCTCCTCCTGCGCCTACTGCCTTTTGTAAAGTATAGACGGCACCAAAAACTGTACCAATAAGGGCAAAACCTATAATGGTTTGGAGCGGGTTTAAGTTTACAGCACTAAACGCCGTAAAAATGGCAAGTATTGCCATAATAACCGGTTTTGATAGGATCAAACGGGTCATGAACTCTCTTTTTACTTTAATAAAATTGTTCTTATTTTTATTACAAAACCTTTTGTGCGCGGGCACAAGGAAAAGAGGGGATTTACCTGTCTACATCTGTCATAAACAGAGACCTGCTGTGTCTTTTAAACCGCTTTTTTAAGGCCTTGCCAAAAGCTGAAGCGTTTCATTGATCCAAGGAAAAATGGCTGGCTTTCAATGGCTTTAAGCCATCTGGTCAAGTGAGGGTAAGTTCCTTCATTGATCCAAGACACATCCTGAGAGAGAAACCAAAGGAATGGGAATATTGCAATATCAGTAAACCCTGCTTTTTCTCCTGACAGGAAGCTTTGTCCTTCAAAAATATTGTTAAATTTTTCGCATGTCTCTTTGCATGGATTTTCATAAAGTTCTTCAATAGAGAACCTTTGTTTTCTACCATGTATAGAATCTAGTGCAACTTTGTGAGGATTGCGCAAGCGGTAGCTGTTTTTTGCAAAGTCGCCATCAATCAGCTTTACAACTTCAAGCATGGCAGTTTGTTCATCCTTAGAAAGATTACTCCAACCAAAAGGGTCGTTTTGTTCCATAGCCCATGACATAACATCAAGGCTTTCATCAATAACAGTGCCATCAGAAAGAAGCAAAACAGGAACAGTACCTTTAGGTGAAATTTCAAGAAAATCTGCCGGTTTTTGAGAGAGATTGATTTCTCTATGTTCGTATGTCACGCCAGCGGCTGCAAGTGCCATTCGGGCGCGTGTTGCGTAGGGGCAAAATCTAAAGCTATGAAGAATAGGGTGCGTCATATGAGATTCCTTTATTTTAAAATAGGTTTGAAAGTTTCATGCGCACTCTTTCGAGAAACGATGGTTTTTTGTCTTCTTGGTTTAATGCATCTTTGTGGAGAAGCCCAAGGCCAACAAGCCCCTCTTTTAGGAGATTGAATTCACCTGTAATCGCTTCTGGGCTGCGGCTAAGAACATCTAATATAAGGTAAGAGACAAGTTGGTTGAGGGTGACGTTCTTATCTCCAAAAGGTGCAGTTTGCACTGATTGGGGAACGTTAGCACTAATGCTGTGGCCCTTTAATATACTGGGTTCTACAGCAACAGTTGTTCCTGTCTGTTCTGCTTGTTTGAGCTTATATCTCTTGTTGTAGAGCGGCCTTAAATCCCCAAGTGCAGATTCTTCCTTTGCAGATGTTTGAGATAAGTGCTGAACCATGCGAGTAACATTGTTATGAGAAACTGTGCCTGCAAAGTCAATTTTGGCATCATGAATTGTAATGTTTTGAATTTGTAATGTATTTGTCCAAAGTGAGAGGGGAGAGAAATGAACGCTGACCCTTGGAATATACAGAAGCTGTTCTTCTTTAAAGTTATCAATGCCCATAATAGTAACGCCGCCAATATCCCCCTTTCCTGTAAAAGGAGAAAGGCGAACACTTTCAAATGTGATGGTTTGGTTTAAGGTGTTTTGCACCGCGCTTTGAACGCGCCACTCTACAAGTGGGTTAAATGCAAAAAAGAGCACCAAGGCACACAAGAACCCAAGCGTCAGTAAGCTGTTTGTAATAAATCGAATCATAGATGAACTTTAACGAACTTAGCAGACCTTCTCAAGCGCTAAGATTTTAAGTATAACACAGATTTTGAAATTGCCTAAAAAGTGTGCACATTTACAACAGAGGTATTTTCTATGTGAAAGGCATCTGCCTATTTTTCGTGCAATTTTAATTTGAAGGTGCGTTAATAAATATATCTTCAACTGGTAAGCGGGGGTGAACATGAATCACACATCTTTGAGATAGGAGGTGATCACGAGCGGTAAGGCCTCGGGTTCCCCCATGTACCCACTTATAGGTTTTATCCGGTATCTCATAAAGGCTGGCAATTGCCGGCTTTTATGCTTTTAACCCTTTACAACAGCAAAGCCTTCTTCTTCCCATTTGATAATGCCGCCCATCATATTATAGACATCTTCAGGGTAGCCAGCGGCTACCATTTGTTGGCCAGCCATCATAGATCTGCCACCAGATTTGCATTGAAGAATAAGCTTTTTGCCTTTTTCAAAAGGAACAAGCTCTGGAGAGAACGTAGAAAGTGCAACAAGCGGAGTGCCAGCAATATGCATGTGTTCATACTCAAATGGTTCGCGCACATCTACCATAATGGCATCGCCTGCCTCAATCCATGCAAGGGCTTCGCCTGGGGTAATATCAATAACATCTGGCATAATCGAGAATCCTATTCTTCTAAGGGTTTAAGTGTTTTGCTTTTTACACGGCCTTTGTTGACCTTGCTTGGTACCCAGTCTGTGGTTGTATCTAGTTTGGGGCCTCCGGTACCTGTTGGTCTATCAGGAAACTTACCAAGAGTAATTTGACGGTCATACATAACAAGTGCTGCTGCAAGGCCAACATTAAGGCAAAATTTAGTTGGAATTTTAATAACGTAATCACAGCGGTCTATAATAGAAGGGGAAAGGCTGCTGCCCTCAGGCCCTAAAATATAAACAGCTTGTTTGGGGTGTGTAAAAGATGGCAAGTCAATGGCATCATCGGTAAGCTCAATCCCTACAAGTTTTGCGCCTTTTGGTATAACAAAGTCTTCAAGGCCATCAAACTCATAAAAGGGGAGCTGCTCAAAAGTACGAGATGTATCAGAGCCATAAATATCTTTTTTTCTGGCAGCGCCTGCAATTGTAAATACAAAATCAGCACCGAAAGCGTGAGCGGTACGGGTAATAGCACCTAGGTTCATAGGTTTGCTAATTTGTTCCATGCCGACGCCAAAAAATCCTCTCATAGTCGCCAAAATACCTCAACCCTTCCATAAAATCTACCCCTATACACGAAGGAGAGTAGATTTGACTGTAGTCTGTGCGTATGATGAATGAGCAAAATACATTAAATATATGAATAAAAACAACGCTTATGAATTTAAATGAGGCCATTCAACTTGGTGCCCAGCTTCTTGGTAGCGGGCGCTTCTCTGATGCAAAAAAACTCTGTGAAGAGGTTGTATCAAAAATGCCAAACAGCGCAGACGCACACCATTTTTTAGGTATTGCACGTCATCAACTTGGGGAAAGTAGCGCAGGCATTCAGTCTATTCAAAAGGCAATTAAAATTGATAAGACTCAAGTTGGGTTTCATCTTAATTTAGCGCATGTCCTTAGAGAAGTTGGCAGGACCGCTGAAGCTAAAACCTATTACAGTAACGTGCTCAAGCTTACGCCAGAGAACATGCAAGCCATGCTTGGCCTTGGGCAATGCGCCCTTGCAGAGCGTGCACCTAAAGAAGCGCTTTTCTTTTTTGAAAAGGCAGCAAGCGGCGGTGAGACATTCCAAGGAGTTGTGCTCAGCCAAATGGTCATTGCCCACATTATGTTGGGGCAAGAATCAATTGCGATTGAAAAGCTCAAAGAAGCAATTGTAAAGTCTCCTAAAGATCCTCTGCTTATTTCAACGCTAGGAAGTTTATATCAGTCAGAAGAAAACTACATTGAAGCTAAAGTTTGTTATGAAAAATCCCATAGTTTAAAGCCCTCAGCGATGGCAGCGGGTAACCTTGGCGCTGTTCATAAGATTATGGGCGACATGGCATCAGCAGAGGTTTTTCTACATGAAGCTATAAAGCGAGATGAGGCTCATGGTGCGGCTTATTATGAGTTGAGCATGGTTGCAGATGCTGAATCCTTTGAAACATACGCAGAGAAGCTTTTGGAACTTTGCGAAGGCAAGCAAGTGCGTCAGGATGATAAGGCACGTATGCATTTTGCTCTTTATGTTTATTATAAAAAACAAAAGCAAACAGAAAAAGCTATGGACCATCTTGTGAAAGCAAATGACCTTTATGGGGCTTTGGTTCAGTTTGATCTGAAAGCAGAACGTGCTTTCTTTAAAATGGCGGCGGAAGTTATTTCTCCTGAGCATTTAAATGCGCTTATGGCGCAAGGGAACCCTTCTGATGCACCTATCTTTATTGTGGGCATGCCGCGCAGCGGTACAACGCTCACGGAGCAGATTCTCTCAAGTCACTCTCAGGTTCAGGGCATGGGTGAGCTTAAATTTATATCGCAAGCACTGGGAGGCGCGCCTTATGAGCCAAGCCATTATAAAAAGCTAGGAGATGCTTCTTTTGCTGAGAAAGCTTCAACCTATCTTGAAAAAGTGAAAAATAAAGGTTGGCATAATACGCCCCACTTTACTGACAAAATGCCAAGTAATTTTTTGTATATGTCAGGCATAAGGGCGATGTTCCCAAAAGCAAAAATTATCCATGTGACTCGTAGCCCTATGGCGGTATGCTTTTCTAATTATGAACAACTGTTTGTTGAGGGGCAACATTGGAGTTATGATCAGAGAAATCTTGGTCAGTATTATACTTTATATAAAGGCCTAATGACGCACTTTTCTTCTTATGAGAACTTAAATATGTTTACGCTCTCTTATGAAGATCTTGTTTCTGATACAGAAGCAACTGTAAAAAAACTTCTTGAGCACTGCGAGCTGCCTTGGGAAGAGGGCGTTATGGAATTTTATACCCAGAAAAGAAATGTGGGTACAGCCAGTGCAGTTCAGGTGCGTTCTCCGATTTACAAAACATCTGTGGATGGCTGGAAGGCGCATGAAGATAAGCTGGCTGTATTAAAAAACACCTTAGAGCAAGGAGGCGCCCTGTGAGCGCACATCTGATGCACATGCTTCAGCAGGCCGTGGGCCTGCACCAATCTGGCAAACTTGCAGAAGCCGCTCAGCTTTATGATGCGGTTCTTAAACAAAACCCTAAGCACGTTGATGCACTTCATCTAAGGGGGGTGGTGCATATGAGTACGGGGGATTATAAGGCGGCTGAAAAACTGATGCAAAAAGCACTCAAGCAAGATAAGCGCAACCCTGCTATTTGGGGAAATTTGGGTGCAAATTACCTCGGTCAAAAAAAGTACCGCCAAGCAATTGATACATACAACAACGCGCTTACCCTTAACCCGCAGTACGCAGAGGGGTTACAGGGGAAGGGCATATCTCAGTATAAACTTGGCGAAATCTCCGATGCTAAGGTGTCTCTTGTGCAGGCGCTGGCCATTAAAGAAGCCTTACCGCAAAGTTATTACCACCTTGGGCTTCTTTATAAAGATGAACATGATTTTGATTCTGCGGAACAAAACCTTGTTAAGGCAAGGTCTCTTACGCCATCAGATACGGATATTATTTTGGCGCACGGCGTTTTGTTGATGCAAATGGAGCGTATAGCAGAGGCAGTAACCGTTTTTGAGTCTCTTTATACTGCTGGACTAAAAACAGTTCCTTTGTATGTAAACTATGCCAGGTGCTTGATGCTGCAAGGTGATATGGAAAAGAGCAAAGAGATGATCCATGAAGGCTATGAGGCTCATCCTGCAAATGACCGCGTGCTTTCTCTTTATACGCTTCTTGATAAAGCACCTCCTGAAAGCAATGTATTTAAAGCTCTTGAGGAGCTTTACACCCAAACAGAGAAGAATAGTGATGCACATAAACGTGTATGTTTTGGGCTGGCACGCGGGTTTGAGCATGGCAAAAAATTTCCAGAAAGTCTGCCGTATTGGATAGAGGGGAACGCTGTAAAAAGAGCCGGAATAGAGTATGATCACGCCCGTATGAAAGCTTTTTATGACAGTGTGAAAGAAACATTTACGCCGGAGTTTATAGAAAGTTTAAAAGGGGCTGGTCGCTGTGATGAGGCGCCTATCTTTATTGTGGGGATGCCGCGGAGCGGAACGACTCTTACAGAGCAAATTTTATCCACGCACCCAGATATTTTTGCCGCGGGTGAGCGGGACCATCTGCAAGATGTTCTACAAATTAAAGACCGTCATGGCTTTAACTATAAGCCTCTGCTCGAGTGGGGGCGCCCTCTTACAAATGAGATCCTTACATCTTGGGCGGAAAGTTATCTGCAAAAACTTAAGCGTGATGCTGGCGAGAGTTCTTATCACTTTATTAGTGATAAAATGCCAAGTAATGCATTATTTATCGGTTTTATAAAGCTTATGCTACCACATGCGAAAATTATTCACTGTGCCCGCAGCGGTATGGCAACGTGCCTGTCTTGCTTTAAACAGGACTTTACTTATGGGCAGGGCTATTGCTACGACCAGAGCGAACTTGGTGATTACTATCTGTGGCACGAGGAGCTTATGGCTCATTGGAAAGAGCTGTTCCCAGAAGGTATTTATACAATGCAATATGAAGAGATGGTGAACCATCAGGAGAGGGAAACAGAAAACCTCTTTAATTATCTTGGTCTGGATGTGCCAGAAGGGGCTGATGCCTTTCATAGGCAAGATAGAGACGTGATGACGGCCAGTGCCTCTCAAGTGAGGCAGCCTATGTATAAAGGGTCCCTCGATAAGTGGAAGCGCTACGAAGACGGGCTTGATGTGCTGCATAAAAAAATTGCCCACCTTGAACCTAGCTTAGAGGCATAGGGGTATGGATGATGTTCTTTCTACTTTAAAAATAGCGCTGCAGGCGCATCAGTCCGGTGCATTGGAGAAGGCGGAAGAGCTTTATATACATATTCTTAAAAAACAAGCAAACCAACCCGATGCACTGCATTTATTAGGGGCCCTTAAAAAGCAGCAAGGGCATATGGATGAAGCGAAGGGGTATGCGGAGAAGGCGGTACAGCTTCGACCTAGCATGTCTGATGCATGGAGTAACCTTGCAGGGATTTATCTAGCACTTCAAGATATGAAAGGTGCAGAGATGGCGTTTCAGAACGCTGCAAAAAACAGTAAGGAAACGCCAAAGTTTCATTTAGATTTGGTGCGGTTTTATCAATCTAAAAACAATATGGTTGCTGCAAAAAAGGCGTCAGAAAATTTTTTAAAATATTGCCCTAAGGCGCAAGAGGCTTGGTTTTGGCATAGTCAAATGCTGGCTGCCAATGGTGAGCTTGAGGCTGCTTCTGTGGTAGCGTCCAATGCTGTAAATGCTTTGCCGCAAAGCGCAGATATTTTTTACAATTTGGGGCTTATCCTTTTAAAGATGGCAGATTTTGATGGCGCAAGAACGGCAACAACTCAGGCTCTTAATTTGAAGCCTCACCATCCGCACCTTTTAATGCAAATGGGCATGGTAGAGATGGCGAGCCGAAATTATAAAGAAGCTCTTGTTTGGCTTGAGCAGGCTGCTGGAAATGCAGAGGTTGCGCTTACAGCTTATACGGCCCTTGCAGAAGTCTATGAAAAGCTTAATAACGCAGAAAAAGCGTCAGAAGCTGTAAGTAAGGGACTTTCACTTAAAAAAGATGCGCCTGTTTTACTTTATGTAAAGGCGCTTCTTGCGCGTAGGGAGGGGGAGTTAGAGCAAGCGGAGACCCTCCTTAAACAAGTGTTGTCTCAACCTTTACCTGCGCAGCATAAGGTTATGGTTATGTTTGAGTATGGGCGTGTTTTAGACCGTTTAAATCGCTATGGAGAAGCTTATCAGGCTTTAGTTTCTGCTAATCACTTATATGCAAGGCTTTCTCCTCAAATTGAGGCGCAAAAACAGGGGTATTTAAGCGAAATTGAGCGCTTAAAGGCTCTTTTACCAACTTATAGTGCTCATAAAAAACTGGATGTGCCTCATGCGCCTCTTGTCTTCCTTGTTGGGTTTCCTCGTAGTGGTACAACTCTTTTAGATCAAATTCTAGATGCACATACGCAGATCCATGTAATGGAAGAGCAGGATTGTGTTACGGATATGTTGGCTCATGCTTTAAAAGACGGAAAGACAGCCGTAGAGAGTTATGATGATTTAGAGGTCTCTGATATTAAAGAGTTGCAAGAATTCTATTGGAACCGGGTGGAAAAGGCTATGGGTAAAAGGGCTGAAGGCATGTTTGTCGATAAGTATCCTCTTAATATTACTAAGGCTATTTACTTAAGAAAAATATTCCCAGAGGCGAAGTTTATTTTTGCGGCTCGTCATCCATTTGATGTGGTACTGAGTAACTTTATGCAGTCTTTCGAGATGAATGCTGCTATGGCCAATTTCTTGGCTATAGAGGATGCCGTACACTTGTATGACGAGGTTCTGGATTTATGGGAAAGCACCTCAAAGGCTGCTGATTTTAACGTGCATTATGTCTCTTATGAGGATGTGGTTCAGGATATGGAAGGCGAGGCAAGGAAGCTTATTGAATTTGTTGGAATGGAGTGGGAAAGTTCTGTTTTAAAATATAGAGAACGCTCTTCATCTGAAAAAACAATCCAAACGCCGAGCTATAGTCAGGTTGTTGAACCTATTTATGGGAGAGCAAAAGGGCGCTGGGAAAATTACAAAGATACTTTTAAGCCATACTTTTCTGTAATGAAACCGCATTTAAAGCTTCTTGGTTATAAGGCTTTAAAATAATTCTTTAAGTATACAGGGTGCGCTGTTAGGTTAGGGGTACCTTATATCTTTTATTTCTTTTTCTTGGAGGTTTTGCATCATGAAATCTTTAGGGTTTCTGCAAAATATAACAATCCGTTTAACATTTGATCCTGCGGTGAGCTTAATTGAAGCAGAGAGAGCTCTGTTTGAAAAAGCGTACTATAAAACTTCGGCTATTCAGCTTGCGTATAACATGTGCTCCACTTGGCAAAAAAATATTCACCAATGGCTAGAAAGGCATGTGGTGTCTGTGCGTCATGAGCCATATAGCAATAGCTTGATTGTAAAACTTGAATCTTATGCTTTTGCAGCAAGTGAATTTGTGGGCCTTATTATGGACGTGCTTACTGTTCTTATTTGCCCGCCCTGCGCTGTTGGGCCTCTGCCTGATGAGTTTATTCTTAAAAAGGTTGAGCTTTTTGTGAATGCGTATCAGCCAGAATGGTTTGCTGTGCTTATCAACGAGCCTATGGAAGGGCAATTTTATGCACTGTTTGAACCTGTGATTGCTTCTGTTCTTTTGGAATTTCCTTGGGAGCAAGGTAAAAGTTAATCGATTTTTTAAGGAAAGGCGCTTTATGTGCCTTTTTTTATTGCATTTTTGGGCGCTCTCCCCTATAAACCCTTCTGTATCTGTAAATTTAGATGCACAGTTGTATGCCTCTGTTGGCCAAAGAGCCTACCCGAAATAAACAAGCATGCGGATGTTAAGCGCCAGAAAAACTGGCAAGATTTGGAGAGAAATCATGAATATTATTGAGCAAATCAACAACGAAACTGTTGAAACACTTGGTAAAGAAATCCCTGCCTTTGGTGTGGGTGATACGCTAAAAGTTTTTGTAAAAGTAACTGAGGGTACGCGTGAGCGTCTTCAGGCGTTTGAAGGTGTATGTATTGCACGTAAGAACAACAGTGTTAACTCTAACTTCACTGTACGTAAGCTTTCATTTGGTGAAGGTGTTGAGCGTCTGTTCCCACTTTACTCACCTGTTATTGATCGTATTGAGCTTGTACGTCGCGGTGATGTACGCCGTGCGAAGCTTTACTACCTTCGTGGCCGTCGTGGTAAGTCTGCACGTATTGCAGAGAAAAACGACTACGCTAAGAAAACGACTTCATAAGTTCGTTGGAATTTTAAAAGCAGCCCTTTGGGGCTGCTTTTTTTATACGTAAAACAATTCTTGAAGGTGTGCAAAACTTCATTTTTTGCTACAATGAAAGCATCACAATTAAACATAAGAAATAAAGCATATTTAATGTTACCTATTTTCCCATTGATGTCTGTGCTTTTGCCAGGATCTACAACACAGCTTAAAATTTTTGAGCCTCGCTACGTTGCACTGCTTTTGCGTTGTATTGAAAATAATGAAACGTTTGGCCTTGTGTATTGCACAAATCAAAAGGATGAGCAGGGCACAATGAAGCGTGTAGGCTGCGAGGCGTTTATTACAGATCATCAAGATATGAATGATGGTACGCATAAAATTACTGTAGAGGGTGGCCGCCGTTTTGCGCTTGGGGCAATTGATACGCACCCTGAAGGGTATTACTGTGCACATGTAGATTATATGAGTGACACAGTCGATGTTGATGTGGAAGATCCTGCAATGAAAGTTGCAGGAGAATTTGCAACGATTTATGAAGATCTGCTGGCAAGCATTGAGCCTGATATGGTGCGCGTGCATTTGAGTGAAGATGTGATGCCGCATGATAGTTATATGCTCTTAAATGCTATGATCCTTCCAGACGATAAGCGTCAAGCCTTCCTTGAAATTGATTCTGTTAAAGTTAGATTTCAGCAAATTGCTGAACTTCTGCGTACTGAAATCCAAACTTTGCGTTTCCTTCTTGCCGAACAAGACGGCATGAGCGCAGTGACGCACTAGTAGGGATATATATATTATGTGGAAAGAAATGAACGGGTTGCCAGAAGATCAAAAGCAAGCGCTTAGCGTGCTTTTGATGGATTATTCTAATTTTGGCATAACCGATTTGATTCAGGATATTCCAGCACAGTGGTTAAAAGATCCACAAAATACTCCCCTTAAATCTGCGCCATTACAGCCAAAAGCACAAACGGTTACGCAGGAGCGCTCTTCTCAGCCTACTAAAAGCATGGCAACGCGTTTGCAGAAAAAAGAAGAAGTTAAACCTGAAACTCAGGTGGCCGCTCCTGTAAGTGTTGAAGCACGAATTGAGAATTCGGAAGCAAAAGTTTTGTTTATGCTTACAGGGGAAAAATCTGCTGTGAGTGCATCAGAAATAGCGCTTATGGGTAAAATTGCAGGAACACTTATACCTGATGTAGAGGCTGGTTACATTACAGTAGATGCCACAAGCAGGTATGAGCTTCAAAAAGAAAAAATGGCACCCCTCCTTGAAAGTAGTAATGCTGAATATGTGCTTGTTTGGGGACAAGAAGCCGTAAATGCCCTTCATGGGGAAGAGATTCTTTTAAGGGAGGCAGCGAAGGTTCGGGATGTGTGCGGAAAAACCTGTTTGTATTTCTACCATCCAAGGACAATTTTGCGACAGGGGAATTTGAAAAAAATGGCCTGGCATGAGGTTTTGTCTGCTAAGAGCTAAATTCCTGTTAATATTAAAT
>CAXHDG010000003.1:0-135347 GCA_964015495.1 uncultured Magnetococcales bacterium
CTAACGGCACAATGCGCTTCCACCCTGATAGTAATTGGAACGGTACAGAGACATTTAACTACAATATCTCTGATGGCAACGGCGGTACTGACAGAGCTAACGTTTCTGTAAAAGTTAAACCTGTAAACGATGGTCCTAATGCGAAAAACGATAGCTACACAACCAATGAAGATCGCTCTGTTACGCTAAACCTATTGTCTAACGATACTGACCCTGATGGAGATGCACTTAGCATTACCCACATTAATGGTGTAAGGCTCACTGGTAACGCGCAAACAATTGACGTTGGGCATGGTAAAGTTGTGATCGCCTCTAATGGCAACATGACTTTCAAACCTGATAGCAACTGGAACGGCACAGAGACATTTAACTACAATATCTCTGATGGCAATGGCGGTACTGACAGAGCTAACGTTTCTGTAAAAGTTAAACCTGTAAACGATGGCCCTAATGCGCGTAACGATTCTGTATCAGTAAATGAGAACCAATCTATTGCGATTAGCGTTCTTAATAACGATACAGACCCTGATGGTGACACACTCAGCATTACCCGTATTGTGAGCGGTCCTAACTTTGGTAGCGCTTATATTTCTGGGGGTAGAATTATCTACACAGCGGGTTCTGTTGGCTCTAACCTTACTGCAACCTTCACTTATGAAATTACTGATGGTAAAGGCGGTACAGATATCGCAACTGTAACCATCAATGTTCGAAATGTTGCTACTGGCGGTGACGGCGGCGGTGATGGTGGCGGTGATTGCCCACTTATCATTGACCTTGACGGTGATGGCCTTGAGCTTGTTGCCCTTGAAGATTCAAACGCTATGTTTGATGTAGACGGTGATGGACAAGCAGAGCACACAGCATGGGCTTCATCTGATGATGGTATCCTTGCTATGGACTGGAACGGCGACGGCATTATTAACGATGTAACTGAAGTCTTTGGTAACAGCCTGCAAGACGGTTTTACTGAACTCAGAGAAATTGATGACAACGGCGACGGCGTTATTGATGAAAATGATAGCCTGTTTAACAGCCTTCAAGTATGGCAGGATTACAATGGGGACGGTATAAGTGATGCAGGAGAGCTTACATCGCTTTCTGACCACGGCATCACCTCTCTTGGTTCTGTTGGAACAGAAAACCCGATGGTGATTAACGGGCAGACCATTACACACACAAGTAGCGTTGAGTACGCAGATGGCACGACACGTGACATCTACAGTGTATGGTTCCAGAACGAGAACACATCATCTGAGGATCATAACTACGATGAAGTTGACCTCACTGGTGATTCTCTTGTTGGATTTACTGTATCACTTGACGATGTGCTAAGCACAACTGCTAACACACTTGTAATTACAGGTGACGATGGTGACGAAGTAACAACTGGCGAATTTACTGAGCGCGGCAATGATGTTCAAATTGGAGATCAAACTTACGCAACGTTCCTAGATAGTTCTCATTCTGCAACAATTCTTGTAGAGCTTGGTCTAAACGTAAATGGCGATGTACTTACAGACATTGTTTAATACAAACCAGATTAAAAAGAGCCGCAAACGCGGCTCTTTTTTTTACTAATAAATCAAAGTTTTCAAGCCTCTGCCCTTGACATTTATGCTCGCCTTGTATACAAATAAATCATAATCAATCTACTCCTTTCTTTTTTGACGTCTACATACAGGAGACTCCTATGACGCAAATTACCCCTATCCCCCAATGGATGTTTACAGTGGTTGAGCCAGAAGGTTATGACCCAGATGCCAATTTTATAGCAATGCAGGTTGTTTGGGACCGTCTTCCCCAAAAATGTGGCGATCTTGGCACTCGTTTGCAGATTTATACCATTGCCCACTTCATGGGCATTAAGGTTATCACCAAACAAAAAGCAACGCTTGTGCATCTGCAAGACAGCGGCATCCTTGAAACAACCGGCCTCAGAAATCATGATTTGACTCAAGATGCAAAATGCTTCTTGTATCACAAGATCACTACTGATGAGAACTTTGTCCCAGCCGCTGTGCAAGACCTTGAGTTTTACAAGGAAAACCTGCCGGCAACAGCACTTTGGATTGATGCTCAGATGCGTCATCATAATGGTGAATATACCGCACTAGAGAAAGCGGGCCGCGCCCTTAAGGCCCTGCCTGCAGCAGCTGTGCAGTTTGTAAAAGAGCGTATTGAGTGGCATGGCGTCCCTCAGTTGGAAAAACAGGAAGGTTCTGGTAATTACCAAATTTCCTTTACCCCTCCAACTGTATCCATGCCGCAAGTGGCAGTGAATGCAGATGGCAAGAAAACATTTACTTGGCCAAAACTGAATGACGGCAGCAACTTGCTTGAAGCCCCAGCGCCTGAAGCAGAAGCTGAAGACCCTGCCCCCGCGGTAGAACCTGAAGTTCAGGAAGAAACGCCAGCTCCGGAAAAACCAAAGGCCCGCAAAACCACCAAAGGCAAAGGTGGTCCCAAACGCGGCCCTGATGGCAAGTTTTTACCAAAGGAAAAACAAGGTAGCAGCACCTGCTATGATTCTGAAAAAGGGTCTATGCCTAAGTAAGAAGAATCGAAAAATTGAAAGAAGCCCCATATGGGGCTTCTTTTGCATTTGGGGTATATGTGTTTAGTCTATTAGCTCCACCGCCATAGCAACCGCCTCACCGCCACCAATACATAAGGCTGCAATACCACGCGTCTTGCCTTCTGCTTGAAGCGCATGCACAAGCGTTGTCATAATACGGGCACCAGAAGCACCAATAGGATGGCCAAGAGCCACAGCGCCGCCGTGGATATTCACCTTCTCATGAGGGATGGTAATTTCTTTCATTGCCGCCATTGTCACCACTGCAAAAGCTTCATTAATTTCAAATAAATCAAAATCATCAACAGACATATTCAAGTTATCCATCAACTTTTGAATCGCACCAACAGGCGCTGTTGTAAACCACTCTGGCGCATGAGCATGAGAGGTATAACCAAGAACCTTAGCTACAGGTTTAAGGCCGTGTTTTTCTAATCCCTCTTCTGAGCAAAGCACCACTGCTGCTGCACCATCAGAAATAGAACTGGCATTGGCTGCTGTAACTGTTCCATCTTTATTAAAAGCTGGTCTCAACCCAGGAATTTTTTCAGGCATGGCCTTGCTTGGGGCTTCATCTGTATCTACAATAGTATCGCCTTTACGGCCTTTAATGGTCACAGGTGCAATTTCAGATTTAAAAGCGCCGCCCTTAATAGCTTCACCTGCACGTCTAAGAGATTCAAGCGCAAATGTATCTTGATCTTCACGGGTAAATTGGTATTTTTCGGCAGTTTTATCAGCAAAATGCCCCATAAGCGTCCCTTCACTATAAGCGTCGGTCAAGCCGTCTAGCATCATGCTATCAATCACCTGCCCGTGCCCCATACGCATACCGCTACGTGCTTTAGGTAAAAGGTAAGGTGCATTTGTCATGCTCTCCATTCCACCCGCAACCATAATATCCCCGCGCCCGGCTTTAAGCGTATCGCAAGCTGTCATCAGCGCCTGCAGGCCACTACCGCACATTTTGTTAAGGGTTGTGCATGGAGTAGAATCAGCAATCCCCGCACCAAGAGCTGCCTGCCTTGCAGGTGCTTGCCCCTGCCCGGCCATAAGTACATTTCCCATAAAAACTTCATCAATAGCTTTAGGTGAAACACCGCCCTTCTCAAGAGCTGCCTCAATAGCAACAGCCCCAAGCTGTGAAGCACTTACAGCAGAGAACGCACCTTGCATACTCCCCATAGGGGTTCTTGCTGTACTCACAATGTAAATATCTGAAGTTGTCATGAAGGGTCACCTTTTTATTGTTTTGTCATTTTGCGCTATCCTACCACAGTTTGATCCTCTACTCTATAGAGCGCTATTTAAGGGAGAGATAAGATGTATAAAAAAGAAAAACCTAAGCACTGTTTTACCATAGATAATTTGAAGACAGGCGATACCACCCGACGCCCCTATACCATTAGCTATGAGATGGTTGAAGCCTTTAGTAAAATATGTGGAGACTGGAACCCTGTTCACCATGATCCTCAGTATGCCGCACAAACAATTTTTCAATCTCAGATTGCGCATGGTATGTTATCAGCGGCTCAGTTTAGCGCTATATTTGGCATGGAAAGCCCTGGCCTTGGAACCGTCTATCTCTCCCAAAATATTGAGTTTTTAAAACCCGTTTACCTTGATACGCCTTATTTTGCTTGCGCCGAAGTGTCAGCCATATGTCAAGAATCAAAAACCATCACTTACAACACATGGTGTGAGGAAGAAAATGGTGAAAAAATAATAAATGGACAGGCCACAGTAAAACCTATCCCACAGAAAATAAAGGATAAATTGAACACACAGCAACTCCTAAGATAACGCTGTCAGTTTGTCGCGCCTGAAAAGTCATGATATGGTGCATAAAATTCAGGGTAGGTAATATATATAATAAGCATGATGTAAGGGAAATTGTTATGGTCTCAAAAACACCAGACGATATTGTAACTGAAAAAGATCAGACACCTGTTGATGATGGTGTAGTAGCTGCGTCTTCAGATGTGGCGCCGCAGGACCCTTCTGCAGAAGACATTCCCGCTCTAGAAGAATTTGAAGCTGCTGCAACTTTTGATGCAAGCACAATCCAAGACACCGCCTCCCTTAATGATGCCCTACCCGGCGTAAACTTTGAACGTAAGCTTTATGGCACAGACTTTACACACAGCCCAACAACGGCTCGTAGCTACTATTACAACTTCATAAACGAGAGCGATGTTGCTAGCGTTGGTGAAAATGCTTTGTACCTTTCTTTCTTTAGTACTGTAGATACCTCTTACTTTGGCTTTACAGGTACCTCTGGTAACGACGTAATTAACCGTATGACTGATGACCCACAGTTTAATGACATCCCTTACGTCATTAACGGCTATGAAGGCGAAGATATTATTACCGGCTCTAATGCTGATAACCTGATTGCTGGCGGAGAAGATGATGACATTCTTAATGGTAACGGCGGCGATGACGTCTTTTTCTTTGAAGGGCATAACGGCGGTATAGATAGCGTGAATGGCGGTACAGGCATAGATACGATTCTTGGTAGCGGCGGCGATGATACTATTGGTATTTCTACGATTAACGCTTCTAAGTCTATTGAAGTTATTGATGGCGGTGATGGTGTTGATACGTTACGCGGTAGTGATACAGGAACAGACTTTATTGATTTACGCGCCATTGAAGTGCGTAACATTGAGTTTTACGACCTTGGCGACGGGGGGACAGATGTATTCTACGGTACAGAAGATGCTGACACTATCCTTACAGGTGCTGGCACGAAGCGTATCTATGGTGAAGGTGGCGACGATACTATTGTCCTTAAAACATCTCATACAAACAGTGAAAGCAATGAGTATGATGGCGGACTCGGTTACGACCAAATCGTTGTAGATAATATCTGGACAGATTTTACCCTACGCATGAAAGAGCTACGTCCTGAAGATAGTATTGAGAATATTGACCTAGGTAACGGCTACAATATTATTGAGGGCACGTCTGGCGGTAACCGCTTAGATTTCTCTACAACAACATTACAAGGCGTTAGCCTTATTGATGGCGGCGAAGGTTCTGATACGATTACGGGTACCTCTGGTGATGACGTTATTAAAGGGGGTGCAGGAAGTGATACCCTTAAAGGTGGCGACGGGAATGACACCTTCCTTGTTGAAGGCATTGATGCAAGTAGCTCTGCACGCGACGATTTTGACGGCGGTCTTGGTACAGACCAAATTTTAGGTACAAGCGGAGATGATCTTCTTCGTGTGCGCAACCTAAACGCAGATGACAGTATTGAGATTTTAGACCTTGGCGCTGGTTATGACATTCTAGAAGCGCGTGGTAGCAGTAACATTGACTTATCTGGCATGACTGTAACAGGTCTTGACTTCATTAACGGTGGTACAAGCACAGATAGAATTATAGCAACTCAAGGCGATGATACGATTGCTGGTAACAACGGTAACGACATTATTGATGGTGCTGGCGGCATTAACACAGCTGTTTATAGTGGTAACTTTGTAGATTACCAAATTACAGATAACGGCGATGGTACGTTTACAATCCTTGACCTTAATACAGCCGATGGTAACGATGGCCGTGATACGCTCACAAATATTAACTACGCACAGTTTGCAAACTACACAGAAACACTTGTTGAGCCTAACCTTGTTCCGGTAGCAACTCCTGATAATGTATCTGTAGATGAAGATAACAGTGTCACCTTTAGCCCAATGGCTAACGATACTGATACAGACGCTTTTTCTATTGTTGCAATTGATGTACCTGTAAACGGTACACTTGTTGACCATGGCGATGGCACATTTACTTACACGCCATTTAGTAACTTTAACGGCTCTGAAGTTCTTTCTTACACAATTGAAGACAGTGCAGGACAGCAGTCTACAAGTAGTATCAACATTACAGTTGACCCTGTTAACGACGCACCAGACGCACGTAACAACGGTACAACAATCAATGAAGATGAAACAGCGACAATTGATGTACTTGGTAATGACCGAGACGTTGATGGTGATACGCTTTCTATTGTAAGCTTTGAGCAACCTGCAAACGGCAGCGTGGTTCAAAACCCAGACGGTACGTTTACTTATACGCCAAATGGTAACTACTTTGGTGTTGATAGCTTTGAATACACAATTACAGACGGTGAGTTTCAGGATACCGCAACCGTTAATATTACAATTGCCGCAGCTAATGATGCGCCAGACACAGTAGAAGATAACATTACTGTAGAAGAAGATGCTTTCATTACGTTTGACGTACTTGCAAATGATAGCGACGTTGACGGCGACACCATCACACTGGAAAGCTTTACACTTCCAACAGAAGGCACATTGGTTCAAAATCCAGATGGTACGTTTACATATACGCCAGCTCCAGACTTTAACGGCTCTGATAGCTTTACGTACACGGTCTCTGATGGTACGGCTACACGCGTTGAAAACGTAAACATTACGGTAGATCCAGAAAATGACACCCCTATTACGGTTTCAGACTCAGGCACGACGCAAGAAGATAGCAGCGTTATTATTGACGTACTTGCTAATGATAGTGACCCTGATGGTGACAGCCTTTCTATAAGCGCTGTTACAAATGGTGCTAACGGTACGGTGGTAATCAATACAGATAACACTGTAACCTATACACCAAACCCTGACTTTAATGGCTCTGATAGCTTTACGTACACAGTGACTGATGGCAACGGCGGTACTGTTATAGAAACAGTAAGCGTCCAAGTTAATCCAGAAAATGATGCCCCTGTTACAGTTGTTGATAATGTGGTCCTTGATGAAGATACAAGCACAACAATTAACGTGCTTGATAACGATAGTGATATTGACGGCGATACGCTCAGCATCGATAGCTTTACACAGCCTGAAAGCGGTGAAGTTGTTGATAACGGCGACGGTACATTTACATACACACCTGATGCAGATTACAATGGCGCAGATAGCTTTACGTACACTGTGACTGATGGCAACGGCAGCCTAACAACAGAAACCGTTAACATCACAGTAAACCCTGTAAATGATGATCCGGCAGTAGATGCTCCTCTTAGCGTAGATACTGACGAAGACACAGATATTGTTGTAGATGTTCTTGCACAAGCAACAGACATTGATGGTGACAGCCTTTCTCTTCAAATTTTAGGCACAAGCCCGCAACATGGTTCTGTACAAATTGTAGATGGCAAAGTGCTTTACTCACCAGATAACAATTACAATGGCCCTGATAGCTTCAACTACACAATTTCAGACGGCAATGGCGGCAGCTTCTTTGGTACAGTTAATGTTAACGTTGCACCAATTAACGATGCACCCAATGCGGTTCTTAACAACGTTGAAACAGATGAAGATTCAGACATTATTATTGATGTACTAAGCAACGATAATGATGTTGATGGCGATGCCATTAGCCTAGATAGCTTTACACAGCCTGCAAATGGCTCAGTTGTTCAAAACCCAGACGGTACATTCAGCTACACGCCAAACCCTGGCTATAATGGCGTTGATAGCTTTACATACACAATTACAGATCCTGCTGGCCTAACGGATACAGCCACTGTAAACGTAACAGTAAACGCCATTAACGATGCACCTGAAACAGTAGCAGATGATGTTGTTCTTGATGAAGATGCATCAGCCACATTTGACGTGCTTGCTAATGACAGCGATCCAGATGGTGACGCTCTATCTGTTGAGAGCTTTACCCAGCCTGCAAATGGCGCAGTGGTTCAAAACCTAGATGGTACATTTACTTACACGCCTGCCGGTGATTACAACGGCGCAGATAGCTTTACATATACTGTATCTGACGGTAATGGCGGCCTTACAACAGAAACAGTCAACATTACAGTAAACCCAGTGAATGATGCACCCGTTGCAATAGATGATACGGTTACACTTGATGAAGATGCCTCTGCAACGTTTGACGTACTTGCTAATGATAATGATATTGACGGTGACGCTCTCTCAGTTGAAAGCTTTGAGCAGCCTGCAAACGGCAGCGTGGCTCAAAACCCAGACGGTACATTCAGCTATACCCCTGCTCCAGGATTTAACGGCGCAGATAGCTTTACGTACACAGTGACAGATGGCACTCTTACACATACTGCAACTGTAGATATTACTGTAAACCCAGTTAACGATGCACCTGAAACAGTTGCAGATGATGTTGTTCTTGATGAAGATACATCAGCCACATTTGACGTGCTTGCCAACGATAGTGACCCTGATGGTGATGCTCTATCTGTTGAGAGCTTTACTCAGCCTGCAAATGGCTCAGTTGCTCAAAACCCAGACGGTACATTCACTTACACGCCTGCCGGTGATTACAATGGCGCAGATAGCTTTACATACACAGTGACAGATGGCACTGAGTCTCGCACTGAAACAGTTAACGTTACTGTTAATCCAGTAAATGACGCACCGACAACAGTTACAGACTTTGTAACCCTTGAAGAAGATACACCAGCCACATTTGATGTGCTTGCTAACGATAGCGATGTTGACGGCGACGTTCTTTCAGTTGAAAGCTTTGAGCAGCCTGTAAACGGCAGCGTGGTTCACAACCTTGATGGTACATTTACTTATACGCCTGATGAAAACTTCAACGGCAATGATACATTTACATACACCGTTACAGATGGCATTGAGTCTCGCACGGAAACAGTTAACGTTACTGTAAATTCAGTAAACGATCTAAGCGATACTGATGAAAGCATTACTGTCAGCGAAAACGATGACTTTATGATCAACGTACTGGACAACACGGTTAATCCTGATGGCCCTATTGACGCAACAGTTATTGGCACAGGCGATATTCGCGTTGTTAATAACGGGACTGATATCACAGCAGACTTTGTGCTTGATCCAGTTTCTCTTGGTGCATCTGCTGCTTACCGTATTACACATACACCAACAGGTAATACAGGTACTCTTAGCATTAACGCACAAGGCGAGTTTGCACTTAATAACGAAACAAACAACCTGTTTGATTTCCTTACCGAGGGCGACAATGCAACAATTACATTAGATTACACGCTGACTGATGGCACTGACCTTGCTGAATCTACGGCAACGATTAACGTAATCGGCTCTCTAGACGCACCTATTACAGCTACTGATATCATTGAGCTTGATGAGGACACAACAGCTACAATTGACGTCCTTGCAAATGACTACGACGTAGACGGTGATACAATTAGCGTTGAGAGCTTTACACAGCCAGCAAACGGCGCAGTGGTACAAAATCCAGATGGCACATTCACATTTACGCCAAACGCAGACTTTAACGGCAGTGATAGCTTTACATACACAGTGACAGATGGCACGAGCTCAGTAACCGAAACTGTTGCTATTACTGTAAACCCAGTAAATGATGCACCTATTACACAAGTTGATAATGTTGTTCTAGATGAAGATACATCTGCTACGTTTGATGTGCTTGCTAACGACAGCGATGTTGATGGGGACGCCCTCACCGTAACAGCCTTCACACAAGGCGCAAACGGTGTTGTAACGCAAAACCCAGATGGCACGTTCAGCTACACGCCAAACGCAGATTACAACGGCTCAGATACATTCATTTACACAGTATCTGATGGCACTGAAGAGCGCATGGAAGTGGTTAACATTACTGTAAACCCAGTCAATGATGCACCTGTTACACAAGCTGATAATGTTACACTTGATGAAGATACATCTGCTACGTTTGATGTGCTTGCTAACGATAGCGATGTTGACGGCGATGCCCTTTCTGTAGAAAGCTTCACGCAGCCAACAAGCGGCGCAGTAGTACAAAACCCAGATGGCACATTTACTTACACACCTACTGAAGATTACAACGGCAGTGATAGCTTCACATACACAGTGACAGATGGCACAGCCTCTCGTACAGAGACAGTTAACATTACTGTAAACCCTGTTGACGATCCAGTAGACGACATTGTTCCTCTGCCAACAATTGAGCACACAATTGATGTGACCTTTGTTAACGAAGAAGCCGGATACAAAAACAGCTTTGGATTTGTCCTTATTGATGCAGAAGGCACAATCCATGAAACAGGACTTGTATGGGAAAACTCTTCTCGTCAAGGTTCTGGCGGAAGCCTCATTGCTGGCCAAAGTACAGCAACAATTACTGTACCAGAAGGCCTCTACGCAGAGTTCTTCCTTATTGCAAATGGTGAGCGCGTAAACAACGGCTACGATGACCTAGACCTAGAAACAGGTTCACTCAGTTTTGTAGATGAAAACGGTAACAAAGCAAATATCAATGAAGATACTGATAGTGACCCTATCCTCATCTATACAGACGCTGCAGGCAATGTAACAGAGCTAAATGGAAACATTTACCACACAGCTGAAAACAACGGCCTGAATCCAGATGATATTAACCATGTTGATGTTACACATGAAGGTGGTGAAACACGTCTTGGTTTTGAAGACCTCTTTAATGGCGGCGACAGAGACTTTGATGACCTATTGCTTGATATTAAAGTAAACAACTTAGAAAACATTGATACTGGCGACCTAGATCCACGCTTCTACCCTCAGCCTGAAGCTGATGACTTCCCAGAAGCACCAGTGGTTGATGCTCTTCCAATTGCTGAGCACGAAGTTGAAGTTGTATTCCAAGGCGAATCTGCTGGTTACAAGAACACACTAGGTTACTACACGGTTGATGCCTCAGGTAACATCCATGATGTAGGCTTTGTCTTTGAAAACTCTTCTCGTCAAGGAAGCGGCGGCAGCCTAATTACTGGCGTAAGCACAGAAACCATTACAGTTCCTGAAGGACAGTATGTTGAGTTCTTTGCTATTGCTGACGGCTTTAGAACAAACGGCGGTTACGATGATCTTGCATTAGAGAGTGGCGACCTTGTATTCCTTAACGCTGCGGGCGATGCCTATGCAAACATCAACGATGCAAGCGTTCCTCAGCTGGTATTTAGAGATGACAGCGGCGAAGTGACTGAACTTGACGGCCACATTTACCACACAGCTGGCAATAGCCTTAACCCAGACGGCATTAACCATATTGAAACTGAAGATATTGGCGTTAACGATACCCGCCTAAGCTTTGAAGATCTATTTAACGGTGGTGATAATGATTTCGACGATATTGTTGTTGATGTCAATATCCCTCGTATCCGTATCCAAGGCACATCTGGAAGCGATGATATTGATATGCAAAACCTTGGCTTCAACTTCTATGACCAATTCATCTACCCTGCCCGAGCAGGAGAAGATGAAATCATCGGTAGTGCTGAGCAAGATATTATGCGCGGCCACAGCGGTGACGATATTCTTTATGGAATGGACGGAAACGATAATCTTTATGGCGGCGAAGGCGCAGACATCCTTGATGGTGGTAACGGAGACGATAGACTTCGTTACGGTGCAGATGCTGTATGGACAAACTCTTACGCAGCTTATAACCACGCAACAGGTGACTACGTTGCGCTTGGCGGATTCAATCGTACAGATGATATCTTTAAAGGTGGCGCAGGAAATGATCGTCTTCATGCTACATCTCAAAATGATGCAATCTTCTTGCATGGCTTATATAACGTGCCAATGATTGAAGACATTGAGAGATTCGTCCTAGGTCATGGCCATGATATACTTGACATGTCTAGCTCTACTTATAGCTATGGTAGCTTTACGGCACACGGTGGTGACGGCGATGACATTATCTGGGCCAACGATGGCAACGATACTCTCTACGGCGGCAGAGGTGATGACTGGATTCATGGAGGCGAAGGCGATGATACTATCCGCCTAAACCAAGGCAATGATTTTGCCCAAGGCGGTAAAGGTAATGACTTTATCCATGGCGGTGACGGTGAAGATGATCTTTACGGCGATGAAGGCGATGATCGTATTTACGGCGGTAACGGTAATGACATTATCTTTGGCGGCGAAGGTGATGATATGCTGTACGGCCTCAATGACGATGACTTTATTTCAGGCGGCACAGGTAACGATTACATTAACGGTGGTCTTGGTAACGATGTTATCCAAGGTGATACTGGTAATGATACCCTAAACGGCCATAATGGTAATGACAGTCTTGAAGGCGGTCTTGGTGATGATGTCCTCTATGGCTCTAACGGTAACGACGCCCTCCTTGGCGGACATGGTCAAGATAAGCTGAACGGCGGCAATGGAGACGATGCACTTGATGGCGGCAGCGGTTACGACATTCTTTATGGCGGTAACGGTGATGACCTTCTCATGGCATCTATCGGCTTTGATGTGCTACATGGTGGTAGAGGTGAAGATACTTTCAAACTTGATTCACTTACTGAAGTTGAAAACACGATTCTGCGCTACGAGCACAATAGTGATATCCTAGATCTCAATGAAATTTTAGATGATCTTGGCGTTACTGCTGATGAATTTAATGAAAATCTTTCACTGGATTACACATCACGCAACAATGCAGACCTTGTGTACTCTGATGGTACAACAGAAATCACCTTCTTCCACTTTGAGTACATTGCGCGCAACTTGGAAGCTGATGATCTGGACATCATTACAACATAAGCTAAAGCTAACCTCATGAAACCGCTTCATTTGGAGCGGTTTCATGCTATTATATGTTTAATAAATATAAAAATAGGTACCAAAGCACATGCCAGCTCTTAATCCACAAGACCCATTTCTTATTGATACACTTCTTAATGAAGACGAGCGCCTCTTACGCGATGCGACGCGTGAGTTTGTGCAATCTGAACTGGAACCTGTTGTAACACAAGCAGCGCGTGACGGTCATTTTCCAAGAGAGCTTGCCCCTAAAATGGGCGAAATGGGCCTTTTTGGTTTGCCGCTGGAAGGCTATGGTTGCCTTGGGCTTGGTTATGTATCTTACGGACTTGTTAATTATGAAGTGGAATACTGTGACAGTGCTTTCCGCTCCTTCCTCTCGGTGCAAAGCTCACTTGTCATGCACCCTATTTATACTTTTGGGACTGAAGAACAAAAACAAAAGTACCTCCCTAAACTTGCCAGCGGTGAATTCATCGGATGTTTTGGGCTCACAGAACCTGACGCAGGCTCAGACCCTGCCTCTATGCGCTCAAACGCTAAAAAGGTAGATGGCGGTTATATTCTAAACGGTGAAAAAACATGGATTACAAACAGCCCTATCGCTGATGTATTTGTAGTTTGGGCAAAAGATGAAGCCGGTGATATTCGTGGATTCGTGCTTGATAAAGGCATGAAAGGCCTCAGTGCCCCTAAAATGGAAGGCAAGCTCAGCCTTCTGGCTAGCGAAACAGGCATGATTGTTATGGAAGATGTCTTTGTACCTGAAGAAAATAAATTCCCTGATGTTAAGGGCTTAAAAGGGCCATTTTCTTGCCTTAACTCAGCACGCTACGGTATTAGCTGGGGCGCCATGGGCGCAGCGCAAGCCTGCTTTGATGCAGCCAGAGAGTACAGCATAGAGCGTCACCAGTTTGGCAAACCTCTTGCCAGCAAGCAACTGGTTCAGTTTAAGCTTGCAAACATGAGTACAGAAATTACCCTTGGCCGCCTCCTCGCACTTCAGCTTGGCCGCCTTAAAGATAAAGGTCTAGATGATCACAACATGACAAGTTACGCTAAGCGTAACAATGTGGGCAAAGCGCTTGAAATTTCGCGTGTTGCACGTGACATGCATGGTGGTAACGGCGTGAGCGATGAGTACAAAGTTATGCGTCACCTTATGAACCTTGAAGCAGTAAACACCTACGAGGGCACATCAGATATCCATGCTCTCATTATTGGGCGTGCTCTCACAGATATTCAAGCGTTTATGTAAACGGTTCCTGCTGGACCACCTATTAGATAGCACTAAGCTAATGATTTTTGATCAAGCAAAACCCATACAGAACATTAAATAAGCGCAAACTTTTAAAATAGCTTGCTTAAAGCGCCTTTAAAGGTATACAGTTTGGCAAATTATATCTGTATTCTTTTCTTAAAGGAGGCCTCCTCCGATGTTCACTCTCCCTCAGCCCATTGTGGCTTCAGAATTCATTCAAGTTAGGTTTCTCAAAGCACTGCGCGACGCTCAACATATGAGCGATGACCCCGACACTCAAATGACAGCTATCATCCTGTCCAAGTGCAAAAAAAAGAAAATCACCAAAGCCAACACAGTTCCGCTTGGCGTGCTCAAAGATCCTGAGCGTCTCATCCGTCCTGAAAAATATCACTGGATTGAACATGCAGAACGCAACTGTATTTACAGTGCAGCAGGTTACGGTCTCCCTTTAAAAGGCGCAACAATGTTTACGCTTTGCATGCCGTGCATTGACTGCGCGCGCGGTATTGCCTGCTCTGGCTTAAAGCGTCTGTATATTGATTATGACTTTACCAGCACCTACATAGATGGTAACGCCGCCCAATGGGAAGAAGGCTTTAAACGCGTTTTTGCCCTTCTTGAAGAAGCTGGCGTTGAAGTGGCTTTTCTTACCAGCCAAACCGATTAAACAAAAAAATCCCCCGCAAATGCGGGGGATTTTTTTTCGTTTTACAACACACTCAAAGCATCTGCAAAAGAATCGTTTGCACGCATCTCTTGAAGTGTCTGAGAAGCATTTCCAAAATGCTTGCGCGGATTACCACACATTGGGCAGCTGCACAAAGTGGCATTATTTGCCAAAACACCAATATCACGGCTTGACAGCGCACGGCGTGCATCAAGATGAACGGCATTTTCGCGGCGAACCGCCTTTGCTTTGTATTTAGCAGTATTATGGCGGCGCTGTGCACGATTGCGAGACATAGCATATCCTTTTCTGATACAGAAAGGACGCTACCGGCGTAAGGGCCATCCCAAACGCCCTAGCGTCGGATACGCACGCTAGATTTATGCTGAAGCATAAGCTCTCCTTTTTAACCCATAAAAAACACAGCAATAATAATCAACAAAAAGCCAACACCAGGATCTGCTGAAAGCATGAGTATTCCAGAAATTCCAATAATAAACCTGAGCATGAAAACTCCATTAAAACAGAAAAAAGATATTGGATACAATATTTATAACAAGTAAATGCCAGCTTTTCAAGAGAGAAAAATTTTTAGAGAGATACGATCACAAGAAGTACACAAGAAAACCCTAGCCAGTAACTTGAAAAATATGCTGGCATTAAGCACGCAGAGCGAAGTGTATTAAAGATACATGAGCGTGAGCACTGAAGTGCAAATATAATTACAGGCCTGTAAGGTAAAATTTAAATTACATTTCGCCGTAGTTAGGCCCGCCCCCACCTTCTGGAGTTGTCCACTTAATATTCTGCTTGGGATCTTTAATGTCGCAAGCCTTACAGTGGATGCAGTTTTGTGCGTTAATTTGAAGTTTAGGCTTATCGCCCTCTTCCAGAATTTCATACACACCTGCAGGGCAGTATTGCGTTTCAGGAGAGCCGTATATTTTATAATTTACATCAATGGCAACAGTTTCATCATTCAGCTTTAAATGAGCAGGCTGGTTTTCTTCATGGAAAGTTCCTGCAAGAAATACTGAAGATAAACGGTCAAAACTCAGCTTACCATCTGGAGCTGGATAATTGATTTCTTTTACATCTGCAAGTGGCTTACTCGCACTATGGTCTGCATGGTGAGAAAGCGTATTTTTGCTTGCACCAAGATAGGTTTCTTTTGCTGCATTCAAAAGCCCTCTCATAAGGCCATTTCTAAAGCCTGGCCTAATATTTCTTACACCGTACAGCTCTCTATATACCCAAGAGCTCTTATACTTACTCGTGTAAGATGTTGCCTCATTACCGCCCTCTTCTTTTTCAAAAAGTTCAGCAATAGCTTCGGCAGCAAGCATACCGCTTTTCATAGCTGTATGATTACCTTTAATTTTAGCAACATTTAAAAATCCTGCGCTATCGCCAATAAGCACGCCGCCCGGAAATGTGAGCTTAGGCAAGCTCTGAAAACCGCCTTCAACAATGGTTCTTGCGCCATAACTAATGCGGCGACCACCTTCAAGGATTTTTGCAATTTTAGGGTGATGCTTAAAGCGCTGCATTTCTGAAAATGGAGAAAGAGTTGGGTTCATATAATCAAGGCCCACAACAAAACCAACAGATACCTTGTTGTCTGCCATGTGATAAAGCCAGCTGCCCCCATAAGTTTTACGATCGAGCGGCCAACCAATTGTATGAACCGTATGGCCTTCATCATGATTTTCTGGGGCAATTTCCCAAATTTCTTTAATACCTAGGCCATAAGTTTGCGGCTGGCTATTCTTATCCAGTTCAAACTTAGAAATCACTTCCTTAGAGCAAGACCCTCGGCACCCTTCTGCAAAAACAGTTTGCCTGGCATGAATTTCCATACCTGCTGCGTAATTTTCAGTTTTTTCGCCGTCTTTACCAATCCCCATATCTCCGGTAGCTACACCGGCAACAGAACCGTCTTCGTTATAAAGAACTTCAGCAGCTGCAAAACCTGGAAAAACTTCAACCCCAAGCATTTCAGCTTGCGCAGATAGCCAGCGACCAAACATACCAAGAGAAATAATGTAATTGTTATCATGGTTTTTCATTTGAGGCGGAGTAGGAAGCCTCAGCGCACGCTTGTGTGTCATAAAGTAAAAAGCATCACTTTTTACTTTAACTTTGAGCGGCGCATCCTTTTCTTTCCAATCAGGAATAAGCTCATTTAAAGCGCGTGGTTCAAACACAGCACCAGAAAGTAAATGTGCCCCAACTTCGCTACCTTTCTCTAAAACACATACATTAAGCTTTGGGTTTAACTGCTTAATTTTAATAGAAAATGAAAGCCCTGCTGGGCCTGCACCCACCACAACAACGTCATATGGCATAAACTCTCTATCTGTGCGAAATGCTGTGTCTCTCATGGGTTAAGATAGCTCCTTAATGAGTTCAGGAATCGCCTCAAAAAGATCTGCAACAAGCCCATAAGTTGCCACATCAAAAATTGGTGCGTTCTCATCTTTATTAATAGCAACAATTACTTTTGAATCCTTCATGCCTGCAAGGTGCTGAATCGCACCTGAAATACCTACAGCAAAGTAAATATCTGGCGCGACAACTTTACCAGTTTGGCCTACTTGGTAATCATTAGGCACCCACCCAAGATCCACGGCTGCGCGCGTGGCACCAATAGCACCTCCGCCAAGCTTTCCTGCAAGCTCTTCTAACATGCTGAAGTTATCTGCTTCTTTAAGTCCGCGCCCGCCAGAAACAACAACTTTAGCGCTGCCTAGCTGAGGTTTAGAGCTATCTGATAACTCTTCTCTCACAAAAGTACTGAGTCCAAGCGCTGGCTTTGCGCCAATAACCGTTACTTTTGTTTCTCTACCGCTCTCAGCAACAACGTTAAAAGCTGTTGGGCGAATCGTTGCAATAAGCTTTTTTTCAGTTGTTTGTACTGTGGCAATGGCATTACCTGCATATGTAGGGTGTTTAAAAGTTTTATTATCAATAATTTCAATAATATCAGATATAGCTGAACTTTCTAAAATTCCAGCAACGCGCCCCATAACGTTTTTACCAAAAGTGGTTGCAGGGAATAGGATATCTCTATACTTATCAGCAAGGCCAACAACCTGTTCTGCGCATTCTTCAGCCAGCATATGCTCAAGGTGCGGTGCTTCAACAAGCAAAACCTCTGTCACATGCTCAAGCTTTGCTGCTTCTTCTGCTGCTGTTACAGCAACGCCCCCCATTACAAGCACTGTTACAGGGCCAAGGTGGCTAGCCGCATCAATTGTTGTATGGGTTGTTGTTTTAAGTGCAGTACCTGTGTGCTCTGCAATAACGAGTACAGACATTAAATTACCCTCGCTTCTTCTTTAAGTTTTTGAACCAGCTCCGCTACGTTATCCACTTTAATACCGCCAGAACGCGCAACAGGCTCTTCTACCTTAAGCACAGAGACTTTTGATTGCGTACCCACGTTAAGGTCTATAAGCGCCACCTCTTCAATAGGCTTTTGCTTGGCCTTCATCAGGTTGGGAAGCGTGACATTACGTGGTTCATTAAGGCGAAGATCTGTTGAAATAACTGTTGGCAGTTTAACTGAAATCGTTTCAAGCCCGCCATCAACTTCGCGCGTGACTTCTGCTTTTCCATCATCAAGCTCCACCTTTGAAGCAAACATAGCTTGAGACCAGCCCATCATGCCAGATAGCATTTGAGAAGCCTGATTATTGTCACCATCAATTGATTGCTTACCCATAAGCACAACATCTGTGCCTTCTTTCTCAATAAGAACTTGAAGAATACGCGCGACAGCAAGAGGGTACATATCCTCATCTGTAAGCACATGAATACCACGATCCGCCCCCATACCAAGAGCTTTACGAATACTTTCCGTTACATTTGCTTTGCCGATAGACACCACAATAATCTCAGAAATTTTACCAGCGTCTTTAAGGCGCACCGCCTCTTCCACAGCAATTTCATCGAATGGGTTCATTGACATTTTAACAGTTGAAAGATCAACGCCACTACCATCCGTTTTAACGGTAGGTTTTACATAGGCGTTAATACTGTGCTTAATCGCAACGAGGGCTTTCATGAGAACATTCCCTTTATTCTTATTTAAATTACGCGCGTATCATATCATATTTCAAGGAAAAGTCGCGGCTGTTTTTGTAGTTAGCATATAAAGTTTTTTGCTGTAAATAAGAATTAAGGCAACGCCGCTTGAAACATGAGCCTCAATAAACTTATTTACAGTGAAAACAAAAGAAAACAGCCCCCATAAGGGGACTGTTTCAGTTTATCGAGTTTTAGGTTGCAGGCGTATTAACCTGCTCCGCATCAACATGTTCAGTATTCCGAAGCAGCTTACCAACGCGGCGCATGCGCTTTTCAGCACAAGGCGCTTGTTGTTTCAGCATCTCACGACGGCGTGCCAGAGCGGCAGCAGCGCGAGACGTGTACACATGGCGGTGACGCTTCAGCATCGACTGGAAGAACTTCATTCCAGACAAATCACCAACGTACAGCTTATGCAGATACAACTGCAAAATGCCTTCCAGTGCCAGCGGTTTCACCACACAGACAATTGGAAGAGCCGCAATAAAGCCCATGGAGCCAAGCAGCTTACCACCAGCAATCACAGCCAGAATCACACCAATTTTCCAAATACGAAGGCTGTCGCCAACATATTTTGGGGTTAGAATCTTGGATTCCAAAACAAAGTTCACAGCACCAACACCAACCAGCACAACAATGTACGGGAAAACAGTGGTATTAAGGAACGTTGCAAAGGTCACTACAAGCGTAACAATCAGCGCAATCCACGAGCCAATAAACGGCACAACCGACAAAAAGCCAGCAACCAAACCAAGGAACACTGCCATTACCAAGCTAAATCCTGCAAAGAGCAAGACAAACATAATAATGAAGGCCAGAGTAATACCGATACGAACCCAACCCAAAAGCAGGTTGGTCAAAGCATCATCCATACCCGCCAAAACACGGTCAATCGGATCCTGGAAACGCGCAGGCGTAACCAGGTGCAGAACTTCTACCATGAAGGGCGCGACATACTTCTTCCATTCAATGGTTGCAATCCACCACATAATCAAGAAGATAAATGCATGCACAACTTTGGGCGCAAAGCTTAGCGCTTTATTGGCATAAGCAAGAAGATTTTCACTTACCCAAGTAGGCACGCCCACCAAGAAGTTTGCGATCATATTCCCATCAATTCGCTCAAGCGGTGTTCCAGAGAAAGTACTTTCATACCATGACACGATAGACTGTGACATGGGGCGAAGAGCTTCTTCCGAAAATCCACCAAACAGTGTTTCCAGTTTGGATACAACTGTTACCATATAAGTTCCCATCCCTGCCACAATCAGCAAAGGGATTAAAATAGTGAGAATGGGAGCCGAAAGACCCATGTTCATCCGAACCGTGAACAGGTGTGGAACCTTGACCCAAGTGAACGGAATATTGATCTCACAGCGCTTGAACACCCAGGGCATTTTCACGTTCACGTCAGTAAACGGAATGCGGAAGAGTGTGAGCATGTAAGGAAGGCTAAAGAAAGGAACCTTTAAAGAAAGAGTCCCCAAGCGGAAACCGCCAACAGCAACACCGTCTGCAAGCTTCGTGCAAATGCCTGAGGCAATTTTTGCAAGAAACCCAAGAACAATGACTTCAGCAAGAAAACCGCCCATGTAGACAGTAATCAAGGTAATTGAAGCCACAATCATCAGCGCTGCGATTTGATATCGCGAAAGTTTCATTGATATATCCTCCAAGGATAAAAAGAGAAAAGAGAAGCCTGATTTTACTCAGGTTAAGTTACGTAATGCTTTTCATATAGGGTAAAGTACGCCCCTTTACAAGGTTTAAGCATAAAAAAAGCTCCCATTTCGGGAGCTTTTTTATCGGGTCTGTTTAATCATCCGTTTCCGAGTAAGATTTCATCGATCTTGCACGGGATGGGTGACGTAGCTTTTTCAGAGCTTTCGCTTCAATTTGGCGAATACGCTCACGCGTTACGCTAAACTGCTGGCCAACTTCTTCAAGTGTGTGGTCTGTTGACATACCAATTCCGAAGCGCATACGTAGCACGCGTTCCTCACGTGGTGTAAGGGTGGCTAGAATCTGCGTTGTAGAGTCACGCAAGTTCTTCTGTACAGCTGCATCAATTGGCAGAACCGCATTTGTATCTTCAATGAAATCTCCAAGTGTTGAGTCATCCTCATCACCAACTGGCGTTTCAAGTGAGATCGGCTCTTTTGCAATTTTCTGAACCTTACGGACCTTCTCCACAGGCATCTGCATCACAACAGATAGCTCTTCTGGTGTTGGTTCGCGTCCCAGTTCAGCCATCATTTCACGCTGGGTACGGCTGAGCTTGTTAATTGTCTCAATCATGTGCACCGGAATACGAATTGTGCGAGCCTGGTCGGCAATAGAACGTGTAATCGCCTGACGAATCCACCATGTTGCGTAAGTTGAGAACTTGTACCCACGGCGGTATTCAAACTTATCTACCGCTTTCATAAGGCCAATGTTCCCTTCTTGAATCAGATCCAAGAACTGAAGACCACGGTTTACGTATTTCTTCGCGATAGAAATTACCAGACGAAGGTTCGCCTCAATCATTTCTTTCTTCGCAACACGTGCTTCGCGCTCACCTTTACGAACACGCGCAACAAGTTGCTTGAATTCATCTACCTTAAGGCCAAGAGCGTGAGATGTTGCTAGAACTTCTGCACGTTGTTCTTCTACAGCTGCGCCATGCTCAGCAAAGAATTCCTTGTAGTCTTTTGAAATTTTCTCAAAAGGCTTACCTTCTTCGTTACCAATGTAAGCACGTAGGAAAGTTGTTCTATCAACACCTTTACCTGCTGCAAACTTCACCATGCCGCCTTCAATGCGCGTAATACCACGAGATGTATCATAAAGCATCGCTGTTAGGTCTTCAATTTTACCAACAGTTAAAGGTACTTCTTTCATCAGTTCTTTCATTTCAGTGATATGTGTAATCAACTGACCTGTAAGAACTTTAAACTGCTTATCCGACTCATCAAGACCAAGGCGTTTTGCGTTAAGCTCAACAATATTGCCGTAATGTCCAGCAACTTCAGTGAAGATTTCAGTCATGCGCGGCATAAGAGTCTCTTCCATCGCGCTCAAAGAAAGAACTTCAGCCTCTTCTTCGTCTTCCTCGTCTTCTTCTGACTCTTCATCAGAACCTTCTACGCTTTGAGCTTCAACGCCTTCTTCAGATTTTTCAGTTGAAGCTGCTTCTTTTACTTCACCAGCTTCTTCATCTTCATCTTCTACAGAATCAAGATCAGCATCATCAGCATCAGAAGAACCCATTGCTGCATTCAGATCAACAACATCGCGCAGGAAACGATCGCCCATCTGTACTTCATTCATGAGGTCTAATAGGTATGCGTAAGATGCAGGGCAAGTGAAAAGCCCATCTTCCATTTCCATTTTTCCAGCTTCGATACGCTTAGCAAGCTCAATTTCGCCTTCACGTGTAAGTAGGTCAACGTTACCCATTTCACGCAGGTACATACGTACAGGATCATCCGTACGACCGTAATCTTCGCTACTGCCTGAACGGCTAGAAACGTCACGGTTTGTTGATTTTGCAATTGCTGTTGTTGCACCAAAAAATCCTGGGTGTGCATCAAATGTAGAGATATCGCTTTCATCTTCTACAGCAGATGAGCGCTTAGATACACCTGTGTCTACGACACCAGAAACATCTTCATAATCATCATCGTCTTCTGCAACAACGCCATCATCTTGCGCTTCCATTTCAAAGCGGTTTGATCCACGCACAGCTTCTGTTCCACCAGTATTTTCTGGTGCGCCTGCTGCTTTTGTTTTCTCTTCTACCGATGTTGTATCTTTACTCATTCGGTTTCCTCCTGCGTTTTGGTTTTTATCGTTATAATAAACTTTAGTTTTTAGCTCTTTTATTCGGCATCTTTTTGCTTTTGTGCCAAGAGCCTGCTCTTCATTTCCTCCCATGCCGACATATCTGTACCTTCCGATACCATGTCTGCAATAGAGCCTTTTGGCATAAGCTCGCTTGCTTTTGCACGCTTCTCATTTACGAGACGGCGCCAATATGCAATACGTGCGCCAGAATCCATCTGAGATATAATATCGGACCTTAAAAGACCGTAAAGCTGGTCGTAAGCGCCGATAGATGTCAGATAGGTATCAAAGGAGGGCTTGTCAAGGGTCCCTTTTCCTAAAAATTGAAGACCATATCCAACTAACTGATTAAACGCCTGATTTTTAAATTCTAAACTTGCGATTTCATCAGAAAATTTTTCAAATAATATTGGCTCTTGAAATAAAAGTGAACACAAAGCAATATCTACGTCTCTAATTTGAGCGGGCGCACCTTTTAAATTTGATGGCGCACGCAATTTATTGCCTTGTAAGGCTCCGCCTCTTACAGCATCCCAAAGCTTACTTTTAAGGGCGCTGGTATAATGCTTTTTCACAGTTTCATCTGTAATAGAGGCACAGGTTATACCAATTTCTCCTTCAATGCGGGCTCTTGTATCTGGTGCTGAAAAGTCAGCGTCTGCTGACATAGCTTTCCAAATCACATCATCAAGCGTGCTTGAAGCTTTAATCAAATCTTTAAAGGCATGTGCCCCCTGCTCTGCTACGTAGCTATCAGGGTCATGACCTTCTGGCATCGTTACAAACTTTAGTGTTTTACCTGGTTTAAGGTGGGGCAGAACCATAAGGGCGCTTCTATGCGCTGCGCGCTGGCCTGCTTCGTCTCCATCAAGGCAAACATACGGTGTATCTGTGTAGCGCCATAAAAGTTGGGTCTGATCTTCGGTCAGTGCTGTCCCCATTGGGGCAACTGCTGTTTTAATACCAGCCTGCCAAAGTGCAATTGCGTCCATATAACCTTCAACCACAAGCATATAGCCTTGCGTTCTTACATGTTCACGCGCACGGCCTAGGTTATACAGCATTTTGCTCTTATGGAAAAAATCAGTTTCTGGTGAATTGAGGTACTTTGCCCCATTTTCGCTCTTTTCTAAAATGCGCCCACCAAAACCAACGGTTTGCCCGCGTTCATTCTCAATCGGAAACATAAGACGCCCACGAAACCTATCGTAATGCTTACCGCTTTCAGCGCGCCCAATAATACCTGTATCTAAGAGAGCATCAAGATCAACAGTCTCGCTCACCAATTCATTTAAAGTGGCGTCCCAGCTATCTTTTGCAAAACCCATCCCAAACTCCTGGACTGTTTCTGCTGTAAGGCCTCTACCATCACAATACTCCAGAGATTTTCCGTTCAGCTGACTTATGAAAAGCTTTTTCGCCTTTTCAAGTGCTTCATAGCCCTTTTGATACTTATCCTTTACTTCAGGAGGCGTTGTGCTGGCCTCATATTGAAGCGTTACGCCTGAAAATTCTGCAAGGTACTCTACAGCCTCTACAAAATTTCCGCCGCGCATATGCTGCACAAGATCAATAGCCCCGCCATGTGCCCCGCAACCGAAACAGTGGTAGTAGCCTTTATCTTCTACAATATGGAGTGAAGGTGTTTTTTCATTATGGAACGGACAGCATGCCCACCAGCCTTTGCCTTTACGCTTAAGCGAAGGTGTAAATTGACGAAAAACATCTACAAGAGAGGTTCTTGCTTTTACATCTTCAATACTGGTTTTGGAAATCTTGGGCAAATCTTATAAACCTATTTTAGCGTTATATGGCTTGTTTATAAGTAATATTATACAATTAAACAGATTGTACACATCTTGACAAGCACTTTTTATAAAAAAATAAAGGGACCAGACGGCCCCTTTTATCTAACGTCGTAAATAAACTTTTATTGGAGGCCTTGTGTTTGTGGGTTGGATTCCACACACCCAAGGTTTTTAAGAAGTGATTTTTCATGGCTCTGGAAAGTACGTGTCATACGCTCTGCCGGAAGAAATTCAACAGCAACATGACCGTCCTTACTACCTGCTGTTTTTACAGCTTCTGGACAAACAACAGATCCCATTAGAACTGCTCTTTTTTCATCGAATGTTTTGGTTGTCATTGCACTCTCTCCTTAACACTTATTGTGTATACTATATTACGTTTTTTAATCCAAATTGTCAAGCCTTCCCTTGTGTATTCTCTGGCGACAGAGTTGGTATTGGCTTTGAGGAATTTATTTCAACCCCCCTTACGTGAATTATTTTTATATTTTTTCTTTTGGTAATGGTTCTGAAAGAAGATTTCCTTGCATAACCGTACACCCACACTGATGAAGAAAGGCTTTTTGCTGTTCATTTTCAACACCTACAGCAACAGCTTTAAAGCGAAGATCCTGTGTAATTTTCATAATAGTTTGTACAATTTTACGATCTTTTTCGCTGCGTTCAAGGCGCTGAATAAACGTTGGGTGTATTTTTAGCGTATCAACGGGCAAATCTTTTAGGTTTCCTAGAGGCTTCTCTCCCACGCCAAAGTTATCAACAGCAACAGAGTGCCCCTGTTTAAGTAAATAGTTTAAAGGCTTAATTGCAAGTTCTAACTGATTGATAAAAATACTTTCTGGTATATCAAAAGCAATATACTTTTTAGGTACTTTAGACTCTTCAATAACGCGATCAAACCTACGCAATACATTCGGATCAAGAAGCTGCTGCTCTGAAACATTCATCCAAATTTTTACAGGGTACCCGCACTGGGTAGAAAGCGATTTTTGAGCTTCTAATACATCTTTAAGGGTCCACTCACCAAGAGGTAAAATAAGGTTTGTATCTTCAGCATGGCTCATAAATTGCTCGGGCTTCATCACCCCTTTTCGTGGATGCTTCCAACGTAGCATCGCCTCAAAACCAATAACTTTATTTGTCTCTATTTGATGAACTGGCTGATAAAGCACATGAAGTTCATTCTTTTGAATAGCTGTCTTAAGGTCACTTGCTAGGTCATCTACTGGCGTAATATCAGTAACTGCATCTTGCTCTGCTTCAGCGTCTCTAAAGTAAACAAATCTGTTTTTACCTGTATTTTTTGCATGATACATCGCTTGGTCTGATTTCTTAATAATATCCGTTGTACTGCTACCATCATCAGGGTAAATACTTGCACCAATACTCGTACTTACATGTACGTCATTTGGGCCAATTTTATACGGCTGGCTAATAGATTCAATAACCTTTTCACCAATGGCAGCAACGTGCGCCATATCCTGAATACCCGTTAAGATAATTGTAAATTCATCTCCACCAATACGCGCTACAGTATCTGTATCACGTACAATAGCAATAAGGCGCTCTGATACCTTTTTAAGAAGAATATCCCCAACATCATGACCAAGATTATCGTTTACAGCTTTAAACCCATCAAGATCAAGGAACAATACTGCAACCTGTGTCATTTGACGGTAAGCCTGAGCCAGTGCCATATTCAAACGATCATAAAAGAGCTGCCTGTTTGGAAGCCCTGTAAGGATGTCATGGTATGCAAGTTGCTTTTCACGTTCTCTATCTTGCGTTTCACGAGATTGCAGTCGTACAGACTCAGTCACAGGAATAGCATAAGTCACATAACCAGCAATACGGTTATCATGATCTGTCCAAGGGACAATGCTCCAATTTAGAATTTCCTTTTGACCGCCAATCATATGTTCGTCGCCATCAACTTTAATTTCATGGCCATTTAAAAGCTCAGATTCAGCCACTTTAATATCTTCAGGAATCCAAGGTACAAGCTGTGAATGGCTTTTGCCCTGCACATTATCAGAAAGCTTGAAAAGCTTTTTCCAGCTTTCACTTGCAGCCATGTAGTCCCATTGCCTGTTAAGTATAGCAACAGGCGTAGGGCTTGACGTTGTAAGTGTCTCTAAAATATGGCCGCTTGCCTTAAAGAAGTTATCCGTTTGCTTTTGGTCTGAAATATCTTTGAAATAAAAATAAATTTCTTCATTTGTTGGAATAATTTTAATCATAAGCCAAGTATCAATTGGCTCTATATAAAGCTCTTTTTCTTGATATTCTTTTTTTCTATTGGCTTCTTGTATAATAAGGTGCAAACCAGATGTCATATAAGCAGGAAATACATCATGAATACGAAAGCCCACAATCTGAATAGAGCGGTTGGCGCGTGCTGCCCATCCCTCTAAATATGCTTTTGCTGATTTATTCACAAATTCAACGCTATCAGAAAGCGTTAAAACAATAAGTGCAACATCAAGCTCGTCCTGAATATCATAAAACTTAACCTGCCCATCTTCAAACTTGTGCTTAAATTCTTGTTTAAGCGTTTGCTCTCTTAGGTAACCGCGCCTGTAAAAGGCAAGCTGCTTTTTATAGTTAGCTGTAAAAGCATGACGACGAATGAGCAAAAGAACTGCAAGCGTTGTAGCAAAACCAAAAAGAGGGATAAACCACAAGGACCAGACAAGGGATGTTAAATCTCGGTAAAGAGGTATTTTTTGCTGAAGGTTTTCAAAAATACCGGGACTGTCCTTAAAAATCCCTCCATGAAAACTTGCGACCAGCTCTACGCCAGAGGGAGGATAAATAAGCACCATTTCAAAAAGAACCAATGAAACAAGAATTGTTACAAATACGCCCAAACAGCCAATAATAAAAATAAAAGCAACTTGCTGAAACTCGAGATCAATATCCCGAACGAGCTTGCCATTTTTTTGCATCTTATCTTTCATCACAGGGCATCTTTGTGTTATTCTTACGTACTAGTATAAGCAAGTTTAAACCTTATGCTATGCAAAATAAATTATAACTCACAATTCTTATACAAAACGGCCGTATCTATGAAGCATTTTTACACAACTCTTTTTATTCTTCTTATAACTGCGCTACAGCTCAACCTTGCTGACGCGCAAAACACCCCTTCCTCTAAACGCGTAGAAAACGTTGTCGCAACCTTAGTTACAAGCCATGACAGCTTTACAGAAAGTGACGCCCTTCGTGTTGGTATCCGCTTAGATATGGATCCGCACTGGCATGTCTATTACATAAACCCTGGTGATTCAGGACTTGCTCCGGAAGCAACCTGGCAACTACCTAAAGGTATGTCTGTTGGTGCTTTTGAATTTCCAACACCTGAAATTATTCCAATTGAACCGCTAACAAATTATGGCTATGAACATAGCGTAACACTCCTCGCACCAGCTAAAATAAGCAAAGATCTAAAAACAGGTACGCACACCCTTAGCGCAGAAGTAAGCTGGCTCATGTGTAAAGATATATGCCTGCCGGGCGAAGCTATGCTAACAATGCCTATCACATTTAATGCTAAAGACGGAGCATCCAAACCATCAGAAGCTGCCGCACGTTTCCCTTCTACAGAAGAGTACCCAGCACCAGATTCAGGGCTCATTGCAGACAGTCTTATCCAAACAGATACATCCATTCTGTTTCCAATCAGTGACCCTGCATTCACAAAAACACTTCGCTTTATTCCTTTAGCGGAAGGCATTATTGACGATAGCGCTTTACAAACATTTGTAAACCTCGAAGATGGCCGCATGGCACTGCAAGTTACAAAAGATAGCCACCTCTCTCCTGAAATAAAAACGATTGAAGGCCTTTTCCTCACTTACGATAAGGGCATTATTGTTCAAAGTGAAAAAGTGACTCGCGCGCTTACTGCTGCTCAACAAGAGGCCATTGTACTCGGTGTTCAAGAAAGTACAGACCACTCTTCATTTTTTAAAACGCCCACTCAAGAGCTGACATTTAAGCTTTCTCTTCTCTTTGCCTTCTTGGGCGGACTTATCCTGAATTTAATGCCATGCGTATTGCCAGTTCTGGCCCTTAAAGTCTTTTCACTTATTAAGCATGCTGGCAGCGGAAAAGCCTTTTTGCACGGACTCACATTTAGCTTTGGTGTCATTCTTACAATGGTCTCACTTGGAGGCTTAATGATCTTTCTTACGCAAGCGGGTCAAATTATTGGCTGGGGTTTCCAGCTTCAAAATCCATACTTTGTACTCATTCTATCCCTTCTTATATTCTTGCTTGGTTTAAGCATGTTTGGCACATTTTCTCTTGGAGACAGCCTTACAAGAGTTGGCGAAAAACCAGAAACAAAACATGGACTTAAAAATACTTTTTTAAGTGGCATATTAATGGTTATGGTTGCAACACCTTGCACCGCACCGTTTATGGGTACTGCCATGGGGTTTGCTTTTACGCTAACGCCTGAAAAGACCATTGCAATATTTGCAGCTCTTGGTGCAGGACTCGCCTTCCCTTATATGTTCCTGACCCTTTTCCCGCCACTTATTAAAGCGATGCCTAAGCCCGGCGCATGGATGCTGACCTTTAAGCAATTTCTTGCTTTCCCTATGCTGGCAACAGCGCTGTGGTTGCTTTGGGTATTTGCAAGCCTTACAAGCACGGTCGCGTCCTTTACAACGATCCTTGTACTTCTTGCTACATTTTTCTTTGCGTGGTGCTATGGCAAGCTCATGATACTCAGCGCAGGGCTTGTTCGTAAGTTTATTGCTCTTCTCTTCATGCTTGCTGCTATCGGTACTTTCATGGGGTATGGCCTTAACAGCGTTGAAGGCTCCCCTCTTTACCAAAAGCTTTGGGCACCAGAAAAAGCAATAAAATCAGAAACAGCTCACGCGCACCAACAGTGGCGCGCATGGACGGAAGAAGAATTTTACACCAGCCTGCAAAACGGAGAAGCTGTATTTGTTAACATGACAGCTGACTGGTGTATCACCTGTAAAGTAAATGAGCGTACAACTCTTAAAAATAAGCGTATTTTAGAGCTCTTTGATAAGCATGATATTACGCTCTACAGAGGTGATTGGACGCGCTTTAATTCTGGCATTACAAAAATTTTAGAAACCTATGGCAGAAAGGGTGTTCCTCTTTACCTTTATTTTCCTAAAGGTCAAAAAGATGCAATTATTTTGCCTCAGATTCTAACGCCTGCTATCATCAGCGAAATTTTTGAATAGGTAATAGAAGAAACCTTTATAGAGCCTGCTCTGTGTTATGCAGCCTAAGGCTCTATAAAGATCGACAAGGAGAATAAGTCATGTCCCAAGCCAAAGTGTTGGATTTTTTCAATAGCATTAACGATGTACTTTGGGGCTGGCCTATGCTGATCATCCTTGTTGTGACGGCTTCTATTTTAACCGTTGGCCTTCGTGCTATCCAAATTACTCAGTTTAAGTACGCATGGCAGCTTATTTTCTCTAAAAAGGAAAACCGTGGCCATGGAGATATTAGTCATCTTCAAGCACTTATGACAGCGCTTAGCGCTACAGTGGGAACAGGTAATATTGCTGGCGTAGCCACAGCCATTGCTATGGGTGGACCTGGCGCAATATTTTGGATGTGGCTCACAGGTATCCTTGGTATGGCCACAAAATTTAGTGAGGCGATTCTTGGTATTCATTTCCGTATTAAAAATGAAAATGGCAGCATGAGCGGTGGCCCTATGTATTACATCCGCTATGGCCTTGGCAACCCCTTCCTTGCAAGCCTCTTTGCTATCTTTATGGCTATTGCAGCCCTTAACCTGGGTAACATGATTCAAAGTAACAGCGTTGCAGATATCATGGAATCAACATTTAATGTTCCCTTTACTGTTACAGGTATTATTTTGGCTGCAGGAACAGGCCTTGTCATTCTTGGCGGCATTAACCGTATTGCAAAAGTAGCTAGCGCTATTGTACCTGTTATGATTACTCTCTATACGCTTGCTGCTGTTTACATTGTTGTCTTAAACATTGGAGAAGTTCCAGAGGCCTTTGTACTTATCTTTAAGAGCGCCTTTAGCGGCACTGCTGCCGTTGGTGGGTTTGTTGGTGTTGCTGTTAAAACAGCTGTTCAGCTTGGCTTGGCACGCGGTGTATTCTCTAACGAATCTGGCCTTGGGAGCGCCCCTATTGCTGCCGCTGCGGCCAAAACAACGCACCCAACAGAGCAGGCTCTTGTTTCTATGCTGCAAACATTTATTGATACGCTTGTTGTTTGTACGCTTACAGCGCTTGTTATTTTAACAACCGGTGTTTGGACAGGCGGAGAGAATGGCGCTTCCCTTACAGGGCTTGCCTTTGCAACGGCCTTTCCTGTTGTTTCAGGCTTTAATATTGGCTCTGTCATTGTATCTGTAAGCCTATTATTCTTTGCTTACTCCACCTTGCTTGGCTGGTGCTACTACGGTGAAAAAGCAACCGAATATCTTATGGGAGTGAAATCAATTTTCTTTTACAGAATTGCTTTTATTGCCTGTATTTTTGCAGGCGCTGTCTTAAAACTAGAACTTGTGTGGGCGATGGCGACAACAGTAACAGGGCTTATGATTCTGCCAAACCTCTACGCGCTTATACGCTTAAGGCATAAGGTTTACGATCTCACAAAAGATTATTTAAAATACAAATACGTAAAAGACAAGCCATACGACGACCCATTCCACTTCTAAGAAAAGACGTAATAAAGGCTTAGTTTGCCTTATAGTGAATTGTATGACCAACCTGAATACCAAGAGCTTTCACACGCCCTGCTGGAAGCTCTAGTACTTTATCAACTATTGCCATACCGCCAATTTTTTCCTCAGAATGAGGTACAGTTCCAAGAGCCATATCAAGAATTGTTTGATCTTTGATAAAAAGCATATCAAGAGAGATATTCGTATTTTTCATCCACATCATGTAACGGCGCGGCTCATCCCAGATAAATAACATTCCCTTGTCATCATCCATCTGGGTTCGGTACATAAGTCCTTGCGCGCGCTCACCTGCTTCATCTGCAATTTCAACCTTAAAGGCCCCAACATTTTCCCCTTCAACGCCTTTAATTGTAAGGTCATAGAATATACCATCATGAGCACTGGCCTGCTTTGCCTCACTTGAATTACCGCAGCCAACTAAAGCACATGTTAAAAACAGACTTCCTACTAAATGCTTACTCATTTTTTGTCCTATGTCTTCTTTTGTTTTTGTCGGCGTTTGTGAATAAACTCTCTCAGGTCCCCTCTTGCGCCATCAACAGAACCGCTATCATCACCCATAATGCCTGAGAAAAAGTCTTTTAAAAGCCCAGGCGTAATAAGAGAAAGCGGGTTTACGCTTACACTTGGATCTTTAAAGCTACCAAGAATTGAAAAGTTAGCAACGCTTAACCCTTCCTGAGACCCAGTAAGAATTGTTCCAATAAGAGGGATTTTGCTTACAACTTGGTTTAGGCCTTCAGCAGGAATCATTTGCCCTCTGACAGAGATCGCCTGTTCCTCTAGATGAGCAGAAGCGACAGCTCTAAGCCCTATAGAAGGGCCGCTCATGCGCACCTGGTGAACATCAATAAAGCCATCGTTTATTGTGTAATTTCCATCAACATCCTCAAATTTAATACCCGATTGAGAACTTAAAAGTTCCTCAAGAGAAAGGAAAGAAATAAGCTTTACCAATAAAGGTGCTTTTACAATACGAACATTATCCATGCTTATTCCACCGCGCCCACGTTTCATATCTGTACTAAAAAAAGCGTCCCAGATTAGCGTGCCGCCACGCATATGCTCATAAGCCCCAAGAGACCGTAAAAACTGCCCTGCACGAGATGACCTAACCTCAACCTTCTTCTCAAAAGCTTTCTCTGGCTCAGGGCTATCCATAAGTTTAATGGTAACTGGTGTGCCCTCTACTTGGGCTTTAATATCAGCAGTATCCCAGAAGCTTCCTTTTTTAGAGGCCGTTCCTCTTGTAAAGTTCCAAGGAACTCCACCTGCAAGGAAGAGATCGTCCACGTGCACATCAGCAGAAAAATCTGCTATCTCGCTCAAAGGAGACTTCGTTTCTTTTTCATTTTTTACAAACAAGTTCTGCAGATCAAGGCTTTGGCCTTTAATTTTTAATTTTTTCCCATCAAAAGAAAATTCACTTAAATCGTTACGGTTACCCACCTTAAATGTAGCAGACTCAAAAATTGGTAAGCTTTCAAGCTTGGCTAAATTCTTTGTAACACTTCCCTTAACGTCAACAGACTCTCCTTTAAGTTCTAGCTTACTTAAAGAGACTGATTTTCCTTTATTTAAAGTACCTTCTGCCTTAAGAGCAAGAGGCACACCTCTCTCTTTTTTCCAGTTGAAGAGCTTTACATCTATAAAGTTTTTATCAAGAGAACTCTCTAGCCAAATTTTTTGTGGCTCTTCATTTTTTTGCAGAACCTTTAATGTAAAAGGAATTTTTTCATCAATACTTACCAGGCTCTCAGGAACATCTTTCAAAATCATTTCAGGTGTTTGTAAACCTGAAAGTTTAATATTTTGAAGAGCGTTCTCTCCCTTTTTTTCAAGAGACCAAGCCAAAGAAACAGGCATATCCTTCAGGAAAGCTTCATCCGCCTTAAAGTAAGAATAACCGTTTTTACCATTAAATATGGCAAGGTCAGCTTCAAGAAGGCCTTCATCTTCTGGAAGCTCCATCTTTAAATGCGTCAGCGTTGTTGAAACATTATAAGTAATATCATCAGCGCGTTCTTTTTTTGTTGAGAGCTTTAGCTTTACTAAAGAAACATGTTCTCCTTCAAGGGGCGGAATTTTACTGTCAGGCACCAAAGCCTTAACATGCTTTACAACCTCTGCCGCAGGGCCTTTGGCTGTTGCTTCAATATAAACAAAAGATTCTTCTGTAGAAAAAAGCTCATCTAATATCACTTTAACTCGATCTGCTTTTTGCTGGCCCACATTTCCGTTTTTAGACGTTACGCGTATTTCGTTTTGCCCTAAAAGAAAGCGGCCTGCTAAATTCTGTGCAGGCGGCAGGCTTTTAATATCAGATACTTTTAGGTTTTCATAATTCAACTGAATTTCCAAACCACAATCAGTGCCGCAAAACGGCATTGGTGCAGCAGGCTTAAATGTAAGCAAAAAATCTTTTACTTTTGCATCAAGGTTAAGGTGCTCATGAATCCATTTAACGGCGTTTGCAGAAACTGTATTAGGAATATATTCTAATACTTTAGCAAGGTTTGTATCTGAGACTCTTAACTCAATATCAAGCTGAGGCTCATTGGATAAAAATTTGCTCACTTCACCAGAGGCTGTAAAAACAGTACCGTCAAGGTCTACCGCTTTAAGATGACTTAAAGATAAACGCCCAAAACGATTAACTGAAATTTCACCGTCTAAATCAACAGAAGAAAACTCTAAAGGATCTGAAAATACTCTTGGGATTTTTACTGATGTCTCTGGCGCTTGCAAGCTCACCTTTAGCCCATCAAAGAGCGTAATATCATTCCACTCTGTTTCAATTTGCCCTGAAACACGACTTTTTACCATATCTGTTAAATGCTGAGGCACATAAGCTTTAACCACAGCACCAGAAAGTTCAGAGAATTCAGATTTTACATGTAGGTTTTTATCACCCCAATCATGTCTCAAGCTTAAAGAAAGCGGTACCTGCTCTGTAACGCCAGAGCGCTTAACAATCCCTGTAAGCTTGGCTGAAATATTCTGAAAATCACTATCAAGAAAAATAGCCACATCACTAAAGGCCCAAGATACATTTTTTCTAGCATCTTTAAGCTGAAGCTGTGCGTTTTCAACTTCAAATTTTTGCCATCCAGAAAGAGAAACATGCTTATGCATATCTTCAAGTACGGCAACAATGGGTACATTGATTTGAATATCCTCTTGCCCGCCATTTAGGGCAAAGGCATAGTCCTCCCCCACACGAAGCTCTGATTCTGTAAGTTCTGCCGCAACCTTTAAACCTGAAGCCATCACTTCACGCGGTACAAATTTAGCGCGCAGCAAGTTACTATTTGAAAAGCGGAAGGTTGCTTTTTCAAGATTTAGAATACTATGTTGGCTGTCTTTATTTACCACGCGGACATCTCGGCCAGAAATAACCAAACGACCGTCATAGCTCATCACAAGGTCATCCATTTCAACGGCGTATTTATAAAATACAAGCTGTTTTTCCACGTACGGCAAAAGGTGCGAAAGAGAGATAGGCGCCATATTTAACCGAATAACCACTATACCCGCTAAAGCAAGGAAAATTCCAAGCAAGCAAAGGAAAGTAATAACTGTGTATTTGGAGAGTTTTTTAATCACAAGCACTGCCGCCTTTTGATGCGTTTTGCGAAAGCATTTCTTGGATGAAAGGGTCAAGATCCCCATCAAGAACAGCGTCAGTATTACCTGTTTCGTGAGACGTTCTCAGGTCTTTCACCATTTTATAAGGATGTAGCACGTAAGAACGAATCTGGCTTCCCCAGCCGTTATCTGTTTTAGAAGCTTCCATCGCATCTCTTTCAGCTTCACGCTTTTTCATTTCAGCTTCAAAAAGTCGTGCTTTAAGCATTTTCATAGCAGCATCTTTGTTTTGGTGCTGAGAGCGTTGGTTTTGGCACTGCACCACAATACCAGTTGGCACGTGAGTAATACGAATCGCGCTATCTGTCGTATTAACGTGCTGGCCACCTGCCCCACTTGCACGAAAGGTATCAATGCGTAAATCTTTTTCTTCAATGGTAATATCAATAGAGTCATCCACTTCTGGGTAAGCAAATACACTTGCAAAAGAAGTATGGCGACGCTGGTTTGAATCAAAAGGAGAAATGCGAACCAAGCGATGTACGCCTGATTCATTTTTAGAGTACCCATAAGCAAACATGCCAGAAATTTTAATCGTTGCGGATTTAATACCCGCCTCATCTCCGCGTGATTCATCAACAATGTCTGCGCTATAACCACGGCGCTCTGCCCATCTAAGGTACATGCGCAGTAGCATATTGGCCCAGTCCTGAGACTCCGTGCCCCCTGCTCCAGCATGAATTTCAACAAATGCATTGTTACTATCTGCCTCACCGGAAAGCAGACGTTCAATTTTCATTTCAGAAACTTTTTTCTCAATCTTTTCAAGCTCTCGAAGCGCCTCTGCGGCCGTATCCTCATCCCCTTCAGCTTCCGCAAGCTCAAATAAAACATCTACGTCACTTACACGCGTTTCAAGGGAGGTCATGCTCCCTAACACAGACTCAAGATAAGATTTTTTCTGAAGCACACTCTTCGCTTGCTCCTGATTGGACCAAAGGTCAGGGTCAGCAGCTTTTACTTCAAGTTCTTCAAGGTCACACTTTAACTGACCGAGGTCAAAGATACCCCCTCAGCAGATCTACTTCTTTCTGTAGAACTACTAACTTTTCTTTATGATCAAATGACATATCTCTTATATCCCCCTAATAGATACCTAAATCTTCAAAATCTTCATTTGGTTCTGAAGTTTCACCAAATGTATTTGGAATAGTTTTTAGCTCAGGCTCTGTTCCTGGCACAAACGCCTCAATAAGCGTGCGCTTACTTAAAGGTGTTGGACGCTCGCCTGTGTCGGCATCAATACGCACAAAGGAAATTCCGTTAGGAACAACCATTTCGCGTCTTTCAACATGGGTAAGTGCCTGCCCCATAAAGTCCACCCAAATTGGCAATGCCGCGCGTGAACCGCCTTCTGCATGCCCAAGGCTTACAGGATTATCAAAACCAATCCAAACACCCACGGTAAGCTCTGGCGAGAAGCCCATAAACCACGCATCAATGTAATCGTTTGTTGTGCCTGTTTTACCGCCAACAAAACCAGGTAGCTTACTTGCCCTACGTGCTGTTCCGCGTTCAACAACGCCGCGCAGCATATTTGCCGTTTGGTAAGCCACTGTTTCTGGCATAACTTGTTTATCTTCATAGAAAGGTTCTGGAATATTTAGCACGTCGCCGCAGCTACGGCATAAAGAATCATGGCTCTGTAATGTTTGCCCAAGGCCAGACATCACACGCTCTACCATATAAGGCTGCACAACTTTTCCGCCATTTACAAAACTTGCATAAGCTGATGTGAGGCTTACAAGTGTTACATTTCCAGAACCCAGAGCCGTTGAAAGGTCTGGCTGAAACTCGCCATCAAGGCCAAAGCTTTTAGCATAGCGAATAATACGACGGATACCAAGATCCTGCGCAAGACGAATTGTCATCAGGTTACGAGATTTCTCAAGCCCGACGCGCAGAGGCGTATCTCCATAAAAATGCTTATTATAGTTTTGCGGTTTCCAAGCTTTACCAAACTCTCCCTCGCGTACTACAACTGGTGCATCTAGCACTGTTGTGGCCGGCGTATAGCCCTCCATTAGTGCATAACTATAAACGAAAGGCTTAAAGGATGACCCGACCTGACGCTTGCCTTGCAAGGCGCGGTTAAAGCCTTTTGTATCCCCAAAGCCACCAACAAGCGCACGCACAGCACCAGAAAGCGGATCAATAGCGACAAGAGCCACCTGCACTTTAGGCATAAAGCTAAGCGCATAGGTTCCTTCTGGGCCATTCGCTTTTACGGCAATTAAATCACCTACGGCCACAATCTCAGTCAAGCTCTCAGGCTTCGGCCCAAGCTTAGGCTTTTCTAACAGTTTGCCATCTTTATTGTGCGTAATAACTTCTTTTGCCCAACCTAAATCCTTAAATGGTAAAAAGCCAATATCCCCGTCACCAAGGTATAGCTCTGCAACTGTATCAGAAACAGATGTTACAACAGCAAACGTGCCAAACGCCTGATAGTCTTTGTAACGTTCTTCATATTTCATAATCAATGTGTCAGCAGCTTCATCTTCAAACTCTTCCATTTGCTGGTAAGGGCCGCCGTAACCGTGGCGTTTATGATAATCCACTGCGCCGCGCACTGCTGCATCTTCTGCTGCCTTTTGCAAAACAGGGTCAAGTGTTGTAAACACACTGTAGCCTTTTTCATAAAGTGCTTCCGAGCCAAAATCATCCTCAATTTGACGCCTTACCGCCTCACGGTAAAACCCGCCAACCGGAAAATTTGATCCCGAACGAGAGGCCAGCTCTAGGTCTTTACTTTTATATGTTTCATACTCTTCCTGAGAGATCACATTTTCATCGAGCATGCGCATAAGTACAATATTACGGCGAGACATTGCGCGCTCGTAGCGTCTGTAAGGGTTATAACTTGATGGCGCTTTAGGAAGGCCTGCAAGCATAGCCCGTTCATCAATATCTAGCTCATCAAGGCGCTTTCCAAAATACCCTTTAGCTGCTGCTGCAACTCCATAAGTTCCGTTCCCTAGGTAAATTTGGTTAAGATAAAGCTCTAAGATTTGGTTTTTTGTAAAATGGCTTTCAATACGGCGCGCCAAAATGAGCTCTTTTACTTTACGTGTGTACGTTCGCTCACTACTTAATAAAAAGGTTTTTGCAACTTGCTGGGTAATCGTACTGGCACCTTGCAGCCTGTTTGTCATAATATTAACAAGCATGGCACGAACAATACCTTTTATGTCAAAGCCGCCATGGGTATAAAAACTTGTATCCTCAGCAGCAAGAAAAGCTGCAATTACTTCTTTTGGAATCTCAGAGATTGGTGTGTAAATACGCTTTTCTTTTGCAAATTCATCAATCAGCGTACCGTTTTCTGCATAAACTTTTGTAATTTGAAGCGGTCGATAATCCTCAAGCCCTGAAAAATCAGGAAGATCTTTTGAAAAATGTATATAAACCCCAAGGACAAGAAGCACTGAAGACACTGTTCCAAAGAGAAACAGGTAAAACATTTTTTTCCAAAAATTTCTAAAAATAAAGCCCATTCGCCTGTTTACTACTTTCGCATATGGTTTTTGATGTAGTCTTCTATACCTTCTGCCACGGCTGCGGCAATCTTTTTCTGCCCTGACGTTGATTTAAGTACGCGGGCATCTCTTGGGTTAGACAGATAACTTGTTTCAACAAGTGTACTTGGTACCACGTGAGACTTAAGTACTTTAAAGCCAGCAAAAAGAACTTCCTTACGTCGAAGCCTTACCACGCCATCGAGTTCATCTAGCACAGAACGTGCCAGCAAAGATGATTTATTTTTTGTCTGTCGGCGCGTCAAATCAACAAGAATATTACGTACAGCAGGCGCTTCCGCTGAAAAATCGACACCGGCCATAATATCCCCTTTGTTGGCTGCTTTCGCAAGGCGTGCGGCCTCTCTATCAGAAGATTTTTCACTCAGCACATAAATTGACCCGCCCTTCGCGCGGTGATCATCGTGGGCATCAGCATGAATACTTACAAAAATATCTGCTTGCTTACGCTGTGCAAAATTTACACGGTCAGCAAGGGGTACAAAAATATCCTTCTCACGAGTGAGGTAAACTTTAATATTTTTATTTTTTGAAAGGTTCGCCTTAATGTATTTCGAAATTTTAAGAACAATATGCTTTTCATAAGCCTTGTTTGCCACAGCTCCAGGGTCTACACCGCCGTGCCCAGGATCAATCACCACAACAACAGGCGCTTCTTTTGGCTTAGGCTTTACTTTTGGCTGGATCGTTTTTGCCGTAGCAAGAGATGGTGTTTTGCGTTTAATAGATACGCTTTTTCCTTTACGAGGTTTTAAATCAATGACAAGCCTGAAACCAAATTCACCGTTGGCAGGAATAGCAAATACAGTTGGCTCTACCGGTCCATTTAGATCTAACACCATTCGAATCACACCCGGCTTAAACAGCCCTTGGCGCATCCCCTTAAGAATTGACCTTTCAGGAATTTTCACAGATGACAAACTTGGTTTAAAAGAGAGAGAGCCAAAGTCCATCACAAAACGGTCAGGGCTTGGCAAAACAAAGAAGTTAGATTTAATAGGCTGGTTAGACTCAAGCACCACGCGCGTGGCAGTACCATTTTGACCCACACGAATTTTCTCTACCACAGGTGCGGCAAAAACATGCACAGAAAACATGCAAAAACAAATCAAAATAAATAACTTACGGAATATTTTTAACATATCAAATTAGGTTTATTGTTTTTCATTACTCTTTGTACCAAACCGTATTACAACGCAGTGTACCACGGGACTTTTTATCTGCTAACTTTTAATTTTAATCTTTCACCAAGGCAAGAAAACAGTAGCAAAAGAATCCCCAAACCTACCCCAGAAAAAATAACAATATGTGGCGCTATCATAATTACACTCGCCCCTTCTTTCAGCAATCCACCAAGGCTAGGCGTTGGCGGCGCAAGCCCTACACCTAAAAAAGAAAGCCCTGCCTCTGCCATCATAGCACCCACCGCAGTAAATAACCCCTCAACAAACAGTACCGTAGATATATTAGGAAGAATATGCTTAAACAAAACACGAAAAGATGAAACGCCAAGTAAGCTTGATGCCGTTACAAAATCTGCCTTCTTTATGACCTGCGTCTGCACGCGCGCAAGCCTTGCAAACCCAACCCACCCTGTAAGAGAAAGAGCCAATATAATATTAAAAATGCTCGGTTCACTCAGCGCCACAAACATGACAGCAACCAAAATACCCGGAAGGCTAAGAACAATATCAGCAAAACGCATTAAAACATTATCTATTATACCGCCGCACCAACCTGAAACCAAGCCAATAGAAATACCTATAACGCTTGCAATAGAAACAACGCCCAAAGCCACAATAAGAGATGTGCCCATACCATAAACAATGCGCGACAGAAGGTCCCTGCCTAATCCATCAAACCCCATAAAGGCCGAACCAAAAGGCGTCTGATACGCTTGTTCAATTGACATCGTATAAGGGTCATACGGATAAAAAAGAGCCATCACAAAAAGAAGAGCAAGCGGCACTGAATATCTAAGCCTCATAGAGTTATTCCCCCTTTAAAATTCTTGGATCAAGAAGAGCCGCCACAATATCGCTTAAAAAGTTCATAAACATATAAACAAACCCCACAAACAAAACACAACCCTGCAAAGTTGGGTAATCTCTGCTATGGATTGATTCAATAAGCAAGCTCCCCACGCCAGGCCACTGGAAAATAGCTTCCGTAAGAATGGCTCCAGTTAAAAGTGCGCCCATCTGTAAAAAAACCATTGTAAAAATAGGAATACGTACATTGGGCCAAACATGTTTAGTAAGGATATCATCCTCTGATAGCCCTTTTGAGCGTGCAAGCTTCACATAAGCTGCATTGCCTGTTTCCAGAATTGAATCCCTCACGAGTTTAGTCAGCACAGCGCTCATACCGAGACCAAGGGTAATACTTGGTAAAATAAGCGAAGAAAAACCATCCTGCCCCCCAAGTGGAAATAATGGCCACCACACAGAAAATACAAGAATTAAAATAGGGCCAAACCAAAAGCTAGGCATACAAAAAGCTGCCGTAATATAAAATTTTGAAAACTTATCTAAAAAGCCCATTTTATGGGAAGCAGCCAGAAACCCAAGCAAAAACCCAAGTGGTACTGCAAAAGCAAGGGCGCCAAATCCAAGAAGAATCGTACTTGGCAAGCGGCTCCCAATAACAGCAGCAACAGGCTCCCCTGTTTTAAAGGATGTACCAAGATCACCAGATAAAACCCCCTTAAAGGACATCCATAACTGCACATGCGCAGGACGTGTCAATCCCATAGCTTCTCGCATCTTCTCTTTATCAGCTGGCAGGGCAAAATCACCCAGAAGCGCATCCACAGGATCGCCTGGCGTTAAATAGATCAACATAAAGGTTAAAATAAAAAGACCGATTAGCGCAGGTATGAGCGAAAAAAACTTTTTCAGAACAAAACTTAACACCGCACTCCCCCTGCATTTCTTTTACTTTTAACCCCTGCCTAATTCTGCGTAGATTAGCACATTTTTATTGCTTTTGTTTTTTAAAAGCTGTACAAATAAATAAGGCTTTTACTAAGTAAGCCTAAACAAACAAGTTTTTTGGTAACCTCATCACTTATATGCGATGACAAACTACCGATTAAAAGTGACGACACAAACACAAATGATTTGTGCAACAGATTTTAGAGTGAGATACAGATTTTTCACCCAGCAAGTTAATAATGGCCTCTCTGAGAATACAGACGCCTCCTTGAAACTGGGAACCCAAATAAGCAAAAACAATAAGAACAACACACAAGTAGCCATATAAAAAATAGCGAAACATGTTAGTTTTTCTTTTAAAAACGCTTAGATTAGTACAAACACACTCCCCTCAAAAATCTCTGCACAGTCCCTATTAAAAGGCACAGGCAGATGGCAAAAAAAATGCTTATTGATGCAGCTCACACTGAAGAGCTTCGCGTTGTTGTAGCAGACGACAACCAACGTATCCAAGAATTTGAAGTTGAAACAACCGGTAAAGAGATGACAAAAGGCAATGTTTACATTGCTGAAATTAACCGTGTAGAACCGTCTCTCCAGGCTGCTTTTGTAAGCTATGGTGGTAACAGAAACGGTTTCCTTGCCTTTGGCGAAATTCACCCTGAGTACTTTGACCTTCCAAAAGCTGAAAAGAAAGCCCTTATGGAAGAACTAGAAGAGATTGCAGACAAGCGCAGACAGCGCATGGAAGAGCGCGATCAAGAATTTGAGCGCCGCCGCGAAGAGCGCGAAGCTCGCAAACAGGCTAAAAAAGCACCTAAAAGAGCATCATCTGGAGACACTGAAGCAACTGATGATGATGACGATAATGATGATGCACCTATTGTAAAGCCAAGCAGCGCACCTGATGCACTAAACCTTTCAGCTGAAGAGCTTGAAGAAGACGCGCGCGCAATGGCCCTTGCTAACGCCATGGCAGATAGCATTGACGATGATAGCGCTCCCAAATCTGGCACTAAAAAAACAGGCGCTAAAAGAACAAACCGTAAACAGCAAGTTCGTCGCCCTCGTAGACACTCTGATAAAAAAGCTTCTGAAGATACAAAACCATCTGAAAAGAAAGAGGCATCAACAGAAGGCGCAAAGAAACCATCACGCCCTCGTAGAAAGCCTGCATCTACAACTGAAACATCATCTGAAACAGCTACAGATGAAGCAGCGAAGAAGCCAGCACGTACACGCAAGACAACAACCAAAGCTAAAGAGATTGTTCAAGACGAGAGCGAAACAGCGACGAAGGAGCGTACAGTTCCTATCCACCGCCGTTATGCAATTGAAGACGTTATGAAAGAAGGACAAAAGATCCTTGTACAGGTACGCAAAGAAGAACGCGGCACCAAAGGCGCAGCTCTTACAACGTACGTAAGTATGCCAGGACGTTTTACTGTTCTTATGCCAAACACGCCATACGCTGGTGGTATCTCTCGTAAAATCAATGATACTGAAGAGCGCGTAGCTCTAAAAAAAGTTTACGAAGAGCTCAAAATTCCTAAAGGCATGGGCCTTATTATGCGTACCGCTGGTGGCGGCCATGATAAAGAGCTTATCAAACGTGACTTTAAAAACCTGACTGCACGCTGGAAGCAAATCCAGAAAGACTTCAAGGATAAGGAAAAAACACTCCCTGCCCTTGTACATGAAGATGGTAGCCTCATTGTACGCGCCGTACGTGACATGTTCACAGATGATATTGAAACTATTCACGTTAGTGGACAACGTGCTTACGCAACAGCTAAGGACTACATGAAGTTCCTTATGCCTGAAAGTGCTAAAGTTGTTAAAGAGTATAAAGACACAACACCTATCTTTACAGAGTTCGGTGTTGAGCAAGCGCTTAACAAATTGCACCACACACGCGTGGAGCTTCCGAGTGGTGGATACCTTATTATCAACCCAACTGAAGCGCTTATTTCCATTGATGTAAACTCTGGCCGTAACACGGCAGAGCGCAACATTGAAGAAACCGCTTACAAAACAAACCTAGAAGCCGCAGAGGAAGTTGGGCGTCAACTTCGTATGCGTGACCTTGCAGGGCTTGTGGTTGTAGATTTCATTGATATGGAAGATCGCCGCAATGAGCGCAATGTAGAACGCGCCATGAAAAAAGCTGTCCGTAAAGACCGTGCCCGTATCCAAGTTGGCGGCATTAGTGATTTCGGACTCCTTGAAATGTCTCGCCAACGCCTGCGTCCTTCTATGGAAGAATCAACGTACATTGAGTGCCCTCACTGTAACGGCACAGGGGTTGTTCCCTCTCTTGCAACAGCAGCACTTATGCTAATGCGTAACCTAGAAGACAAAAACACACGCGGCAAAGCTGACCGTATCCTTGTGACAATGCACACAGACCTTGCGATTTATATTCTAAATCACAAACGTGAGCAAATTAAGGAAATGGAATCTCGCTTGAAGATTCAAATTCAGCTTAAGACTGATGATAAGTATGATGTCCCTGACCACCGCCTTGAACTTATTGTTCTGAGTGCAGACGGCAAAGAATCATCACAAACAAAAGATATCAAATTGCGTGAGCAGGCTGAAAAAGGCCCTGAAACGCGCTACCGCGGCAAACCAAACAAAGGGCGCGGCAAGCAAGATAACAAACGTGGTCGAGGCAAAAACGCCAAGAACGATGACACTAAAAAAGAGGCGAAACCTAGGCATCAGAAAAAAGACGATGGCGAAAAACCTAACAAAACGCCTCGTAACAAACCTTCTAATAAAGCTGAAGATTCACCTAAAGTGAATAAAAGCCAAGAAGCTTCTGCACCTAAAAAGGATGATAATAAAGCGCCGAGAAAACCTCGTAGAGCGCCAGTAAAAGCTGAAGTGAAGGCTGAAGTAAAAGAAAGCAAACCACCTGTAGCAAAAGAACCTGAAAAGGCGCCTAAAGCTGCTAAACCTAAACCACCTGTAAAAGGCATCCAAGTTGAAAAAATTGACTCTGATGGCAATGCAGCTGTTTCTCAAAATAAAGAGAAAAAATCTGTGGTAAAAAGCTGGTGGAGTCGCTCTTAGAGCGCCCAAGGCTTCTTTGCATGAAGAAACATATCTTCACATATCTCACAATCGGGCTAACATTGTTTAGCCCGTTTGGCTTTTCTGTAAATGCGCCAAAACGCCTTTGGGATAGCGAAATTGATAGCTACCTTACAGAGCTTGCGCTCCCTCTCTGGAAGTCTGCTGGCTTTGATAAAAAACCTCAATTTGACCTGATTCTTAGCCCTGATGTGAATGCCTATGTCACGAGTGATCGTATCATTCATATTTATAGCGGCTTACTGCTTAGCGCCAAATCGGACGCAGAAATCCAAGGGGTTTTGGCCCATGAAATTGGCCACCTTCTTGGACGCCACCATATTCGTATTGCTACAACGGCCCAAGATGCACGCATTCCCACTCTTATTGGTACTGCTATTGGTATTGGTGCAGCTCTCGCAGGGGCACCGCAAGCAGGTGTTGCGATTACTGCTGGTTCTCAGGCAGCAGGTATTAGCAATATTCTTTCTTACTCTCGCACACAAGAGCGTGAGGCAGATCAGCTCGGGCTGACCCTTCTAAAAAAGAATGATTTACCTGTCCCGCCTCTACTCAATTTTCTAGATGGTATGCGCGGCAATCAGCTTCTATACTCACAAGTTATCCCTGCGTATCTCACAACGCACCCTGCCCTCTCTGAGCGTGTTACGCTTCTTAGGCAAAACCTATCTGAGCAAGATAAGGTAGAAACAAAGCCTCTTCCAACGCAAGACTTCAAGTTTGTAAAAGCAAAGCTCAACGTTTTCCAAAATGGATCAGCTGCAGCACTAAGAACCCTAAGAGGGGATGATTCACACGTTATTTATGGCCGTGCCTGGGCTTACATGCTGCAAGGCAAACATGAAGAAAGCCTCTCTCTTATTGAAAAACTTAAAAAGAAACAAATTACGCCTAAGTTTCTTGCAGATCTTGAAGCACAGACCGCCCTCATGGAAGGTGATTATGAGAAAGCTGCAAATAAACTTCTCTCCATTCTCAAAGTAAATCCGGATCTGCCTGTTACATGGTTAGAGCTTGCTGATGTTTACCTCAAGGCTAATAAGCCAAACAAGGCGCTTCCTTTTATTGAGAAACTTTCTCACATTTGGCCACAAACGCCTTTTGTTTTGAGCCTGTATGGAAAAGCTTATGGAAAAGATGGACAAATTGCTAAAAGCCACCGTTACCTTGCAGAAGAGCAGCTTTTGCTTGGCAATTATACACAGGGGCTTCAACATATCGCTTATGCAAAAACCCAAGAGCCTACGGAAAAGCTTGCATCCCAGCTCAAGGAACTAGAAAATACACTCAACGAATTAAAAAAAGAGGCGAAGTAAGCATCATGGCAAGAGGACGTCGTAAAAAGGTTGTTCAAGAAGAACCTATCCTTCCACAGTCTAAGTACCCTGACCTGACAGGTGCAATTGAACAGCTTAAAGTTGAAAAAACCTCAACAGACGCGGAAACAGCGGAAATTATTGAGAAGTGGCACAAAAGCTTGATGGACATTGAGGCCGAAATGAGGCATCTTGAGCGCATTGAAAAACTGAGTTCTGCGTTAAAAAACGTAAACGCAAGTGAGAATAAAGGAGAGTAATCGGATGACTGCAAAGAAACCGACGTTTGATTTTGACTATCTACGTAAACTAACAGACCTTATGAAAGAAACAGGTCTAAGCGAAGTTGAAATGACAGAAGAAAATTCTACTGTACGCTTACAACTGGGTGGCACGCAAGTAGCTGCACCACAAGTTATTGCAGCGCCAGCAGCTATCAGCACTCCTCAAGCAGAGCCTTCCATAGAGCCTAAAATTTCAGGTAACGTGCAAAAAGCACCAATGGTTGGTACATTCTACCGCTCACCATCTCCTGAAAAACCTGCTTTTGTAAGCATTGGTGACAGTGTAAAAGCGGGCGAGCCTCTTTGCATCATTGAAGCGATGAAAACAATGAACCAAATTGAAGCGGAACATGACGGTACAGTTCAGGAAATTCTTCTTGAAAACGCCTCTCCTGTCGAATTTGGCGAACCACTATTTGTTATCAGCTAAAAGGATTGGTTAGCTTTCATGTTTAAAAAAGTCTTAATTGCAAATCGCGGCGAAATTGCTGTTCGTATTCACAGATCTTGCCGTGAAATGGGTATTTCAACAGTCGCTGTTCATAGCGAAGCAGATGCTGATGCTCTTCACGTAAAAATGGCGAATGAGACTGTTTGTATTGGCCCCGCCTCTGCAACAGATTCATACCTAAACATGACAGCTATTCTTTCTGCTGCCGAGGTAACTGACGCTGAAGCAATTCACCCTGGTTATGGATTCTTATCAGAAAATTCTAAATTTGCAGAAATGTGTGAAGATCTTGGCTTTGCCTTTATTGGTCCTAAGGCTGAACATATTGACCTGATGGGTGACAAAACTAGCGCCATTGCTTACGCAACAGAACTTGGATTGCCAACAGTGCCAGGATCAGGCGGTGTACTCAAAGATGAAAAGCACGCTGAAGAGATTGCTGAAAAAATTGGCTACCCTGTTCTTATAAAAGCTTCATCTGGCGGTGGGGGGCGCGGCATGAAAGTCGTCCATGAAAAGAGCGAACTTGTGAATGCTTTCAATATGGCAAAAACAGAATCTAAAGCTGCTTTTGGTGATGACCGCGTCTACATGGAAAAATACCTTATAACGCCACGCCACATTGAAGTGCAGGTCATGTGTGATAAACATGGCGGCGTTTGGGTACTCGGCGAACGTGACTGCTCCATGCAGCGCCGCTACCAAAAGGTCATTGAAGAAACACCGAGCCCTGCCCTTAAAGATGAACAGCGCACAAAACTTTTTGAGCTATGTGAAGATGTTTGTAAAAAAATGTCATACGTAGGCGCAGGTACATTTGAATTTTTATACGAGAATGGCGAATTTTACTTCATTGAAATGAACACACGCCTTCAAGTTGAGCACCCCGTTACAGAAATGGTAACAGGCCTTGACCTTGTAAGCTGGCAGATTAAAGTTGCTGCTGGTGAAAAACTACCAATGATTAACGGCGGCTTTAAACCGCGCGGCCACAGCATTGAGTGCCGTATCAATGCCGAGCATGCAGAAACATTCCGCCCAAGCCCAGGCAAGGTAACTGAGTACTTTACGCCTGGAGGCCCTAATGTGCGCGTTGATAGCAGCCTTTACACGGATTGCGTGGTTCAACCTTACTATGATTCCATGGTTGCAAAGCTTATTGTACATGGCAAAGATAGAACAGATGCAATGGCACGCATGAAGCGCTCCCTTGAAGAATTTATCGTTGGCGGCATTGATACTAACCTAGACCTCCACAAGAGACTTATTTCAAATAATGCTTTCTTGTCAGGCGATTATAATATACATTCTTTACAACAGATGATCGATGGAGAATAAGAAGTCATGATGACCAGCCTTTACAGTGCAAGTGCTATTCAGGAACGCGTGAAAGATATTGCAGAAGATATCAACAAAGAATTCGCAGGTCAGGACAGTATTCATGCTGTTGTTACCCTAAATGGTGCATTTATTTTTGCAGCAGACCTTATCCGCCAACTTAATATTCCTCTTGTTATGCACTTTGCTGGTGCAACAAGCTACTTTGGTACCAACCAAAAAGACCTCCGCATTAACGCTGATGCTCTTCCCCCTTCTTTTGGCGGCAAGCCTGTTCTTCTTATTGAAGATATTGTTGATAGCGGCAATACAATTGGTATGCTTCGCCAAATTATGGCAGATCGTAGCGCTGGAACTATCCGCGTCGCATCGCTTCTTAAGCGCCAAAGCAGCAGCGGTGTTGCTGACTTTTACGGTTTCACAGTTCCTCAAGGCCTTTTTGTTATTGGGTACGGTATGGACATTGATGGCCGCTACCGTGAACTCCCAGAAATCCAAACATTGGGTACAGCAACGTCCTCTGGTAGCTGCTAAACTTATTCAAATTAAAAACGCCGCAAATTGCGGCGTTTTTTTAATTCTCATCTTTAAAATTTATTTTTGCCCAACAGGCTTTTGCTTTGGCTGCATTAAAGGAAGAGGTTCATGAGGGTTAATAAGAAAGTCCGTCTGCCATGCATAATCATTAAGTGGGCCAAAACCTCTCATTGGTACACGAATCCACCCCAGGTCGTCTGCAAGAGCTTGCGCCTCACTTTCAAACCAATCTGCATTATCAAAAATAACCAGCTTCGCACCAAAAGATTCAATCTGATTTTTTACGGTTGTAGCACATTCTGGACGTTTGATTGCATCAATCACAATCACATCAAATGTCTTTTTAAGATCAGGAAGGGTTTGTACATAACTCTCTTCATCAGCATAAATAAGCGCAACATCACTTGAAAGGAAGTCTTTACAACGATCAAACCATTCTTTGTTATGCTCCACAGAGGTGACCGACTTTGCGCGCGCCGCATAATATTCAGTTGAGTACCCTGAACCATACTCAAAAATACTACATTCAGATATATCCAAGCGGTTAAGGTAGTCAAGTGCAGGATAGGTATACCAAGGGGATATTTCCCCTTCTGCGCTTAGGCATGTCCCTGTCATAAAACCTTTATAATGCTTATAACCAAAAGCTAAATTCTTAAATGCCTTTAACTGCTTGCGCTGTGCATTTAATGTATTAAACACACCTGTTGGTAAAATTGATTTTATTTTTTGCTTCATGTAAGAGCCTCACACCCAAGAAGGGAAATATCATAATTGGGGTGTTCTGGGGCATGGAAACCTGGTGCATCATTATACATCCAGCCACTAAAGAAATGCTGACCTTCCGCATCTACAATATCTACAAAAGCACGGCTTTGCTTAATATGACCTACAGAAGTTTTATTATATGTTGCCTTGCACCCTCTCAGATAAAAAGTCATACCATGTTTCTCAATAGGTCTACCTACTGGTAAAAGCACAGGATCTGCCATATCCATAATCTTTTCAATAAGACGTATTTTAGCTGCAAGAAGCTCTCCATTAGGACGAGCAAAACTTGAGAAATCTGGCATCTCTACACGCTGCTGCGGTACAAGTGCATGCGTACTCGATAAAGGCTGAGAAAGAGGCTCAAGAACCTCTTCTATTACAACTTCCGGACGAGCAATAGGTGACTCATAAGGTGATTCTGGAGTGTTTACACGCTCTGACGCTGATTTAATATCGTCCATAAGTGCGCCAAGAGGATCTCTCTCTGACATAAAGTCTGACTGTGCCTGTAAAGAGATAAAGGGGCTCAATGCCCCAATTAGAATTCCAATTTTTAGCTGTTTAAGCATGCAAGGCATCTCGAATATCTTTAAGATCTGAAAGTACATTTCTTAACATGTTTTCCATGTCTGTTCTTGCGTCACGCTCCTCAGAAACAACCGATGCTGTCCCGCCTTTTTCAAAAAAGGCTTGCAGGCCTTTAATTGTATAGCCCTCATCATGAAGCATTTTTTTAATCTTATAAAGAGTAGCCATTGCATTTTTATCGTAGTAGCGACGTCCGCCCCCACGCTTCATTGGCTGAATTTGAGTAAATTTTGATTCCCAGAATCTAAGCACATGCGTAGCCACGCCAAGTTCACCTGCGGCCTCACTAATTGTTTTATACGCCTTACGAGACTTATCTGCAGAAGCAGGTTTTGCAGCTTCTCCAAAAAGATTTAAAGGCGTTTTATCAATCATTTACGCGTACCATTTACACGATCTTTAAGAACGTGAGAAGATTTAAATACAACAACTTTACGTGCAGTAATTGGAACTTCCTCACCCGTTTTAGGGTTACGCCCAATACGCTCGTTTTTGCTACGCAGTGAAAAATTACCGAAAGAAGAGAGTTTTACAGTCTCACCTTTTTCAAGTGTGTTCAGGACTTCTTCCATCACATCTTCAACCATTTGAGCAGCTTGTTTGCGTGAAAGACCAAGTTCCTGATAAACAGCTTCTGATAGGTCTGCACGAGTCACAGTTTGAGGCATAAGCTAAATTTCCATTCTTCTTATAATGAGGTTTTTGTTTCTTAAATTTTTCTAACTTAGGTAAGTAAATTCTCAGTTTTTTAAGGCTCAGTCAAGCTTTGGGAGAAAAATTTTTCATAAAAAACATCTTGACAGTAAAGGCCACAACCATAGGTTACCACCGGAGCAACGCACCGCCCCATGTAAATCCAGCCCCAAAAGCAGCTGTTACAATAAGGTCACCATTCTTAAACAGTCCCTTCTGGTTACTCGCATGAAGAGCCAATGGAATTGAGGCCGCTGAGGTATTTGCATGTGTTGCAATTGTCGAAATCATCTTATCGTCAGGAAGCTTCATTTGCTTACCAATCGCGTCAATAATGCGCTGGTTTGCCTGATGAGCCACAACAAAATCAATATCCTCAGCTTTATAGTGATTACGACTTAAAAGCGTGTCACAACTGTTCTGCATTTCACGCACAGCGTGTTTAAATACTTCGCGACCGTTCATTTCTGCGCCATTTTTATTGTCCCCATAGAGAAGCTCTTTATCTACGCCAGAGCCGCCAATATGAAAATCAATAAATCCTCGGCTTTGCTTAGGGTCACCAGATTGGCGTTCCAGGATCACTGCCCCTGCTCCATCACCAAACAAAACGCAAGTGCCACGGTTTTCCCAATTGATATAACTGCTGAGCGTCTCTGCACCAATAACCAAAACTTTGTTCCACTTTTGGTGTGTCATCCAACGCTCTGCTGTAAAGGCTGTATAAATAAAACCGCCACAAGCTGCCGCAATATCCATTCCAGGCCCACGAATACCAAGCTCTGTTTGCACATGAGAGGCAACAGAAGGAAACCCGCTATTGGGCGCACATGTTGCGACAAATACAGCATCAATATCGCTTGCTTTAAGGCCCGCATTCTTTAAAACATCCTCTGCTGCTTTAATAGAGATATCCTTAACAGTCTCCCCCTCGCTTACGAGGTGGCGGCTATGAATCCCCGTACGATCAACAATCCATTGGTGGGATGTGTCTACAAACTCAGCAATCTGATCGTTTGTGAGTGTTTTTCTAGGAAGAAAAGACCCCGTTGCAATAATTTTTACAGAATCTGTCATAAGGATTCACCTGCTTCATATTGTTAAATAAGAAAAGAACTATGCATAAAGAAAAACGGGGCGTCAAGCGCCCCATTCTTCAAAAAGAGTTTTAATAAAACTTACAGAACAACGTCTGATTTAGTTTTAATAACTTTTTTGCCTTTGTAGTAACCAGTCTCTAGGCAAATGTGGTGAGGACGCTTAAGGGCACCAGTATCTGGGCACTCTTGGTATGTAGTACCTTTCAAGGCATCCTGTGAGCGGCGCATGCCACGACGAGATTGCGATATTTTTTTCTTTGGAACTGCCATTTTAATTGTCCTTCATTTGGGCCGATAACCGGCAAAAATCTATTTAAGTCCTGTTTATATACGATAGTCGCGCCTTCTTTGCAAGTCTTTATTTATGATTATTTATCATTTTCTGCCTTCATTTTGGGAATAACGCTAATGTTAGCTAGCAAAAGCGCAACTATAGTACCATTTCCATCTTGTAACATTCGATAGATGCACCTCGAACGCATTCAGTCTCCATAGGCCCTGTTGCTTTAAAGCCCATGTGTTCATAAAAAGGTTTCGCTGTGAGAGTTGCTGAAAGAATGATACGTTCAAGTGTTTTAGACTTCAAATGATCCAGAGCAAGCTCTATCATTCTTCGGCCTACTCCCTGCCCTTTAAGAGCTGTTGTCAGATAAAATCCGTATATTTCACCTGTTTTACCATCACTATGAACACCTGCATGAATAAAGCCATGAATGGATTTTTTATGCCTTACCACCTTATAAAAATCTTGAGTGATCGACTTATTAAAGTGCTCAGAAGTATACTGGACATCTGACCAAACACGAATTTGTTCGGCAGAGTAATCCTTGCAGCATATTTTTTGAATAGATTTTATGTGCGCCTCTTGCGTCGCTTGCATATCTTCAACAGTAGCCCACTCAATCGTGATATTCAATTAATCAGCCCTTTCATGTTCTATTTTAATGTCTCTAAAACCTGAAACGGATTATTCTTCCCTTCTTTTTCAGCAAGCTCTTCTGGGCTTAAAGGATCGGCGTAAACCGTGTTGCTTTCACCTCGCTTCACATTGGGATGCACTGCAAACTCATCAATATTTAACAGTATATGCTGCTCTACAAAAGCGCCAACATCAAAGGTGTCTGTAAGAACATCATCAACAGACTGCTCTTCAGAATCTTCAGCAATAACCATAGCGTCTTTAACGGTCACGACCTGCTCTTTTTTAAAAGGCTTTCCCGTAAGAGAGCAAAGATGCTTCATTTTAAGCTTGATCGTACCTTGCATATCTATATGGCGCGCGGCCTTTTTCATATCCAGATCAGCAAAAAGGCCTAAAACCATTGCATTATCAATATTTTTATTCAAGGCTTCCATTGAGGCTTCATCCGCCTCACCTTTAATATGGTAAAGACCGCTTTTTAAGCCGTTCAGGCTAATTTCAAAAGAAAGCGGATTCTTTGCAAACGTCGCTCTATAATCTTTCACGATGCTTTTTGTTCCTTTTTCGTATTTTGCTCAATCCAAACTAAAAAACTTTCACACTTTTGCCAGTTCTCTACCCAAGTGGCCATTGCATCTGCAACAATTTCAGCTCTCTGCATATCATAACCTGTGTTAGCCGCAATGGCCAAAGCAAGGTCTTTTTGGTTTTTATCATTTAACAAACCGGCATAACGGTTTAAGCGACCAGCAAAAGCTGCTGCAAATTTTTTCATACGGTGGCTCATGGCAATATCGCCAACCCCCTGCTCTCTTAGAGCCATATCAAAACGATCAAATAGTGCATCATGTACAGCCTGACATAACAGTGCATTTTTACGAAAAGCCACCAAAAAACCCACTGCAACAAAACTAATAGCCTCAAAACGAGCCTGATGGCGCTGCTTATCTTCAAGATCTGTCGTATAAGCCCAAGGAAACGATGCCTCAGCTACCATAAGAATAATATCAGAGGCTTTTTGCGCATCCGATGCGTATTTTCTTGTTTTAAACCGTTTTAAGCACGCTAAAACCATCCTTTGACCCTTTTTCTTATACAAGATTGTTTTTTCCCACTAAGGGAGGTACACTCACACTTGAGCTCAAGTAAGTAACAAGGAATAATGGATAATGATCCTCAAAAAGACAAGAACTTTCATAGTTTTTCTTAGCCTCGCACTGGTATCAGGTTGCAGCACAACAAAACATACCCACGGACAAATTCTAACGCAGGAACGCATAAGTTACCTAAAGGAAGGCGTTCATAGAAAAGATGATGTGCTCCAACTACTCGGAAGCCCTTCAACTATTGATCCATTTGATAAACACACATGGATCTACACATCGAGCGCAAGATTAGAAGGAGCGTTCCAAAAGAACCAAATGCTAGATAGACAAACACTTAAGTTGACCTTTACTGAGGACGGCACATTAAAAAGCGTAATTGAGCGTTCTATGGATGACGCGCGCAAGCTTGTACCAAGTAAAGAGGTCACAAAAACTCAAGGCCAGTCAATGGGCATTGTAGAGCAGTTTAGTAACACTGTTGGCCTTGGAGATTTGTAAACCATGTTTAAGCTGAACCAAAAAGGTGCCATGTTTGGCCTTGATACAAGAGTTGCCCTTGCTGTTATGGGCGCTATGTCAGTTATTGCTGGTTACTACAGCATAAGCCGCATTGGCACTGCAAAAACAGCCGGACTTGTTAAGGAACTTTCAAATTATGAAGAAGCCTTTCTGGGGTATCAATCAGACATGGGTACATTTTTACTATTCACGCTAAATGGCGCAAGCAATGGCGTGCGTGACCTGGAAGTCCTATGGGATCAGTCAGAGGTTCTTGCAGGCCTGAGAAAGCGTTGGAGCGGTCCTTATTATAAGTATAAATCATACACGCGTGACCATTCTGATTACGGTGAGTTTTCTATTACTTACGGACAAGATGATGCAAACCTATCCACCTGCACCAGTTCAACATCTTGCTATGCATGGCTTACACTTTCAGATGTCCCCCTTGAAACATGGTTGGAGATCAATGAAGCTGTTGATGAGGCTTACGGATCTGATGCTGAAGCTTCTGCTGAAGAAGAAGGCAAAGTCAGAGCTGACAGCCTTGGATCAGACCCCCTTACTCTCTATTATCGCGTACTTGAACGCCCAACAAACTAATAACTGGAGCCCTACATGACAAGACCTTTCCTCTCTCGCTTAACTCAAAAAGGCGCTATGTTTGGTCTTGATGCACGCCTTACTCTTATTATATTTGCTTCTCTTAGCACCATTGCCGGCGCAAGTATCTTTTTTAACAAAACGAATACTCAGGCCTCTGTCATGGTTTCAGAGCTTAAAGCCATACATACAGCTATAAAAAGAATGCAGGAAGACTTTGAGAATGATTTATACTCATCTCTTGATACGCCTAATTCTACCAATGCTACTTACATCATGTTTGATGATACTGAAGTTGATGCCGCCTTTCAAAGAGATTGGCACGGCCCTTACCTCGATGAGTTTATTCAACCTGGCACGCGCATTTATACAAGCCAAAATAATATTGCTGGCACAACCTTCGTCAGCATCATGAAGCATGCCAAACAAGACGATATTGATAGCTCTGTGACGTGTAGCAACGCTGCCCCTTGTCATTACTGGATCAGAATTGAAAATATTCCCATTAAACTTGCAGAAGCTGTTAACGCTAGAATTGATGGCACAGGCGAAGTTGTACCTGATGAAGAAGGCCGCTTTCAGTGGATTGAAACATCTGCAGACATCACTAACATTTGGTACCTCACAGAACGCGCGTTAGATAACACAAACCCTTCTCTTGGCGAATAAGGAAAGACCTGAAAACATGATTTTAAAAAAACTACGTTCTCAAAAAGGTGCTGCTTTTGGTCTTGATGCTCGTGTTGCACTCGCTATTCTGAGTATTATTTCTGTTATGGCTGGTGGGTATTACTTCGCTAACTATTTCACCACAAGAGCCAAAGCTCTAAGCGATGAATTTCGCCAATATGGCCTTGCGATTGATGGCTATCAATATGATTTGAGAGAAGACCTTGTAGAAACAATTACGACCCCTAATGGCACAAATGAAATTACAGCTCTCTTTGATGATAGCGTCATTAAAGGGGCTTACCAAGGGCGCTGGAACGGTCCTTATCTTGATCATGAGGAACCTGCCGTACTCCAAAATGCAGCCGCAAGCACAATGACACTTGTAAAAGCAGCTTCAGACAGCGTCGCTGCCACATGCACAGTCATTACATCCTGCAACTACTGGATCAGACTCCAGCCCTTCCCGGAAACTTCTGCGACTCACTTAGATGAACTGTTTGATGGCGGCGCAGAAACAACACCAGAAGATGAAGGAATCATTCGCTGGAATAACCATGCAGACCCAGGCATGGTTGACCTTTGGTACTCTGCTAGCCAAGCCTTTGCTCTGTAATGCAAACCTTTACCAGCTCAGCTGTAGGAGCAAGGTAACACGGCCACAAGGAGGGAGAGCGTAGGCCATACACTCAAAAGCGAGCCTCTGCTCGCTTTCTTAAAAAATATTCTGGATAGTTGGTTAAAAGAGCTTTAAGCCTTCTCTTCAGATTTTTTCTTATCCTCAGATACACCCACAGCTCCCTTAGGTGTTTCTTCAGCCTCAGGCTCAACTACAGCTTCCGCTACAACTTCTTCAGCTTTTTCTTCACCCTCAAATTCTTCCGGACGAATTTTACGCGCTGCTGTGTTAATTACCGCAGCAATAAACTTATGCTCATCTTCTTCCACATAGCTTGCAGCAATCGTCACATACTGCTCTAAAATTGCCTTAACAGGCGTTGCTGCCTGTACAGAAAGTTCAGCCATAGCACAAACCAAAATAGCTTTTTGCACGCTACCAATACGCTCCATGCTCCAGCCTTCAGTCAAATGAGCCGCAACAAGAGCGGTATAACGCTCAAGGTTTGTGTTCACTTCACTAAAAATAAGACTAAAGAGCTTCTTATCAGCATTTTGCTTTTTAATGCGGTAATTTACAAACTCGCGCAAAACTTCTGAGGAGCTTTTCTCCATAAGGAAAACTTGAAACATTGCCTGAACAGCACAAAGGCGTGCTTCTGTACGTGTATCCTTCGTAAGAGGTGTATAGATTGGCGGAAAAGCATCCTCAATCTTTTTTGTGTTCTCTTCTCCATGCACACTTTCTTCAAGTGCCGCGATAACAGGATCTAGTGTTTCATGACTCATTTAACATAATCTTTCTAAAATCTTGCTCATTATTGAACGAGTTATAAACAGAGGCATAACGCACAAAGCCAACAAAGTCCAACTCTTTTAGCTTTGGAAGCACCGCATCGCCAATATCGCGGGATGTCACCTCGCTTTTACCCTCTTCAATAAAGTCTTGCTCGATCTCGCCAACAAGGCGGTAAACCTGCTCCCTATCAACAGGGCGCTTTCTCAGTGCCATCATAAGGCTATGTACAAGCTTATCTCTATCAAATAGCTCTCGGCGGTCATCGCGCTTCACAACAATCACCTGCTGTACCTCAAAACGCTCAAATGTCGTAAAGCGACGATTACAGTCATTACACTCCCGGCGGCGACGAATAACCTTTCCGTCTTCAGAAGGTCTTGAATCCTTAACCTGCGTATCTTCGCTTCCGCAAAATGGACACTTCATAACATTTATTCCGTTCTTATTCTTAAGATCTATTTACGCTCGTAGATTGGAAATCTATCACATAGCTCTTTCACTTCAAAACGTATACGGCTTTCAAGCTCTTTATCACCGTCCTCGTGTTGCTTTAATCCCCTAAGCACATCACCAATCCAGCGGCCAATCATCTCAAATTCTTTTTCCTTAAAACCGCGTGTTGTACCAGCAGGAGAACCAAGACGAATACCGCTGGTTACAAACGGACTTTCCGTATCAAATGGGATTGAATTTTTATTACAAGTGAGCCCAGCACGCTCAAGCGCTGCCTCAGCTGCTTTACCAGTGAGGCCCATCGGACGTAAATCAACAAGAATAAGGTGTGTATCTGTTCCGCCTGTTACAATGCGCACACCCTCTTCTTCCAAAGTTTTTGCCATAATTTTAGCGTTGGCAACAACCTGCTTACCGTAAACTTTAAAGCTTGGCTCCAGGGCTTCTTTAAATGCAACAGCCTTTGCTGAAATCACATGCATCAAAGGCCCACCCTGTAATCCAGGAAATACCGCACTATTAATTTTCTTTGCTATATCTTCATCATTTGTAAGCACAATGCCGCCGCGCGGACCGCGCAGCGTTTTATGCGTTGTAGATGTAACAACATCTGCATAAGGGAAAGGACTTGGGTGTTCCCCTGCCGCCACAAGGCCTGCAAAGTGGGCCATATCCACCATAAGCACCGCACCAACTTTATCGCAAACATCTCTAAAACGCTTAAAGTCTATTGTACGAGAATAAGCACTTCCGCCTGCAATGATGATTTTTGGCTGAAACTCAACTGCCATTTTTTCGAGTTCGTCATAATCAATAATTTCATCTTCACCAAGGCCATAGCTATGAGCCTCAAACCATTTGCCAGATTGGTTAACTTTAGAACCATGCGTTAAATGACCGCCATGATCAAGGCGCATACCAAGAAAACAGTCTCCAGGCTTCATAATGGCGCTAAATACGGCCTGATTAGCTTGAGAGCCACTGTGAGGCTGTACATTGGCGTACTTGCAGTCAAACAACTGTGTAATACGCTCAATCGCAAGCTTTTCTGCAACATCTACATATTCGCACCCGCCGTAATAGCGTTTATCTGGGTAGCCTTCAGCATATTTATTGGTCATCACGCCGCCCTGTGCTTGCATAACAGCAAGAGAGGTCATGTTCTCTGAAGCAATAAGCTCAATTTGAGAGTGTTGGCGCTCATATTCATCTTCAATCGCGCTAAAAATATCTGGATCAACTGTGCTTAAAGGGCTTGTATATAAATTCATGGCTTATTTCTCTCCCGTTGGTACGTCTAACTGCTCAATTCGAGGGATATGTCTCCCTCCTTCAAATGGTGTATTTAAAACAATATCTAATAGCGCGCAGGCTTGCTTTGCTGTAAGAACCCGAGATCCCATACAAATAATATTTGCATGGCTATGAAGCGCTGCCATTTCTGCCGTAAAGGCATCATGTATTAAAGTGGCGCGAATCCCTTTATGACGGTTGGCACGCATACTAATACCAAGGCCAGTACCGCAACAAGCAATGCCAAGCACGTCCGCACTTGCGTGCACATGGCTTACAACAGCATCAGCAGCCTCAGCATAAGTAAATGCCGCCTCATCTTTTAATAGAGTGCACTCATACCCAGTAGATTTCAAATATTCTGAAATCTCCTGAATAAAATCAGCAGCAGCATGATCACTGGCAAGAATAATTTTTTTCGTCAAAATAGTAAGAGCCTTTGGCTATTTATTGTTATTGGCCACCATTAAAACATATTTTTCATAAAAAAGAGAGCCAAAAGGCTCTCCTAAAGTATGTTTTAAGCGCTAAACGTATGTTTGCACATGCGCCACTTCAATTGAGTTTTCGGAAGCTTCCGAGGCATCATCTCCACCTGGCAGAATAACTTCCACTTCTGCCGCCTCTAAAGGCACATCTTCAGGCACAAGATCTTCCTGCGCTAGACTCCCAGCAACTTGTTGCACTGGAATATCCTCCCCGCCCCCTTGGCCTGGAAGAGCAATTTCTGCCGTCTCTCCATCTCCAGGTAAAGCAAATTCTAAAGATTCAATATCAGATTGCCCTGGCAGAGGAATGTCCTCGCCCGATCCGTCACCAGGAAGCGCCAAAGCCGCCTCAGAAGATGATGATTGTCCTGGCAAGGCAACCTCTACAGAAGATTGTGGCTCCACTGGACGTGAGGCCTGAGCGGGAGCTTGCGGAGCTTCACGCTGCTGGCTTGCTTGAATATCTACAGTATCACGCACATTTACACCATCTCGAGGCTGTGCCTGCACAGCTTCTTGTACAGAGACATTTCTGCTCTGCTGAATTACTGATTCAATATTTTGCTGCACACGTTCCACTGTTCTATTTTGCGGCGGTTGCTGCTCTGCAGCCTTTTGCGCACGCTCAAACTGCTTAACAGCCTGGTCAACGGGTGTAGGTTTAAATGAAACTTTTGATGTTTGCTCCATGTAACTTGCAACCTGTTGCACGCTAGAAAGAACGTTTTTACGTGTTGTCTCTGCTGCTTTTACAGTATCGAAAGTTGCGAGTTGGCGAATAAGTCCTGTTTTTTCTGTAGGGGATAAACGACGAGATTTAGCAATATTCATAAGCACGCTTCCACTATCACTTGGAATCGTGCGTAAACTAAAACCGTTTTTGGCAGAAGCATTTTCAACAGGCTGATTGGCCTGTTTTTGTGTGTTGTTGGCATTTGCGCTTACAACACTTGAATTTCGTGTTACATCAAGCATGTTTTCGTCTTCCTGACTTCTCTTTTCCCCATCGAGCCTACTTAGCTCTCCTATTATTATGGTATGCAATACAAACATTGTCAATATTTCCTGACAGGTATTTCTTTTTTATTACAACACCTTTCCCCAAGAGATGTACTTTTTTCTCGTGTAATAGGCCAAAATCCGCTAAAATAGAAAAAACAAAAACAAAACAAAGCTTTAAAAATGCACCGTAGAGATTTCTATAGTTCACTTGCAAAAGTCAGCACTGATGTATTGAAAAACAACACTTATTTTGGTGATATGGATGGTGTTTCTTATACCTTTGTTCCTGCTACAAAAGCGGATGCACCCACACTTATCGTAGTAAACATCAATTTACACACACCTATCTACACAGAGCACTTTAACCTTATTTTCCTTAAAAACTGGCCAAGTGTAGGTCATAACTTCTGGACAAAGGTATTTGCAAGACATGACCTTGTTTCTGAAGCGCATCTTTTAAGCTGGACAGTGCCATCACGTTTGCCATCATTTGTTAAAAAAACTATTCAGGTAAGCCGCGATGCACGCAAGCTCAGCAGCCGCGTAGACCGCCCTATTCTTATGATGCAGGACGGTGGAAACATGGGTGTATCTACCCTCCCAGCACCAGACAAGCTCCCAGATGGCAGTGATATTTTTGTAGGATTTATCAACGGACTGAATAAATCAGACAGCCCCGCCTATGCAAGAATGCAACAATTCTTAAACTAACATGTTAATTGTATTACAAAAAAGGAGGCATAAGCCTCCTTTTTTTTAACTTCAGTAAATACTAAGCGCTCTTTTGCATGGAAGTTGATTCAACAGCCTTTACACCAATTGCTTCAAGACGCTCACGCACAGGGCCGTAGCCGCGCTCTAGCATGTCAATATTTGTGAGTGTTGTATCGCCCTCTGCAACAGCTGCTGCAATCACATAAGCAAGCCCAGCGCGCAGGTCTGGAATTTCCAGCAAGTCTTCTGTCGCTTTCAAGTTGACCTTACCCTTAATGAGGGCGCTGTGAGGGTAATCATGGTTTTCAAAACGGCAAGGCTTACCAAGGCAGTGGGTTGTAAGCTGAACATCAGCCCCAAGCCCTTTAAGTGCTTCTGTATAACCAAAACGGCTTTCGTAAACTGTTTCGTGGATCACACTAATGCCTTCCGCCTGTGTCAGCATCACAGCAAATGGCTGCTGCCAATCTGTTGAGAATCCAGGAAAGACATCTGTTTCAAGTGTAATGGATGTGAGCGGGCGTTCACGGTAAAATTTAATTGTATCTTGTCCAATCAAATCAAAGCCTCCACCGACCTTTCTAAAGTAAGAAAGGAAATTGCTCATCGTATTTGCACGAATTCCATGAACGGTAATTTCGCCATCAGCTGCACAAGCAAGCGCCGCCCAAGATCCCACCTCAATACGGTCTCCAAGAATAGGCATTTGCGTACCAGTTAGCTTTTCTACGCCTTCCACCCGAATCTCACGGCCTTCTTCCATAAAGATGATTGCGCCCATTGCACGAAGCATTGTCACAAGCTCTACAATTTCAGGCTCAATAGCGGCATTAGAAATCACACTTGTACCTTCAGCAAGTACACTCAGGAATAGCGCTGTTTCAGTTGCGCCCACACTTGGGTAAGGCAGTTTTACATGTGCGCCTTCAAGGCGACCATCAGATTTTGCATGGTAGCCCGTTTCATCTTGCCAAACTGTCGCGCCAAACTTGCGGGCTGCCTCTAGGTGGTAATCTACATTACGGTTACCAATTTTACAGCCACCAAGTACAGGAATATGCGCCTCACCAAATTTATGTAAAAGCGTTGGCAGAAGAAGAATAGGAATACGGTTATTACGTGAATCAGGCATTGTAAGCGTTGAAGATGACATGCCAGAAGGATCAAATGTCATGGTATCTGTGTGAGGACTGCAATCTACCCCTGCGCCAACAAGAAGCGCACGCGTAATATCAACATCGCCAATAGGAGGTACATTGGTTAATGTACTTGGGGATGTTCCAAGCGTTGTTGCCACCATAGCTTTTGTTGCAAAGTTTTTTGCGCCAAGGCATGTAAGCTCGCCCTTAATTGGCTGTCCGCCTGTAATTGTCAAAGTACGCTCTGTCATAAGACTTCCCCCTCATTTTCACGTTTAAGAAGGCCAATATGCCACAAAAAAGACCGCTTTACACGGCCTTTTTAAGGTATGTTTGGTAATTAAATTAGCATTCCAGCTCTTTCAACCTGTACTCCATCTGGTCTGCAAGTCTCAGCTTCATAATTTTAAGATGCTTCAATTGACTTGTATCTGCTGATGGAACATGCCTCATATACTCAATTTTTTCATCAAGGTCCCTATGTTCTTGCAAGAGACGTCTATATTGATAATCTTCATTACTACCTAGATGAACTGCATGTTTATGACTCATGGCATACTCCTTATTTACTTATTTAGCATTTGGCAACTTGCGCAAAAACCAGAACAGTTTTAGACGCTCGTATTTATTTTATGGCATGCACCTCAACTTGTATCATTGCCTCCCGCTGACATTTATTGCTTTTAATACCTCTCTTAAAAATTTATGCTAGTATCTATAGGCCTTACAGAGAAAAAAATAAGAGCATTTTTATGAATACTATTTCTGACGCTATCAGCCACCTCAAAGACAACAACATTCAGTTTGTTGATTTCCAGTTTACAGACCTCCATGGCACAACGCGCCATATTAGCTATCATATAGATAATATTTCTGAGAACACCTTTACAAAAGGCGTTAGCTTTGATGGCTCATCCCTAGAAGGATGGTGCGATATCAATAAAAGCGACATGCTGCTTATACCTGATATGAGTACGTTATATATATCCCCCTTCACAGCGCACAAAACAGCCATTGTCACCTGTAATGTATCAGACCCAATAACAGGCAACGCTTACAACCGTTGCCCGCGCAGTATTGCAGAGCGCGCAGAAGAAGCTCTAACAAAGTCAGGTATAGCTGAAAAAGCCCTCTTTGGCCCTGAGCTAGAGTTCTTCCTCTTTAATGAAATGAACTACAGCACAGGCCCAGGACATACGTTTTATAAAATAACATCAGATAAAGCCCCATGGAGCGCTGCGGATAAATCATCAGTTCCATCTAGCGGCCATACACCAGATGTTAAAGGCGCTTACTTTATTAGCGGCCCTGAAGATAAGCTGCAAAACGTACGCAGCGAAATGGTTATGAAGCTTAAAGCTTGCGGACTCAGCCCGACCCTTCACCATGCAGAGGTAGCCTCTGGCGGACAGTGCGAAGTGGGCATGGAAGGCGCTAGCCTTAAAACTATTGCAGATCACGTTCAAACTTTTAAAGCAGCAATCCATCAAGTGGCTGGCGTCTATGGCCTTACCGCCACCTTTATGCCAAAGCCTATTTCTAGAGACAATGGTAGCGGCATGCATGTACACCAATCCCTATGGAAAGGAAAGACCCCCCTCTTTGCAGGAGATGACTATGATGGCCTCAGTGAAATAGCGCTCTACTATATTGGCGGCATCATAAAGCACGCCCGCGCACTCAACGCTTTCACTAACCCGTCCACCAATAGTTACAAACGTCTTATTCCAGGGTATGAAGCCCCTGTAATGCTGGCATACGCAGCCCGTAATCGTAGCGCATCTATTCGTATCCCAGCGGCAAATGAACCGAAAGCCAAGCGCATTGAAACACGCTTCCCCGACCCTATGGCAAACCCATACCTATGCTTTAGCGCACTCCTCATGGCTGGCCTAGATGGTATTGCAAACAAAATTCACCCTGGAGATGCAAGAGAAGAAGACCTTTACGAGCTCTCTCCAAGCAAAGCCAAGCGCATTCCTCAAGTTTGCGGCTCCCTTAGAGAAGCTTTAGATGCCCTTAATAAAGATAGAGCCTTCCTTAAAGAGCATGGCGTGTTTGATGATGATCTGATTGATAGTTACATGAACATTAAGCTGGCTGAGGTTGAAGCTCTTGAGCGCACCCCTCACCCGATTGAGTTTAAAATGTACTACTCAAGGTAACAAAAAACCCCGCAAAAGCGGGGTTTTTTAATCGATTATTTAGCCTCATAGGCCGCACGTGCATTTTGATACTGCAAGTGATAGTCCCAAAGGGTGTAGAGCGTCATGCCGACAGCGACAAGCAAAGTCACCCAAAATAGAAACGATGCACTGACCCAAACCAAAGAAGTAAACCAACAGCCAACAGATATCATCTGAACGGTTGTTTTAGCCTTTGCAATATAACTTGAAGGCAAAGGGGGAAGTTCTTTTAAACGAAGCCATGCACGCATTGAGTTCACGGCGTAGTCTCGTGCAAAAAAAATAGCTGCAGCAATAGCGATCCAGAAACTTCCAGCAAGGCTTTCTGTATAAAAGCCGATGTAAAGGCTTGCAAAGATAAGCAGAGCAAGCACCAAAACCTTATCAGCTTCTTGGTCCACCTTTTGGCCAAACGGACTTGTAACCTTCCACTTGCGGGCAAGGTAGCCGTCAAGCCAATCAGTTATTGCAGCAGCTCCGTACAAAACAAGTGCATAAAAAGGATATCCTGCAAGCGTCACCGCTATAATAGGGATCCATGCAAACATTCTGAACAGAGACAGGGCGTTTGGGATATAAGCTTTCATGCCATACTCTCCAATTAAAAAGATAAAGTTATATGTATATACCCCTCTTAGCATAAACTACACCACCTGCGCCACATAAATCTCGTATACAAAACTTGCATCCTTACATGCACATATGCTATTTAATACTCCCATAACAATCTAGCATGCCTTTTTTTCACAGGAGATTCCTCATGGCAGCATCTGTAGCTACACTTCGTAAGTGGCTCAAGACAGCAAAAGAACAACAAGCAACTCATCTGATTGTTGTTCGAGATATATTTGATCAAGAAGATCGCCCTGTCTTTGTCCTCAAAGAAGAAGACCCTCATCAAGCCTTTAAAGAAGCTGATTCCCCTCGCATGAAACGCGTTAAACATGTCTTTAATGTTTCTATGGATTGGGATGAGCAACTCAAACTTGGAACATGCCGGCAATTCTAATCGAAAAAACTTTGAAAAGCCCCACTTTACGGGGCTTTTCTGCTTGCAAAGCCTTATAAATCCTCGTATATTCTATACCCATGAATGATTTAAAACACCCAGATAATTTAGTCCTCAAGCAGTTTGTTATGCCTGATGAACTTAACTATAACGGTACGCTTTTTGGCGGACAGCTCCTCTCTTGGATTGACCAAGCGGGCGCAGTTGTAGCCATCAGCCGCTCTAGCAGCAAAGTAGCTTTGCTCAAAATGAATGACGTGCTTTTTAAAAAGCCAATCATGCCGAGTGACAGCGTAACGATTTACGGTAAAGTCACAACGGTTGGCCGCACATCTATGGAAGTAACCATGGAAATCTGGCGTACAAACATTTTTGATGAGAACGAAGAGATTCTAGCAGCAACAGCAAGCGGAACTTACGTTGCAATTGATGAAAACCTTAAACCACAACGCGTGGATCGTAAATAATGGCAGATGCGGCAATGACAGAGCACCAAAACTATACAGCAGCAGATATTGAAGTCCTTGAAGGGTTAGAACCGGTACGTAAACGTCCGGGAATGTATATTGGCGGTAGCGATGTAAATGCTATGCACCACCTCATTGCTGAAGTTCTTGATAACAGTGTCGATGAAGCCGTTGCAGGTTATGCTGATAAAATTTGGGTCACTCTTGAAAAAGAGAACAAACTGATTATTCGTGATAACGGTCGTGGTATTCCAACAGACCCGCACCCAAAGTACAAAAATAAATCCGCTCTAGAAGTTATTCTTACAACCCTCCACTCAGGTGGTAAGTTCTCTAACAAAGCTTACAGTACATCCGGTGGTCTTCATGGGGTTGGTATTAGTGTGGTCAACGCTTTATCTTCTCTTGTAGAAGTAGAAGTCGCCCGTGATGGCCAGCTTTATAAGCAAAATTACAGCCGCGGCTTACCAACAGGCCCACTTGAGCACGCTGGCGAGATTCGTAACCGTAAAGGTACGCAAGTTGGCTTTATTCCAGATACAGAAATTTTTGATGACGCTGTCTTTAGCGCTAGCCGTATTCGTAAAATGGTACGTGCCAAAGCCTTCCTTACACGCACAGTTACCATTATTTGGTGCGATGCCACTGGCGAAGAAAGACAAGAAGAAAAATTTAACTACCCGAATGGTCTTACAGACTTCCTAACAGAGCAAATTGCTGAAAAGCCTTGCTACACAGAATCTCCTTTTGCTGGCACCATCGCCATTACTGAAGATAATAAAGAAATTGGCCGTGTAGAGTGGGCCATGGCATGGCCGCTTGGTAGCGAAACATCACTCACTTCTTACGCCAACACCATTCCAACAGCCCAAGGCGGAACACATGAAACGGGTATGCGCGCAGCGCTTACTAAGTCTCTGCGCTCATATGCAGAACTTCGTGGTAAAAAGGGTGAAAAGATCACTGCTGATGACATTATGTCAGGCTCGCAAATCCTACTCAGCATCTTTATTCCAGACATTCAGTTCCAAGGACAAACAAAAGACAAGCTAACAACACCATCTGCAGCGCGCATGGTGGAAAATGCACTTAAAGACCAAGTTGACCTCTGGCTCAGCGGAGACCTCACAAGCGCAGACTCGCTCCTTGAGCGCATTATGGAACGCGCGGAAGACCGTCTACGCCGTAAAAAAGAGCAGGAAGTTAAGCGTAAAACTGCTGTCAGCCGTAAAATTCGCCTACCAGGCAAACTTTCAGATTGCTCCTCAAACTCTAATATAGACACAGAGATTTTTATTGTAGAGGGAGACAGTGCCGGCGGAACAGCCAAGCAAGCACGCGACCGTCATACACAAGCAATCCTTCCTATTCGCGGTAAAATTTTGAACGTTGCCAGCGCTACAAAAGAAAAAGTAATGGCCAACAGCGAAGTGAGAGACCTTACACAGGCTCTTGGTTGCGGCAGGGGCAAAGATTTTACGCTTAAACATCTCCGCTATGAGCGTGTTGTTATCATGACTGATGCCGATGTGGATGGGGCGCACATTGCCACCCTTCTCATGACATTCTTCTACCAAGAAATGCCAGAGCTGATTTTAAACGGACACCTTTACCTTGCCTTGCCTCCTCTTTATAAGATGAGCTACGGCGGGACCTCTGTGTTTGCACTTGATGACGCTGAACGTGAGCGCCACATGAAAACGACGTTTAAAGGTAAAAAGAATGTTGAAGTAAACCGCTTTAAGGGTCTGGGTGAGATGCCTGCGTCTCAGCTTAAAGTAACCACAATGAATAAAGACAACCGTAGACTTCTACAGGTTTCTATTGATTCACTCGCTGATAGCGACCTAACAGTCAGACGTCTTATGGGCAAATCTCCGGAAGAGCGCCTAAACTTCATTAAAGAAGAAAGTAACGGCGTTAAAGCTGACCTTGACCTATAAAACACAAGGCCTTCTATTTAAAAGCTTCCTTTACATAAGGGAGCTTTTTATTTAAGTCTTCTTTGCTGTTAGTCACTTATAATGACAGTTAAACTTTTATAAATCTCTATAAGGCATTGAGATAAGTTAACAACTGGGGTGATAATAACGATGAAACACTATATTTTTATAGCTTTAGCTATATTAGGAGCCTCTACTATATGCTCCATATCAGAAGCACAATCAAGGCAAGGCGCTGCAACGTCAAGGCAGGTCATGGCTCTTAAAAGTGCTTTAGATAGCTTTGCAACGTCAGTTCAAGCCGAACTTACACTGCTAAGAAATAAACTTCAAGACTGCGGAAATGTTGTTCATGGAACCGTTGACTCAAACGGAAGCTGCCCTGCAGGTTATACAGGACAAGCCGCAAGGCAATGTATTTCAGGAACATGGGTTCCTATTTTTCAAGAGCTTCTCTCATGTGACAAAACATATACATGGGTAAACCTTATTAACCGTACAGAAACAAATGATAATGCTTGTGCCCGCATCGGCATGAAGTCCATTACGGAACCAGGTTATGCAACCTGCGCCTCTGGCGAAAATAGATTCACAGAAGGAAACGACCACGAAGCGATCTCTTACCGTTATGGCGCATGGGGTCCAACAAGACCGTCTATTGGCCCTAATATTAGTGCAAACCGTGAAGGTCACATGTGCTATCACAGCACTCAACATAGAGATGGCGATGGATCAGATATTGCTGTAGCTGCGCTTTGTGAAGCCCTGGATCCAGGCGATCCGGCACCAAACCCACAACCTGTGGATCCATATGTACCACCAGCACCGCCACAAAATGAAAGATAGAAAAAAGCCCCTATATTAGGGGCTTTTTTATAATGCCTTGCAATGAATGACTTGTTTTTGCCAAGCCAAATCAAAGAGGGATTTAATCATGACATTTTTTTCAGTGCTATCCAAATGATTAAACGCGTACCTTTCTGGCAGGGATGAAAATGTGCCGAGCGGGATAAATGTCATAAGAGGCTGCTGTGCAAAATGGTCCTTATAGTAAACCTTGTAATCTTCACTCAAGAAGGCAAGCTCTGTATGCAAGAGATAAGATATATGCTCCAGTGTATCTTTTTGGATACCATCAAGAGATCTATTAAGTTCTAGACACCACTCCACTTGGCGAGAATGCACATTAAAACCAACCATGTACTCCCTTACATAGAAACCGTAACTTTCTAAAGCTTGGTTAAGTCTATAAAGGGCCAGGTTGGTTGTATTTTCTGTCAAAAATGGTACTTTTTGATCCAAATTCTCTGCTGAGCGCTTAAATTCAAACAGGGCTTTCCCTTTATCCTTCAAGGCTAGTATTTGCTGTGAGTTATATTGCACAAGGCCTGACATTGAGTTTAAAAGGATAAGATAACTCTGCCCCTCCTCTAGGTCCTCGTAGCGTAAAATTTCTGAGCGCCTTGCCGGCGATTTTGCGTTTTTAAGTGTTGATTCTTCAATGAAGCCATAATGGTAGCCAATAGAATCAGAAAGAGCAATTTCCCCGCCATGAGTCAGAGAATCTTCACCTTCTAGCATGCCTGTCTCATGTGTGAACATTGATGTCCTTATCACATCCTGTCCCTCAAAAAACTCCGCAAGAACCTTGCGATAAGGAAGACTCTCATCATAGCAGTAACATATAACTTTTACATTAGGGCAAAGGTCCTTAATCGTCACAGCACGGCCAAGCCTTTGGCTTAATAGCATAGCCATATCACTTAAAGTACGCGGAGATACCAGAAGCAACTCAACGCTATCCTTAACAAGATTAAGACAATCCAGGAACGCATGCAGTTTTTGGTAATGGCTTTTTCCAACTTCTTCAATTAAGGAAAAAGGTGGCTCAATACGCTTACTGAAACCTGAAGACAAGCTCTGGTGAAGTAAGGAGCTCAGTGTTGAGACTTTAAGTCCATACCTATGAGAGACCGCTTCATGGTCAAATACATGAAAAACCTTCCCCTTAAGCCCATAACGCTTTTGGATATGTTGAATATTTTTTAAAAACGCACGCTGAATACTTTTAAAATGCGAGCGAGATAATGGTACAACACCATCTTCAAATTTTGCAAGATACTGAACTCTATCACCACTAATGCTATTCCTCATAGAGAAGACAGATTCATAATCAGGTGTCCAATCAGAAAGCTGCGCACAGTAATCTACAAAGATACGAGGTTCAAAAATAGGAACCTCTGATGAGAAAATTTGCCATAGAATATCATCGTCTCCCTCTAAATAAAGGTGCGAAATACCAAGCCTTTCAAATAAAAGGCTTTTTGAGCCATTCTTCAAAAGGTCCTTTAAAGTTTTATCTTGGTGACGACTAAAGTTCATGCATTAACTTTCTGGGAGCCTTACTATAATTTTTTCAGCATCAGAAGATACTTTAAGCTGACAAGCAAGCCTTGAGTTATCTTCAAGGTTAAATGCTGTATCAAGCATGTCTTCCTCTTCTGCAGTTGGCGCTTCAAAGCCTTCTCCGCCTTCTTCCACATAAACGTGGCATGTGCAACATACGCAGTTACCGCCGCAGTCTCCAAACCCGTAACGCACATCCATTTCGAGCGTATAAGCACCTTTTAGTAGGCGCTCGCCTGGGTTTAGGCTTACCTTTTCATCACCTTCTGGGGTTTTGAAAATTACTTCCGTCATATTTTACACTCCTTGGCATCATTTTATAAATTCGCTATGGTGTATAGCATAAACTGTAACAAAAAAAAGTAACATTGACATGCATCCTTTTGCTTACCTTATGATTGCAACCTTCTGCTGTGCCCTAATTGCTCTACTTATGGGTATAGGGAGCATGGGAGCAAAAAACTCTGAAATGGGCAATAAGCTTATGATTGCACGTATCGGGTTTTGCGGGCTCCTGCTTGCTGAGATGCTCATTTACGCCATTTTTATTAAAGGCTAATCATCTGCGCTTAACCTTGTAGATTTTAACCATCCCTTACGGTAAAAGTAAAAAAGCAGAGAAAATCCAACAGCTGCCATAATACCAAGAAGTATTGGGTAGCCGTACTTAAGGTTAAGCTCTGGCAAGTTATAAGGGCTTGCGCGATCAAAGTTCATGCCGTAAATACCTGCAAGAAATCCAAGCGGCATAAAGATCGTCGACACAAGTGTTAAAAGCTTCATAATTTCATTCATACGATGCGACACAACGTTCATATACATATCAATAAGCGAGCCGGCGCGCTCACGCAGACTCTCCAAAATATCATGAAGGCGTATCAGGTGGTCACTACAGTCTCGCAAGTAAACAACGGTCTCTTTACTAAAAAAGCTCGCATGGTCCCTAATTGCTGCATTTACGCTGTCTCTTTGTGGCCCAATAATACGTTTAAGCGTTAAAAGCTCGCGCTTTGTTTCATGAACTCTCCTAAGAAGATTCTCGTTAGGATCCTTAAGAACCAGATCTTCTAGCTTATCAATGTCATCACTTATATCGTCAAAAAGCGGAAAATAACTATCAACAAGCGCGTCAATGAGCGCGTAAAGCAAATAGTCTGACCCTCTGGTTCGCAGCCGGCCATCTTTCTTTTCAAGGCGTTTACGAATCATGCCAAACACATCTTCAACTTGCTCTTGGAATGTAATAACCACCCCTTTTTGGTAATATAGAGCAATTTGCTCCAGCATAATGCTATCACCTTGTTTATGCGGAAGGCGTAGGTAAAAAATAATATGATCTGTAAACTCTTCAACTTTAGGGCGCTGCCCTCTGTTTACAATATCTTCAATTCCTAATGGGTGAATACCTGCATGTTCTGCAATTTTTTCAATACGCTTTAAATCTGATGAACCGACAACATTAAGCCAAACTTTTTTATCTTGCTTAAGCGCTGCCAGAATATCTTTATCCTCAGGGTCGCTAGTATGAAGAAGCTCATTTTCATCATAGATATACATATCTAAATGTAGAGGAGCCATCTCTTTTTTGTCCACCGGAACCCCAGGGGAAGTGCCTGGCGCATGACGTTTACGGTTATAAATATTGAAATTTGCAAGTACAGACAATGCTTACACCCCCTTCTTAATTTTTTCTACAAGAGATGTTGTTGAGAACCCATTCACAAGCGGTATTGCATAAGCCTCCCCGCCATTTTCTATAACTTCTTTGGCGCCAACAATGGTATCAATTGTATAATCGCTCGCCTTTGTAATCACATTAGGCATAAGAGTCTTCACTACCTCAAGAGGTGTCTCTTCGCTAAAGAACGTAACATAATCCACGCTACGCAGGCCCGCCAGCATAAATGCACGGTTCATTTGGCTTACATACGGGCGTTCAGGGCCTTTTGTCCTAAAAAATGGTGAATCATCTGCGTTAATGGCAACAACTTGTACATCGCCAAAGGAGCGGCTTTCATCTAAATACGCCACATGCCCTTTATGCAAAATATCAAAACAGCCATTTGTAAAAACAATTTTTTTTCCTGATGCCTTTTCAGCATCTACCTTTGCTTTAAGTGCCTGCAAATCTTTAAAAATTCTATTCTTAGTTTCCATAGATATATTATCCCTTTTCCATACAGTTAAGAACTCTATCATAAGATTTCAATCTTTTCGTAAAAAACCTCTTGCATCGTGCCTCAAGTTAGCGTAAAAACATTGCTGTTCAGAGCGGGAATAGCTCAGTGGTAGAGCACAACCTTGCCAAGGTTGGGGTCGAGGGTTCGAATCCCTTTTCCCGCTCCAAATAAAACACCTCCCTTTTGGGAGGTTTTTTATTGGTGCATCAAGACGCTTTAAAACGTCTTCAGTCTGTTTTCTTTTTTATAGACATCCTCTGCCTAACAGCTGATGATACTCACCATGTTAGATTCTTTAAAAAACCATATTCAGGCTCACTGCATTCATAATGCAAAAGATAAACCTTTACGCTCTTCTGGCCAAACGGCTCTGAACTGGCTTATGGATTTGCGTCCCGTATTTTTATCTCCAGAATGGTTAAATACCATCACAGATAGCTTTTGGAAGCATTACGAATCTGATGAACCGCTCCAGATTGGCGGCATGGAAGTTGCCTCCATTCCCCTTATTACAGCGCTCATTATTGATGGTCACAAAAGAGGCAAAAATGTTTCTGGGTTTATTATCCGTAAACAGCGCAAAACCACAGGCCTTGGGCAGCGCATAGAGGGCAATATTCAACAACATGTTAAAACCATCTTAGTGGATGACCTCATTAATAGCGGCGCAAGCCTTGAACAGTGCAGACTTGCGCTTCTTCAAGAAAACATAACATTTACGGATGTCTTTACTGTTGTAGACTTTGAAGAAAACAGCGGCCTTGCATGGAAAGCACAACATGGCATTGCACTTTATAGCCTGTTTAAGAAAGAGGACTTCACCCTACCCGCCTTTAAAGAAACCCCACCCTTCACACGCGGATATGGTATTACATGGCGTTTTTATCAAAAAGGGGCATTTCCCTTCCATATTGTCCCCAAATCAACGCCTTTATACGATAACGGCAGAGTTTACATGGGCACAGACGATGGAATCATGCATGCTATTCATGGCCAAACAGGTGAGCGTATTTGGCAATTTGACACCAAAAACAGTGCCAAGCATAAAGGTATATGGTCCTCGCCTGCCATTCATAACGGAAAACTATATTTTGGCGCCTATAACGGCAACGTTTACTGTCTAGATGCTAAAACAGGTCAAAAAATTTGGCATAACCCAGCCTGTGAATGGATTGGATCTTCCCCTCTCATTGTCCCTCAGCATAACGCGCTATATCTTGGACTAGAATATGAACGCAGCCGCGCAAAGGGCAGCAACGCAGCTTTTAACCTCGATAACGGCAACAGGCTTTGGGAAACACCTCAAAAAAAGTATCAGCACGGGTCTGCTGCTTATAACCCTGTCCATGACACAGTCATTTTTGGCAACGCAAACCATGATGTTTCTGCTTATAACGCTAAAACGGGCGCTCTTATTTGGCAGCATAAAACAGAAAGATCCATAAAATATCCACCAGCAATAGATACCAATCTCGGCATCGTGGCCGCCACATCATTTGATGGAAATATTTATATTTTAAACAGCAAAACGGGTGAATGCCTTGCAGCAATTCAAACAGATGATATTTGCTACAGCACGCCCCTGCTCACTCACGGTAAGCTATTTGTTGGCTCCGGCGATAAACATATGTACGTGATTGACCTGAGAACATTTGAAGTTATTCTTAAACATAACCACAATGCGCGCGTGTTTTCATCTCCGCGCCTTATTGATGGCTATGTAGTGTACGGAGACGCCTCAGGCAAGCTTTACCATATGCACCCTGAAAGCTTAGAATTCCATGCAACAACGCACCTTGCTGACGCGATTACAAATGCAGCAGCTCATACGCCAGATGGCAGCCGCCTATACGTAAGCACACATATGAATGAACTATTTGCGCTGGATAAAATAAATCTTTCATAAACTTTTTTATTAAAAAAACAAATAAGAAGCGTACAAAAAAGCAGCCTTACGGCTGCTTTTTCTAAATAATTGGTATCCCCAAGGGGAGTCGAACCCCTGTTTCCACCGTGAAAGGGTGGCGTCCTAGGCCTCTAGACGATGGGGACACTCGGACAGCGCTTGTTATACCTAATTCCCCCCCCTCGCGCAACCCCTTTTTTTATGAAAAAAACAAAAAAATGACATTTTCCTTAAAAAAGGGCATGATGCCCCACATGAAAACAGCGCACACCATTACAGTCGATGAGGAAACTCTTGGTAAGAGGCTAGATAAGATATTGTCTGAAGCTCTGCCAGATATGAGCCGAAGCTTTATTCAAAAACTTATTAAAGATGGCCACGCATCTTTTAAAGGAACGGCCCTCACTCAGCCCTCTGCCAAAGTTAAAGAAATGGGTGATCTCATCCTCTCTATTCCCGAAGCCACGCCTCTAGACGTTATTTCTGAGGATATCCCTCTTGAGATTCTTTTTGAGGATGACCAAATGCTCATGCTCAACAAACCAGCTGGTATTAGTGTTCACCCTTCGGACTCAGAGCCCTCAGGGACGCTTGTAAATGCCCTTCTCTATCATTGCAAAGGTCTTTCAGGTATTGGCGGCGTAGAACGCCCTGGTATCGTTCATAGGCTAGATAAAGGCACAAGCGGAACCCTTGTTATCGCAAAAACCGATATTGCACACCACAGCCTCAGCAAGCAATTTGCAAACCGTACCACAGAGCGCTTTTACCTTGCTCTATGCTATGGCAATGTTCCTAATAAACAGGGCACAATAGAAACACTTATTGGCAGGCACCCAGGAAACCGTAAAAAAATGGCGGTTCTACAAAGCGGTGGTAAAACAGCTATTAGTACCTATACAAAACTTGCAACTTCAGAGTGCGGCACATTTTCTCTTCTCAAATTTAAGCTTCATACTGGGCGTACACATCAAATACGTGTTCATGCCCATCATATTGGCCACCCTATTGTTGGAGACCCCGTTTACGGCAGCCCTAAAAGCCTTAAAGGCACGCATGAAGAAGTCAAAAATCTTGTCAAGTCCCTAGACCATCAAATGCTTCATGCAGCGTATTTAGGCGTTTTTCACCCTGTGACGTTTGAAAAAATAATTACAAAAAGTCCTGTCCCTGAGGACTATTCAGCTTTACTTGAGGCAATTTCAATAACGCAACCTACTGATTTTTAAGGGTTCAAGGCTTATTGTCAGATTTTTTGTCATTTTCTTTTATAGCCCCCCTATAAGGTTTTAAGGCGCAAAACAAAAACAATCACAAAAAAAACAAGCGCTGGGTGATTAACAGGGAAACTGGGGGGACCATTAAAAATGGCCGTAAACTTTCAAGATAGCAGAGCAGTATTGCAAGACTACCTAAAATCTATTCAAGATTTTGGTACTCTCGAATTTGAAGAAGAACAAGCGCTCGCCAAAAAATGGCGTGACGAAGGCAGCCGCGCATCAGCAGAAAGACTGATTAACGCACACCTGCGCTTGGTTGTAAAAGTAGCCATTGGCTTTAAAGGGTATGGCCTTCCGATGACAGAAGTCATTCAGGAAGGAAACATTGGCCTTATGCAAGCCGTTGCTCGCTTTGATCCAGATAAAGGATTTAGACTTTCAACATATGCAATGTGGTGGATTCGCGCAGCGATTCAGGAGTATGTGCTCCAGAACTGGTCGCTTGTAAAAATTGGTACCACAGCCGCACAAAAGAAACTTTTCTTTAACGTACGTAAACTACGTAACCGTTTGCAAGAATCTACAGCTGAAAACCTGTCGGAAGATATGGTGAGCTTCATTGCAAATGAACTTGGCGTAAAGGAAAAAGAAGTTGTTTCTATGGACCAACGCATGATGGCCAACGACCAAAGCCTAAACGGTACCGTAAATGATGATAGCGGAAGCGAATGGGTGGACTGGCTTGAAGAAGACCGCCCGAATGCTGAACAAACTTACAGCGTTCAGGAAGAATCTAGACATCGCCGCAAAATGCTTCTAGGTGCAATTGAGGTACTAGATGAGCGCGAAAAAGAGATTTTTATCTCTCGCCGCCTCACAGAATCTGAGATTACACCAACGCTAGAAGACCTTAGCGGAAGGTTTGGTATCTCCCGCGAACGTGTTCGCCAGCTTGAGCAACGTGCTTTCCAAAAGGTTCAAAAGCACATGCATGAGCAGCTTGCCGTGGCTTAGTCCCCCACTGCATTCTTTTATTACCAAACAAAGCCCTCAAGAGAGGGTTTTGTTGTTTTTTGACAACCCACAGCAGAAAGCACCCCGTTCGGAGTGCTTTCTTGTATTATCGATTTTTGTTCAAATTTTTCACACTAAATTTTTGCAAAGCATCTGTATGCTTTGCAGCCTCATACAGTGCAAGGCTCACATTTAACATATCTTCAAGCGAATCCACCAGATATACATTAGGAAGATTTTGCGCCAACAAGTGCTGCTTCACGAGAGCCCTTGCTCGCAGAGATTCTTTTGCTGGGATGGCATCAGCCATAAGCGTGTCATCAAGCTCTTGATCAATCAGAACAACAATATCCCGGCGATCATCAAGTTTCATGGCGCTCATAACAGAAAAGCCAATTTCGCTAAGCGAGCCGCTGGCATAAGTTTCACTGGTGATCGGAAACAAAATAATTTGATCTTTTGCCAAATGCTCTGCTTCAATTTCAGCCAAAGACGGATCCCAGTCTTCAACTTGAGGGTTGAAGTACTCAACTCCCATTTTTTCATATTTTGCCATGAATGGATCACGCCACTTGCTACCGCCGCAGGTGCCAAACAGGCCAACACAAAGTTTTGTCATAAAAGCCTCATAGAATCATAAAAGGAAAGAAAGAGTAATTTCTCTCTCTTTATAGGGATAGCTCATTGAAAAATCAACGCCCCTTCTCATAAAATTTACTTTTTGAATAACGCCACAACTTGCTCAACAAGCGTTTCACCCAGCGATTCAGGGTCAGCAATGGTCGCGGCATTCTCATAATAACGCCCTACATCATGGCCAATACCAATAGCGCACAGCTCAATGATGCCGCCGCGCTCAATATCATGAATCACTTCGCGCAAATGGCGGTCCAGATACCCTGTCCCATTATGGCGGTCAGTGGCATAGTCTACAGGCGCTCCATCTGAAATCACCATCAAAATTTTACGATCTTCTGGCCTTTTCATAAGCCGTGAATGCGCCCAGAGCAGCGCCTCACCATCAATATTTTCTTTTAAAATATCATGGGCGAGCATCCCTGCAAACCTTGCACTATGGCGCCTCACCGGCTGATCAGCCTTTTTATACACCACATGCAAAATATCATTCAGGCGCCCCGGACTATCAGGCTTACCATCAGAAACCCAATCAAGACGGCACTGCCCGCCTTTCCATCCTTGCGTTGTATAGCCAAGCACTTCAACTTTTACGCCGCACTGCTCTAGCGTTGTCGCAATAATATCTGCTGAAATGGCAGCCATCTCAATAGGGCGTCCGCGCATAGAGCCAGAATTATCCACAAGAAGGGTTACGGATGTATTGGTATAAGGCTCAACATGTGGGGTCTGAAACATATGTTCACTCCCCCCTGCAATAAAGCTAGAAAGCTTACGTCCATCAAGGTAGCCTTGATCTCTATCAAAATTCCATCCCATTTTTGCAGGGGCAAGCAAGTGCTTTTTTAATTGAATACTAAGCCGTCTTACAAGGTGCTTATGACTTTCTAAAAGCGCGCTATAACGTTCAAGGAGATGATTCATCTCTTCCTTTGTCACAAGAGCAGCAATGTCTAAAACCTTATCATACCGCTTACTAAATACAGCATAAGGCAAGCCTGCGCTTTGTTCTAGCTGAGGCCTACCAGAAAGCGCATCAGGCTCGTCCTGCTTTTTAGAATCAACGGTATCTGCAAGAGAAGCTGTATCTTCCCCCTTAGAATCATCCATTTTATCTTCTTCAGCAGAAGATTCCTCTTTATCAGAAGGCATTTGCATCATATCTGAGGTATCTTTTGTGCCGTCATCATCATGGGAAGATGTTTCATCCATATGAATATTAAGGATATCCAATAGGTCAGCGTAAGCTTTCTGTCGCGAAGCAGGATTTTCCAATTGCTCTACAGCATTTTTTAGCCATTTTTTTAGAGGCTTATCAAAAAGGCCCTCACTATCTTTTAAAAAACTTTTTTGAGAGCGGAGTAGCTTTTCACCCATTTGCTCTCTCAAAGCGAGAGATAGGGCAAAAACTTTTATAAATAAGCCATCTGCAAAGTCTCCGCTATAATAGGCTACCTCTTCTTTTGCCATGGTTTTCAGATATTCATGTGTGCCCTGAAACTCTATGCGCCCTTTATGCTCTGTGCGTGCCGTTTCTAAAATGGAAATCACCCGTGCTGGCGTTTCTCTTGTATGGCCAAGCCACCAAAGGAAAGATTTAGCGCCCCCATCACCTACATAACGGTGTAAAAATGCCAGCCTATCTGCCTGCGCACGATACATATCAGCGCGTTTTTTACTTAGCTTTTCTGGGAGCTCTGGGAGCGTAATTTCATTTGTCTCAACATGGCTTCTTTCTCCAAAAGAGACGGTCAAATCCGAGCGCCCTGTCAGTGCACGCGTGGTGTGCTGAAGAGCACGTCTAAAAGTTTCTTTGTCTTGCAACTTAGTCAAGGAGCTGAATATCCCCAAGCACACGGTCATAATATTCATCTAACGTGGCCATATCTTCTACGTCTGCACGGTTCACAAAACTGAGCTTATAAGCCTCATAAACATCGCCAAGAATATCAGAATTTTTTGCCCAAGAGATGACTGTACGCGGCGACATAACTGTTGAGATATCTCCCGCTGAGAAGCCTGTTCTTGTAAGAGATGCTACCTGAACCATACGAGAAATTAAGTCTGTTTGATTATGAAATCTCGGCACATGAGAAAGTACAATCTTTACTTCAATTTCATCCTCTAAATAATTGAGATGGCTCACAATTGACCACCTATCCATCTGTGCTTGGTTAAGCGTATGCGTGCCATGGTACAGCCCTGTCCCGTCTCCAAGACCGACTGTATTAGATGTGCCCATAAGGCGAAAAGCAGTGTGAGGATGAAGTACTTTATTTTGATCTGGCAGCGCAAGTGCGCCGTCCTGCTCAAGCAGTCTCTGGATGATAAACATCACTTCTGGACGCCCTGCATCATACTCATCTAAAACAAGAAGCATAGGGCGCTGGGTTGCCCAAGGCAGAATACCTTCTTTAAAGGTTGTTACCTGCTTACCATTTTCAAGAACAATTGCATCACGGCCAATAAGATCAAGGCGAGAAAGGTGCCCATCAAGGTTAAGGCGGTAGCACGGCCAGTTCAGGCGTGCGGCAACTTGTTCAATATGAGTTGATTTACCTGTGCCATGGTAGCCTTGAATAAGCACGCGAAGGTTATGAGAAAGACCTGCAAGAATCACTCTTGTTGTAGCGGGGTCAAAATAGTAATCCTCTTGCACCTCTGGCACAAACTCATCCCTATCAACAAAACCTTGCACATCAAAATCTACGTCAAATCCAAAAAGCGCTTTTGTATCAACACTTTTCATGGCTACTGAACTGCTCATATAAATCCTCTTTCCATATTAGGGTTTTATTATGACAACTTTTTATGTGTTTGTGCAAAAAAGCCGCCCCAAAGGACGGCTTTTTTACATTCGATTTTACTAACGCTGACGCGGCTTGCCCCAAACTTTGGCCTGTTTCACAGGCATTGATGCTTTGGAAGGCAAGTCATGCACTTTGCGCATTACGGCACCATGAAAAAGACGGAGACGGAAAGATAAACCTGTATCAAACTCCCGCATCACACCTTGAAGGTATGGCGCATCCATAGCAATTTGCAGAGCAAATGCATCTTCACTGAATTGCACTTTTTCAAGTTGGCGGTAAGAGCCATCAAGCTTTTCAGCAATCACCTCAGCAAGTCGCTCAATAAAGCATTTACCATGCTGAGCCTGCATTACTTTTTCAAAGTAATCAAGGGTGACAACTTCAGGAAAACCAGATGCCTCCATCAAGTCGTTCACAGTACGGATATTTTTTGCCACATTGCCCCAAGAGGCGCAATATTGGTAAAACAGCCCCGCACCGGCCACCGCTGCAGCAAATGCTTTTGCAGCCTTAGCATCAGGCATATGAAAGTCAGAATGAATTACAGGAGCATTCAAATCTCCAGAAACAGTTGTGTACTCAGTCGGCATAAGGGTCTCCTTTAGAAAAGAAAAATAGATAGATTCGATATAACGGTTATGGGGTGCAGGATTTCACTTTCAACCCCCGAATAAAAAAAGACCGCCCATAGAGGCAGTCCTTTAATTATTTTACAGCGAAGAAAATGAACTCTAAGAAAAAACCAAAAATGTTTATAAATATAAAGTTCGCTCAGCATCAGCGAAAATAAAGGCTTATGAGAACCGTAGCGCAGTGTACTTTAGGTACATGAGCAACGGAAGCACAATAAGCCTTTATTTGCAGCCATGTTGAGTAGAATTTTTAGATAAATTCTACGCCTTGGGCTAGGGGCAGCTCTGCACCCCAGTTTAGCGTACAAGTTTGACGGCGCATATAAGCTTTCCAAGCATCAGAGCCTGATTCACGTCCGCCACCTGTTTCTTTCTCACCGCCAAAGGCACCGCCAATTTCAGCGCCTGATGTACCAATATTTACATTTGCAATGCCGCAGTCTGATCCTTTATGAGAAAGGAACCACTCTGCTTTTTGCATGCTGTTTGTAAAGATGGCGCTTGATAGGCCTTGCGGCACATCATTTTGAATGTGCACAGCCTCTTTAACATCTTTAATTGGTGTAATGTAAAGAATTGGTGCAAAGACTTCTTCTTTCATCATTGGAATTGGCTTTTGGCAAAGTACGATGGCAGGCTTAACAAAGAACCCTTTACCTTCAAGAGCATCGCCGCCACAAATGACCTTTCCGCCCTGCTCTTTAATTTTAGTAAGCGCATTTTGCATGTGATCTACTGAGATGCGGTCAATGAGGGGCCCCATGAGCGTGTCTTTATCCAGAGGATCACCAATGTTAATACTGCCGTAAACTTTAACAAGCTTTTCAACCAGTTCGTTTTCAACAGATTCATGCACAAGCACGCGGCGCGTTGTTGTGCAGCGCTGGCCAGCAGTACCCACGGCGCCAAAAGCAACAGCACGAAGTGCCATATCCATGTCTGCATCATCCATAACAATCAGTGCATTGTTACCGCCAAGTTCAAGGATAGATTTACCAAAACGTGCAGCAACCACTTGTGCCACGCTGCGGCCCATACGCGTTGAACCTGTTGCACTTATAAGCTTGAAGCGTGTATCAGCTGCCATTTTTTCACCAAGTTTGCTATCAGGGCTAATCATCATGCCCATAACACCTGGGTGGCCTGCCTCTTCAAAAACTTTCTGTGCAATTTTCATCATCGCGATAGAAATAAGAGGTGTTTTTTCAGATGGCTTCCAAACCATTGTGTTTCCACATACAGATGCAACAGCTGCGTTCCAAGTAAATACAGCACATGGGAAATTAAAGGCCGTAATAATACCAATCATACCAAGTGGGTGCCACTGCTCATACATACGGTGCTCAGGACGCTCAGAGTGCATTGTCTTACCGTACATTTGGCGAGAAAGACCCACTGCAAACTCGCAGATATCAATCGCTTCTTGAACTTCGCCAAGACCTTCTGAGTAAATTTTACCCATTTCAAGAGAGATAAGCTTTCCAAGGGCATCTTTATGTTCACGAAGTGCGTCGCCAAACTTACGAATCACATCGCCGCGCAGCGGTGCTGGCGTCATGCGCCATGTTTCAAATGCTGTTTCAGAATCACGTACGATGTTTTCGTAATCATCTTCAGTGGCACAAAGAACCTCTGCAAGGCCAGTACCTGTAGATGGGTTAATAGATGTAAGTTTTGCGCCAGCTGGATGTTTATTCCAGTCTTTTCCAAGCGCACCAGAAAGGACTCCAGTCAGGCCTAATTCAGAAAAAATTTCTTCTACTTCAGATCGTTCGATAATAGATGCAGTATTTGCCATGTGGGTCTCTCTCCTTATTCTTTTTTAGTAAACTTGCTTAAGTGCTCTTAAAGCAGTAGCATGCTGACACAAAGATACAGGACCCCACAAGGAGAAATCATGAAAAAAATCATTCTACTGAAAACATGCACTTTAGCTATTGCCGGAAGTATGCTCTCTGCGTGTAGTAGCCTTCAGTTTCCTGAAGAGGTACCTGTTACACCTCAAGCTTCATACGGTATTTGGTCTGTAGATGATTGTAAGATTAACGCGAAGCGTGCAGATATTACTTTAAGCTCTGACGCGAGACTCAGCGCTGAAACTTATCGCGTAAAAATTAAATCTGATGTTCCACTTAAAGGTATTCCACTTGTTCGCCATACAGCGCAGACGCGTTACGTGCCAGCTGTAGAAGGCGCAAACAGCACCTTTAGTTTTGACGTACCATTCCACCCTGCTTTGGTTTCAAAAATGAGCAGAGATAACAGCTTTCTTGTTGTGACGTACCGTCCAGAAGGTGAAGGGTCTACTAAAAAACAAGCTTACTTTGCAACGCACCAACTTGCTGATGCGCTCACAGATTTAAGCCTTAGCCCCTGCGTGAAATAAGGGCAAACATTCCGCCCCACACCACAATATAAGTAAGAATCAGGCAAAGCTCAGTTTTCTGTAAAATCGCTGTACTATTAAAAAGCGAAAAGAAACGTACATTCAGCCAATTATGAATCATAAAGATATGCAAGAGTGCTGCAAAAATTGCGCATAACATAAACTGTATAGTGCGCCCATATTTGGGAGGAAGTAAAAGACCCAACCCACAAACACCGCCCCAAAACATTGGGCCATAAAAGTTATCAATATTAAGGTCTCTTAAAAGGAAACCCCAGCCAGAAAGAATTTTACCAAGAATCCAAAACACAAAAACAGTAAGCGCGCTAGAGACGGCTCCTGTCCCGTAAAGAAAACAAGAACGCATATAAAGGTTCATCATAGGAGTTAAGCCTTCAGCTTGTGTTCTTCAACAAGGCTTGTCAGCCTCGCCATAAGCCCTTCAACGCTAGTAGAAAGCACCATGCCACTAAAGGCACTCAAATGCTCAAGGCCCAAAAAGCCCTCAGCTGCGCCCATAAGCGTTGAACACCCTTTACCAAGTGCATAACCAATTTCTACACGAGAGGCTTGGTTTGCAAGCCCTTCTCCAAGCCAAAAAACACTCACATCAGCACGGTCAATGGCTTGACGTTCCCAGCCGACCTGGTTAGCGTGGCTTACAGGATCCATATCAGGATCAGCAAAGCTATCTCTCTTAGGTGTAATAAAAATAATTTCTTCTGAAGAAAAACGACGGTAAAAATCAAGGCGCCAATCGCGGCCTCGACAATTCCCTCCTAAAAAAACACGCAGGCGTCTATCGCCAGCGGGTAAATTTTCATCTGCTGATACTAGTGTGTACGTCATGCCTACTATTATGAAGGCTTACGCAAGAAAACACCATACACTTGTCCCCTCTTTTTTCTTTCTTCATTCTTTTTAAAGAAGAAGCGTTGCAGAGATGTCAAATTCGGGGCATGATATGTGTCATGGATAATAAAAATTTAAAAACACCTCTTTATGAACACCATATAAAAAGTGGTGCTAAAATGGTGAGTTTTGCTGGTTATGACATGCCTATTCAATATGAAGGCATCAAGGCAGAGCACATTCATACGCGCACGTCTTGTGGCGTGTTTGATGTCTCACATATGGGGCAATTTCTTATTAAAGGAAAACGCGCAGCTGAAGAGCTTGGCAAATTAACGCCCTATAATTTCAGTAAACTTCCTGTTCATAAATGCCGTTATACTGTTTTTTGCACCCCTGAAGGTGGTATTATTGATGATCTTATCGTCACAAAACTTGCTGATGATGCATTTTACCTTGTTGTAAATGGTGCCACACTTAAAGGTGACCGTGAATGGCTATGGAAAAACTTACCAAATGACGTTACTCTTGAAGATATGACAGAATTTGGGCTTATTGCCGTCCAAGGCCCTAAAGCTGAAGAAGCTATGCATCTCATCTTTGATGAAATTGAATTTTCAGTTCTTAAAAAGATGAATTATGTGGACGCTGTATTTGAAGGCCACCCCTGCCGAGTTACCCGTACAGGATATACAGGCGAAGATGGGTTTGAAATTAGCATTGCGAATGATATGATTCCTGCCCTATGGGAAGACCTTATGGCAAAACCAGGCGTTAAACCAGTTGGACTTGGTGCACGCGATAGCCTTCGCCTAGAAGTTGGATTTCCCCTTTATGGACACGACATGGATACAAACACAACCCCCTTTGAAGCCTCTCTGGAGTGGATTGTTGACAAAACACACGATGGTTACATGGGCTGCGAGCTTATTGAAGGGCAAAGGAATCAAGGCATTCCAAGAAAACGTGTCGGCCTAACAATTTTGGATAAGGGTATCGCCCGTGAAGGCGCAGTTATCTTTTCTGAAAATGGTGAAGAAATTGGCAAAGTAACAAGTGGTGGATTCTCTCCAACACTAGAGCGTGCAGTTGCAATGGGTTACGTTTCCACGTCTTCCAGCAACATCAATACGCCTGTGCTTATTGATGTAAGAGGACGCAAGCTTAAAGCTAAAGTTTCCCAGCTTAACCACTTAAAATAAACCCTTTTAAACCACATTTAATTTAATAAGGAGCACACAAATGGATATTCCATCTCATTTGAAATATACAGCTGAACACGAATGGCTAGAGATTGAAGGCAACATTGTAACAATTGGTATTACAGATTTTGCCCAAAGCTCTCTTGGCGATGTTGTTTTTGTAGAACTACCAGAAGAAGGCGCTGAAGTTTCTAAAGGCGACCACTTTGCGGTTGTTGAATCAGTAAAAGCAGCCTCTGAAGTCTACACACCTGTCAGCGGTAAGGTTGTTGAAATCAACACAGATCTTGTAGACGCTCCAGACATGGTGAACTCAAACCCATTTGGCGATGCTTGGTTTGTAAAAATCCAAATGAGTGATACTGAAGAACTTGAAGACGCACTCGATGCAAGCGCTTATGAAGCGTACGTTGAAGGCATCCAGTAACAAACAATATATAAGGGATAATCATACGTGAGATACCTACCCCATACAGATGAAAGCAGAAAGGATATGCTGCGTGCCATTGGCGCTCAGCATATTGATGAACTTTATACACATGTTCCAAAAGAGACTCTTATGTCAGAGCCTCTTTCCTCGCTGCCATCCCACATGGGGGAAATGCAGGTTGAATCGCATATTAAAGCTCTTGCAGAAAAAAACACGCCAACATCAAAGATGCCATCTTTTCTTGGCGGCGGCTGCTACCATCACCACATTCCTGCAAGTGTAGATCACTTAATTCAACGCGGCGAGTTCCTCACAACGTATACGCCATACCAGCCAGAAGTCTCTCAAGGGACACTTACATACGTTTATGAGTTTCAAAACTACATTGCACGCCTCACAGGTATGGATATAGCCAATGCCTCCATGTATGATGGCGCCACAGCTGTTACCGAAGCCGCTCTTATGGCAAAGCGGCTCACAAAACGCAGCAATGTAATTATATACCCATGTGTTCACCCTGATTATATTGACGTACTTAAAAGCTACTCTACCCATAGCAACGGCACGGTTGAACTTGGCACAGAGCCAGACGAAAACACAGCCTGCGTTATTATCCAATCACCAAACTACTACGGCCTTGTTTTTGACCTTAAAGAGCTACGCAAGAAATGCGATGCAGTTGGTGCTAAACTTGTTGTTGCGGTTAATGAAATCATTTCTCTTGGCATGCTCCCAGCGCCAGAAATGGCTGATATTGTTGCAGGTGAAGCGCAAAGCATTGGCGTACCAATGAGCTTTGGCGGCCCTCACCTTGGATTTTTTGCCTGTAAAAAAGAATACATGAGACAAATGCCAGGCAGGCTTTGCGGTAAAACTGTAGATGCTGATGGCAAAGAAGGCTTTGTGCTCACGCTCAGCACGCGCGAGCAACATATTCGCCGCGATAAGGCTACGTCAAACATTTGTACAAACCAAGGCCTTTGCGCACTTGCGTTTACAATTCACCTTGGCCTCCTTGGTGAAACAGGCCTTAAAACACTCGCCCAGCTCAATCATACACAGGCCTGTAAACTGGCAGATACCCTTGAGAGCATTAAGGGTGTTACCCTTAAAACAGAGACCTTCTTTAATGAAGTGACGGCCTCTTTCCCAATTTCAACAGAACTGCTAAGCACTGAGCTTTCTAAGCATAATATCATTGGCGGAATTCCTGTTGGGAAAACAAAGCATAGCATGGTGCTTTGCGCAACAGAGCTCACAAGCGATGAAGATATTAGCAAACTTAAAAATGCCATCGAACATATTTTAAAAGAACAAGAATCAAATGGAGGGCTTTCTCATGCCGTTTGAAACTGAACTTCTTATTCATCAAAGCGTAAAAGGTCGCTGCGGCGTTGACCTCCCAACTCCTGAAGTGCGTAACCGCACAGGGCAAAACCTGCGCGAAGGCATTGGCTTGCCAGAAGTAAGTGAACCACAAGTTATGCGTCACTATACACGCCTTTCTCATCAAAATTACAGCATTGATGAAAACTTTTACCCGCTCGGCTCATGTACAATGAAGCATAACCCAAGGCTTAACGAAAAACTTGCGCGCCTTGAAGGTTTTGCGCATTTGCACCCCCTTCAAAGCGAAGAGCATTCGCAAGGGGCATTGGAAGTTATTTACCAACTTACAGATTGGCTGAAAAAGCTTTCTGGCATGCCAGGGCTTACACTTGATCCTGCGGCAGGCGCCCACGGAGAACTTACTGGCATGATGATGGTGCGCAAAGCCCACGAAGCCAAAGGCAACCCGCGCAAAATTGTTCTTGTACCTGATAGCGCACATGGCACAAATCCAGCTACAGCTGCCACATGTAAATACACAATTGTAACCATTAAAACTGGCGATGATGGCATGGTTGATATGGATGCCTTTAACGCAGCAATCGAAAAACATGGCGAAGATATTGCCGCTTTCATGCTGACCAACCCCAGCACTTGTGGCCTATTTGAACCGAATGTAAAAGTTATTGCAGATACACTCCATAGCATTGGTGCATACTTCTACTGCGACGGGGCTAATTTTAACGCCATCGTAGGTAAAGTACTACCGGGCGATCTTGGTATTGATGTGATGCAGATTAACCTGCACAAGACATTTTCAACGCCTCATGGCGGCGGCGGACCAGGCTCTGGCCCCGTTATGGTAAGTGAGGCACTTATTCCTTATCTCCCTATTCCTTACGTAGAGAAAAAAGAAGATGGTACATTTGCTCTTATTCAAGAAAATGAGACATCTATTGGGCGCATCAAAGGCTTCCACGGCCAGTTTGGTATGATGATTCGTGCTCTTGCCTACATGATGAGCCACGGCGCAGATGGCCTGCAAAAAGTTGCCGAAGATGCCGTACTTAATGCCAATTATATTCTGCATAACCTAAAAGATGATTTTCATGTACCGTACCCTGGCCCATGCATGCATGAGTGCCTACTCACTCATAAAAAGCAAAAAGAGCATGGCGTGACGACCATGGATATTGCCAAAGCACTTCTTGATGCTGGCTACCATCCTATGACGGTTTACTTCCCGCTTGTAGTGGACGGCGCGATGCTGATTGAGCCTACGGAAACGGAATCTCGTGAAACAATGGATGGCTTTATTGCAGCCATGAAAACAATTGCGAAGCGCGCGCAGGACGGAGACGCGACTGCGTTCCACGCCCAGCCGCAAAACACCTTCCGTAAACGCCTTGATGAAACACAGGCTGCACGCAAACCAGTTCTTGTAGAAGATAAATAAAAGCAAAAAAGGCGGGGATTTCTCCCCGCCTTTTTTTATTCGCTTATTCAGATGCCGCACAATCCTGATAAAGGACCAGCATGACAGCTACGTTATCCTGCTCTGTGATTTTCACCACGTCAGCGCAACCATCAAAGTCTACATCCATAGTATCGACCTTCTTGGCTGCAGCAAATATATCAACTGAAGGCAATGCGCTTTCAGAGCGCTTGTATGCCTCATAAACGCCGTCACCAGAAAGGATATAACGTGTTTTCATAGCCTTACCGCTGGCATAATAAAGCACCATATCGCCAATACCATCGCCGTTATAGTCTTCGGTGTCAAAGTTACGGATACTCATACCTTTTGTAAAGCCTTCCATGTAAACCTGCTCGTAAGCAAGCTGTCCTTTATCCGCCATATCAGCGCGCAGTCCAACGATGCCATTGGGTGGGTTTTCCTGCGTATAAATGATGCGAACATCAATATCATACCCATTATCCCAAGCCAAAATCACATCATCAGTGCCATTGCCGTCCATATCAGCCCAGTCCATTTTGAGCACATCATAGATGGACTCTTCATACGGATAAAACACACCAGTTGTCTGATGCATCATCACCGTCATAAAGACATCAAAGTCCTGAAAGTCATTGGCATTGGATGCCGCCGATGTGGACAGGTCATGAGCCGTGAAGGTCATATCACCGTTATTGACGGCAATTGCAACGTCCAGCGTGTCATCGCCCCGTTTCTCATTGTACTGGGTGAAAACAATATCGGCATAACCGTCACCGTTTGTGTCAGCAGTATCCAGCTTGATAGCTGAAGAGAACCAGGAAAACGTAATAGGCAGGCTCACCCGTACAGGCGTCTCTTCAAAACCAAGACGGCCGTCCATGTTTTTGCCAAAGAATATATCCATTTGGTAGTCCTGACCAAACCACGCTTCATCATTGACCTGAACCATATCTTCAAAGCCATCGCCGTTGAAATCTGCAAAGCCGCGTTTTTTGGAGTTACGCAGGCGCTTGGGGCCCATTGGCAGAATTTCTGCCATTTGATTGCGAGGCTCATAAGCCTCTTTGTAACCTGCCTCATAGTCAGTGTTGCAGGCAGAAAGGGTCAAGGACAGAGCGCCCAAGAGAAGAAGTTTACGCATAAGAACCTCCATGCGAAAAGAAAGGAAAAAAAGTTACATAGTAACTCTTATATGGGGGTAAACAAGGTGATTTTCAAGGCTTTAAAAGAGAATTAGCCGACTTTTTCAACTTCAAAGAACTGATGGAAAGCCTTTGGCAGCTGAACAACATTATCAGCATCAAAGCCATTAACTGATGCTTCAATTTGATGCTGCGCCTGAAGCTGTGACGGGCGTACAGATTCTTCGCTCTGCGGAAAACGTTTATGCATAGACGTAGACATACGCTCAATAAGATCGCTCATTGTTGCTTTTTCAGCAGATGTCATCTTACGAGGCTTGCGCATATTTTTCTTCTAGCTCCGTTTCACTTACAACAAGATAGTCCCAAACAATATCAGGCCAATCATCCATAGCCACTTCGCCTTCTATATCAGAAAGCTTAGAATCTGGCTCTTCTATAGCCATGAGCTCAAGGATCGTATCTTGCATGTTTCTTGTTCTTATTTTTATTTAAGGTACATAAAAAAAGGCGCCATTTCTAGCGCCTTAAAGGTTTATGCCTGTTTGGAGATGACCCTCTGTGCTCACAAGGTCACGCTTTAAGCTCTTCAATTTTCTTGTATAGCTCCGCTCCACTCAGGGGCGTTTTTTCCTTAAGCATATCGCGAATTTTTTTAACTTTATGCCCATCTTTTAAAAGAGAAATAATTTCTGACTCTAGCCCTTCATCTGTAAGAAGGTGGCTTCCTTCAGCCGCACCATCAATCACCACTACAAACTCGCCAAGAACTTCTTTACGCTCTTCCAGAGACGCCCTCACCTCACTGAGCGCGCCCGCTAAATGCTCCTCATAAGTTTTGGTAAGCTCGCGCCCTACAAAGCAATTTCTATCGCCTAATAGTCGCTCAACATCTGCAAGCGTTTCTAAAATGCGATGCGGCGCTTCATAGATAACTAAACTAAACGGCAGCTCTTTTACAGTGCCTACAAGTGTTTCTCTTGCCTTATTTTGACGAGGCAAAAACCCAAGGAAGGTAAAACGATCAGAAGACAGACCAGAAAGCGCGACACCCATTGTCAGCGCAGATGTGCCGCCGGAGGCTTTCACATCAATACCCGCCGCACGCGCAGCACGTACAAGCAAAAACCCAGGGTCGCTGATACATGGCATGCCCGCATCGCTTACATAAGCAACCGTTTTACCTTCCAAAAGCAAGTTTACTATCCCTTTTACGGATGAATGCTCATTATGTGCCCCATGAGAAAGAAGTTTATCAGGCGTAATATCATGAATGCCAAAAAGACGAAGCGCTTTGCGTGTATCTTCTGCTGCAATCACATCTGCTGACTTTAATATGTCAACAGCATGAGGCGTCATATCCCCTTCTCTACCAATCGGTACACCAACAAGCCAAAGCATTATAGCACCTCAACCTTCCAGTAAACTGTTGCGCGCCCACTACCTTTTGTGAGACGAGACGCCCAAGTACTGGCCACATCTACTTTTTCACCAGAGGCAAAAAATTGGTGCTCATGCCATTTAAAGCCGGCCTTTTCCCATAAAGGTTTTACATGGCTTTCAAGTGTTTCGGCTGTAATTTCTGGCAAGTGATTGGTGCGAAGTGTTTCACTATCTTGCAGCGCAAAAAGATTAACGTAAACATCACCAATCGCTTTATCTTTCAGGCATTTTTTAATACCGTTTAAAAAAACTTCATCCGCAAGAACTGTAACGTCAAGCAGGCTTCCCCATGGAAAGTTAATGCTAAAAGTATCTGCCACGGGTTGAGCAAAATCCTCTGGAAGATCAAGCGCATTTGCGCACACAAAGCGCACATTAGACGCGCCGCCCTTAGCTGGCTTTTTAGCAGCTTTTGCCGCGCCAACAGCAAGGCTGTCCCGGTCTGCATCAAGGCCAATAACAAGCTCATCTTCTATTTTGCGAGCACGGCGCAAGGCAAACATACCGTCGCCTGTTCCAAAATCAATATGGACTTTAGGGTGCGACTGGCACAATGAGAGAAAGTCGTCTGATGAAATATTCAGACGACTTTTCTTGCTTTCAATGATCTCTACCAATGAAGTAACCCTTAGCTATGCAGCGCGCGGCCATCCACAGCAAGGGCTGCTTCTTTTGTCGCTTCGCTCATTGTTGGGTGGGCATGCACGCTACGAGCAATATCTTCAGCTGATGCGCTAAATTCCATTGCAACAGCGGCTTCCGCAATCATTTCAGATGCGTTTTTACCAATAATATGCACGCCAAGCACTCTGTCTGTTTCTTTATCAGCAATAATTTTTACAAATCCGTCGGTTGCGCCCATAGCAAGTGCGCGCCCATTGGCCTGAAAAGGAAACTTACCGACATTAACAGCACGGCCGCCTTCTTTCGCTTCTTCTTCTGTTTTACCAACGCCAGCAATTTCAGGTTCAGTGTAAACAACCCAAGGAATGCAATCGTAGTTCACATGTCCAGCAATACCAGCAATACGCTCTACGCAAGCAACGCCTTCTTCCTCGCCTTTATGGGCAAGCATAGGGCCTTTAACACAGTCCCCAATGGCATAAACGCCTTTAACATTTGTTTGCCCATGGTGACCTGTTTCAATCACGCCGCGCTCATCGTAAGCAACGCCTGCTTTATCAAGTGTAAGGCTTTCTGTAAAGGCACGACGGCCAACAGCTACAAGCACCTTATCAGCGTCTAGAATTTCTTCTTTACCGCCAGTATCAATAGTAACTTTGGCTTTAGCGCCCTTTACATCAATGCTTACAACTTTAGCGCCAAGTTTAAATTTGAGGCCTTGTTTTTTGAAAAGTTTTTCAGATTCTTTGCCAAGGTCTTTATCCATTACAGCAACCGGACGTTCTGCAATATCTACAAGCGTAACATCAGAACCAAGTCGTCCCCATACAGAACCCATTTCAAGGCCAATAACACCCGCCCCAATAACAACCATTTTAGCTGGCACTTTATCGAGCGCAAGAGCATCTGTGCTATCAATCACTACCTTGTGGTCATATTTTGCAAAAGGCAGTTCAATAGGCGTAGAGCCTGCTGCTAGAAGAATATGTTCAGCTTTAAGTGCAGCTTTACCGTCTACAGCAACAACGCCGTCCCCTTCAAGAGAGCCAAAACCATGAATCACATCAACCTTATTCTTCTTCATAAGAAAAGCAACACCGCCCGTAAGCTTACCTACAACCTCATCTTTGCGCGCAATCATCTTCTTTACGTCAATTTTAACGCCCGACGCACTAATACCATGCCCTGCAAGCTCATGCTTAGCATCATGGTATTTCTCAGATGAGTTTAAAAGCGCTTTTGAGGGAATACAGCCTACGTTTAAACATGTGCCGCCGAGTGTTTTGTCTTTTTCAATAATGGCTGTTTTAAAACCAAGCTGGCCAGCGCGGATAGCAGCAACATAGCCCGCTGGGCCAGAACCGATAACAACAAGATCATATTGTTTCATTATTTTTTCCTATTATTTATAAATTTTAAAAAATGAGCGCCAGTGCAAAAGCAAACATCGGAACAAATGTAGCAACCATTGCAACTTGACGAAAACGTATCGTTTTATATTTTTCTTCAAATATAACAATGCTATAAGCATGTCCAATACGGCCTAGAATAAAAATTCCAGCCAGCATTGTAAACCAGTGCTCTGCAAGTTCGCCCTGAATTTCTACAAGAGCCATAAGAATCAGAACAAAGGGCGTGTACTCAGCAAAATTTCCATGTGCGCGAACTGTTCTTCGAATCAATCCTTCAGGCACATCAAGAGTCTGCCCCTCTTTCATACGATACTTGATCACAAGGATAGAAAGCACCGCATAAAGAAGGGCAAGAAGACCCGCAGTAAGAGATGTAATCTCTAAGTTCATATATTAAACTCCAATAAGAAGACGGCCTGGATCTTCAAGTACGTCTTTAATATGCTTCACAAAGCTTACTGCTTCGCGGCCATCAACAATACGGTGATCATAGGTCATCGCAAGGTACATCATTGGACGGATTTCAACTTTGCCATCAACGGCTACAGGTCGCTGCTGAATAGAGTGCATACCTAAAATACCAACTTGTGGGTAGTTTAGAATTGGCATACTCATCATAGAACCAAATACGCCGCCATTTGTAATAGTGAACGTACCGCCAGCCATATCATCAGGCATAAGCTTACCATCGCGCGCTTTTGCGCCAAAACCTGCAATAGATTTTTCAATCTCAGCAAAGCTCATTTGATCCGCGTCACGAATAACAGGTACAACAAGGCCGCGCTCTGTGCTTACAGCAATACCCATATTGTAGTAGTTTTTGTAAACAATTTCGTCGCCATCAATTTCAGCATTAAGAGCTGGCCATGCTTTAAGAGCATCAATCGCCGCCTTAGTAAAGAAGCTCATAAAGCCGAGCTTAATATCGTTCTTCTTCACAAATTGATCTTGGTATGATTTACGAAGCTCCATAACCTTTGTCAAGTCAACTTCGTTATAAGTTGTAAGCATAGCTGCTGTGTTTTGAGACGTTTTAAGACGTCCTGCAATCACCTGACGAAGCTTGCTCATCTTCACGCGCTCTTCTCGCTCAGCAGTATTTTGCTTGGCCGCAGGAGCTGCTGCAGCAGGAGCTTTAACAGCGCCGCCTTTCATAAATTTTTGCACATCTTCTTTCGTGATGCGCCCCCCTTTGCCCGTACCTGCAATATCAGCAGCATTAAGGCTGTTTTCTTCTACCATGCGGCGCACAGCAGGTGAAAGATCATCAGGTAGGGATACAGCAGCAGTTGCAGGCGCTGCAGTTTTTGGCGCTTCTGACGGAGCCTCTTCCGTGGCAGCAGGCGCTGCCCCACCTTCAGCACTTTCATCAATTTCGCCCATGCTATCACCAGGAGAGACAGTATCGCCCTCACCTGTCATAATTTTCATCAACTTACCAGCTTGAGGCGCATTCACCTCAAGGTTTACTTTATCTGTTTCAAGCTCAGCAATAAGCTCATCTTGCTGAACAAACTCGCCTTCAGCTTTAAGCCATTTTGCGACGGTTGCCTCGCTGATGCTTTCGCCCATAGTTGGGGCTTCAATTTTTACAGTCATTGGAATTGTTCCTTATTATTTTGTAAAACTAGTTTTTAAATACTTGGTTTAAAATGTCTTGCTGTTGTGCTGCATGCACTTTACTAGAGCCGACCGCCGGACTAGAAGAAGCAACGCGCCCAGCAAAACCAAGCTTACCATTTGTTAGCGGAGCAAGGTGCTCTAGCATGTACCACCAAGAACCTTGGTTCTTTGGCTCTTCTTGTGCCCAAACAACATCAGCATTTTTATACGCTTTTAGCTGTTCTTTAATTTCCTTATCAGCAAATGGGTAAAGCTCTTCTACGCGCACAATGGCTACATCGTTACGTTTTAGCTTTTCGCGTTCTGCTGCAAGATCGTAGTAAACTTTACCTGTACATAGCACCAGACGTTTTACGTCTTTCGCTTTTACAGTATCGTCGCCAATCACCTTGTGGAATTCACCTTTTGTTAGGTCTGACACAGGAGACACTGCTGCAGGGTTACGAAGCAAGCTCTTTGGCGTCATCACGACAAGAGGTTTACGCACACTGCGGTGCATTTGACGGCGTAGCACATGGAAAATTTGCGATGGCGTTGAAAGGTTGCAAACGCTCCAGTTATTCTGAGCGCTCATCTGTAGGAAACGTTCCATACGTGCACTTGAGTGCTCAGGTCCTTGCCCTTCAAAACCATGAGGCAGAAGAAGTACAAGCCCGCTATAGCGGCGCCACTTTGTTTCACTTGAGCTGACAAACTGGTCAATCATCATTTGCGCGCCGTTCACAAAGTCACCAAACTGCGCTTCCCAAATAGTTAAGGTTTTAGGATCCGCGAGGGAGTAACCAAATTCAAAGCCCATTACAGCAAGTTCGCTAAGCGCGCTGTTAATAGCATTAAATTGAGAACCCTCTTTGCTCATCGCCTGCATAGAATTATGGTACTCGCCTGTTTTTTGATCAAACACGTAAGCATGACGGTGAGTAAATGTACCACGACGCACATCTTGTCCAGTCAAACGAACACTATAACCTTCGTTTAAAAGCGAGCCATAAGCCGCAACTTCGGCTGTTCCCCAGTCTAGGTTATCTTTACCAAGAAGCATTTGTTCACGGCGATCGAGAAGTTTACCAATTTTACTGTTAACGCTAAAACCTTTAGGGAGCGCAGTAAATGTCTTTGCTATGCTTTTAGTCATCGCAGAAGAAATTGATGTTTTAGGCTCCTTAGACACTTCACTTTGGAACTTTTGCCAAACATCACTACCAAACATTTCAGGCTTCACTTTTGCGCCTTTTTGGTTAGCTTCTTCATAAGCGGCATCAAGCTGTGCTTTAAATTCCTGCTCAATAGTTTTCAGGTCACCTTCATCAATAGAATCTGTTGTTAGAAGCTTCTCTCGGTAAATTTCATAAGGAGATTTATGTGCTTTAATTGCCGTGTACATCACAGGGTTTGTGAACATAGGATCATCGCCCTCGTTATGGCCAAACTTACGGTAGCAAACAAGGTCTACAAACACATCCTTACCAAAGGTATTACGATAAGCCGTTGCAAGTTCCATAACAAAGTTACATGCCTCAACATCATCGCCATTCACATGGAAAATTGGCACTTGCAACATGCGTGCAACATCTGTGCAGTACTGGCCACTAAATGTTTCATGCTTACTGGCTGTAAAACCAATTTGGTTATTGATAATAATATGCATGGTTCCGCCATTGGTGAAACCTTCAAGGTTTGCAAGGTTAAGCGTTTCAGCCACAATACCTTGTCCTGCAAAAGCACTATCCCCATGGATCGTTACAGGCATAACGCGTTTTTGACCTTCAGCACCAATTTTATCTTGTTTAGCGCGTGCGCTTCCGCACACAACAGGGTTTACCTGCTCAAGGTGAGATGGGTTGTTATGAAGTGACACATGAATATCATGTCCGCTGCGTGTTTTCACATCGTAAGATTTACCCATGTGGTACTTCACATCACCCATGGCAAAATCATCTTCCATCACAAGCTTTTCGTTAAAGGCAGCCATAATTTCAGCAAGAGGTTTATGAAGCGTGTTCGCAAGAACGTTCAAACGTCCACGGTGCGCCATACCCATAACAACCTCAGACACGCCAGAATCACCAGCCACATCCATCATTGTATCAAGCATAGGAATAAGCGCTTCTCCGCCTTCTACAGAAAAGCGTTTCATGCCTACAAATTTAGTATGGAGGAATTTTTCAAACTGGCTAGAAACAACAAGCCCGCGAAACATACGCTGCTTTTGCTCTTTAGAATAGCTTGGCATGTTGTGCGTTTTTTCCATACGTTCAGCAAGCCATTTACGCTCTTCACGTTCAGATGTTAGCGCGTACTGAACACCAATACGGTTACAGTAAGTTGTTTTAAGTGCCTCAACAAGGTCACGAAGCTTACCTTCACCAGAAGACAAAAGACCGTCGCTATCCACAGTTTGATTCAAATCTGCATCTGTTAGGTTAAACGCGGCAAGGCTAAGGTCTGCACCAAGCTCTGGCGCATCAGAAAGAGGATCTAAATGTGCATACTTATGACCATGGTTACGGTACGCGTTAATCATACGTGACACACGGTTTTGGAGCGAGCCTTCAACCTTACTTGCAGCGCCTGGCATTTTTTTAGATATAATATCTTGGCCAGTTTTAACGCTTTCAAAGAAAGTACGCCACTCATGTGAAACTGAATTTGGGTCTTGTTGAAATTGCTCGAAAATAGATTCTACATAGTCCGAATTGGACGCATACATAGTGCTGAAACGATCCACAGCGCATGCCTTTATTTTTTGTTATTTTTTAGACAGAGCCTATTCTAACAGGCAGCGAGGCGTTAAACAAGTTTAAGGACAGAGGAATCTCAAGATTTAATAGCAAGGCTTTGCAGGAAAGCATCAACTCCGTCTAAAACAGCCTGCTTTTCCGTTTGAGGGTTCTCTACGATAAGGTCAGCAGGGTACTGGCCTCTTAGCCATGTACGTTGACGTTTTGCATAGCGCCGCATTTGCTGAGACACCTTTTCCATGAGTTCTTCCCAAGGAAGCGCCCCCTCAAAGTAGTTATAAAAATCAGGTGCACCAATGCTGGTCATGGCCGGAAGGTTCAGCGGATATTTTTTATCATACAATGTACGCATTTCAGCCTCAACACCATCATCAACCATAATATCAAACCTAAGGTTAATACGATCAATAAGGCGCTGGCGTTCAGGGTTTAAGGCTACATAAAAAGGTTTACATTCAAGCGCACCCTCTTTAGGAAGCTTTTGCCAATGCATTATACTTTTTCCAGAGGTTAAAAACACAGAAAGCGCACGTACAATTTTTTGCTTATCTTCTGGTTCAATGTTTTCTGCCGCTAAAGAATCTTTATCCTGTAGCTCTGCATAAAGGTCTGCACTATCACGCAGCATAAGCTGGTCAACAAGGCCGTCTTGCGCAGCAGGAATTGGCGAAAGCCCCTCCAGGAGTGATTGAATATAAAACCCAGTCCCACCAAGAAGTATAGGTACTTTTCCTCGTGCCCAAATATCTTCACAAACACTTTTTGCCATGCCTGCATATTTAATAGCATCACATTTTTCACTCACATCCAAAACTTCATACAAATGATGTGGCGCACCTGCCTGCTCCTCATTTGTAGGCATAGCTGTAATGATTGGCATCTCTCTGTAAAGCTGGCGGCTATCAACATTCACCACTTCACCGCCAATATGGTTCGCAAGATCAACTCCTAATGAGGTTTTACCAGAAGCTGTTGGTCCAAAAAGAACAACAAGGGGGCGCATGCCCCCTTGTGTAATGTGAGTGTTTATCACTCGCTCTCTTCCTTTACCTTAAGGGCAAGGAACAGGTTATTACCACCTCTACGAACAAGAACCAGAGCTGTTGCATCTGCATTTTTAATGGCTTTTGTCACATCAGCGACAGCATTCACATTTTGGTTTGCTACCTTCACCAAAACATCACCGCGACGAATACCAGATTGCGCGGCAAGACTGGTTCTTTCAACCTCAATAACAGCAATACCTTTTTGACCATCTTCAAGAGAGAGCTGTTCTCTCAGTTTTGAATTTAGAGGCTTTAATTTCATGCCAAGAAGATCATCAGCCTCTTCCTTTTCAGAAACATCCTCTTCACTCGCCTCTTCTTCAAGCTCTTCAATCGTCACGTTAAGCGTTTTATTTTTCTCACCGCGGCGCACAAGAACTTTTACGCTCTTACCAATAGCCGTTTCTGCAACTTGCTTAGGCAGATCATTCATTTTTTCAACACTAACACCGTCAAATGACAAAATCACATCACCAGATTTAAGGCCAGCTTTAGCAGCAGGACTTTCAGGCATCACCTCAGCAACAAGCGCACCTTTTGGATTATCAAGTTCTAGCGCATCAGCAAGATCAGTTGTAACAGTTTGAATTTGTACGCCAAGCCAGCCACGAATTGGGCGGCCATGCTCCTTAATCTGATCCGCAATAAGCTGAACAGTATTAATTGGAACTGCAAAGCCTATGCCCTGATAGCCACCTGTACGCGTGAGAATTGCTGTATTAATCCCCACAACCTGACCATCACTATTAAATAAAGGGCCACCAGAATTACCCGGGTTAATTGCTGCATCTGTTTGAATAAAGTCATCGTATGGGCCTTGATTAATATTACGACCAGTCGCACTAACAATACCAGCAGTCACACTACTAGAAAGACCAAACGGGCTTCCAATGGCAAGCACCCAATCTCCCACACGCATTTTTTCACTGTCGCCAAGCGGCGCAACAGGAAGGTCCTTGCCTTCTGCGTCAATTTTAAGCAGCGCTATATCATTTTTAGGGTCAGAACCAATGAGCTCTGCCTTAAACTCACGAGAGTAACCATCAACTTTTACAAGAATATCATCCGCACCCTTTACCACATGGTAATTCGTAAAGATTAAACCCTCTTTTTCAACAATAACACCAGAACCTAAAGAGCTTTGCGGGCGGCGCTGCTTAGGCATACCGTCCATCATGCCGCCAAAGAAATGCTCAAATGGCGTTCCCTTTAACTCAGGTGGAACCTGAGGGCGACTTTTTGCAAGCGCTGGCTTTGGCGCTGTTTTTGTTGAGATATTAACAACAGTATTTTGATATTTTTCAATAAGTGGTGCAAAACTCTTTGGCATTGCATGCACAGAATTACTTGCCACAACTAAAGAAAGGGCAATGGCTACTTGCTTTATCATAGTACGTATTTCCTATTTATTTACTTTTATTTACTAAACTGTTTAAAAAAGCTCATATCACTATCAAGAACCATATACGTTTTATCTCCGCTTAGGCCTTCACGGTAAGCATCGAGAGAACGCATAAAGCTGTAAAATTCAGGGTCCTTATTAAAGGCTGCCCCCGTAATTTTAATAGAAAGAGCATCTCCTTCACCACGCAGCTTTTCACTGTCACGCTTCGCTTCGGCAAGAAGAATCGTACGCTGCTTGTTCGCATCAGCACGGATTTTTTGTGCTTCTTCCTCACCTTGCGCACGAATTTCTTTAGATTCCTTCTCACGTTCAGCGCGCATACGCTGGTAAATTGCACGAGAATTTTCTTCAGGAAGGTCAGAGCGTTTAATACGCACATCCACAATTTCTACACCAAGCGGCTCAGCCTGAACGCGCGCGTTTTCTAGAATGCTCCGCATAAGTTTCGCGCGGTCACCTGATACAATCTCAACAAGCTCTTCACGGCCAAGGTAAGAACGCATTGCAGAGTTTACAATAATATTAATACGCTCAAGCGCTGCGCTTTCGTTGCGAACAGCTTCGTAAAACTTACGCGCATTCACAATTTGCCAGCGCGTAAAACTATCAACAAGAAGGCGCTTCTTATCTTTAGTTACATACTCTGTTGGCGTTGAATCCGTTTCAAGGATACGCTTATCAAACATGACAATATTCTGAATGAAAGGCACTTTAAACTTAAGACCCGGCTCACTAATAAGGCGATCTACCTTACCAAGAGTTAGCACCATCGCTTGATTTGTTTCTTTTACAATAAACAGGCTGTTCATTCCAATAACGACAGCAATCGCAAGACCAATCAGACCAATTGTGTGAATAGGTTTCATTAGCGGCGCCCTCCTTCTTTCATGCGATCCAGTGGTAGGTACGGCAGAACATTACCGCTTGCCCCTCCTGTAATCACAACTTTTTGAGTATCTTTCATAACATCTTGCATTGTTTCAAGGTACAAACGCTCTTTGGTCACTTCTTTAGCACCACGGTACTCTTTAAGCTGCGCGTTAAAACGTGCAGCGTCACCTTCCGCTTCAGAAACGCGGGCGCTTTTATAACCTTCAGCTTCTTGCAAAATTTGAGCAGCCTCACCACGTGCACGCGGAAGAATATCATTTGCATAACCAATGGCTTCGTTTTGCGTACGCTCTTTATCAGCGCGCGCTGCCTGCACATCTCTAAATGCCTCAATAACAGATTTTGGAGGATTGACTTGCTGGAGTTCAATACCAGAAATAAGCACGCCCATTTCATATGAATCTGCAACAGATTGAATCAGTTCGCGCACTTCCTCTTGAATCATCGCACGACTCTCTGTAAGAGCTGCATCAATTGGGTGCTTACCAATCACCTCACGCATTGCGCTTTCTGCAATATTTTTGAGAGCGCTATCAGGATCTGATACTTTAAACAAATAGTTTTCCGGAATACCTATACGCCAACGCACAGTAAAGTTTAAATCAACAATATTCTCATCACCTGTTAGCATAAGAGATTCTGGCGGCACATCAATTTCTTGACCATCTTTAAGCGTATGAAGCGTTCTCTGCCCAAAAGCTTGTCCGCTATACACTTTTCTTCTAAAGCCAACTTCAACAATATTCTCGGTTGTCACCTTAGGTTTAATCACTGTTTCAATTGGGTATGGCAGATGGTAGTTAGGCCCAGGCTCAGTTACTGTTTTTACATATTCCCCAAAACGCAGAACAACGCCGTTTTCATCAGGCTGAATAATATAAATACCGCTCGCTAGCCAAACAAAACCAAGTCCAGCCAGAACAAGGCCAAAGACTTTTCCGCTGTTAGGTTCACCAGGACCGCCGCGTCCGCCCATCATGTTTTTCATACGGTTTTGAGCCTCGCGTAACACATCATCAATGTCAGGCCCTCCAGGACGGTAACCGCCGCCAGATGGGCGCTTACTACCACCTTTTGGTGAATCTCCCCATGGGTTTTCACGTTTACTCATCATTATGGAACTCAAAATAGACATATTTTTTCCTTGTTCTTTTTCTTAATTATTTAAGATTTAACTATTATGCCTGACTTATAATCAGGGTCAAGTTATCCAGCTTCTTCAAATACGATTTTAACAGGTCCGCTTGATGTCTCATTGGAGGCGTTCAAGTATGACCATACCTTTTCAGCAAGTTCGCTATAGGCTTTTGCACTTGCACTATCTGGTGCATAAATATTGACGGGCTTACCCTCGTCTGTAAGTTCGCGAAGTTTTGGCTCTAGCGGTACTTCTGCAAGCAGAGGCACACCTAGCTTATCGGCTGTTTTCTTTGCACCATCTTTACTAAAGATATGGCTTTCATGATTACAGTTTGGGCAACAAAATACACTCATATTCTCAACGATACCCATCACAGGTATATCCACCTTATTAAGCATATTCAAACCCTTAACCGCATCAATTAAAGCAATATCTTGAGGTGTTGAAACAATAACAGCACCATCCACAGATGCTTGTTGCGCAATAGAAAGTTGAATATCACCCGTCCCTGGAGGCATGTCCAAAATAAGCACGTCAAGCGGTGCCCATTTCACTTGGCGAAGCATCTGCACGAGAGCTGATTGCACCATAGGCCCGCGCCATACCATTGGCTCCTCTTCTTCTACAAGAAAACCCATAGACATGATTTTTATACCGTGGCTAAGTACAGGTTCAATGTTTTCTCCGTCACTCTCTGGCTTTGAATCTTTGACACCAAGCATACGTGGCTGAGATGGGCCATAAACATCAGCATCAAGAATACCAACCTTTTGCCCTTGCAAGTTAAGTGCAACAGCAAGGTTCATTGCTGTTGTAGATTTACCAACACCGCCCTTACCAGACGCCACTGCAATAATATATTTTACGCCATCAATTTTCATGGAGATTCACTTTTCTTTTTATAGGTCCCTTATTTTTACGCCAGAGAAGAACAAAGTGCAAGATAAACAGGACTGATTTTGATCTATTTTTAAGAGACATAAAAAAGCCTCCCGCTTGGGAGGCCTTTTTATAATGCTGAGTTTAAGCTGCGTAAGACATACGCTCCTCTTCCTCATATGCTGCGTAGTAAGCGCCATTTTTTGTCATAAAGAATTTATCCAATGGAATATCCTCTTGCTTCAAGAAACCACTTGAAGGCAGATCACCATTACTTACCATTTCAATTACGGCACAAAGGCTTGCAGCTGTTGTCCAGCTAATGGCGCGGTACATGCTATCTCCTACACGCTCAGGCTCGTAGCAACGTACAAATTCTTCACGTGTAAGCTTGCCATTTTTTTCGCCTTCTACAGCTGCATGTACAAGCACAAAATCTTCATTTACAGGCGGTTTTGCATGCACAAGAATATCGCCCGCCTCTTCGCGGCGGTCTTTCATGTGAAGTTCCTCAAAAAAGAAACGCATAAGGCTGCAATGCCCAGGGTAGCGCATTGTTTTATAGTTAAGCGTATCCACTTTACCTGCATATGTTTCGCACATCGTGCCAAGGCCACCAGATGTTGTGAAGGCTTCAAGCTTAAGGCCGTCAATAAGAATTGTTTCAAGGCCTTCCATAGGAGGAACCATTTTACGTTCCCTGTTATGAATCACCTCGCAGTCATTTAGGTATTCATTAACAACACCCTCTGCTGACCAGTTAAAAGCGTACCCCATCTTACCGCGCGGATGCTGTGGAAGCGCGCCCACACGAAGCTCAATAGAGCGCAGATTATCAAATGTTTTTGCAAGGCTAGAGCCGACAATGCCAATAAATCCTGGCGCAAGTCCGCACTGCGGTGCCATAAGACAATTTGCCGTTTTGCTCATTTCAATCACAGCGTTTGTTGTTGGCACATCCTCTGTGAGGTCAAAATAGTGGGTATTTTTTTCAGCGCAAATAGATGCAACTTCGATATTAAAATTATAAGGCAGACAAGAAACGACTGCATCAAAAGTGTCAATAAGTTTAGAAAGCTCAGCTTTGTTTGTCACATCGCCAACAAGAGTTTTAAATTCAAGATCACGGCTCACCGCATCCATTCCTGTTACATCAAAGCCGCTCTCATGGAGAAGTGTCCCTACCAAATTACCAACTTTACCAAGACCTAAAACCAACGTAGATTTAATTTTCTGGCTCATGTGAGAGCTCCTCCTTATTTAATTGTTCCATATTTATAACCTTAACTAGACGCAGGCGCAATAACAGGATACAAAGAACGCATAAATATCTTCCTTTCCGCTTACATAAGGATATCTACATGTTCCAATTTCCTTTGGTTCTTCTTGCTGTTTCTTGTGCGGTTAGCTTTACTGCTTTTGGCTTTTGGACACGTGGATTGCGGGCCAAAAACAGACAAAAGCTTGAAAACGGCCGCAAGGATTTTCATATGGATGAAGAGCATTTTGCAGGAGGCAAACCCAGCCCGCACGATTTAGAAGAACGCCCCAAAAGTAAGGCGGAAATTTTCTATATTATACACGTCTCGGCGCGCATGGTCTTTATGTTCACCGTTCCATTTGTGTTTATTGCACTGGCTTTACTCTATATAGAGAGTACCTGAATCGAAAAAAGCTCTCGTTCATTCGGGAGCTTTTTCTTATTTTGAGTAGGTAATATATTTAAATGCAGGGTGCTTTTCGCTAGAAGGTATGCACTCCTCATCTAATATTTTCCACTGTGTAAAATCAACCTCTGGGAAAAATGTATCAGCTTCTGGGGCATCATCCACCTCTGTCAGCATCAGCTTTGTTGCATAAGGCAGAGCCATTTTATAAACCTCACCTCCTCCGCCAACCATAATCTCAGCATATCTTGCACTTTCACAAGCCGCCAAAGCTTCCTCCAAAGAAGAAACAACAACAGCACCCTTTGCCTTATAAGAAACATCTCTTGAAACTACAATCATAAGACGGCCAGGCAGCGCGCCATGCGTCTCAAACGTTTTACGGCCAAGAATATACGGCTTGCCAGTTGTTAGAGACTTAAAACGAGGAAGATCCCCTGGCAAATGCCAGAGGAGCTTCTCATCTTTACTAATTCCGCGATTTTTTGCAACCGCTGCAATAAGCGTGATTTCCATTATACTGCAATAGGCGCTGCGATACGTTCATGAGATTGGTAATTCTCAAGAACAATATCATCAAAGGTGAAATCAAAGAGGTTCTTCACATCCTTATTTAACTTAAGCTCAGGAAGCGGGAACTCTTTTCTCAGCAGCTGAGTATTCACCTGCTCCACATGGTTTTTATAAATATGAACATCACCAAAGGTATGAATAAACTCTCCAACCTCAAGGCCTGTTGCTTGGGCAATCATGTGTGTAAGAAGTGCATAAGATGCAATGTTGAATGGCACACCAAGAAATACATCTGCGCTACGCTGATAAAGCTGACAGCTAAGCTTACCATTTGCCACGTAAAACTGAAATAGGCAGTGGCACGGCGGCAGCGCCATATTATCAACTTCAGCTACGTTCCAAGCAGATACAATAAGACGCCTTGAATCCGGATTGTTTTTAATCTGATCAATCAGGCCAGTAATTTGATCAACGTGCGTGCCGTTTGGAGTTGGCCAGTTGCGCCACTGAGAGCCATACACAGGTCCCAAATCGCCGTTTTCATCTGCCCATTCGTTCCAAATTTTCACGCCGTTGTCTGTAAGATATTTAATATTGGTCTCCCCTTTAAGGAACCAAATCAACTCATGCACAATAGCTTTAAAATGAACTTTTTTTGTTGTGAGAAGCGGAAAGCCTTCATTAAGATCAAAGCGCATTTGGTGTCCGAACAAACTATATGTACCCGTCCCTGTGCGGTCTTCCTTTAACGTGCCTTCTGTTTTAATTTTCTCAAGTAAGTCGTGATATTGCTTCATAATGGAGTCTCCCCATTCTTTTTATTAATTTGATAAGATTAAGCACATTCACCTAAAGCATTTGCGCGCAAGCACGAGTCCCCCGAACTTACATACCGCAGATTTATGCACCCACTCTTTTATGATAACAAAGGCACCTTTTTTACGCCATTATTATCTGGGTTTTAACCAGCACAAACCGCATGAAAAAAATCACGCTCTAATGCAGAATAAGCAGCGCTAAGCTGCTTACTTATTCATAAATGGATTTGCTTTTTTCTTTGGAGGATTGTTAGATTTTTCCAGCTCTTTAGGCGCTTCTTTTGGTTTAATTCCCTTAACGCTGCGAAGTTTATTCACCTCTTCTTGTGCCTTTTTATTCGCCTCTTCTTTTGCTTTTTTACGTTTCTCAAGCACATCAGCAGCCGTCTTATTAGATTTAGATTTAATAAAGACATCATTTTCAAAAAGCGTAAAGTAGAGCATGGCTTGATCCATGTCATCTTTTTGAGGCGCAAGAATTTGGAATGTTGCTTCTTCGTTAGGAGAAAGACGAATTTTACTGATCATAACACTCGTATCACTTAGCTTTTTCTTCTCAGAGTCAATAAAACGTACATTAGCCATTAGATATGGCAGCTCTCTTGAGCCATAATTTATAAGCTTACCAACAACAACAGCGTAGCCATCAATAAATTTCCATGTCCAATTTTCAACAAGAATTTCGTATTTTGCATCCTCCCCATCAGGAGAAGCAACATCCTCAGAAATCATATGTTCCATACGGCTATCATCCAAAAATGCGCCCCTAATAATAGAGCGCCAGATTACGTCCCCAACAATAAGCACAAGCACAACCACAAGCATACCAATTGTTACGAACATAATAGTTTGCGCTTTAAAGCCAGAAGTTAAAACAAAGAAAGCCACCCCCAGGCAGGCCAGGAGAATAATAGCAGACTTAATCTGCGCCATACCTTTTTTCTCGGTATCAAGGCGGTGCCTTAAACGGCGTTTTGCAGATTCATTTTGCTCGTAAATTTGCTTTAGGTTTTGTGCCATCTAAATTATTCTTATTCACTCACTGCTCAGGTTAAACTTTTTCTAGTAGAATCTCTACCCAGTATTCCCGCTATTCTTTTGGAGGGGCGTACCAATTACAGCTGACATCATAGCAATAATTTGACGAACGTGCAAAAAAGGATTACAACAAATTTATCTGTGACTCACAAACACGTGGGGGCGACATGGTTTCGACGGGAATGGAAAGCGCAGAGGAGCATGTGGAGGGGCAAGCGGCCCGCCTTAAAAAACGTTTACTTGTATATAGTCGGCAACTCTTACGACTACGCTCTAGCTGCCTAAATAGCGCAGCTTCCGTACTTAAGCTCTCTTCCATTGGGGTTTGGGATACGGTCATTTAGATGGAATAGGCAAAAACGGTGTCTTCACGTCTAGCCGAAATTTAAGATAGAATCGATTCTACATAGGTTGTTTTGCGCCAGTGTAGTTTTTAAATTGAAAGCAGAACTGAACATGGAGAGCCTCACGTAGACTTTTTTCGGACGCGGGTTCGACCCCCGCCGCCTCCACCATTTGGACATCCAACACAGTCCATTAAAATCCAAAAACCCATTGATAAACAACAACCTTAGGCGTATACTACGTCCATTAAGGTTTTTTGTCGTCCAGTGACATACCCAGTTTTATATGGGTAACTTGCTGGGTAACATGTAAATGAAAAATGGAGTTACCCAGTTTATGTGGAAATATAGAACCATACAAATAGAAGCCCCTCAATGGGTGCTTACTCTTATGGGTATTTTTTTACTCATATCTCTAGCACTTGCCTGCACCTTGCTTGCTTATGCTAATAACGATGCAGTTTTTCAATCTACTGCTATCTTCATAAGTGCACTAACTAGCTTTGCTTTGGTTTATATAGGTTATGAAGCAAATGAAGTTGCCAAATCTAACCGTGAAACCAATCGTATAAAACTTACTCAGCATGAACGGGAAATATTCAAAGAAAACTATAATAAACTATCTAAGGCCATGAGATTAATCCAAATAGAGGGCTGCGTTGAAAGAGAAGCCATCAGCCTAATTTGGCAAACTCTTGATGAGGCAAAGTTAGAACTTCCCAATGACATCACATCATATGTTGAGAGCATTAGAGCAAAAGCCCAAAAAGCATGGGCTCACCATAATTTTATATTTACCACTAACGGCGACCCCAAAAATATACATTCCCCGAACAGAGATAAGGCCATTGAAGAGGAAAGCCAGTTAGTTTTAGAACTATACAAAGAAACTCCCTATAAAACATATAGAAAATATCTGAAAATTTAAAAGGCCGCAGCATGAAACTTACAGCAACAGCAATTAAAAATGCTAAACCTAAAGATAAGGCCTACAAACTACCCGATGGCAATGGCCTTTTCTTAGAGGTTCCTAAATCAGGAAACAAGCGCTGGAGGTACAGATACTTCTTTAATAGTAAGGAACAAATGCTCTCTCTCGGGCTTTTTCCCGACATCTCACTTAAGGAAGTTCGTGAACTTCACCATGAAGCACGTAACATGGTAGCAAACGGTATTAACCCAAGCGATGCCCGCAAAGCTAAGAAAGAAACCAAAAGTGATGCCAACTGCTTTGAAGCCATAGCCCATGAATGGTGGGAGAGAAACAAACATACATGGACAGAGCGCCACGGGCTTCAAATCTATCGTAAATTAGAGATCAATATCTTTCCATGGCTCGGCAGCACGCCTATTACAGAAATCACGCCCCCTCTTCTTCTTAAGCAGCTCAGACGCATAGAAGATAGAGGAGCAATAGAAACTGCCCACCGCGTCAAAAGCAACGTCGGACAAATCATACGTTATGCCATTGCAACAGGCCGTGCAGATAGAGACATCACGCAAGACCTTAAAGATGCCCTCATGCCTGTTAAGAAAGTACACTTTGCAACAATCATTGATCCTAAAAAAATTGGTGACCTGCTAAACGCTATTGATGGCTATGAAGGGCACTACATTGTTAAGCACGCCCTTAAACTTGCTCCCCTCACCTTTGTAAGACCTGGCGAATTGCGTCACGCAGAATGGGATGAGTTTAACTTTGAAACAAACGAATGGCGCATTCCACCCGAAAAAATGAAAGCGGGAGCATTACATGTTATTCCTCTATCTAAACAAGCACTACAAGTATTAGAAGACATCAGACCTCTCACGGGACGTGGAAAGTACGTTTTCCCATGCTTACGTAGCTCACAGCGCCCGATGTCCAATAATGCAATCAATGCCGCCCTCAGACGTATGGGATACAGCAAGGAAGAAATAACAGGCCACGGCTTCAGGTCAATGGCTTCCACCCTCCTTAATGAACAAGGCTATAACCGTGACCACATCGAACGCCAACTCGCTCACACAGAACGCAACAATGTGCGGGCAGCCTATAATCACGCAGAGTACCTACCCGAGCGCACAACAATGATGCAAGATTGGGCAGATTATTTAGATAACATGAAAGGTTAATTTATGGATAAAAGTGTTGAAAACGATTTAATTTACTGGAAGTTAGCAGTTACATATACCTTCCAAGAAGCGATTTTGCTAATGAAAGGTATTGCTCCTGAGGGGGATAATTCAAATTTGCTTGCATGTACTAGCCCAGACCAGTGGCCAAAGGAAACCCTTCCTCTCTATAAGTTCATTAAAACTGGAGTTGAAAGCGGAGAATTAAAGGGGGTTATTGTGCCTGAATACTATCCTAATGACCTACCTATAGAGCGTTCTGCTGATATATCTACCTCCGAGGTTGAGGGATCTTCATTAGAAAATTTATTAAGGAATAGAGGGGTTATAGACCGTTTCTTTAATACTGATATAGGCAAATCTGTTAGTTACTTGGATAAGTCTCATCCTAATTATGCCCCTAAACTAGCATCAGCTGTTAAGGCTTGGCTTGCAATAACTAATGAACCTAAATATCAAAAACTAGGTGGGCCAAAGAAAAATGCAGGGAAGTGGTTAAGAGATAATGCTCAGCATTATGGACTAGCTCATGAAGATGGAAAGTTAAACGAAAGCGCAATTGAAGAGATTGCAAAAATTGTAAACTGGAACCCTACAGGTGGGGCATCTAAAACCCCTTCATTGGCTTCCAACTCTGTTGAAGAAGAAAATGAGCCTGAAATTGTTATTAAAAAAAGCAAGCCACCCACCCCTAGTGAAGTTGTTGCTGAGCCAGTGTTTGATAGTGATATACCCTTTTAAAATTTAACAGAGGGGGTGGGTGGGTTAAGGCCTTACCTGCCTTTTGGGGGTGGGTAGGTTTTCTTAACCCGACCACCTGTTCAAATCAGCATTACACCTTCTAAGATGTCCTCACATTTAATAAAACAAGAGGGCATCACAATGCACGATATAAAACAAACTTCACCTATTGGTTTTTTACGCCTCCCCCAAGTTCTTAAACTTATTCCTGTAGGCCGTTCTACATGGCTGGCTGGCGTGAAAGAAGGTAAGTACCCCAAACCTCATAAATTGAGTGAGCGTTGTACTGCATGGAAAGCAGCGGATATCTATAACCTCATTGAGGAGATTGGCAATGAGCAGGGATAGTCTTATGGTTAAACGCCTCAAGAAGAACTATACCTATAGCGCAAAGCAGCTTCATGAAGCCTTTGGCGTACATTCTCGCACTTTGAGTGGGTGGCAGTGTAAAGGTCTTATTCTTATAAAAAATCGCCCTCTTATTGTATTCAGCGAGGACTTAAGGGAGTTCTTACGCCAAAAGGTGGCACAGAGAAAAACTAAACTTCAATTTACAGAGTTCTATTGCATGTCTTGCAAAGTTGCAAAGCAATCCTGTAAGGGAAAGGTGCATATTCAACCTCTTAATAATATCCTTCAAGTAAAGGCAGTTTGCCCTGATTGCGGAGTATTTTTAAACCGGAGGCACAATAAGAAAAAATATGAAGACATTACGCCTCTTATGCGAGCCATTTCACTGGAAGATCTGCATATATTACAGCGTACCATTAGAAGCGAAAAGACTCACTTGAATGAAGCTACCAACAACACTTCAAGTGAGCCATCCACAGATTGCCACCTTCATAAACAAGAAAACCTTATCTAACAAGGAGAAACCTATGCCTAATTATAACACAAAGAATGAAATACTTAAGAAGTACTATGAGGAATACCTTGAACTTGATGAAGGTCTTTCTGAGCAAACCATTTACTCTAAACTTAGAGATCTGAGGAAGTATGAAGAGCATACAAGTTTTAAGTGCTTTTCAACCTTCAATAAAAAACAGGCAGGCTTGTTCAAAGGATACTATAAAAAAGCATGCAACCCTACGGGTGAAACCATAAGTGCCTCTACGATACTTATAACATTTCAAAACCTTAAAGAGTTCTTCACATGGCTAAGCCGACAAAAAGGCTATAAAACTAAAATCAATTACGATGATTTACGAATATTTAACCTCACAAGAAAAGAGGAAAACACTGCCCGTCAAGTTCCTTACAAAAACGCCCCTTCTCTTGAGCATGTAAAAGAAGCTATTCACGCAATGTCTTTAAATTCAGAGCTAGAAAGGCGTAACCAAGCCCTTATAGCTTTTGCACTGTTAACAGGGGCAAGAGTACAGGCTCTTATCAGCTTAAGGCTTGGTGATGTGGATGAAGTGAATTGCATAGTAAGGCAAAATCCTAAACATGTTCACACTAAGTTCAGCAAGTATATTGTCACCCAATTTTTTGAGGTGGGTGAAGATATTCAAAATATCGCCTTAAGCTGGGTAAAACACCTCAGAAAGAAGAAAGGTGTTAGCGATAACCACCCACTTTTTCCAGCGTCCCAAGGTGGCTTCAATGCAGAAACGCAGTCCTTTGAAATTGTTGGGTTGTCTGACAGGCACATAACCAGCACAACAACCGTACGAGAAATTTTTAAAGAAGCATATGATAATGCAAACCTACCTTACTATAAACCCCACCTATTGCGAGATACGCTTGCACGACATGGAGAGAGAATTTGTAAAACCCCAGAGCAGTTTAAGGCATGGAGTCAAAATTTAGGGCATAGCTCTACTCTTACAACATTTAACAGCTATGGTGAAGTCCATGCGCATCGCCAGTGCGAGCTGATTAAAAGTTTAAAAGAATAGCTTTTTAGGATGTGTTATTCGACTGCACTGTTAATCTCAGGTTGAGATTAACATAAGCAAAACAAGGCTCTTAAACTTAAGCATGATGATACTTAATATAAAAGAGGGGAATATGCTTAACCACTATGCGCAATCTGCTTTTGAAGCCTATAAAGCATTAGAAGAATATATGGTGGCCCAAGCGCTCACCGCTTAGTACAGCTCAATGAACAAAACTGTTTAGCTGTACTACAGCAAACAGCATTTATAGCCAGCCCCCTTAATGAAGGAGTACTTACCTAAAGATTCATCATCATTTCATGTAAGGCTAGGTTAAAATCACCCTACCTTCACCAGCTCCTCCCTCATCCAGTCCATATCTTTTTGGTATTCATCATCACTATAGTACCCTGAAGAATGGAGTTCATTAACACTCTTCCTCCATAAAGACCTTAAATTGTCGCCTTCTACATTCAAAACACCTCTATACGTGTGAAACTTTCCAGATATGAGCATTTCTGAAACAACATTACTAATTAGAAGCCATACCAACTGTTCAACAGAAAGATTATCATCTCTTAAGCTAATAAGCGTTTTACCTTCATCTTTTAATAGTTCTTTTACTTTCCTTTTTAACTCTATTGAAGAAAAAATATTAGCTTGATCTATATAAGCATCAAGTTTTTGAATGCATTCCTTCACTTCTTTAGTGGCAGAATGAAAAATTTTTCTTTTTATTATTTCACTCACCATGAAAATTAACCGCGTAGATAAAAGGATGGCTACAACCTCTAAAACTCCTGCGCTTCCAAAAATTTCTAAATTAGTAAAACTATAGACTACACCGGAAAATACAAACATTATGAAAAACGCAACTCCTACAGGTACAAGCAGTCTTTTCTGATAACTTGCCTCCCACCTATTTTCCGATAAAAGAAACAAAGAGAATGTAATGATTAAAGATATTAAGGATACGACAAAGTAACTATCAGCTTCCTGCGCATATATACCGTAAACACCCGCAAAACTAAAGATAGGAGATACCATCCAAAATATAGATGAAACAATCCATACACCATAAAAAATACCGTTTTCATAACCAAATAGCACTCCAAGAATTAAAATCATGATAAAACTTATTATGCACATGGCAGCAGCATATAATGCTATTTTCTTTACAAGAACAATGTAATCCTTAAGCACAATCAAAGACTCCTTACTTTATAAAGTTTGACCACCTTGAATAATTCAAAGGTGGCCGGAGGTTGACAACCGCTCAAATGAGACGGCCAGTGCCGTTTAGGCATAGCCTTGGACAGAGGCACTGCCTCCGGCCTAAACCGAAGACAGCACTTTGATAACGGTGATGCTATCACCGCATTTGAGGGAGTTGTCACGCTCCAGAACAGCACGTTGATGTTCCACCGAGAACACTAATAATTGCAGCATAAAAAAGCAAGATAAATAATATATAACAAATGAAACATAAGGATACTAGCTAGCATGTCACATACTACCTGAGATATATTTACGGTTGCTAATGAAGGCGGAGTGCGTTCACCACCCTTGTACCAACAGAACTGGACGCTGAACAGCCAAACCTAAACGGAAACTTACAAATTCAAGGCAGAAAGCCTAGAAAATCACCTCTATCCTACCTCGAGCCCAGAGCAATAAGAACCTCACAAAACCTCAGTCTCGTGCGCGTACAACTGATCTATGAAAAATAATTTAGTACTTCCTAATAATGCTCCTTAATAGAGCGCAGCCTACTTACATAAGGTAAAAAGTTCGATACTCTCATGAGTAAGGCTTTTCAGCACTAGCAAAACAGGTTAATATGCAGAAGATACACTACAAGCTATGGTAGAATGAATATTCTACTCATTTTTCTTTAATCAAATAAATAAGTATAAAAATTGCAAAGCCTACAATTACAAACTAGAGAGGAAGGAATCCCTTCCAACTCTCGCACCCTCCCCTTTTTAAAATGGGCAGGCGGTAAACGTTGGCTAACCAAAAATTATTCAGAGCTATTCCCCACCGAATTTAATAGGTATATAGAGCCCTTTGCCGGCAGCGCTGCTGTTTTTTTTCACCTATCTCCAAAGAGCGCTATTTTAGCTGATATTAACCAAGATCTTATATCTAGTTATGAAGCTATCAAAAATGACTGGAGGCAGGTCTTCTCTTTCCTAGAGAAACACCATAAAGAACACGAGAAGGATTACTATTACAGAATCAGAGAAAAAGGCAATAGCAACAACCCATTTGAGAATGCTGCAAACTTTATATACCTAAACCGAACCTGCTGGAATGGACTATATAGGGTTAACTTAAAGGGAAAATTTAACGTACCAGTTGGCACTAAGGATAAGGTAATTCTAGAAAGCGATAATTTCTCCTCGGTTGCCTCAATGCTAGAAGACACACTTTTATGTTGCAATCATTTTTCACAAACTATACAAATGGCAAAAGAGGGAGATTTTCTGTTTGTAGATCCCCCCTATACCGTAAACGATGATAAAAGTGGGTTTATTCAATATAATAAGAATTTATTCGCATGGGAAGAGCAAGTGAAGCTAGCGGAACAAGTTAAACAAGCTGCAGAAAGAGGTGTTAAAATTATGGTTACCAATGCATATCACCCATCTTTATTGGAGTTGTATAAAGGAGTAGGTGAGCATCTAAAACTTAATAGGCATAATGTTCTAGCAGGTAAAAAAGAGTTTCGTGGAAGATACAATGAGCTAATTGTAAGGACATATTAAATTTGAAGTATTTACTAGTGCCACTTTTGCCCATTATAGCTTTCTGTAAGCCATGCCTATTCTTTCCTAGAAAAGTTCATCAAAAGGCTTTAATTAAGTGTGGATTTTTATTGGCTATTTCTACATCACCCTTAACTGCACTTTTATTATTTAAACACTCTGAAACACCACAAATTTATGGTGAGTTGTACGTGTATATGGCTTCGTTTTTATCTCCAGTTATTTATATGCTAATTGAACGTCTTATAGATTATCATGAGAAAATAAAAGAAGGTGAAGAGGCTACATTTAAGTTTCAAATCTTTGATGGAGCCTTTTGGGTGATAAGTTGTTCTATATTATTAATAATTTTCACTGCTATTGGTTTCGGTTTTTACGTGTCTGGTGAAGCTAAGCCAGCATGGGCTAATACTTATTTAGTCTGTTTCCTTTTATTTTGCGCAACTTATTTTTGGTACTTATCTGTCGCTGATAGTGAATTTAAAGGACTTGATTATAGTTCATCATTTCGCCGTGAAACGGAACATTTTTTAGATACTATTATACCTAGAACACAAGGATAGATAATGCGAAACCCTGAAAAAATTACCTTCAATGCTCTTAAAGTAAGTCAACCTATAGGAGATTTCTTCATAGCGTCTATGAAGGCAAAAGACCTTGTAAGAATATCAACCACTGATATCAGAAGGCTTGAAGAAAGAGAAGTTGAGAAATACCTTGGTGTACAAAGACCTTTGAGCCTGCCTCGTGTCAAAAAGATACAAGATTATGTAAGAAGATCAGACGCTACGTTTCCTACATCAATTATCTTAGCTATTAGTGAAAAGTGCGCTTATTTTGACGATAATACCAATACATTAACCTTATCTGAGTACTTATCAGATGATGATCTTAATGGTGACCAAATTTTAGTTACAGATATTGCAAAGATATTAGATGGTCAGCATAGAATCGCTGGTTTTTATGAAAGAGCGAAAAGAGCCTCAGATCTAAATAAGCACAGCTTTGCTACTGACCTTGAGCAGGTTGATTTTGATTTAACAATCTCAATATTTGTTGGAGCTGACATTGCTGAACAAGGCAATATTTTTGCTACAGTCAATCATGAGCAACAAAAGGTTAACAAAAGTTTGGTATACGATTTAATGGCCTTAGCAAAACATCGCAGCCCTCAAAAATCATGTCACAACATTGCCGTTGCCTTAGATAGTGAAAGGAATCCAGATAGCCCTCTGAAAGAGAGAATTAAGAGGCTGGGGATTAGAACGCCAGGAAGAGACTATGAACCTCTTACTCAGGCTACATTTGTTGAATCACTTATTAAATTTATATCTATTGACCCATATAAAGATAGAGAAATGCTTAAGTTAGGTAAAAAATTACCTTTAGCAGATGAGGAGCTGCTTAAAAAATGTCCGTTTCGAAATATGTTTATACAAGAAAAAGATGCTGATATTTATCAAATCATTTTAAATTACTTCTCAGCAATTGAGAGAAAGTGGATTAAGGCATGGAATAACCATGATGTAAAAGGAAATTTTATACCGAGATCTAATGCATTTAAAGCATTTATGAAATATCTACTTACTGATGCGTATGCTAATGTAACAAAATTTCAGTACGGTCAAGTTCCCACTGTTGAAGAGTTTTCTGAACTATTTAATCATATCGAGTTAAGTGACAATACTCTTACAACTAAGGTTTTTGTCCCTGGAAGCGGTGGCCAATCAATGTTTTACCAAGTTCTAAAGGGTGAAATTCCTGCCACACAGCTATATGAAGGTTAATAATGCTAATTTTTTTGGGATTACCACAATCATTATGATAGATGCAATCGCCCCCTAAAATCAATCAAGCACGGGTAACAATCAGGGTAACTCATAAAATCGAACAGGAGTTAACCTTAACCTAACAACAGGTTACCCGCTCAGTTAGATTGACGCCGCCCATTTGGACATCCAATAGCGTCCATTAAAATCCAAAAAATCATTATATAATAATGTCGTAGATGATGTAATTATTATGGGGGCTTTTGAAATGTATGCAAAAGCATCCTTACTAAAAAATGGCTATATTATACACATCATCAATAATAACAGCTTGCAAGAGAAACAAAGAAAGACACCCATCCATATAAATGAATTTCAAGAGTGCCAAAGCATAAATATCAAAATTGACCGAACCATTGGAACATTCCATTTATTAAAGGAAACATACTTCCAAAAACTCCCTTTAGAAGGAAGCCATATAAACGCACTTTCTGATATCTATAAGGATAGAAACAATATTCATTTTTATGGAAGTGGCATATGCAAAAATGGAGAAAAGCTATCCCACTTTTATGCAATTCTGGATTTATATGAGAAAATAGAAGCTAACGTAAATTATTACCAAAAGATTTAATCAATCAAGATCTTCTTTAACAAAAATGTCTGAGACCGAAATGAAACTAACAGCTATCGCAATCAAGACTGAAATTAAAAATTAAATATCTTTAATAACTTGGCACTACACCCATTACAGAAATCACGCCCCCTCTTCTTAAACATCTTAGGTACGTAGAAGAAAGGGGCGCAATAGAAACGGCTATTTATTATTTAGCCGTTGAGCTTATTGTTTCTATCTCTTCAAGAAGAACTTCAGGACTTGGACGTTTTTTATATCCCTCTTCTGACAAAACACTCTGTACAGCTCCGTCACTAGATACAATATAAATTGCAGGGTTAGGAATGCCATACGCCTTACTGCCAGGCTTCATATCCATATTTAAAATACCAAAAGCCTTAATAATTGAAGATCCCTCATCTGAAAGCATATTAAATTGAATATTGTGTTTATCACTAAAATTTTTCAAAACATCAACTGCATCATAACTTACAGACACTAGCTCATAATTCGTACTTTCTATATCCTTATAAAATTCATTTAAATCTATCAACTGCCTCTGGCAATAAGGACACCACGCAGCTGAGCGTATAAACACTAATACAGCTCCGCTTTCCCCTTTAATTGAATCAAAGCTTTGTGTCTTTCCATCTTTATCTACTAAAGATAAAGACGGTATCTGATCTCCCTTTGACACCTCTGACTGAGCAGATACTGACTGCATAGTTAAAAAGAGTAAAAACATGATACTTAATAAGGTGTTTTTCATAAACCTGTTCTCCATAAATTGGATTATTCAGCCATTGTATCTATTTTAATCAAAGAAGTTAATTGAATAAAAAACGGATTTAATACAATAGATATCAAAGCATATTAGACCTTTAAAAATGAAGGTGCTTTAAGGAAAAGCGTATAGAAAAAACGTCAATAAACTGTCAGATCTATTTATGGGACATCCCCATAAATACATAGGGATAGAACTACTACAAGGAATTCAATTGAGCGTATTTCAATACAAGCATTTAGAAAAAGGGCTATCAGAACAGCCTACGATAAGACAAGGACAGTACTATGCTTGCCGTAATGGCAGCGCATTCTTACAAGTTTCTCCTGCAAATAAAAATGTAGCTAAAGAAATAAACGGCTGGAAGTTTCACATGTCTGTAGACCCTGATAATGTGCCTGAAGCATGGAACATTGTGCAGGAACGCATTGTTGAGCAAGGGCTCATTGCCAAAGTTACAACAACAACAGCCAGTCAAAAATTTGCAGATGAGCACAACCCGCAGCGCGGTAAAATGATTACAATTTATGACGATAACTCCAGACAAAGGGACTGGGGCATGGTTTTAAATGATATTGAGCAACAGTTTATAGAGCAAGGTATAAAACCAGGTCCTCAGGTTCATATAGATAGGCCGGTTGAGGGCAGCCAGTTTACTAGCTACATGAATGATAGAGACCAGAACTTTGAATATATCTCAGGCAAGGACAGAAAAACATACAATGATGGCGGCCGCCCTGATCCGCACAGCGAGCTCAGCATAAACCGTGCCCCTGATAGACAGGCGATACCAACAAAAACAGATATACATAGACTTAACCATACGCTAGCTCCTGCTATTGGTAGATATGAAGATACGATTACAAGTGAAGGCTTTCAGGTCCATCCAGGATCACAATCTGTCCCCTTCCCTAATGCACGCCTCACCCTCTCGTCAGCAGAGCATGCAAATGAAATTGCGTCCGCGCTTTCCTCTGCTGGGATAGAAGCCAAGACAGCAGGCAAAGGCGATGCATTTTTAGTTGTTGTCCCATCCTCTGCTTCAGCCAAAATGAATCTAGAGAATTTTAAAGATACTCAGCGCAGCCTTGTTGCCCATGAAGCTTGTGATACACTTGCTGATAAATACCAATCAAAAATTCCTAAAGAAGCGTGGCAAACAACAAGCATGGAAGATGAGATGTGCGGCGTACCTAGCGTACGTATTTCAAGTAATAAACTGGAAAGAGCTGAGCAACTCGCAGCGCATATTCAGCAAAGCACAGGTATGGAAGCTTATTGCATGACAAATGAAGATGGAGGGAGCCTTCCTCATAGCGTCGTGATTCCAATCCATGATGCAGAGCAAACAGCAGACCTGTTGCAAGCAACACCTGAACAATCCCTTGGACGTAATCGTTAAATAAACAGCTCTTGTTCTTGAGAGTGATATTGCTCTTGCTCAGGACTTGTTGCCTCGCGCACCATACCTGCTGCATGGCCGCTTTCTTTCAATGCGGCTTTCATTGCATTTTTATGAGGCTGCATTTTTTGTGTCGCAGCTTCAATAGCCCCGCCACTATCATGCAGAGACATACCATTTTCTAACATAACAACACCAGAAGCAGCACTGCCCTCAATGGCGTAAAGCTTGCCACCTTCCATGTGGAAGCACAAATTTTCTTGCACATGCGTTTCAAACTGATCAGCCAGCGCCTGCGCCTCTTCTTCTGTTGCTTTAAGAATAACAGCATACTCATCTCCACCGTGCCGTGCCATAGATACATGATCAGGGAAGGTTTCTGATATAGAGTGCGCAATATGACGTAAGTACGTATTTCCACCATCATACTCAAGTGTATCATTCACCTTTTTCAGGTTGTTGGCATCAATAATAATAAGTGCATGACCTTCTAGATGGTCATCTACAAAAAGCTTTTGGTATTCACCATCAAGGCGCTTTTTATTACCAAGCCCTGTCAAGTCATCACGACGGCTTAAATCAACCTCTCTCTGCATATTTGTCATGCGCTTATGAAGGGCATAAGATTCCGTACGAGCCTCTTTCAAGTCAGACTCTAAAGCAAGCACCTGCGCCTGACTTTCATTTAAGTCAGCTTGCGGCACATAGCCTAGCTTATTCATGATGTTATTAATAAAGCCCAAAAGGATCCTCCTTTACTCCACAAATGCTTATGGGTAAGGACATTAAACCGGAAAGCCTGTTTGCTCCGCCCTCAACCTACCCGCGGCTACGCCACTCTATGTAGAGTCTCACCAACTGCACCAAGCACTTAAAATGAAAAAATCGCCCAGAGGGCGAATTTACATTTTAAATGGTGGTGGATTCGAATCCTGTTTTCGAACTTTTCAAAACTTGGCAACTATATGTTTCCATATAATAAAAACATCAAATCAAACCACTAACTAAGTTAAGTGTATATTGGACCCTCGTAAAGTACAAGCCCAGGCAAAATAAATATTGCCTGGGCTTGTACGGTTTTTTGTTGAATGACTACAGTTTATTTACCTTTCTTCTTGTGGGAAACAAACGATAAAGAGTTGGCAACACCAGTAAAGTTAAGGCGGTGCTGGAGATGATCCCACCAATGACAACTGTAGCTAAAGGACGCTGCACCTCTGCGCCTGTTCCCACATTCAATGCCATAGGAACGAAGCCTAGACTGGCAACCAGGGCCGTCATCAGCACCGGCCGCAAGCGGGTCATAGCGCCTTCAAAAATAGCATCATCCAACGATTTACCTGATTTTCGCAAATCGCGAATGAACGATACCATCACCACACCATTCAGAACAGCAACACCAGACAGGGCAATAAAACCAACACCGGCAGAGATAGAAAATGGAATATCTCTTAACCATAAGGCAGCCACACCACCTGTTAGTGCTAAAGGAATGCCTGTGTAAACCAGCAGAGCGTCTCGAATAGAGCTAAATGCCATGAATAGCAACCCAAAAATGAGAAGCAGAGCCACTGGCACAACAACCATCAGGCGGTTTTTAGCTGAAATGAGTTGTTCAAAAGTACCGCCGTAATCCAGCCAATAACCAGGAGGTAACGTTACCTCCTCACGAACTGTTTGCTGAACTTCTGTCACAAAACCGCCTAAGTCTCGGCCACGTACATTCGCTGTAACGTAGATACGCCGCTTGCTGTTTTCGCGGCTTATTTGGTTAGGGCCATAAGTGACATCTAATTTTGCCACTTCTTTGAGAGGAACATAATCAGGGCTACCGTCCAGTCCCTCTTTTTCAGCTGCAGGAAGTGGTATTGGTAGGCGCTCCAGCGTTTTCATATCCGTACGCAGGCTTTCCGGTAGACGCACCACAAGGTTAAACCGCTGATCTCCAAGGTAAACAGTGCCTGCGTTTTTACCACCAATAGCGACGGAAACAACTTCCTGCACATCTGCTATATTAAGCCCAAAACGCTCCAATGCCAGCCGGTCAGGCACAATGCTCAAAACAGGCAACCCAGTGGATTGTTCAACCCTTACATCCGCCGCGCCATTGATTGTTTTAACAAGAATTGCAATTTCCTGTGCAGAGCGATTGAGTTGTTCTAAGTCATCCCCGTAAATTTTAACGGCAACATCACTTCTCACACCTGAAATCAGTTCATTAAAACGCATTTGGATTGGCTGGGTAAATTCATAATTATTACCCGGCAACGTGCGTAATGCTTCCTCCATTTCCACCACCAACTCACTTTTTGTTTTATCAGGGTTTGGCCATTCATCATGAGATTTGAGAATAATAAATGTATCCGCAACATTCGGTGGCATAGGGTCGGTCGCAACTTCAGGTGTTCCTACTTTACTGAATACACGCTCAACTTCAGGGAACTTTGTAACTTCTTTTTCGACTTTAAGCTGCATCTCCACAGATTGCATCAAACTTGTTCCAGGAATACGCAATGCATGAGCTGCAATATCCCCTTCATCCAATTGCGGCACAAACTCCGAGCCAAGCCGGGTTGCCATAGTGCCGCTGATAACAACAAGCAGCAAGGCAGCTCCAATGACCTTGTAAGGGTGAACTAAACTCCATTTCAGAGCAGGTTCATATCCGCGTTTACAAAAGCTAATGGCACGACTTTCTTTCTCTTCCACTTTACCAGTCACGAAGAGTGCAACTGCCGCAGGCACAAAAGTAAGTGACAGCACTAATGCGGAAAGCAGCGCCATGATGACTGTGGCAGCCATAGGATGGAACATTTTACCTTCTACACCAGTAAGTGCAAAAATGGGCACATACACAATAGTGATAATAAGCAGCCCAAACAAACTCGGACGGATAACTTCAGCGGTGGCTTCTGCAGCTAGCTTGAAACGTTCTTGCTGATTAAGAATGCGCCCTAATTTATGTTGCTCCAATCCAAATCGACGCAGGCAGTTCTCAATAATAATCACCGCACCATCAACAATAAGACCGAAATCCAATGCACCCATGCTCATCAAATTACCGGAAACCTTATTACCTACCATTCCCGTTATAGTCATCAGCATGGAGAATGGAATAACCGCGGCTGTAATCAGCGCTGCCCTGATATTACCCAATAAAAGGAACAAGATAACAATAACCAGTAATGCCCCTTCAACAAGATTCTTCTCAACCGTTTTAATCGTTTTTTCAACAAGCGTTGTGCGATTGTAAACAGGGTTCGCAATAATACCCTCGGGTAGACTGTCACTGATGATATCTAACTTGCTGGCAACCCGTTCGGAAACATCTCGGCTGTTCTCACCGATCAGCATCATAACCGTACCAAGCACAACTTCTTTTCCATTCTGTGTTGCGGCACCTGTACGTAGAGGTGAACCAAGCGTTAATTCAGAAACGTCACGCACACGAATTGTCAATTCATCACGCTTAGCCACAATAATACTACCAATATCATCCAAGGTTTTGACTTGCCCGGGAACACGCACAAGGTATTGCTCTCCGTTTTTCTCAATATAACCTGCGCCAACGTTGTCGTTATTCTTTTCAAGAGCGGTAATAACGTCATGTAGGGTCAGATCGTACGCTAGTAAGCGTTCAGGGTAAGGACGGACATGAAACTCTTTTTCGTATCCTCCACTGGTATTGACTTCAGTCACCCCTTTAATGGTCCGCAATTGGGGTAAAATCGTCCAGTTCTGAATTGTGAGTAAGTCCATTGGTGTATATGCACTACCATCTTCTTTCATCACGCCAGGCTTTGCTTCTACCGTGTACATAAAAATCTCACTTAGGCCCGTGGCCAGCGGCCCCATTTCTGGCTCTAATCCCTCTGGTAATTGCTCTTTAACCAGTTGAAGACGCTCAGCGATAAGCTGGCGAGCGAAATAAATATCCGTCCCTTCTTCAAAAACAACGGTAACCTGAGAAAGGCCGTAAGCTGAAAGAGAGCGGGTATAATCCAGTTTTGGTATTCCGGAAATCGCCGTTTCAACAGGGAAAGTGATACGTTGCTCCACTTCCAGCGGCGAATACCCTGATGCACCAGTGTTAATCTGCACTTGCACATTGGTTATATCCGGCACGGCATCAATGGGAAGTTTATTAAAATTGTAACCGCCCAACGCCGCAAACCCAAGAACAACCATCATTACCAACCAGCGCTGGCGGATGGAAAAATAAATAATTTTTTCTAACATGATATTCCCTCCAGTTTAATGACTATGTTCTGCTGATTCTTTGCCGATATCCGCCTTAAGAATAAAGCTTTCATCTGCAACATAATCTTCTCCGGCTTTAAGTCCTGAGATGATTTCAACCTTATCGTTTCCTTTAAGGCCAACCTTCACTGGACGTGCTTCATAGCTATCACCTTCTTGAATAAAGATTACTTGTTTACCTTCAAGGGTTTGTAAAGCTGAAGACTCTACCAGCAATGCAGCTTGCTTTTGCCTAGTGGCAACGTCACCCTCTACATTCATGCCAGGACGCCATTGACCTTGTGGATTATCCAACATCACGATAGCTAACACCGTTTGACTTAAACGATCAGCAGTAGGAAGCATAAGGTTAATATTTGCTTGTGATTCACGATCATCGTCCAGCGTATGCACTCTTACTGCTAAACCCTCCTGCACATGACCAAGGTCTTTAGGAAATACATGGAACTCTGCCCATACATTAGAAAGATCTGCAATTTTAAATAGCGTGTTATCGCCAATGGTGTCTCCAGCACTGGTATCTCGTTCTAGGATGATACCGTTGATTGATGACTTGATTTCGTAAACTTGCAAGCTTTCGTTGCTTTCTACTTTAGCTAATAACTGCCCTTTTTTAACTTTATCGCCTAAATTTACATTTACAGATTTTACAATTCCAGGGAAGCGTCCACGTACATTTACTGTTGTATTGGGATTAAGCATGATTCGTCCAGTTAAAGACGTTGTTTCAACAACTGTCCCTAGTTTGGCACGCTTAGTGATAATACCTGCTTCCTTGGCAGCATCTGATTTTATTTCTGTACTATCAGCACCATGCTCGTCGTGATCACCATCTTCGTTATGTGAAGTTTCTTCATGATCTTCGTCATGCTCATCCTCCTCGGAATGGTTATCATGTTCACTATCTTCATGCATGCTAGCCTCTTTGTGTTGGTGTTCTGCATGATCATCATTTGCTGCATAAGCTGTTGTCGATATCAGCAGTAAAGCCATTATGGCAAGTAAAGCTGGGTTACTTTGTTGTTTCATTATCTTGTTCCTTTGTTTCAATGGATTCTTGAGAAGTGGTTTTTGTATTTGGAGCTATAGCGATCACATGCGCACGGGCGGTATGCATACGGAGTAAGACATCATGGTATTGGGCACGCGCTTCAAAAAGCGTACGTTGAGCATCCAACACATCGAGATAAGGGAAACGTCCTTTATCGTACCCTTCACGGGCAAGTCTAAAAGCTTCCTTGGCAGAGGGAATAATGGAAGCCTGTAGACGCTCAGCCTCCTGCGAACTCTGTTGCCACGTTTGCCAACTTTCGCTAAGATCCTGGGTCAATTTCAAACGTGCCTGATGCTCTTGTTGCTCAATAGCAGCTACTTCACCCAGTGCTTTACGAATATTCCCACCGTTTTGGTTAAATACTGGCAGAGGAAAAGACAAACCAGCTATTAATGCTTGTTCACCATTTTCATTAAAATCTTTCACACCAAACCGGAATGTAGGGTCTGGTACATTTTGTGCTTTTTCAAAGTCTGCCTCGGCTTTTTGTGCTTTAACGAGCGCTTGATAACGTTGTAACTGCGGTGTGTCGTTAAGCTGAAGCTCATAGAACGGATAATCTTCTGGGATAACGAGAGTAAAATAGCTATCTGTTTGCAAAGACTCATTAAGTGCACTGTCACCCCATAAAGTTGCTAGCGCTGTGCGTGTCAAACGAGCTTCACGGGCAGCTTGCTGGCGTTTGAGCGTCGCAGTCGCATAAGCTACTTCTGCCTTACGTTGCTGAATTTCCGGCTCGCGGGCAGCTTTCACACGCTTCGTTACGGTGTTAAGCACAGCCTGTGCCAGCTCTTCTTGTTCCTCTGCCAGCTTGAGATTCTGTGCCGCTGCAACAGCGGTCATATAAGCCGTTGTGACATTTTGTCGCAGCATTCTTTCGGCGACAGCATAATCAGCTTGTGCTGCACTCAAACGTTTGAGTGCAGCATCGCTACGCGCACTACGCTTTCCGCCAATTTCTAGTTTCTGGGCTAACGCATAAGTGTACTCAGCCACATCGGTGCCACTAAATTGACCACTACCGCCAAAATTCTCCATTTCAAATTCAAACTCAGGGTTTAGCCAGGCAGATGCCTGTTGAGCTTCTCCAGCAGAAGCTTCAAGACGCGCTTGTTCTTCTTTAAGACTTGGTGAGTTCCGAGTAGCCTTCTGGTAAGCTGTAGCTAAATCCAAAATGGCCGGATTCTCTTCAGCCATGCTCAAACTTGGCACACATAATAAGGCCAGTAATAACAGTTTTTTTATCATAATATATCCTCAAAATTAGCTTTGGGAGGCTAAATGGAATTAGCCTCCCAAAGCTCGTTTGTTTAGCGACATGCGCTTTCGTCGTGATTGGTATGCAAACGTTTATGTAGCTCAATGCCACCACTACGTTTAGGGTAACTTCGTGCCATAACACAATCCGCAGGTGTCGTAGCATACTCACGAGATGCAGCAGCCATTTTCTTTCCGTTATTCCAACCGTAAATTTCACCGGGTTGGTCAGGGAAAATCATAGCTTCCATTTCTGGGGACACCAGATGCTTACTACTTTCATCAGTAGTATTGGCTTTCCAGTTATAGATTTCCCGACTTTCAGCAAAGGTATCGCTTGCTGCTATAGTCAGACCCAAGGCACACATGCTCATTACCATATGTTTTTTCATAATTAAATATTCCTTTATTTCAATTGTTTTGTAGACGGCATAAAAATATGCCCACAAGCTAAAAAGCTGGTTTAAAAAGAGAAATTAAAGGATATTCGGTGGGGGAGAATCTGGCCCATGAACAAGGCCATTTAAAACTTGATTATCACTGGGGAAAGGCATGATCTCTTGTACAGCTGCCGTATCAAAAGACTTTCCACTTATAAATATATGAGAGTGACAGTGGCCATGACAACTATATTGACAGTCGTTGGTCTGCTCAGAAAGAGGAGAGGAGCTGCCTTCATCCACAACAGTTTTTTTAACACCACTTTCTATGGAAACAACGCTCAATTTAGTCTGATGATCAGCATGAAAAGACTCTGTCATTGCATGCGCTACACCAGCTACTTGAGCCAGTACTAATACAAACATCACAAAAGCGGTTATTCTTTTCATGTTTGGCATTAGAACAGATTATCTTGACAAATGTCAACAGGAATATATAAACTTAAATTTATATATTCCTAAGATTTCAGGAAATACGGGCGCTCCTAAACAAAATAAAGACAAGTTGTATTGCAAAAACAGCACATCGAAGAACTAAGAAGCATGTTTCACCTTTTGGGAGATATCAGCAGGTTACAGATTATTCTCGCCTGCATGGAACAGCCTCAGCAGGTAAGCAATCTGGTAGAGATATTGAAAATTTCACAACCTCTCGTAAGCCATCACTTGCGGCTTTTGAAAGATGCGCGATTGCTAAAAGCCGATAAGCAGGGCCGCAATGTTTTTTACACCTTGTCTGATGAACATATCCGCTGTGTTTTAGAGGATATGGTTGAACATGTACAACATGATTGAGAAAAAATAGAATGAGTAAATCTTGCAATAACAATTGTAGCTTTGTTTCCAAGGAGCACTTAACTCCGCGCTATAAAACTATTTTATGGATTGCTCTCATTATAAATGCGGGGATGTTTTTGGTAGAAATGGTTGCTGGTGTTAAAGGGCAATCTGTTTCACTCATGGCGGACGCCGTTGATTTCTTGAGTGATGCAGGCAATTACGTCATTACACTTATTGTTCTGGGGATGAGTTTGCGACATCGGGCCATTGCCGCTCTTGTTAAAGGTTTATCCATGGGCGCTGTTGGCCTCTGGATATTGGGATCGCTTGCTTATTATGCTCTACAAGGGACAGTTCCCAGCGTCCCGATTATGAGTACCGTGGCATTTCTGGCCCTGACAGCCAATGTTATCAGTGCTTTTCTGCTTTACCGTTATCGTGAAGGCGACAGTAATATGCGCTCAGTATGGATTTGCAGCCGCAATGACGCGGTTAGCAATATTGCCGTTATGCTGGCTGCCGGTGCTGTCTACTTTGTTGGGCACGGTTGGCCCGATTTACTGGTCGCTCTGATTATGGCAGCCGTTTCTCTGTACGGTGCATGGCAAATTATCAATGCTGCTCTAAAGGAAATCAAATACACTAAAACACATCCGCACAACTAGCTAAAGGCTGCGCAAAGAATATCTTTAACCAACCATATTCAACAACCAAGCCAACAGAAGAACTTGCGGCAGTGTTATAAGTGGCAAAAATAATGGTATTTTCCAAGTTTTAGTTGTATCTTTAAGAGACATTATTTCTGTATAGTCTGTCGCCACACCTGTCATTAAGAAAGCAAAAGCATTACCGGGAGCATTTGCTTTTGTTAAGATGTCTGCTGCAACAGGCATACTTCCCTCAGAGCAAACTTCCAATATGGTGGCGATCAACACGGTTAGTCCCAAACCTGCCAATGTTGGACCAAATAATGTTTGGAACATATCTGGTGATACAAAAGAACGAACTAGCCCTGCTAAAACAACACCGAGAAAAATCCAACGCAGCACCATTTTAGATCCAGCAAAACCTTCTGAAAAAATATCTTTTATAATTGATGGCGTTATTGTTGCTTTCTTCCATTCTTTCTTTGCCTCATACCAAAATTTAAAGTTTTCTGGTAAATCTACTTTATTGGGATTTGCTGGTAGTATGCCTTTCTTTTCTAAATATTCAAAAATAAGCCCTGAAATCACAGCAATAACCATAGAACCAACTAAGAATGTCATCATCCACCAGAAGCCAACTAGCGCCCATAAAATAATGGTAAGTGAGAAAGAATTCCAAGGGCTAGCAATGAGAAACGCCATAACCTGACCAGTACTGGCACCACGTTCGTAAAGCTTCATTCCCACCATCAATATACCATGACTGCATAGATCCAGTAGCAAGCCTGCGCCAGTAGCCCGCAGAATACCACCTATGCCACCCGGTTTACCAAGCGTGGCGATAACAAATTCACGGGGCACACGCCCGAGCAGGCCCACAAATACAATCCCTAACAACACCCCAAACCAGATGGTATTGGTCAGCTCAAAAGCAGACGATGTAAAGGTTGTGAGCCATTTAATGTCTGTAAAGCGATCACCAGCTAACCAGAAAGCTAGATAGGCAATAACAATGGTAATAAAAGAACCCCACAGAAGGTAATCTAATCTACGTTTAGGTTCTGCATGGCAGCTATGGCCTCCGCCGTGGTTATGATGCTGGTGATCCATTACATTTTTTCCTTATTTAGTGATGACTACCGCCATGGTTCATGTGGCCATTATTATCATGATGGCCAGCTCCCATATCCATCTTCATTTCTTCAGGTTTTGACGGATGGTCTACGATAATTTCGCCCATCATTCCCATGTCGTAATGTGGGTGACAGTGATATTTATAAGTACCAGACTTATCAAAGGTTACTTTCCATGTGTCACCTTCATTCATCTCTTCAGGACTCATCATGGGTACTTTACTCCCCTTTGGAATACCGTTGGGTTCGAACATGATATTATGAACATTGTACGGGTCGGCATGGATAAAAGTGACCGTGTCACCAGATTTTACTTCCAGTTTTTTCGGTTCAAAATATACATCACCACTATCTTCGTTGAATTTCATTTCAACTTTATATTCTGCCGCTTGGGCAAGTACAGGCATGCTCATAGCAAGTGCAAAACCTAAAATAAGTTTATTCATCTTTATTTTCCTTCTTTGTTATTAAATGTCATCACCCAGCGCATGTACAACACATACAGCACGGGAATGAGGATAAGGGTCAGTACCAGGGTACTGGCCATGCCACCCACCATGGGTAGCGCAATGCGGCGCATCACATCAGCCCCCGGCCCATCTGTAAAAAACACAGGGAGTAGACCGAAGATGATGGTACTTACCGTCATCAACTTAGGGCGGACACGGAGCACAGCCCCATGGGTTACCGCCTCAAGAAGCTCTTTATAATTTTGTGGGGGATGCTGACGCACTTGCTGGTCAATATAAATCAACATAATAATCGCCGTTTCTACCGCAATCCCTGCCAAGGCAATAAAACCCACAGCAACGGCAACGGAAAGGTTATACCCCGCCAGATAAACGCCCCAGATGCCGCCAATCAGGCCGAATGGCACTGCTAGCATAATGAGTGCAGTTCTATCCCATCTGCCAAAGTGGAGATATAATAGTGTTAATATAATCAACAGTGCTGCGGGGATAGCAATACTGAGACGTTTATTCGCCTCTTGCATCTGCTCAAATTGACCAGAAAAAGTAATACTATAGCCTGAAGGCAGTTTGAGATCTTTTTCAAAGACTTTACGCGCATCAGCAATGTAGCTCCCGATATCGCGCCCCTGAATATCTACAAATACCCACCCGTTAAGGCGTGCATTTTCAGATTTAATCATCGGCGGACCTTCTACAAATTTGACCTCAGCAAGCTCAGCTAAAGTAATGTGTGCACCGTTATGCGTTGGTACGAGCACATTTTCTAAATCCGTTAAACCTTCCCTATAAGGTCTATCGTAACGCACCATCACGCCGTAACGTTCGCGCCCCTCAATTGCTTCGGTAAGTTTCATACCGCCAAGGGCTATTTGGATAATTTTTTGAACTGTTACAAGGTCAACACCATAACGGGCTAAAGCACGACGATTTGGTACAATCTCAATGTATTTCCCGCCTTGAACACGGTCTGCAATGGCACTGCGTGTACCAGAGATACCTTTAGCCAAGCCCTCTACTTGACGCGCAATTTCATCAATCCCCTTCAAATCAGGGCCTGAAACTTTAATACCAACGGGTGTTCGAATACCTGTTGTAAGCATATCTAGACGAATTTTGATGGGGTAGCCCCAGCTATTCATCATACCCGGCAGGCGAACTTTTTGATCTAGCTCTGCCATCAATTTTTCCGGTGTCATGCCTTCACGCCATTGATCTTTAGGTTTTAATTCAATCCATGTTTCAATCATAGAAAGCGGTGCTGGGTCGGTAGCTGTATCTGCTCGCCCAGCTTTACCAAATACATGCTCAACTTCCGGAAACTCTTTAATCATGCGGTTAGTTACCTGCAAAATCTGCCGTGTTTGCGTGGGGGTTACCCCCGGTAAGGTCATCGGCATGTACAAAAGGTCCCCCTCATATAAGGGAGGCATAAATTCATGTCCTGTTTTCATTGCAGGCCACAAAGCACTTGCACCTAATAAAAGAGCCAGCATCACTGTTATTTTAGGAGCTTTCAAAGCCGCCTTTAAAATGGGTTGATAGAGATGCACGAAAAAGCGGTTGATAGGGTTAGCATCTTCGCGTTTAATTTTCCCGCGTATTAACCACAGCATAAGCACTGGCACTAACGTTACGGAAAGCAATGCTGCCCATGCCATGGCATAGGTTTTAGTAAAAGCAAGTGGCGTGAATAACTTCTCTGATTGCCCAGTTAAAGCAAATACAGGAAGGAAGCTCACCGTAATAATAAGTAAGCTGAAAAATAAACCTGGTCCTACTTCTTTGGCAGCTGTTAATAATGCCTTATGGCGTTCAGGCTTACTTGCATTATCGCCTAAATCAGCGAGTTTTCTATGCGCATTTTCTACCATTACAATGCTGGCATCTACCATGGCACCAACGGCAATTGCAATGCCTCCAAGGCTCATAATATTGGCAGTGATACCTTGAGCATGCATAATGATAAAGGCACCTAAAATACCAAGCGGTAAAGTTACAATAGCAACTAAAGCACTCCGTGCATGTAGAAGAAATATAAAGCAGACGAACGCCACCATAAGGCTTTCTTCTAACAATTTATGCCATAAGTATTCAATGGAACCGTTAATCAGCTTGCTGCGATCATAAACGGTTTTAATTTCCACTCCTTCAGGCAAGCCTGTTTTGATTTGCTCTATACGTTCTTTTAAAGCTTCAATAACTGTTAAAGCATTAGCACCAGGGCGCATCACAACGATACCGCCAACGGTCTCACCTTCACCATTATATTCAACGATACCGCGGCGCTGTGCAGGGCCTTCTTGAATATTGGCAATATCTTCTAAGGTAATAGGAACTCCATTTTTGCTACCGATAACGGTTTGTTTTAGATCTGAAAGAGTAGAAACATATCCACGAGATCGGATCATAAATTCACTTTCAGCAAGCTCCAATGTACGTCCACCAACTTCAGAGTTTGCTTCTCTGACAGCTTGAGCTACTTTGGTGAGTGGAATGTTATAAGCACGTAAACGGTTTGGATCTACCAAAATTTGGTACTCTTTAACGAACCCACCGACTGATGCTACCTCTGCAACACCATCAACTGTTAAAAGCTCAAACTTCAAGAACCAATCTTGCAAACTACGCAGTTCTGCAAGGTCTTGCTTGCCTGACTTATCTACAAGTGCATATTGAAACACCCAACCAACACCAGTAGCATCTGGCCCTAATTGAGGTGATACGCCAGCTGGTAGTTGGCCTTGAACTTGAGAAAGTGCTTCTAAGGTACGGCTACGGGCCCAATATAAGTCAACATTATCTTCAAAAATGACATAAACAAAACTAGTGCCAAACATAGAATACCCACGCACAACTTTCGTATTTGGTAGGCCAAGCATTTGACTAGCTAATGGATAGGTTAGTTGATCCTCCACCACTTGCGGTGCTTGTCCTGCATAATCTGTACGAATAATAACTTGTGTATCAGATAAATCTGGAATGGCATCTAAAGGTGTACGAGATGTTGCAATCGTTCCTGCGACAAGCAAAACTAAAGCACCAAGGATAACAAAAAATTTGTTGGCAACTGACCAGTCAATAAGTTTTGCTACCCAGCTTTGTGTTGGGTCTGCATTAAAATGATTAGTGTCCGGCATGAGGATTCACCTCCTGTGTTGAATTATTTTCTTGTGAGGCTTCTTTTGCAGGCATATCTCCATGATTATGGCCCGACATACTACCCATACCACTTTTTAGGCTCGCTTCTGCATCTAACAAGAATTGGCCAGAGGTGACAATCTGCTGCCCTTGCTCTAGTCCGCCTTTTACTTCAATAAATTCATTTGACTTAGCGCCAGTGCGAATCATCACAGGTTTAAAGCGACCATCACCTAGATATCTCAGGACATAATCTCCCATACTACTCCGCAAAACAGCCTGAGTTGGTACAGCAAGGCGGTGACGTTTTTCGGCTGTAAATATGACATCTACAAAGCTATCTGGCTTTAAATCACCATTAGGATTTTTAAGTTCTATGCGCACTTGTCCAGTACGTGTTGTAGGATCCATTGTTGGCTGAATATATGTTATTTTTCCGAGTCTTTTTTTACCAATCTCAGACAAGTGAATCATGACACGGTCACCCATTTTTAAGTTAGGAATGTCCCTTTCAGGTACATCAGCTTCCACCCATACAGTGCTTAAATCCTGAATTGCTAAAAGAGGCGTTGCAGGCTTGATATAATCTCCTGTGCGGATATTTAGATTGGTTACAATGCCAGATGATGTTGCATAGAACGGTACGGATGTTAGGGCTTTATCTTGGCCTTTAATCAATTCTATTGCTTTATCATCAACACCAAGTTGTCTCATACGAGACTCTGCTGCTTTAGCAATATCATTGTTACCTAGTTTAAGTGCTGTCAGGTAATCTGTTTGTGCACTGATGAGTTGAGGACTGTTTAGATTAAACAAACGTTGTCCTTTTTCGATGACATCTCCAACTGCACTCGCAGCTAAATCTTCAACCCAACCTTCAATACGAAGTGTTACTTGATTTTCTATTCTAGAGCTTGGGACTACGCGCCCATATGCACGAAGATCATCGCCAAACACTTCTAATTTAACAGCTGCTGTTTTTACGCCAATTGTCTGCATTAAATCAGGGTTTACACGATGGCTTCCTTTTAAATCATCTGCAGAAATATCACTATTCACAGGTATTTCATCACTGGTTTTGGCTGGAACAAGCGCCATGCCGCAAATGGGGCAATTGTCTCCATTTTCACCATGGATATGTGGATGCATGGGGCAGACATAAATTTCACTTTCCTTGACTGATACTTGTTCAGACTGTGAGGACATGTTCATACTGCTATGGTCGGTATTTTGAGCTATAGCCGCAGGTGATGCTGATATGCTTGATATAACAAGCGTTACTGCAAAAATAGTTAGAATTGTTTTCATTAAAGATTTCCTTTTTCTTGTGGCTCAGCTTCCAAAGGGTGCGAGTCGTTTTTTGATTTTACTGTTTTAAGAGGAGCTAAATTTTGTCCGTCTGTAACTTGCACATTTTGAAACATCGCATTATAGCCACTTACCTGTTTGATATAGCGTGCATCTAACTGAACCAGTTGAACAGCAAGACCAAGCATACTGCGCTTTGCGGCAACTAGAATATCCAGCCTCCCATCCGTTTCATAAGCATTACGCAAACTTGTTATTTGCGTTTGAATCGCTTTTTTCTTTTCTTCTAAAGCATGTTTAGTGGCCTGAGTTTCTTTTATTTTGGCAAATTGGGTAGCTAGTTGTTGATGCCACTGAGATTTTGTGTCCGCAAGAATTGCCTGAACACGACTTACACCTGCTTGAGCAGAACGTAGTTTGGGCTTTTGATTCTTACTAGCCCATAAGGGAATGGACACACCAAACTGAACAGAGGCAAAGTCACCTCCATCAAAACTACCTGTATTATCACGTTGGGCGTAAGTAACACCAAACTGGTAATTAGGGCCAAATGCAGATTCAGCACTTTCAACATTAGCTCTCGCTACCTGAACATCTTTTTCGGCAAGCAATACTGGGAATATATGAGATGTGTTCGGCCAAGGCAGGGGAGAAATGAATGGTACTGGGACGATTTCAGTCGTTTGGGTTAAGCGTTTTAGTTCTTCTCTAAACTGGATTTCTTCTGCATAAAGTGTTGCTATTTTTGCTTCAGATTGAGCAAGTTCCGCTTCAACACGACTACGTTCATCTAAGGCACTATCACCTGCTTGCAAACGACCATCCCAATAGGCAGACTCCTGTTTAAGAAGTTTAATATCTTCTTTAATTAGGTTTTTTTCTTGTTTAACACGGACTTGTTCAGCAAGTGTTGTATTAAGTGCTGCAATGAGTTGTTGCCGTGTAAAATCTACAGCAATACGCGATTTATTAGACAGTACCCCTTTTGCCAAAACAGAAGAAGCACGTACACTAGCATTCGGAATTTTTTGTACAAAACCTATGGATTTACTGGTCATTGCAAAACGATCGAAGCCACCGCTACCATCAGCTGGATAATTGTTAATGCCAAACATGACCATCGGGTCTGGCAGGCCGCCAGCACCGTTTGCAGCTTCACGCTGTTCAATAACTTGTTGGCGTACAGCTTCTAAAGCAGGATGCTGCTCCAGTTGCTTCAAAAGATTGGTATATGTGGATACATCTGTATCAATCTTTTCTTGAGCATTTACAGCTGATACTGCAAAAACTGTTAATAGTAATAATATAAATCGCATTTCGTTTTCTCCGTTAATCAGGGCGTGCATATACGCCAAAAACCCACGGCTATAAGCCATAGGAAGTTAATAATTAACGAGAGTTAAACGCGAAAGCGCTGAGTGGTAATAATGATAGAAGGTTTTGGAATATCTATAGCTTGTAGCGAAGGCGGTGCTCTTGGAGCTTGCGTCATCAATGCAATTTCTTCCCAAGGCTGAGAAGGTAAAACACCAACTGGCATGGTGTCTGCTTTAGCAAACTTAAAGTTTACCGTATCAGACACTGCCATAGTGTCTGTATCTAAGCAATCTGCAATTGACATAACACCATCACATGGCACAGAAGCAGGCTGTTTGTGATTCGGACAAGGCTCTTCATTCATAGCTTTAGCCTGAACATGCAAAGCCATTTTAGTTTGCGTCATAGACATATTACACGGAGTAGCATGAGCCAACACTGGCATAACCAGCGTCATCATAACCAAAAACATGTGTAATAACTTTTTCATACTCCTTCTATTATGGCTGTCTCTTATACACATCTCCGAGCCCACGAGACCGATCGA
>CAXHDG010000004.1:0-115221 GCA_964015495.1 uncultured Magnetococcales bacterium
CCACAACCTTAGCGTTGATGGACGTACAATTCTCCAGCGTGCGGCACGCTATAACAGCGAGCTAAAAGCAGCGCTTGAGTTCTGGAACGAAGGTGCCTTCTTGTTTGGCGTTGTCAGCGGAAACGCTGCAACCGGCGCTAAAGTTGAAGAAACAACAACAGCTCCGCAAGTTGTAACGCCCCTTAAACCTGTAAAAGATGATAGCCGTCCAAACTTGGATGATTAACTTTAACCCCTGGCTATGCAGGCATCACACAAGCACGGTAAGTGCGAAGTGAAGAGGCCAAGCGGCCGATCAAAAGCCTCAGGGCTTTTGGCGAAGAAAAACAATTGATTTTAGGGATATGGAATAAACCTAAAATTCAAAGAATCGTTTTTCTTCAAGACAATATTTGCGGGCTGAATGTTTTGCAAAAAACATTCAGCAAAAGCAAAAAAAAAGGAAAGACAAACACATGAGACGTTTTGAAACATTTTCATTCCTACCGCCTCTTACGAGCAACCAAGTACACATGCAAGCACAAGATATGCTCGGCAAAGGCCAAGTACCAATGATTGAGTTTGCAGACCAGCCAACACCTGAAGAGGTATACTGGAAAACATGGCCAATTCCTGAGCACAAAGAAGTCAGCGCCAGCTGGATTATGACGCAAGTTGATGCTTGCAGCCGCCGCTTCCCGTACTCTTACGTTAAACTCAGCGGATTTGATCCGAAGAAGAAAACATACGGACAGAGCTTTTTGGTTAAGATTCCTCTGGAAATGAACTAAGCTCCAAGCTTAAAAAATACCTCGCAGGCGCGGGGTATTTTTTTTGTTACAGCTTATACAGGGGGGGCTTATGCATTATTCAAGTTTCAGCTTTTCCATTGACGTATACAGTTCCTGCCCTTAGGGTCATCTTTAATTTATACATCTGTTTTTCTTTTCCCATTTTTTTGGAGTACACCCAATGAACCCCAACCTTGCAAAAGCAGAAAACTTTTTGAGCGCAGCGCAAATGGCCATTCAAGAAGCCCCAAAACATATGAGAGCTCAACGCTTTGACCAAGTAAAGCTACATGCAGATGCAGCACTTAGGCTGTTTCATGAGGTTAAAGCCATGATTGCTCGCAAAGAGGTGACTGCTGAAGCCATTGCAAAGCTCATCAACCTGCCTGCTAGCGAAGGCGCCAAGCTATTCCACGGGCTAAAGCACCTTGAAGATTTTATTCAAAAAATAGCAGAAGACAACGCAGCAATTGCAGACATGTTGCGCCCCATGGCTCAGGCACTTCAAGCATTTTTGGACCTGTCTCTTTATGAGCCCCCCAAAAAATAAAACGATAAAAAATCTCCCATGCCTTGGGAGATTTTTATTGCAGCAAAAGCGGAGCAGATATACAAAGAGAACATATCAATCTTTCTCCTCCCTTTTATGAAGGATATTCAGATGAATTTTTTAACTCTCAACCTCCATCAGCTGATCAATAAGATTGCAGACCCACGCAAAGACGTGCTCCAACGCATCTATTATGATTACAACACCTTATTCCATATCGCACCTGGCTCAAGCCATAACCACCAGGCATGGCACCCTCACGGCTATGTGGATCACGTTGCTGAATGTCTGCGCATCAATGAAGTGACCTATGACAGTTTGGAACGGATTCGCCCTATGCCCTTTACGAAAGGCAGCGCGGCAGTTTGCTTATTTTTCCACGATATGGAAAAGCCCTTTAAATACGCAGATCCGAGCGATTCGCGGGTTTCCGTTTGGCATAGCGAGCTTCAGTATGTGATTCCTGGTTACTGGGAACATATCAAAAAGCGCATCATTTTGGATCTCATGTCAAAATATGGTTTTGAGCTTTCTGATGATGAATGGAACGCCTTAAAATACACCCACGGCGAAGGTGATGATTACCGCAAAGATGTGCGCGTTTCTACGCCGCTTGCTGCCCATGTTGGCAACTGTGACCGCTGGAGCGCGCGCGGATGGCCTAAAGACGGGCAAGGCCTTGGCTAAATCGAATAACAAACAGCTCCCACAAGGGGGCTGTTTTTGATGTTGACAAAAAAGTGAATCCCGCCTATTTTCTGCGCTCCTATTACCCACCGTACCGTTTAAAAAGAGAGACTCTATGACTGAGAAAACGTCCATCCCTGCCCTGAATATCGCACGCACTTATATGGGCATGGCCACGCAAGTTCAAACACAACTATTTTTTGAACCCATGCGTAAATACAATGCAATGATGATTAACTTTGCCATCACGCCGCAGGCCAAACAAGCCGCCTTTCTTATAAATGAAAGCACAGAACGCACCATTGCCCTCTCAAAAGCCATCAGCAAATCGCTGTAAAGCAAATCGAACATTAAGCTCCCCCATTCAAAGGGGAGCTTTTTTTTGTGTATTTAAAAGTTTTGGTTTGACCTGCCCATTCCAGCCGTATACAAAGAGGTGATTTCTATCTATCTTCCCTTTCCCCAAACTCATGGAGAGTTCTATGACCGACCAATCTACAAGCCATCCAAATGTTGAAGTTCTGCTCAGTCAGATTACCTCTGAAGCAAGCAAGCTTCATGGTATGGATGAAGATAACCCCAAAGCTGTTTCAGAAGCTGGCAACACATTGCTTAAGCTGCTTAAAGAGTATGCAAGCATTCCTGGCACAAGAATCGCGGAACCTTGCCAGATTATTTTTCAAATGAATCAGCCTCTTCAAGCTGTTGAAGCTGCCGAAAACCTTGTGGCTGACTTTTCAGACGAAATGGCAAAAGTTGGCGCCGATAGCGATGAAGGCCAAAGCCTTTTGAGCATGGCAAAAATTCTGTTTTTCATTGCAAGAACCTACATTGATGAACGGCAGGCCACTTATGAAGCCTTTATGACCGCAAACAATATTGAGAGCTAACCGACCCATAAACAGCCCCTAAAAAGGGGCTGTTTTGCTTTATAAGCCTGTATAAAATCCCTTTTTATTTGACGTATGCAGCCACTCCTCATAACCTAGGCTCAATTCTCTATCTTATTTTTCTTTTCACATTGGAGGTACGCCATGTCAGCTTTTGATGCTGCGACCCTTGTTTCTGAATCGATTAAGGATTTTCAAAAAGCTCTCATTAGAGTTCGTGAAAATAGCCTTATGCCAGCAGAGCTACATATGATTGTATCTCTTGGGGCACTGAATAAGGCGCTTGAGATAAAAAGCAAAACAAGCCTTTTTGATCATGGCTTTACTCTTAATGAAGAGTTTAGAATGGGCCTTGCACAAATTGGTATGCAAATTCAAGTTATCGGTGAAAGCTTTAAGGTTTTTGCTAACCCTGACGGCGCCAGCAGAACTGCTGAAAGGGCCATTTACTTGCAGATGCATAGCTTTTTTCATAAGCTCTGCGAGTACTTTGATGAACCTTGCGATATGCAACCTATCCTGTAACTTTATTCTGTCCGAGAGGATAACACCATGTCTAAAGATTCAACACAAGACCTGTTTTTTCAGGTTGTAAAACACCTACAAGAGGCCGCCATAGGGCTTTATAACAATAAGCCAACAGTTGCAGATATCAATCGGCAAATTGCCAGAAAAGCTCTAGAAGAGCTCATTAAGCGGCAAAATAGCGCCCAGTATGAACAAGAATATGAAGGCAATAGCGAGACTATCTCTTTTATGGTGGGTTCAATTATGTTGGTGATAGAAACCAAAGATGCCTTAATACAGCACGGCGACCCTGATAACCAGATCCCCTTGTGCGATAATATCATTGAAGATATTCAAACCTTTGGCACTCTTATTGGTTTTACCCTACGTATCATTGAGGAGGACGATGATGACGACTGATCTCTCAATGCAAAACAAATATCTTACAAGCTTCCTTATTCATTTCTCTAGCGGGCACAACCCTGTTTTAGATATTGATGGTAGCATTTTGAGCCTAAAGCAGGCAAGAATCCGCCTCAGTAGTTTTATTTCTACCGCAGGAAGCCCCCAAATGCTCATTACACTTATGAATGTTGAGGGGGAAACGGATAACGCCAAACTTGCAAGCCTGCTTGAGCTTATTCGTGCATGTCGCGCGCAAGCTGAGAGCGAGAACAACCCGCAAGTTAAAGCTTACTGGAACCTAAGAGCAGAAGTTGTGACCATCATTCACAGCTACTTCAGAGATTCTGTCTATCCTTAAAAAATCGAAACTAAAACCCCTTGCCAAATGGCAGGGGGTTTTTATTTACGCAATGGTAATTGTATTCAAAACAGGAAATATGTTGCTGCTTTAAATAAAAATCATTAAAGTTCTGCCTATATAATACCTTCTTTTCTTTTTTTAGAGAGGCTCTCAATGCCTAAACCCTCCCTCCTTTTCAATCCGCTTTTCATGCATATTGAGCAAAAAAAAGCACCAGACCTGATGGCCGCGCTTTGGCGCCTTAAGCTGGATGGTATCACCACTTATGAAGCCCAATCTGCAGCAATGATGACACTTGCACAGCTGGTTGAAACCTATTTGAGCGCTGGCGGAGATGCGCTAAAAATTGCCCCCATCTTCCAAGTTAAGTCTAACAACCTTGCAGAAGCCATTCGAGATATCAATGGCTGCATGATGCACTGGCAAGGTTATGCTAACATTATGGAAGAAAACCAAGAACGGAGCGCCGCTCAAAGACAAGTAATCCAAAGCGTAGCGGACATGTTTGGGGCTCTCAACCGTGGCCTCACCAACCAATCCAAGCAGCAAAACTCAAATTGATATCCACATAATCGAATATATAAAAGCAGCCTTTTTCTAAAGGTTGCTTTTATATTGAAGTATACAATTATTCACGTTATCAATATGTTAATTCATTTATCTTTCTTCTTTTTTTCTTTTTATGGAGGTTCCTCATGGGACTTGGACGTGAAGCAGGTTTCGGCCTTGGTGCAATTCTTCTTATTCCTATTGTTTTTGTTTTGTTTATGGCTTTTGCCATCTTTTTGGGCTATATCGGCGGCTCTATCTTTGATGGCATCATGGGCACAAACGCAACGCCTATTTGGATGTTTGCTGGCCTTGTAGGTGTTTATAGCTCAGGAAAAACAGAACTGAATGGTGACTTTACTTTCTTTGGTAAGTTTATTATTGGACTTGCTTTGATCCCTATTGCAGCCTTCTTTTCTTGGTTCTTGGCCATTTTTGCTGTTTGGTTTGCCCCCGGCACGGCATATGAACTTACAGCTATGGTTAGCTTTGATGGCAGTTTTCAATCTTTGGCCTTTTGGGGCACTCTGGTTGGCGCTTCTATCCGCTTTATTCCATCAATTATTACTGCTGGCATTGCAGCAGCCTCTCAATAATCGATACACAGCAAAAGGCTCCCCGTTTGGGGAGCCTTTTTTGTTAATCACATCTATTTACGAGAGGAGGTTTTAAAACATGCCTAGCAAGTTAATACACATAGCGCGGATCAACAAAATCTCGCGTTTTTTCTGCTTCTTCTATTTTATAAATGCCTGCCATAGGTTTACGTTTAAGCCATGTCTCTACAAGTTTTTTTTGCTCTTCACTCGTCAGTTTAGCAAGCTTATCTTCAATACTTTCAACAAACACCTCAATATCAGCATAAGATAAACGCCTAAAATCACTTTTAAGTTGTTCATATAAAATTTTACGAACCTGATGGCTGTTAATCCAAATAGGAGGCACAGGTGAGCGCTTTGCCATCTGATCATCAATATAGGCTTGAAAAATCATTTCTGGTGTAATGAGATACCCCGCAAGAGAACGGTTAAAAAGTGTTGCACCCTGTGCAAAAGCCGCACTGCTAAAACAGAGTAAAACGAAAAGGAGTCTCATGAGCTTCATAAAAAGCCGCTTTCTTTTTTTTATTATGTTTAGTTTATGGGATTTGGCAGAAATGCACAAGGCAGTGCTCATCACCCTCTCTTTTCAAAAGGCCTAAACCCAAACCAAAACGCCAAAACGCCGCCAATAATAGCATAATCTTCCTGCGCAAGCGGAATGCCATGAGAGCGCGCGTAAAGATACCACCCCATGGCAGCAAAGGTAACAAGTGGCCTTACCACGCTTCTAAGCCTGTTACTAAACACATCATCTTTTACAAAGGTGGATACATCATGAGCACGTGCATCTTTTACGAAATCATTCAGCTGCGCCCGCGCCCGCTCATCTTTTGAAAGGTAGGCATCTACGCCTTTAAGTACTGCGCTTACCGTTCCTTCATCTACGCCAGCACGCGCAGCAATTGCGTCTTTCCCTCTGCTAAGCACAGATAAAACCCCGCCTGCTAAACCAAGTAAACTCACAATGCACTCCCCCCTTTTGTTTGCCATATAAGCATGACATTTCAAACAAAAGTTGCGAAGAAGCCTTGATCTAAAAGATAAATCGCCCTATACCTCATTCAATTAAATATCTTTGTTCACTTTTTTTTGGAGGAAAAAAACCCATGAAATCCCCCTTGAAATTCATTCAAGATTGGCTTAAAGCCTGTCATCAGGCTGTCAATGACTGCAATGAACATGAAACCACCATCAGGTTTGAAAAAATGCCTAATGGCATTATTAAACGTACGGATCAAGTATGTTCAAACTCAGGTATCATCAACACATACGCTGAAGGCTTCGACCCGACAGTCGTAATCTATCAAAACACTGCAAATTTTCCGCCATTTGCAAAAGAAGAGCTAGAGCTTGCCATTGACGATGCCATCGCCCGTGGCCTTTTCACCAGAGAAGATGTTTACGCTGCACAAAACAAACGCAGCTAAGCGCATCAAAGCAATCGATTTTAGCCCCGCAATTTGTGGGGCTTTTTCTTTTATTTACTTGCAAAAACCTAAAATGTTAATGTATACATAAATTACTTAATGCATCTTTTCCCTTCCCTTTTTGGAGTTCACCATGGAACGCAAACATAAAGAAATTCTTGGCCTCGTAAGCATTGCCCTTTTCATTGTTATCATGGCCTTTGCTTACAGCGGCAGCACGCTCGATGAAGAACAAGCCCGCTATGACCGTCTTGTTGTTGAAAACGCGCAGCTTGAAGCCAAGCTTGAATACCTGCCTCAGCTCAATGCTGAAATCCTTAAACGGCATGAAACCCTTACTGCGAAAGAGTCAGCTCTTGTAGCTACAGAGAAAGCCGCACTGGAAGCACAGCAGCGCCTGAGCGCGCTACAAGCAGAAGGCAAAGCCCTAGAAGACACGCTAGCAAATATTGCTAAATTTGAAGCTCTTGCACTGGCTGTCTCCACTGTAAAGGTTCAAGAAGACAGCTCTTCCATTTATTGGGGTGATAAAGTAAATATCACACGGACGGTTTACCCTGCCCTTGAGATTATCATTTACAGCCACCCTCTTGGACAAAACATTGTCGCTTTTTCTGAACTTTCAGAAGAAAACCTTGCCAATGTGACCGGATGCCATGCAGGCGGTTTGCCTTGTGTAAACATGACAGCGCTTCACCTTGGCAACAGTAATGGCATTGATTACGACTGGGATGCAGGCCTTGCCATTTTTTGGACTGGCCGTAATAACCAATCAACAGAGGTTCGGCATTTCCGTGACTTTGATAGTGCAGCGGCAATGCGCCTTGCTGAAACAGCAAAAAACCTGCAAGCAAAAGCTGCTACAACGCAGCGTTAAGCTTATATAACCGACAAAAAATCCCCCGCTATATGAGCGGGGGATTTTTTTATCTTCGATCAAGGGATCAGGTGTCGTCACCTTCATCCTTTGGCATGGTTTTGCGGTAGCGGCGTTGGTGATGCTTCATCATAACCAAGCTGGGAATACCAACAATAATGCCAAAAATGACAGACCAGCCTCCTGCGCCCAGCATACCAAGGACGAGAGAGCCAACAATGGCAACAGTCAAAATTGCCATGGCTTTGTAGGTTTTATTCCAGTGAATTCTATGGGGCATAAAAGCCTCCTTTTAAAAGAGTGAACGGAAAGAAAGAGAGAACGATTGCTCCATATATGGGGATGCGGGGGGAAATTGTCAAGGGGGCCATACAAACAAAAAGCCCCCTCATAAAGGGGCTTTTTAATCGATTTAGCCATATTCTATGTAATGAGGGTTTTGAAACCTCAAAAGCAAAGCTTCTGCAGGACGATCAAAGATCATCTCAGCAACGTCCACAGCGGCTGTAATCACTTGATTATAGCCTTCTTCATGGAGTGCTCGGATTTCTTGTTCGCTCCCAACAAAATTGATATGTTTTCGCATCAATAGATACAAGTACATATTATGGCTTTCCATTGCAGCTTCGCGCCAGCGTCTTTGAGCCATCAGTGCAAAAACATCAATAACAGCATCAATGACTTTGCCATGTCCGCCTTGGCGCTTTGCAAGCTTGATGGCATACTCTGCCTCAGCATTGCCGCAACCACGCATCAGTTCAAATACTTCTGATTTTGGCATCTTGTAAACCTCATTTGTGAAGATGTTTACAATAGCATCGCCAGTGTTTTTATTCACCCGTGAGAGAAACAGGCGGCAAAACAGAGCATCAAACCCTTTCAGGTAATGCTCCCCTGCCCCTTGGTCCAGCATGGAATAAGGCGTAACCGTACGGATCAGCTCCTTTGTGGGGGCATTCACCAGCACGACACTTGATTGTCGCCTCTTAGCTTCCGTCATATGATGTATCTCCGTGTGACTTTGCAAATTTTGCCTCAATCACCTTTTCAGGGTGAGCAAGAGCATAGACAAGGTGTTCGCGCAGAATGGCAAGCGTTTCAAGATAGATATCCCTGTCTTTAGATTCAAAGACATCTGCCTGCCCCGTCAATGGGGCAATATCTCCGCCGCTGCACAAGTACTGCACAAAAAAAGCAGATTTCATGGCATCCACGGGGCGGTTTTCAGCAAGAGCGAGCGGTGCAATAAGACTATGCGCTTTAAGTACCGTTGTTGGTGCGCCTTGCATCGTCATCATATCGTTCATGTTACTGGCTTGGTTTTGCCAATAATCCAAACATGCCTTGCCGGCAAACAGGTCTTCCAGCTCAAAGCCATCCATTGGCCAAAGGTCTGGGCCGCGTGCTTCAAAATGCAGATCAAAAACTGCTTCAACAAATTTAAGCGCCACGTAAGCGTTTATACCGTCAAGGCAATCTTCAAACACATTTTTCTGAAACAGCAGAATCAGATTTGTATGATCAACAGCACCATCAGGCGGCTGTTTAACAAGTGTGATAGGTCCCATACGGGATTCCTCCCAAAAAAAGAAAAAGGAGATAGGTTAGATTGCATACATCATAAAGAACATAAGGCCCCTTCGCAAGCGGTTTATAGCCTTTTACAGTAAGTTATATGACGGACATAAATCACGATATTATTTTAAAGGTAACCCCGCTGCTTAAAGCCCATGAAGGCCTGCGCCTTAAACCCTATACATGCACCGTAGGAAAGCTCACAATTGGCTATGGCCGTAACCTTGATGACATGGGCATTAACAAGGCAGAAGCAGAGCATTTACTAGCGCAAGATATTAACCGCGCTATTCATGATGCACGGAGCCTAATTAAAGGCTTTGACAGCCTATCCCTTACCCGTAAAGCTGTACTTGTAGATATGATGTTTAACCTTGGCATGAACCGTTTAAGCCAGTTCAAAAACATGCTCTGTGCCATTGAAGAACATAACTATAACAAAGCCTCTTTTGAAATGCTGAACAGCCTTTGGGCGGTGCAAGTGGGCGCCAGAGCCACCGTACTTGCAGAAATGATGACGCGCGGCATATAAACAAAACGCCAAACACACAATTGTGTTTGACCGCATTCAAACATTCGTATACATTTCAATCAGTTCACTTCTTCTTTCCCTTTTTGGAGACATTCCTATGTCAGATAAAAAATTCACGGTTGAAATTCCACTCGCACGCCTTATTGCCCACTGGCCACTTACCATTATGGGCAGCGTCTTCGCTATTTTTCTGCTTTGGGGCGTTTGTGCAATTCTTAGCACAGGCCTGGCGGGCTTTTCTTTTATTGTAACAGTTCTGCTGAGCCTTGCCTTCAACTCAGCTGGTGGCCGCGTATATACGAGGGAGAAATGGCGAGCTCCCTTCAAGGGTGAGGACTTTGCAGCTCTCGCTATGGCCCCAACTATTGTCATCATATTCGTATCATTCATGGTGAGCATTTATGATGATACATTTCATGTTTTCTTGTATCTTCCCCTATGGCTATTTTTTCAAGCCTCTGCCTCTTGGTATCTATTTTGTATGCATAGACGCAGCTAACTTAAAATATTCTAAATCGAACATAAAAATCTCTGCCATTTGGTGGGGATTTTTTATATATGAAAAATGATCTCTCCCTTGAAAAGCCTGTTTGTTTTTTGCGCAGGAAGAGCTAAAGGGCTCTCTATGGGTCTATGAAGTAAAAAAAACATAAGGCCTATTGATATAAGGCGCATGCGTACTTATATCATAATAACTCACCCGTTCTCTCTTCCCTTTCCCCCCTCCCGTGTTGTTGGGAGGCATATCCCAAGGAGACATAACCATGTCTAACAATCCTAAAATTGGCCGTAAAGTTTGCCGTCTCACACCGTCCGTGCAGCTGACCGCTGCCGTTGGCCGGTTGAATGCTGTGGGGGTTCCTGCAGAGTTCTTTACAAGCTATAACGAACATCCTGAAGGCAATGTCGGCGTTTGTATTGCAAAAACTGAACTTTCAACATTCAGTGCCAACGCCCAAGGCGATAGCGAGGGCTTTGCTAAGCAGCAAGCCTGCGCAAAAGTACTGGATGCTGTGCTGGATGCATATGCCGAACAGCTTGGCGACCTTGCAGAGCGCACCGTTTTGGCAAATACAAACACAACCAGTGGTGATCTCACCGTTGTTGCTGTGTTTGAAATTGGCCAAGACGGCGATGTTGGCACTGCCAGCTGCGCGCTGACCGTGGACGGCGAAACCTACACAGGCAATGCCCGTGTGGACTATGGCAAAAACCGCCGCTTGGTGGCACAGCAGCTGGCACAAGCTGCTGCTGTGGCAGAAGCCTATGCTGCACACAATGAGGCTTCTGCAGACCGCTTTACGGCCTATATTGCAGAAGACAACCTGTTGAATGCTATGGCTGATGAAGGCCATGCTGTCACCGTTCACCCAAGCAAGATAACGGCGAAAGGTACAGAGGCGAAGCCGGGCAAAACAACTGCCACCGCTGCTGCTACGGTGAATGGTACGCGCTACCAAGCACAGGCCACACGAGGCAGCGAAGACGATGCTGTTGCCGCCGCTGAAAAAGCCGTGCGCGATAAAGTCCGCGCAACCAGCTAATTATCGAAAAAAGAAAACCCCCGCTAGTAGCGGGGGTTTTTATTCGTTTACATTCAGGTAATAGGTTTTTCTTTTGGTGAGGCGACATGTCGTAGAACTACATGAGCCGACAGCAGAAGGAAAAGATATACCTGAGCTTAAGCAGCAAGCTGTTTTTGCGTCAACGCCTTTCCAAGCACCTCTTTCAGGTTTTTAGAGCAGCCTTCGCGCGAGATCATGCGCTCAATTTCAGCCTTCATCAAAGCAGCGCGGGCAGCATCCATTTTGTTCCACTTGAGAAACGGTGCAACAATGCGGCCAGCAACCCCAGGGTTAAAGGCGTCCACATACATCACTTTATCAGCCATATATGTATAGCCAGATCCATCAGCATTATGGAAAGCGCGGGTGTTTGAACCAAATGCGCCCCACAAAGAGCGAATTTTGTTCGGGTTTTCACCGTCAAATGCGCTGTGGTTTTCCAAGGCTTTAACAAGCACCAGAGCATTTTCGCTCGGTGCCCCTGCTTGCATAGAGAAGAAGCCATCCATCACCTGTGGGTTTGAGAGGAACTCCGTCTCAAACGCTTTCAGCTCAAGGCTTGCATCCACACCAGCGTGAACCAGTGTACGCAGCGCGCCCACCTTATCCGTGAAGTTAGTAGCCTGCTCAAACTGAGCCTGCGCCATGTCGGTCACGTAGTCTTCCATAGGTTTGTTGGTGTCCATGTCGACCACAAACCGACCCATCATATCTGACAGATGTGTTAGGCACTGGTTTTTAAGGGCACGGCGCCCAGCTTGGGCACCATCAAAAGCCCATTCTTCAGGTACATTTAAGCGTGTGTAATGCTCCATCAGTCCACTCTGGCAACGGCTTGCAATAACTGACTTCAGATAATCATAAGCCTTATGGATTTTATCCAAAGGAATCACATCATACAGCTCCATCATTTGCGAAATAGCCGGTAGCTTGATCATTTCAGCTTTTACAGCGTCATCAATCTTTTGGTCAGCCAGAACCTGATTAACCATTTTCATAATCACACTATCCGATACAGTACTTTTGCCATCCACTCGGCCTTTCAAGCAATCTAAGAGCAGACTTTGCACCATTTCGTAACGGTTGTAGCCGTCACTATCATGCTGTGCAAGGAACACTTTTTGATCTGTTTTCAGGCCTGCATCCATGTAAATTGGCGCACCAAAACCCCGGTTCAGCGAAAGAACAGGCTCTTCCTCAACACCTTCAAATACCAGCATAACGCTTTCATCCATCAGGTTGATAAGCTCTTTTTCAGCATCAAACAATGGCCAGCCATTTTTTGTGCTGTTCACTTGCACGTTCATCGGCATATCTTTGCCGTCAGAACCAACAAGACCCAAACGCACAGGAATGTGCATCGCTTCGGTACCTGTTTTTGCAGGCGTTGCCGGCACAGATTGAGAAAGAGTCAACGTATATGTTTTCGCCTCAGCGTCATAAACGCCGCGCGCGGTAACTGTTGGTGTACCTGCTTGGCTATACCACAGAGCAAACTGACTAAAATCAGCATCATTTGCATCGGCCATGGCGGCACGAAAATCATCACATGTGACGGCCTGACCGTCATGACGATCAAAGTAAAGGTCTGTCCCTTTGCGGTAGCCTTTAGCGACCAGCAGTGTGTCGTACATACCAATCACTTCTGCGCCCTTCTCGTACACTGTTACAGTGTAAAAGTTGTCCATGCTCTCCACTTTTTCAGGGCGGATTGGGTGAGCCATCGGACCAGAGGCTTCTGGGAATTGGCGCGCTTTCATCGCTGCGGCATTTACAATGCGCTCAAGCGGCGCACTGTGCAGGTGGCTTGTAAACTGCTGATCGCGGAAGACGGTAAGGCCTTCTTTGAGCGTCAGTTCAAACCAGCTTTTACAAGTGACGCGGTCACCTGTCCAGTTGTGGAAGTACTCATGCCCAATCACCGCTTCAATAAACTTAAGGCGGTTATCATCAGCGGTATCTTTATCACCCACCAAAAGGCTGTTGTTAAAGATGTTCAGGCCTTTGTTTTCCATGGCACCAGCGTTAAAGGTGTCTGTACCCACAATCATAAACAGATCCAGGTCATATTCACGGCCATAGGCTTCTTCGTCCCACTTAAAGGAACGAATCAGCGAATCCATTGCATGACGAACACGCGGCAGCGTTTCCGTCGGCATCCAGATTTCAAGCTTAACATCACGCCCGCTCATTGTTGTGAAAGAATCTTCCATCACATCAAAGGCGCAGGCCACAAGCGCAAACAAGTAGCTCGGCTTTTTGTGCGGGTCATGCCATACAGCATGGCCGCCATGCGTAGAGCCTTCCACGCGGTTACCATTAGAGAGCACCGTTGGGAACTTTTCAGCGTCAGCAGTCAGTTCAACCTTAAAGGTTGTCATCACGTCTGGGCGGTCTGGCCATGGGGTAATTTTACGGAAACCTTCGCTCTCACACTGAGTGATAAACGTACGGTTTTGGCCTTCACCATCCATGTACAGGCCGCTGCCAGATTTGTTTTCAGCAGGGTTGATTTTTACCGTCGTTTCCAGCGTAAATTTAGCTGGTACGTTTTTAAGAGTCAGCAGGTGATTTTCTTTGTCGAAATCATAATCCTGCGCACTCACTTCAAGGCCATCAATTCTCAAAGAACGGATGTCCATGTCTTCAGCATTGAGGACCATATCGGTACCTGAAATGCCATCTTTATGTACAACAAACACTTTATTGAGCACAATCGTGCCAATTTCATGGAGGCGGAACTCAAGCTCCACTTCACCAAACTCAAAAGGATAGGGTGTGTAATCAGCACGTTTCATTGCTGTGCGTTTAATATCAGCCATTTTGGCGTCTCCTTGTGTGTAAACTTATAGAGAAAAAGGGTAACAGATTTATAAATCCTCTTAAAGTATCAAAGACAAGTATACAAAACAAGTATAAATAAAATTGACGCACAAACCTAACCTGCTGTATACATATTTAAATAATCAACCTCCCTTCCCTTTCCCTACACATAAGGATATCTCCTCATGAATAGATTTTTAATTGGTGCAGCACTGGCTGCAACCCTTGTACTTGCTGGCTGCGGCGATGATGAAGAAGAAAAGCAAAAAGCGCGCATTGCTGCCAATGCAGCTCTCTTGACGGCTCAGCAAGAAAAAATTACAGAGACAGTGCCGCAGATTGCACAGCTTACTGCCAGGCTAAATAGCCTACAAGAAGAGCTGGCTGCTTCTGAAGCAACCATTGCTGAAAAGAACGCTGCTGAAGTGCGCCTTGCCGAACTGCAAGCAAAATCCACTGAGCTTCAAAGCGCACTAACGCGTATTGAAGAATTCCAAGCGCGCGCAAAGCTGGTAAACCCTGAAACGGGTGACTTCTTAAGCATCAAAGCAGCATACCCTGATGGTGAGATATCATCCTCCCGTCGTTTTGTGGATCCAGGTTTCAATGCCGTCGTCTACTACTACTCTGGCGGACAAGCGCTCACGCGTTTGAGCGATCTCTCCCCTTCTGCAAGCACGCGCATGCAGGCCTGCATTGATGGACAGGGCTGCCTTGTCCCAACCATTGAGGCTATCTGGGAGATGAGATTCCTGCGCCGCATCATTGATTGGGATGCCGGCCTTATTGTTTATGGGACATACGGCGACGATACAACCTTTGCCATTTACCCCTTTGAGCACTTTGGCGAAGATTTTGCCCAGCGCATGCATGCCGAAGCAGACGAGCTGCGCACGCAGCTGACCTCTCAATAAACACAATCGAAACCTAAAACCACCCCCTATTTCTGGGGGTGGTTTTGCTTTGACAATTTATTTTAGAGCATGGTATACCTTCAAATAATTCATATCTCTTTTCTTTTTTCTTATACTTTTGGAGACGCTCTATGCAACAGCAACGTAAAAGCATCAACCTTGCGCGCGCTGGCCACTGGGCCTGGACAAACCCCTTGCATTTTCTATGGCTAGCTGGCCTCTTTTTAAGTCTTCCTTTTATTCAATGGAACCTGTTTCTGTTTTTTGCAGTGCCTACAATTATGATTGAAGCACTTAACATTTTAGAAAAACCAAGCAAAGAAGGTGAAGACTTAGCATCTTTTGATAAGTTTTCTTTGTCGTTGGTACTTATTGGCTTTATAGGGAGTATTATGTTCTATGCCATCGGCTCTGAAAATGTGTCCATTGAAACCCTTAACACCATCCATAAAAACATAATGTATAGCATTCTTGCTTTGTTTTTCGGGGTCTATTTCTTTGCTGGCAAAACCTATCAAACAGGCAAAACCTTCTATGGCACGATCTCTGAGAAGCTTGAAAAATCTGCCAACGACTGGGACAGGCGCAATAAGAGTGATTAAACCCTCATATCGAATATAAAAAACCTCCCCTAAACGGGGAGGTTTTACTTTGACATGTTTAACGGCTCAGGTTACACAGCCTTAACACATATATCTTTATGCACTTTTTATATTCCTAAAAGGATACAAACATGAAAAAACTTTGGTTTTACAGCACAACATTTGTGCTTATTGTCTGTGCTTATCTGCACTTTAATTACGCAGAACCTATGGCTATTTTAGCGTTTTTTGGCACATGGCTTATCATGCTGTTTGAAGGAAAAAACCTTGGTCTGAGGTTCTTTATTTTTGCTATAGCCTGGTGGTTTTTTGCTATGGACTATGCACTTGTGCAGCAAACACGCCAAGCCAGTGAAACCATGTATGGCTTTAGCCTTGGCTGGCTTAGCTTGCTTGTTTTAATTGAACGCTGGAAAACTTACATCCCCCTACGCCAAGAGCGTCTATAACCGATAAAAAACCTCCCCATCGGGGAGGTTTTTTGGTTGGCTTTATGCGTTTTGAGTCACCTCTGACGTCTCTCGCACTGCGAGCAACCCGCTCCTTGCCATTACAAGCAAACTTGCGCCAGCTGTTATTGTCATTAGCGCAAGCAGAGCCATCATAGCTGCTTTCACTCCATACGCTTCTGCCACCGGCCCTGCCACAAAAGTAAGCGGTACAAAAGCCATTCTGTGGAGCACGCTGCCAACACTGAGCACAGTAGAACGTCTACTGCTTTCAATCCGGCGGTTAACGGCCGCTTCCATAAGTGGCCTGCCCATGCCCCAGGCAAGCCCGCCAAGGAAAAGCGCATAGATGCCGGCCCCAAACGGAAGTACAACAGCAAGCCCGTATGAGAGAAGCGGAAGCGCCGCAATAATGGCCACCATGTGCGCAAAGCGAAGTCTGCTTTCTAGGGCGTAAGCAAGGCTAGAGCCAAGCGCATTAACCATCATGCCGATCGCCATCAAAAGACCAAATTGCTTGATGTCAATACCGCCTTCAATCCAGTAACTTTGGTGCAAAAAGAACATCAAATTACACACAACAAACACACTGCTACTAAACAAGAGAATGCTCGCCACTTCTTTGTGTCCTGCAAGGGCGTATTTCACAACGCTTGCCATCTCTTTTATTGGATTCTTTTTAGCGCGCTCTCTTTGACGCTCCACCTCAACAAGCCTTAGCGTAAACAGCGCAGCAACAGCCATAGATACGGCACTTAATATTGCAGGAAGCTCTACGCCAACACTGTAAATATAGCCACCTAGCAGCGCACTTACTGCCGCACCAACCATGCCATAAGCGTGCATGCGTCCGCTAATTTTACTGTATTGGTCTACGCCCACAGGTTTTGCACTTCTATTAAATAAGTTGCCAAGAAGTACAGCTTTATAACGGCTACGAGAGGGGCTATTTGTAAGCCACTGGGTGAGCGCGTCGCCTGTATCAGCGGTTTGCGTGTAAGTTCTTTCTTTATCTGCGCCAAGGAGACTATCGTAAATAAGTGCGCTCCCTGTGCCGCTCACAAAGCTCATACCAAGGCCGCAAATAGCTTGTGCCGCCACCATTAACAAAAAGCCTTCACCTAAAAACATCACCACAAATCCAATGGTTTGAATCACAAAACCAAGCAGAAGTGCATACTTACGCTTCCATGTATCGCTCAAGTATCCGCTGGGAACTTCCATCATTACCATGGCCATTGCAAACGCCGCCTCACTGATAAGAAAACCAGTAAGCCCTACATGCTTTTGCGCCGCGTAATACACCACAATAATAGGCACCACAAACATGGCATTATTGAGGAATGACAACGCATTCACGATGGTTATGTTTCTTTTAGCAATCCTATTTGCGTCCAGTGCGTCACTCATGACGGCATCTCCTGTGGTTTAACCCCCAGTCCTAAACGAAATTTTTTGCTTCTATGTAAAAAACGACCCTAGAACTGGGTCGATTTGTTTTTATTTTGGTAACGACCCTACCCGATACGACGGTTACGTTTGCACGTAAACATGACATACATACCCCAAGTGGAGCACATATGAATTGTCATCGGTTTCTGGTCGCTATAATTTCTCATAAGTAAAAGCATGAGGCTTTTAAAACGCGGATGCAACACCTTTTTTTATTTTTTATCACACCTGTCGCGCTATTTAGGCTTCTTTATAAGCACTAGCCTGCGCAACTTTAAATCATCTCACTATACTAATGCTCGCATACATAAGTATTCTGATAGGTTAAAAATTAAGGGTTATTCAGTTATGAAAAAAAGGCGCTTTATTTTAACAGCTGTGCTTTGTTCTTCAATTATTGGCGCTGCTGCCATGGCGCAAAGCTCGCGCTCTGGCGAAGCCATCTCTCGCCAGGTGGTTTCAATCAAAAACATGCTTGATAGCTTTGCAAATAATATACGGCCACGCCTGACTGCCATTGAAACTGAAGTTGGAAACCTTATTGATAGGGAAAATGAACGAACAGGATGCTTTAATGTTTCTGGTGATTCTAGTGTATATTGGCCGACACACCCAAGCGCGGGGAGTGATGGATGTGTTTCTCATACAGAACTAACTGAGACAACAACAATTACTGGCGGCTGTACAAATGAAACACTCTCATGGACAGTGGGCGGTAATACTTGTTCTGGAAGCGCTCCCCCAACACCTGGAAATGTTGCTTATACATTTAATTATAATACAGCTGCCACGCCAAGTTGTACTAGACGCGATACTGCAGGTATACGCGGACAAGCTACATTTACATGTATAGATGGTGCATTTGTTCAAGATACTGACCAAACCACTATATGTGAAACAGTAAGAAGAACTCACCCAGACTGGGGCGGCCAGTGCCGTTAACAGCATAAAAAAGCTAAAAGCCCCTCACATGAAGGGCTTTTTATTTATCTTTCTCCTTGAAAATTGCCTTCCCCTGCCCCATTTTAAGGGCATAAAGTATCTCTTGTTCCTAACCTTATGAGGTTTATTATGGCAGCTTCCACTGCAACTCTTTCTCCCACGACTGATACTGGGATGAACTTAGATATATCATGGCAAAGCGTTTGGGACACAGTATCCAGCTTTGTCACCGATTTTCCAGCGTCTTTCCTTGAGCTCTCAAACTTGATGCAATACAGCATGGTCGGACTCATCCTCTGCATCATCACGTGTTGGATTGCCACGCGCCGTGATGCAGACTTTACTGCCAACACAAGTTTTTTGCTTATCATTGTGGCACTCACCGCTATGATGGGCGCCCTTGCTGGCCATGAGATTGACCCTTATGTGACCAACGTCGCCAGTTGGTCTTGGAGCTGGTATGCAGCGCTTGCGCCATTGGCGCAAGGCAGCCTTATTGCTCTTGTTGCCTTTTTTGCGGCAGGTTTCACCTTTGGAGGCGCCTCGTCTAAGGCTGCAAACATTGTAGGGTGCAGCGCTATCATTGGCATTATCTGCGCTATTTTTGTCTTCATTTTTAGCCTTTCTGGCCATACATTTGAAGAAATAAAAGCCCTCTTTTAAACAAGCAGTAATCGACACAAACAACCAAGGCCCCGTAAATTACGGGGCCTTGGCTTTTTTTTCGTTTTATGTATCTTTAGGTTTGAACATATGGTGCCGTGCCATACAGATAAAGCTGAGCGCCACACCTGTAGCCATAAATAGCAAAAGTGCAAACATAGCAGCCTTAGCGCCATACCCGTCAGCCAAAGGCCCTGCAAGCAAGCTAAGCGGCAAAAACACAAGGCGGTGCACAAGGCTTTTAACGCTGAGTATTGTTGCGCGCCTATGGCTTTCTACGCGTTTATTCACTGCTGTGGCCATAAGCGGGCTGCCCATTCCCCAAGCGAGTCCGCCAAGGAACAATGCGCCAACACCAGCCCAGTGCGGCAGTGCAATAGCAAGCCCGTAAGCCATAAAAGGCAGCGCCGCAATGATGAAGATCATATGCATAAACGTAAGCCTATTTTCTAGTCTATGCGCAAACCCTGCACCAACCGCATTAACGGCAGTACCAATAGCCATGAGCACACCAAACCAAGCTTCTGAGATGTTTGCATCCATCCAGTAGCGCTGGTTAAGCCAGAACATAAGGTTCGTTGTCACAAACACACTGGTCATAAACAGTATGAGGCACGCCACCTCTTTATGGCCATGTAGCGTATACTTCATCACACTCACCATGTCTGCAATTGGGTTTTTCTGCACCTCCTGCTTATGGCGGCTTGGCTCAGTTAAAAACCAAGTTGCCGCAGTAGCAATCACCATAACAATAACCGTAAGCATGGCAGGCAAATCTGGCTGAAGCGCATAAGCGAAACCGCCAACAAGTGCCGCGCCCGTTGCGCCAATCATACCGTACATTTGATGCTGACCAGTATACTTGCTAAAGGTTGCCGCCTTGCCGCGCTCAAGCAGGCCATCATATAGCATAGCTGTATTGGTTCCGCTATAAAGGCTTACGCCAATACCAATAATGCTTTGCGCAGCAACCATCATCACCAAACCGTCTCCAAGCCAAAGCAGCGCATAGCCAACAACCTGCCATGCCATAGCAAGCCACAGTACAGATTTTCTGCGCCAAATATCACTCAAATAACCGCTGGGCACTTCCATGACCACCATTACCAGAGCAAACGCGGCTTCACCAATCAGGAAACCCGTAAAACCAACACTTTTATGTGCAGCGTAATACACCACAATGATCGGAATAACGAACAGTGCGTTGTCTAAAAAGGTAAGCAAGTTAAGTAAGTACACGTTTCTATCTAGCGGATGCGTCGTACGTAATGCACGCATGGTCTGTCTCCTTGTTATTGAAAAGCTTATTCCCCGTGACCTGCGTCAGCAAGTTAGGGCTAAAAACAGCGATCCTTTTTACTATTCATCAAGTACATAGCTCATGCTATGCACTTTCTTCATATTAAAAAAACTCATCTGTTTTTAGCTCCTGTGCTTATCACAGTTCACAAGGAGCAAGCTTTTTATGAACAGAAATTTTAAGGGTGAGGTATTTAGAATAAAAAAACCGACCTTAGAACTTCTGGTCGGTTATTGAAGTTTAGAGACCGACCTACCGCTGAGGGTTTTTACCTGTAAGGGTAATTACGCCCGCAGACACAAGAAATTCACCCATTGAGCGGGCTAGATTTTTCTGTGCTGGTACATACTGTCTCATACTTAAAGTGTATGCACAAAAAATAGGCAATGCAAGTCTGGTGTGTCTTTTTATTTTAAAGACGGCACGCCAGAGGTGCATATCCCATTGTAATTCAAAACATTTATCAACTTTTTTCTTTAAAAGAAAAAACAAAACCTCCCCATGGGGAGGCTTTTATTTATGAGTGATTAAAACAGGTCAATATCATCGTCATCATTAAGGTTAGGAGCATCCTCTTCTACGGCACTGGTGTCTCCTGTCAGGCTAAACACCTGCACCTGATAGTCCATATTATAAGCATACTGCGAAAGCGTGCCTGCCACACTGTTTGTCGCATCAACATCGCTCTTTAATGTATCCATACGGGTATTAAAGTCTTCAATAGCGCTTACCATATTCCCAAAGGCATCTGTTTGTGTCTCCATGGTTTGGTTAAGGTGCTGAACCTTACCTTCCACATCGCCTAGCATGGTTCCAACGCCAGTAATTTGCGAAACACTATCATGTACATTTTCAGCCATTTTTTCCATTGCGCCTTTAATCTGCGCGTTAGATTTAGATGCGTTTTGTGCCAATTTACGTACTTCATCTGCAACCACGGCAAAGCCGCGCCCCGCATCGCCTGCACGAGCAGCTTCAATAGCAGCGTTTAATGCAAGTAGGTTAATTTTTTCTGCAATTTCGTCAATAGAGTTTGTTACAAAAGAAATCTCATCCGTGTTGGTTGCAAGGTCTTTAACCGAGAGGCTTGCTTCTGTGAGGTTACGCGTCATTTTACCAATCATATGCGTTGCCTTTTGCGCTGCGTCATTGGCTTCACTTACAGCAGAGCTAGATTCATCCATTGCTGTTTGAATATGTCCAATACTTTGCACCTGATCGTGGCAAGATACGCTCATGCGGCTAGAATTTAATGCCACTTTTTGCGTTTCTTCCATAAGGTCTTTAGAGGTGCCGCGCACAGCTTCAATCACCCCTTCTAGGTGCGCTGTTACAGTGTTAAAGGTTCCTGCAATTTGTGAAAATTCATCATAGCCATAAATTTCACAGCGGTGAGATAGTTCGCATTTTTGAAGACCATCAAGAGCAGAAATCATATCAGATGTTCCTTTTCTGATTCTCGCTGCAATCATCCATCCAAACCACACCATAATGAGAATAAGGCTCGTAAGGCCAAAGCTCCATGTAATAAACTCTCTCTTGAGAAGACCTTGCTTTTTATAAATTTCGAGATTTGTTTGCGCCCACATGTACTGAGAAAGATCTGCAAGCTCTTTTCTTGCCTGAGCGTAAGAGACGCCATTGTCTTTGCCAAGGTAGGCTTGTACGTCTTTTTCTCCGAGCTTAAAGTATAGCTCTTCTCTTTGTGAAAGGGTTCTGCTGAGCAGCGCAAATAAAATTTTAGCTTTAGCTACAGTTTCAGGGTGCGCTGTTAATGCATTGTTTTCTGCACCAAGGCGTTCTACCCAGCGGTCGAGCTCTAGGCTAGAAAGAGCATAGGCCGCATCCATTAGCGTTGTAAGAGCCATTCTTTTTTCATGCATAAGATCTACGCCCTCAAGAGAGGTCTCTAATAGGAGTCTTAATTGCGCCAAAATAGCGCTATAGCTCTCATAGATAACACGTACGTCAGTTAGCTCTTGTGTTTTTATATCAAAACGAAGATGTTCAAGGCGCTCAGAAAGCTGAAACACACCTGCAATAAGCTGCTTTTCCTTATCTAGCCCCTTATGCCAGCTCTCTTCTGTTTGCTGCTCTGCATAAAGTTTTTCTAAACCCGTTATAGCACTTTTAAAATGGCGCTGGTGCTCTGCCAGCGCGCTACGGCTTTCATTATCAGCGCTAACCACATAAATTGTGCTATGGCGCTGCTCTTCTATGAGGTCCATGTACAAAGAATATACGTTTCTATGAATTTCTATACGGCTTCCTTCATCTGAGACCATCATAAAATCTAAAGCTTTTGGGTATAAAACATGTATGCCCAAAGCAAAAATAGCAATAACAGGCACAAGGCCAAATATGTATATACGGAAAAGAAGGCTATCTAAAAACCCCTTCAAACGGGTCTTTCTTTTTGCACCTAGCACGGAAAAACTTAAGAGATCTCTCATAAAGACGGGCGACAAACGGCGCATAAACTATCATTTCTTCTTATTATTTATAAACTATCATAAACCAAAACGCCCCTGCTGGAAACTTTTGTTTTACTCAGGTTTTATCACTTTTTTTATAAAAATTTACTTTTTTATTTGCTCGCACTTGAAATTGTATGCAACACTTATCATATTCTAATTACCAGCAAGAGAGATAAACACAACTCAGCTGGCACTGGTACGGTCGCCCCAGTATAAAAAAACCTTAGCGCAGTTAGCGCACCTTACCTTAACTTTTTGGAGATGCTCGCCACAAACACTCGGCGCGTAAACTCCTGAGCTGGCTTCTCTTAAAGAGAGGACGCTCAACTGCTTCCTAAAACAAGGATATAGCAGACAATTGATAGACCCAAACAGACGACAACGGAGGAAAATACTATGAACGCAAACTTTGAAATTATGACTTTAAGTGAAATGCTAGAAGACGTACCTGGCGTACTGAAGGTACAAGCTGATAGCGAAGACAATACAGTTGCAACTGTAGAAATGAAAGAAACAACGGTTTCAAAAGGTTACCTTACACTTATGCTCAAAGCATCTGATGTAGATATTACGCACAACGAAAGTACTGGCACGATTAAAATGTCTGGAAGACAGGATCGTATTCTACGCCATGTATCACCAAAAATGGTGAGCCACTAAGCCGTTAGTATGTTTTGCGCAAGGATTTAGGACGTTATTCCCCCACACCTCCTTATCCCCCAAACCTACCCAACGCCTTAAGTTCTTTCGCAGATTAAAAACCCCTCCAAGCCCGGAGGGGTTTTTGCTTGTCTGATACTGTTTTATTTATATCTTAGTGGGGCGCTGGCTCACCTATGCGGTTCGCACTCTTGCAGGCTGACAATTATAGTGCATTCGCACTTGAACTTCACCATGCTCAAATAATGCTAAACATTTATGCATAAATAAAAGGATTAACGTATGAGTCAACATGGTCTCAGTATTGCCAATCAGGCATTCCCGAGTTTTAGAACAGACCTTAATAGCGCGCTCTTAGCGCTTAAAAGTATGAATAGCGGTACATCTGCGCCAAGTAGCCCTGTCGCGGGCATGCTGTGGTATGACACAGGGAGCAGCCTGCTTAAAATGTACAACGGCACCGTTTGGGAAAATACCCCTGCCCCTTCTACAGTAGACTTTGCGGCTCTTACAGCAGATGCCATAGCAAACCAAACAGAAGCAGAAACAGGCACAGCAACAGATAAACTGATGACAGCTGAACGTGTGGCACAGGCTATTACAGCCCTTGGCGGCGCAGGCCTTAAACATACATTTGTGGGCCGCAGCGGCACGCAATCTATTAGCACAAGCACACTTACCAAAGTAGAGTTTAATAGCGCGAGCGGTGATTTTGTAGACACTGAGAGCTGGTTTGACACAACAACAAACCACCGCTTTCAACCCACAGAAGCAGGTTCATACCTTGTCACTTTTAACTGGTCCTTTAACTCTGGAGTCGATGGTGTTTATACCTATGCCTCCCTCTATAAAAATGGATCAGCGCATACGCCTTTATTTTGGGGCCTCTCTCAGTACGGCGGTTCTATTAAAGTAGGACATTCTGCACAATACGTTGTGCCAATGAATGGCACATCTGATTACCTTGAAACTTATGTATGGCACAACTTTGGCAGCAACGCCAACCTTGTTCTAAACACGGGTGATACAAGATTCACAGCTGTTAAGCTTTCAAGTTAACACATGCAAAAGGAATACTAACAATGAACCTTAATTTTATATCTAAAGCCATTGATATTTATGGAAAAGAAAACGGAAAAACTATCAATAACATGTCTGATTTTGTTGTTGTGCATGATGGTAAAAACACTGTAATTGAGTCTTGGAATGTGGCAGGGCTCAACCAGCCAACACTGGAAGAACTTGCACCATATATGGCTCAAGCAGAAGCGGAATATAACGCATCTGTTTATAAGCTTGAACGTAAAAATGCCTACCCAGACATGGGCGAACAACTTGATGCTATTTGGAAAGGCTTTGCCGCGCTTGCAGCATCGGGCACAGTGCTAGATGCTGATACATCAGGCATGCTAGAAACGGTAAACGCTGTAAAAAGCATGTTTCCTAAACCTGAGTAAGTTTTAGCACTCATGCAAAAACCTCCCCAACAGGGGAGGTTTTTTTATTCGATTGGCGGGCATCAATCCCCCGTAGTTGTGTTCCAGCTTTCATCTTGGGATTTAATCCATTTACGAAAGCGGACAAGAAGAGAATCGCGCGGCGTTTCTGGTGGAAGGACTGTCCAAGCAGTAAATAAAACAAACCCTACAACGCTCCAAGGTGCCCATAGAGAGGAACCTTCCTCAGTAAAAACCCACGCTATAACCGCTGCGATTAAAAAAAATATAAAGGCGAGAAAATAATTTCCGGACAGATAGTTATACTGCCCATAATCATCAGATCCCCTTCTCATTTTTTTTAGTTTTTTATTATAAGTACGCATCCTTACAAAAGCCCATGCGCTCATTGATGCGCAAATATAAACTGCAAAAAAGCCCAAAACGCCTATATACACTCCCATAACTGCCACAAGAGCGAAAGATGGAAGCATCAGAACCCAACAGGTGGAAATAAGCTGCATATGGCTCCAGAAAGCGCCCATGGCGCGCGTGCCTATGTTTTTATTTGTTTGCATAACAAACCTCATTTAAAAAAGGAAAAAAGAGTAAGAATTACAACGTGTATACAGCCGCACTTATGAGTTGTCAATCAAAAGAAACCTCCCCCAAAAATGGGGGAGGTAAAAATCGATTGCGGAAAAAGTTAATCCCCTTGGGTTTTATTCAACTTTTCATCTAGCGTATCAAGGCGCGTTTTGGCGCGTTCAAGAAGCGTAGGGCGTTCATCTTCTGGAAAAGCAACAACCCAGTCATAAAAGGCCAAAACGCCAAGCGGAAGGAAAAACAGCCAAGTATGGTCATTCAGGCCATATTTATAATAGATGCCTACAATAATTGCGCTAGCAACAGTTGCAACACCTGCAACTAATATACCCCAGCCAGCATATTCAGAAATATTGCGATACAGCTTATCCTTAGGGCTGCGGCTATTGTAATACAAGTCAGTGTAACTGTTATAGCGTCCAATATAGTGCACGCCCCACATGGCAGCCAAGTAAGTTGGGAAGGTTGCCCAAGCCCCAAACCCGAGAGCAAGCCCTAAAAACAAAGTTGTCGGCGCAGCTGCCCAGTATGGGTTTTCAATATAAAGCTTACCAAGCTTCACAAAGGCGATGAGCGCCCTATCTAAAAGGGATTTTTTTTGTGTATGCATGAGAGACCTCATTGATAAAAAAGAAGGGAGAAGATTTAAGAATTAAAGCTGGTATACCACAGAGCATTTTTTTTACGCAACACAAAAGCTAAAAAGCTCTAAACATTAGAGTTTCAGCATGCTAGAGCAGCTACAAATAAACATTCTAATCGCCTAAGGATTAGATGCTTACCACAGGCAAAGATCACCTTATAATGTTTTTGATTTTTGGCTTTACTATATGCCTGCCCTGCCGGCTTTGCTGCGCGAAGCATGGAGAAACAGCAGAGGTGCCTGCACTCTTATAGGCTAACACTTCAGATGTCTCACCAAGCATAACGAGGCCGTATAGGCCGAGCTAAATGCTAAGGCGTTTAGGCGGTTTAAAACAAATAAAAACAGCGCAAACGCGCTGTTTTGCAAAAAGAAGTTTTAAACCAAGATAATATTTCGCGAAAGATTGTATTTTGGAAATTTTACATTTCAAAAATAAAAGATTAAGAACGAAAAACTCTTAATGAATCATTGTTTTGTTGCCCATGTGCGTTGGATTTGGCAGGTCTTCATTATCAGATGCCCCCTCCTCGCCCATTGCTTGGCTATATTTCCATTTTAAATCTGCAAGGTGGCTAATAAATTGAACATGATGCCCAAGCATAGTGTGGAAATTCTCTAAAACTTCTGTATCATTTGTTACCATATTCACCATACGCAGGCGCTGTTCAATAATGCCAAGCTCTGGCGTTGTGAGAGATTCTTCATCTGGCAGGACAAGCGGCTCGCCAAGTACATCTGCTGGAAGTAAGTTTTCTAGCACAGCTTCTGGCGCAAAGTTAATGGCCACCTCCAGTACAGCGCCGCCTTCTTCAATTTTATCGAGCAGTTCATACACCATAAACATACGGTGGTCGCTAATATCGCTAAAAATGTTACGGTCAAAGTTTTTGCCTAAAATAGCTGTGACTGTAATTTGCCCCATTTCTGTAAGGTCATAAGTGAAAAAGACACCGCTATCTTCAACAATAATATTGCCCTCTTGGAGATCAAATGTATGGTTGCCATTTTTGTGATCTATAATCTCGACAGTGCAGTGCTCCGATGCACGGAAAATATGAACTTCCCCCAGTGAGAACAGCTCTCCATCAACCTGCATTTGGTTCAGAAGAAAAATTTCATCGCTGTGCTCTGAGAGCTGTGCAAGCTCAATCATCGCATCTTCTAGCGCCTGCATCATAGCCTTTTTATTCCCTGCAAACTGCATAGGCCCGCCTTCTTGCTCCTGCGCCACTTCTACCTCTACTTTAGCAAGGGTAAAGGCGTCCTCCATAAGGTCGCTATAGCTGCTATCCAGCATGGTAATAAGAAGATCTTGTTCAATTTCAGGGTCATCCATTATATGCACCACATGCGCGGCATGGCGATAAAATAGGCATTCAAATGGGTCAGCTAAAATTTCGGTGAGCTCTTCAAAAGAAATATGTTTTGGCGTTGTCATATATATATTGTGGCCCTGATCACACCCAAAAGCAAGTGTGAAGACAACAAAAAATGCCTTATTGATGAGCTATCTGATTATTATTGATACATTTTTGCCTAAAGGTCTTGAAAGCATTTTTTGGAATCACCATATCTTCACTATTCACAGTAAATAGGGAGAGGTACACAAGCCATGTCACAGGATCAAAACACGTCACACGACCTTCAGCAAGAACCACTAGGTGAAGACAATCTTTTTGTCGGTCATGGCCCAACATCTACACAAGCAGGCAAAGTCATCCATTCAACCAATATGTCTGCCCCATACAGAGATGAAGAACCTCAAAGGCCACAGGATGACTACGAAGGTGAACTTGCTTTTGCAGATGCCCCTAAAGAACGCAGCACAGCTGTGTTTGATGAACTTGTTGCAGACAGTATGACGCAGAGACAGTTTAACGCCCTAAGAGATCTCACAATCCTTCCTAAAGACATACGCGACAGCGACCCTGCCTACCAAAACCTTTTGAATGATGTGACAGAGAACATGGTGCATGCCCTTAAGGAGCATGGCGCTGAGTATGAGCCCGTGAATGAAACCAATGGCCTTTCTGAAGAAAGCCTAGAAGATTTACCATATGAAAAACGACAAGACGTTGTACAAAGCGCCCTTGGCAATGCGAGCGAGCATTATGAAGAGCTAGAACTGCGCGCCAATTATGAACCTATGAGCGCAAAAGATGATACGCACCCCCCGCTTAATGCCATTGAGATTGAAGAGCTACGTGCTTACAAAGCGCAAATCCGAGAAGAAACAGCACGCTACTTTGACGTAGACCCTCATAGAGGTAATGAAGAGCCTGATCTTTCAGAGAGGCAAGTAGCTGAGTTTCAAGATGCCTTGAGCCCTGAAGAGATAAGCAAAGGCCGCAGCAGCCAAATCAGGCGCTACTGGTCTGATTTGAATACAGAAGAAGAACGTATTGAGCTGATGGATCTTGAAGCTAAGCAAGAAGAAAGAGAGCTTTACAATAAAAATCCTGACCTCTTTGAAGAAGTGCCTGCACTTACAGAATTAGAACAGCAGCGTATGGCAGACCTTACAAAACGCGTTGCAGAATTCCAGCCTGATGCACAAGAGGATCAAGTGCGCGAACAAGAGTTTATTGAAGACCTTAAAGCAAACCTTGAGCGTGAAGGTTTTGATTTGGATACCCTAGAAGAGAAGCGCCTAACCAATGAATATGGCATGGAAGATGACTTTGGCCGCTAAGTAGGCAGCCAACAAAAAATCCCCTGTGGTTTGGTGCAGGGGATTTTTTTTATGTCGGAGAATACACTTTACCTCTCTGGGCCTTCGTCCTTGCCATAAAGCTCTGGCACAACCTCTAGGCTTGGCGCTAGTGCCTTACTATCTTTTGCAATTTTAAGTGCCAGTTCTTGGTTAAGCGTTCTATCTACAAGGCGGCTCATGCCTTTAACTGACTGCGGGTCAATTTGTCTTACTGTATTAAGTCTTGCCATTGTTTTTCCCCTCTATGCTGCTTCTATGTTTAGGCGTTGTAAAATTTGCTGTAGCTCATTCATGCTTGGGCAGGCAAACGTGCGTGGGTTTGGCCCTGCTAGCGGAATTAAATCGCCGTGCGTGCTCATGCCGCATGGCAACAAATCCCCCATCACATTTGTACTACTAAATTCGTGATAGCTCACTTGTACGCATCCACCAAGGTGTGTGAGCATTGGGTCTCCATAAATAAGGAAACGTGTGGACTTAAACTCTGCTTTTGCACTCAAATCTCGTACATCTAACATGCCGTCTCTTTGAATAAGTAAAGTATGCTGCCCTGCCTCATACATGTGTGTGTTCTTATCTATTGTCTCAACTTCAATATTTGTTGAAGTATTAAAGAAAATACCGCGAATTGGTGCAATGTTAACCATATGCATCTTTTTCACATATAAATAATCTGAGCCATCAATTTGCTGAATTTCTGCGCCAAGGGATACAAGAACATCTTCAATATCAAGTGCGTTGGCTTCTACAATACATTGTTGCGTGCTGGTATGCAGGTTATCTGTTTCATTAAAATAAACATGATAGCTTTTTCTAAGATTCAGCATTTCATCTAAAACACGTGTGGCCACTGGCCCCATACGCATATGCAGTTTCATAACAGATGGATTAGATGGATGCTCATCTTTTAAGATTAAATGTCGTATATCAATGAAATAAACGGAGTCTTGTCCGCTTTCATGAAGCTTACGCTTTAATCCCTTATAACTTAATGTTGGAACCATTACTTGTTCTTATCCCTATTTTCCCTTTTACCCAATACTTTATAGAGGGCGGTGAAAGGGCGTAAGAGCTTTGTCTGACAGTGGGGGCTACCTTTACTTCTAGATTTGTGTTTTCCCCCTGCTGCGCCGCGCATAAAAAAAGTAATCGCAAAGAATCCCCCTCCATGTCAGCTCCCCCTCTTTTTCTTTGTTCTATAAATAGTTAACGGATTTATTTAGGGAGGATATCTATATGAACAACTTTGCACAAAGCACATTTGAACTCACATCTGATGAGGGCGTTGTGAAACTTAAAAATGCACAAGCATACGCTGACCGCTACCTTATACTTGAGCTTCATAACAGTAATGGCATGGTTAAAGCGGTTGATCTTTCTCTTGCAGATTTAGAAAAGGCACTTAAAAGGCATCAAAAAAGTGCAGAGATTTCTAGCACCTGGAAAGATGATATGATGCATAAAGCCACCCTTGCGATGATAGAAAATGGCAGCAAAATTCAAATGACCCTCCATGAACAAACTTCCAGCTCTGATGGGTATAGAGAAACAGAATACAGTGTGGTTTCTTTTGAAAGGCATGATTTTTTAGAACTTCTTGAGCGTTATAAAATGGCTAACCCATACAGACCGCTTAAATCTGCCGAAGAACTTGCCCGCTGGGATAAGGATTGGTAAACCTTGCGCGCTTATAGCTTTTGATTCTTGACAAAAGTATCAGTCCTGTATACATTCCAAGCAATTTTCACCTTCTCTTTCCCTTTTCTTTGATACATGGAGCCCTTTCATGCAACGTAAATCAAACCCTATCAATGCTGTTCTCAAGAACATTCCCATGCACGCCATTGCCGCTCTGGCTTTTGTGGTACTGCTTAGCCTTTTTGGAATTCACATTGCCTTTTTGGCTGTGGCCACTGCCTATTCCTTTTGGATGAACCTTTACGCCTACTGGCGTATTGTAGGATATGAAACATCACCAACAACTTGGAATTCAGAACAAGGCGGCTACGTTTTCCTTACAGGCCTTTTTACAATTGGCTCATGTGCGGCGCTGCCCTTTGGTATTTCTCACCTGATGGGTACAAGCCTTCTCTTTGTGGTGCTCACTTGGTTTTTGGTAAACCTGTTCACGGCCTTCTACGCCTTTGAATGGAACAAAACCTTTGAAACAGGCGAAAGCGACTAAACCGAACTTAAAAAGCCCCTCATGTGAGGGGCTTTTTACTGGTTTAAGGCTCTAACCTCTTAAATTCCAGGCCTCCACATGCCACTGGCCGTGATCATCGCAAGTTAATATACCGCAGGCGCCTGTTTTAAGTTTAAGGCCATGTTCGCTGGCAAAGCGTGTAAAATCTCCCGTCATATGGGGTGCAAAGCGCGCAATACCGTTGCTGGTAACTGCCCACACCACATCGTTATTTTCTTGATTTTTTATAAGCTGTGCAAGATTATTCCACCCGTCAATCACACTGCCCACATCTAGGTGCCAGCCTTCAGGAACGAGCGCTTCTTTTTCCCATTTCTCAATAGCTTCCTTGCCAAGACGTGCAACAACAACGCTTTCTGGCTTGTTTTCATCTTTGCCGTAATCAATCTCTCGTAAAAATTCCTCTACCTCAGGGAAAGAGGCTTTATCCGCAGCTTCACTGGCAATATGCGCTGTTTGAATGGTGCGCTGCAGCGGGCCGCTATACACAACATCAGGGGCAAGACCCTTATTTTTAAGCATGATACCAAGTTTTTCAGCCTGCTGCTGTCCTGACACTGTCAGGGGCAGATCTGTACGTGCGCCAACACGGCGCGGCTCTTCATCTGCCTCAAATGTATTCCCATGACGAATAACCACAAGTGTTGTCATGCTACGTTCTCCCATGCTGCTTCTTCACCCTCTTTTAAATAATCTTCCATTTGCTGGCGGCGGGCCTGCACAGAATCAGCAAACTCTTTTAAGCTCTCAAAACAGGTTTCTATGGCTTTAAGCTCTTTATGTAAATTTTCTACAGCAAGGCTTTCCTCACTTTCTTCAGGGACGAGTGCATGAAGAGATTCCGTGTGCTCAAGCACATCTCTCATATTTTTACTCATGGTACGCAGTGCCTTTTGGCCTTGTGTGTTTACATCAGCTACAGCTTTTACACTGTTTTGAATTTCACCTGTTGCTTTGGCTGTTACACCCGCAAGTTTTTTAATTTCATCGGCAACCACACTAAAGCCTTTACCAGCATCCCCTGCGCGGGCAGCCTCAATACTGGCATTAAGCGCTAAAAGGTTTGTTTTACTCGCAATATCTCCAATCATAGCGTTTGCACGGCTAATCTGTTCCATTGCATCTTCCATTTGCTCTGTAACGTCTTGAGCTTCCCTTGTGGTTTTTGAATTTTTCTTTACTACATGTAGGGCGCTCTGGCTTGATGTTTTGAGCGTACCCAGCTTCTCCTTAGCGTTTGCTTGCTCTCGGGCAAGGGTATCCACCATAGGAGAGACGGCTCTAAAGGTATTTTTAAGTATATCAATTTGGTTAAACCCGTCTTTAAGGGCGTTTGTAAGCTGATAGAAGCCTTGCACAAACTGTTCTCTCTCTATAGCGTCCTCTACAGTCACCACAGGAACATCTGATATTTGAGGCACTTCTTTTTTATGAGAGGCAGGATTCCAGAGAAAAAGAAGCAGGCAAACAAATGTTGCAAGCGCACCTAAAAAGGCAAACGTAGACTGGTTGAGAATTTCTGGATGCAGTGCACTTAATAGAGCGAGCTCTGCGCCAATGATAGCCAGAGCTACAATACATACCACTACTCTAGAAAATTTCTGACTCATTTAAATGCCTCATCTCGTTTTTTAATTTTATGTGACAGGATGCACAAAGCAGTGTAGCGGAGTCTGCTCTTTTTTCCAACTCCTTCTCACACAGCTTTTCCCTCTCTACACTCTATCTAAACCAAAGAAAGCGTTTTTATGACTCGTGCCCTAACGTCTGCTAACAATGCCGCTACTTCCGCCACAACTGTGCGCCCTGTTATTTTTGTTAAGATAGATTACACAAGCGAAGCCGTGCTTGCCCATAGCGATACAGGAAACCTAAACTTTAGCGGTGAAACCTTTACAGGCGTTGGCCAGCTTGGCAGCATAAGCGGCATTGAGGAACAGGGTGAGCTCGCTGCATCAGGGCTCACCATTACCCTTGCAGGTATAGACCCGACTCTCCTCTCTCAGGCAATGCATACCCCCCACCAAGGAAGAAGCATTCATGTTTGGATTGGTTACTTAAATGATATGCGCACCCTTGTAGATACTCCGCACCTTGTATTTAAAGGCCGCCTTGATACACACACCCTTACCCTTGGGGAAACAGCTATATTAACCCTAACAGCAGAAAACAGGCTGGTAGACTGGAGCCGTCCACGTACCCTGCGCTTTAATACAGAAAGCCAAAAAAGCCGTTTTCCTGCCGATGAGGGCTTTATGTTTGTGGCGCAAGCGGCAGAAAAAACAATTATTTGGGGGCGCGCCTAATCCGTGAATAGCAAAGCTTGGGCCTTACTGGATCATTACAGTGCCCTTACTTTTACTTGGGGCGTAAGCGATTGCTTTTTGTTTGCCGCCCATATGCAAGATACATTACATGGCACATCCCTATACACAACCCATAAAGGCAAGTACCACTGCAAACGAAGCGCTATACAGTATTTTTACACACACACAGGGCAGCGCACCTTTAAAAACGCCCTAGAAACTATCTGGCAAAAAAGTACATCCGACAAAGTGCGCGGCGCCGTTATTTTAAGAGAGAATGCCTGTGGTATATATTTAGGACGCTATAGCGTATTTAGAAGCCCCGTAGGCGTTACATATATGCCATCATCTTTGCAGGATGTGCCTTTATCCCCTAAAAAGGCTTGCCAAACGCCTTAAATGTTTATAAAACAGAGACAAATTATATCTTTTTACTTTTTCTTAGCGGAGTCTCATCTCATGAAGATTCACCAAATTATCTATACTATGCAGGCATTCATGGAAAACCGAACATCGTTTTCCAACACACTGCAAGTTTTGATAAGCAATACCAGTTGGTCTGATATCCAGTTTGCCGTGTATTTAGAAGTGGATACCAAAGACTTTCAAGACTGGGTAAATGGCATGAACTTCCCCAGCATGGAAGATCAAAAATTTTACATTCAGCGTATTGCCACCCTTATGGGGATTGATATTTTTCAAATGGCAGAGACGCTCAAAAAGCTTGAGCTGCACAAACGAGACCCCAACAACAACACCTTTGTAGATGCCATGCAAACTTTGGACTTCACTGTGCTTGATAAAGGGCTTGTAGGTAAGGTTATGTTTGGGCCTCATGTGCCCAAAGAGCAAACAGGCACGCTGATCAGCAAATTCAAAAAGCGACGCGGGCTGCCTAAAAAAGGCCGGCAGGTTGACTTTACTGAAGGCGCTATGCAGGCCATTGAAGTACAAATACTTCGGCCTTTTGAGAACACTCCCAAAGCAGATGAGGAGAATGAACAGCAAAAGCCTGAAGTTCTTTAAATGAATATCGATAAGAAACACCCTGCCATGCGCGGGGTGTTTTTTTGTTGCAGGGCAGAATCAAAACAGATATAAGTGTATACATATCATATCTTTATTCTGTTTTCCTTCTTAATTCTTGTGTTTGGCCTCATCTTAATAAAGCCCACAATAAATCCCCCACCCTCTTCTCAAGCTCCAAAGGAATCCCTCCCATGCTTACAGCTCTTATCACCTTGTATATTATCGCCGCGTCCAGCCTCTCTGCTACGCTTGCTGGTGTGTCCTATGCAAGATTTTTTGAAAAACCGCATCATCTTAAAAACACGCAGCTGCTGGGGTACAAAATTATTTGTGCAACGGGCGTCTTACTCACTCTATTGTTTTGCCTTTATTGCCTGTACTTGATGGGATTTGTATCCATCATCCTTGCAATCCTGTCGCTCTTCCTCATGACCATCCCTTTCTTTTATGGGATTACGCGTGTTGTGACAATTTGCATCCCTAGCTAACAGGAAGGGCATTTCATGTTCGGCACTGCTTTTGCCTTTGGTATCATCCCTCCCACCATGGCATTTATTGCTGGGTTTGTGTTTTTTCTCACCTTTATGGATGACAAAGAAGCTTGGAACAAAAACATCTGTTTCTTTAAAGAGAATCTACTAAGGCCTGTGATTTTTGTTTTTATTATTAGCCTTGGCGGCTTGCAACTTTCTTACTTACTTGGCTTTATTATATGGTTTGCCATTTGCCTTGCAATGCTTGCACCCATGGCATTTGTACTGGGCGCGCTCAGCACCATAATGTTTGATAAAGACAAACGCTAATAAACGATTTTAAAAGCCCCCATTTGGGGGCTTTTTTGTGAGAATGATTTGCGGAGAACCGCTATTTTAACGGAGCAAAGCTAAGTTAAAATGCAGAACTAAGTGTAAAGAAAGCGCCCTACCAAGCACCTAGCTGGCTCAGCGCTTCTGGCACCGCCTCAAAGTGGTGGTCTGGACTCTCAACAATTTCAAGCAAGAAATCTTTATGCTTTGCTGTTCTAAGCAGGGCAATAGCATCTGGCGTGCCAAGCATACAGCTCATTGAATCCATCATGCTTTCCGCACGGTCGGCGTTAATGAGCATAATATCAACGGTTAGGTTTTCATGGTCGCACTCAAATAACAGGTAACTGTTACCGGGCTTTTCTAAACGTAGAAACGCTTGGTAAGGCAAGGTCTCTAAATCATCAGTAAATGGAAGGACATGGGCAGACATTTTAACTTTCCTCTTCATTTTTTTATGTGCATTTTATTTAGCATTTATTATTTTCATAACTGGCATTGTATACAAATATATAGTGCGCCGCATTAAAGCTATTGATGACACCCCCTGTCATTAAATATGTCAGGTAGCCTTGAAGATGCTTTTAATAGCCCCCATATACAATTATAGGGATAAACAAATTTAGTGGCCGCAAAAGCCACATGGAGGATAAAAATGACTGTACTTAAAGAAGCTATTTCAAGGCTAGATGACGAAAGCATGACAGTTGCAGTACGTGAGGCCGGCCCTCATAAAGATGCATTTTTCATGAGCGATGGATTTGCCTGCCAAGTGCCATTTGAAGGCCCTGCTGTTGAAGCCTATAGTGGAAACCGCAATTACGAAACACTCGTACGTGCCCATGAATCTGGCAACCTTCAGGAGGTCAGCTTTGATGACCTTGACCTAGAAGATCTGAATGAACAGCTAGAAGCTTCAAGAGATGAGTTTTCCCGCGACGAGCTTGATTTAGAAGACCTTATGCGAGATGATGGCATTGACTTCGGAGAGAGAGACCTAGAATCAAGCCGGGCTGACTATGAGGAACTTGACCCTGATTTTGATATGCTACGTTAAATAATTTAGAATGTAAAAAAGCCCCCGTTTGGGGGCTTTTTCTTTCGTTTTACTTTAGTTAGCTTTTGGGGAGTTCCAAAAAGCTAAGCGAATCTGCAACCAACTGAAACGTGGGAACATCTTTTTCCCACATGCCAATGCCGTAAACGCGAGAATGATCGCTTTTATGAACGAGATTCACCACAAGGGCTTGTGCAAAATCAAACAAAAAAGGAAATTCATAAGGCAGCTCAACTGCCGTTTTGTACGGATGCGCATCAATGACAAAATCCGCCAAATCACTTGCGGCAGCACGGGCACCTTCAATCGTGCAAATGCTTTCCAGATCCAATTGTGGATCATTCATCCATTTGAACCCGCTGTAAACAAACAAACTCATAGGATTTTTCCTTCTGTTAGAAAAAGTGAACGTAGATATAGAAAGAGCACGAGACTCTTTCTAATATAATTGAATTATAGGGAATATTGTATACTTTACAAGCTAAAATACTGCTTTATGCAGACTTTAAAAGCGCTTCCGCTCTTGCCAAATCCTCTGGGCTATCCACACCGTTCATGGCAGGGCGGCCTTCGTAATCTACAACCGTTGTGTAGATATCAATATCGTTTTCCAAAAAGCGCAGTTGTTCAAGGCCTTCTAGGGCTTCAAAGTGGCCTTCTGGCAATGTTACAAACTTTTTAAGTATATCAAGGCGGTAGCCATATAGTCCAATGTGGCGGTACACAGGGCTTTTTTCTTCTTTGAGGCGTAGGTTTTCCTCTTTACGTATGGCAGGCAGAATATTTTTACTAAACCATTTGGCTTTGCCGTTTTTACCCATCACGCATGTTGTACCGCTAAATGGCGTGGCCTTTTTCTGCTCGCGGAGTTTATCTAGTTCCTCCCATGAGAGGTTTACAACGGGCGTTGCCACAAGCGCATCGCTATTTTCACAAAATACATCAATCACGCTCCGCACAAAATCAGCAGGTGTAAACGGGGCATCACCTTGCAGGTTAATCACAATATCAGGCACAGTTTTCATCTTTAACGCCGCTTGAAGCACACGGTCACTGCCTGTTTTGCAGGTATCATCCGTCATAATTGCCTCTGCGCCGCAGGCCTCCGCATGCTTTATAATCTCTTCATGGTCTGTGGCCACAGCCACTTGTACATGAGGCAGGCCTTCTGCTGCGTCCTGCGCAATTTCAATCACGCGTGAGAGCATACTTTTACCAGCAATGAGTTTAAGGGGTTTACCTGGAAGCCTTGTAGAGCCAAAGCGTGCCGGCATAATAATCGCGATGTTTTGTATCTGTGTCATGGCGCCATCATACCCCCTAGCCCACAAAAAAACCACCCCTAAGCTAAGGGTGGTTTTAAGTTTCGATTTAACCAGCGCGTTGCTGCATAAAATATGCATGGCGCACATTAAAGAGCGCCACAACCATAAAGCAGCACTGGTTGCAGGCCTCAAGCTGAGCCAAAACTTGGGCGTTTGAAGCATTTTCTTTTTGCGCTTTTTCAAGGTCTTTACGTGCATCTTGCAAGGCGGCAGCAGAACGCTCTAAAGTGGGCCAGCGCTCCTCAGCAACAGGATAAGGCCGCGTTGGCCTCTCGCCAGTTTCGACACGCTGATACACTTGCAGAAGCAGTGCTTTTGCAGAGGCCAGCTCTTGCGCCAGCTCGCTGTACTCAGCAACACTAAACCCGGCAGGGTCTTCCAAATAAGCAGCATAACGCGCATAAGCATCATCAAATGCATTTTGCGCTTCATCTTGCAGGTCCGAAAGGCTTTCACTTACAGATTCAAGCAAGGCTTCTTCGCACATAGCCAAAAGAAGCTTGTATAGCTCAATATTGCGGCCAAGGACTTCCTGAACGTAAAGCACATCTATGGGGCTAGAGCCCAGATGTTCAATATCTCTTTCAGTCACATCAATATTGATACGCAAAATGATGACGGCTCTTGTCACCGGCACAGCAATAGCCCGGCTCAAAAAGAGCTGTGCTTTACCGCCAAAACAGCGATAACGCCTCAAATGAGCGATGGCTTCTTTTTGGTGTTTGTCCATTTCAACAAGGTTTTCTCTGTAGCTTTCGCTCAGAAAAATCCGTTCAGCAGCAACGTAGTGCTGAACAGCCTTGCTTGTAATTTGGTTCAAAATCGGATCAGGAGCTGATCTCACGACAGTCATGGGGGTCTCCTTTCATGGGAGAGAAAACAGGAATGGTAGATCTTTGATATTTTTAGGGTATAGGGTGCCGCCGCTTTCGCGTCAAGGCGTAAGGCAAAAAAAAGGCCTCCCCGAAGGGAGGCCAAGTCAGGGAGGGATTCTTCAATCTCTTCCCCTCAGGAGCGCTTGGGTAGCAGTGCTATCTGGGAGGAGGTCGACAGCAAAGCCGGCATCCAAGCACTCCTGCGGGTCATCTGGGCATCTAGCATGAACATGAGCGGGAGGAGCCTTTGTTCAAACGAGCCACACAGATTCGTAACCCTTTCCCCCTCTTGGAGGAATTTGGTAAAAGGTACACAATGTGTTCCTAATATAAAGTTATGGTGATGATTGGTTTTGTTTTCAAGGCATGGCATGCACTTTTTATAAGAAAAAAATATAAGGCTCTGTTACAGTGAAGAAAGTGGTTTACAGAGAAAGTAAAAACTGTATACTACCCAAGAATTTACAAAATATAAATAAGGCACATGCACTTATGACAACACAAAACACCGCGCAAGTTACATCTCTCTATGAAGGCCGCATTCTTGACATGCTGAATAACCACCTTAACGTGGTTGAAACATGCATTAAAGCGAACATAAATACGGTGGAAGCTATGGCAGACGCTTGCGTTGCAGCTTTTAATAGCGGCAACAAACTTATGTTTTGTGGTAACGGCGGTAGCGCCGCTGATGCACAGCACTTTAGCGCTGAGTTTATGATTCGCTTTGTAAATGACCGCCCTTCTCTTCCGGCAATTGCCCTTAACACAGATACAAGCGCACTTACAGCTTGCGGTAACGACTACGGCTACGATTTTGTATTCAGCCGCCAGATTGAAGGCCTTGGACAAAAAGGCGATGTGTTGTTCGCGATTTCAACAAGCGGCACTAGCCCTAACGTTGTAAAAGCAATTGAAGCTGCAAAAGCCAAAGGTATGACTGTTATTGGCCTTACAGGTAAAGACGGCGGCAGCATGCTTGAATCTTGTGACATCGTGCTTCATGTTGCAGATAAAGCAACAATGCACATTCAAGAAACTCACGCCACTGCGCTGCACATGATGTGCACTCTTGTAGAAAGCAAAATGGGCTTTGAAAAATAACCTCTAAATATATGAGGAATACTGCGTTGGGTAATAAGAAAAAAAGCGACGAACTTAAAAAAGACCTCACTTGGAAAAACTTTAAACACGAAGATAAAAAACTCATCATTGGGTTTATTGTCATTCCTGTTGTTTTTATCACTCTTCTTTTAGGGCTTGCGCTGCTTAACCTTTAACAGGTATTATAAAAGGCAGATTATCAATCTGCTTCTTATCTTTTTCTCTGGAGGTTTTCCCGCATGAAAGACCTGCCCCATAACGCGGCTGGCCTAAGCGATAGTGCCATTCGTGCTCTTCTCAAATTCAAGGAAACATACGCGGCGTACCAAATTCAAAAAATTGACGGTGGTTTATCTTATCCGCTTTTAGTACGTGTTCTGGATGTATCTCTTGATCACTACAAACATGCTAAAGGTACACCTGAAGCCCTATTCCAGACCCTTTTCCCTGGCTCACATATTGACCTTGTCCTCTCTCGGCTTGACCATGATGCAAACGCAACTCTTGCCAGTGCTAAAGGCCTTCAAAAAAGCGTCTATCTGCAAGCTCTGCACAACGATTACTGCTTTTTAGATGCACTGAAAGACTTTCTTAAACCGCTGGTGCGTCATGTGCCATCTTATGATCCGTGGTATCCGCCACAATAACTTTTTTTCCTTTATCAGGAGGTTCCAATGGGAGACAACTGCGACCCTAACAACTGCGTGCGCTGCGATAAATACGCAGCCAAAATTGCAAGCTTTAAAGAGGATATCTCTAAAGCGCCGCATTTTAATGAGAGTGAGCGACAGCAGATGCTGGCCTTGTTTGACTTTTTAAACAAAGACAGGCAGCGCTCTATTGTGCGTGGTTACGCTTTGTTTCAAAAGCTCAAAGCTGACCGCAACCTCAGCATCGCTGTGCGAAAAAAACTAAAAGAGCATGAAGACTACCTAGCCTTTGCTACCTTTTATAGAACCGCACGATAAATCGATTCCTAAAAAGCCCCGCAACTGCGGGGCTTTTTGCATACGTCATCGCATAAAAATTACTTACTAAACCTCACAAAGCGCACCACATTTTGGTGGTTCACCTCAAGTGGAGATTCATCTAAAGTACCGCTTTGCTCTTCTAGGGCATCCATATAAATTTCTGCAACAATGTCGGCTTCTTTTTCTGGAGCAAGAGAAACTTTTTGGCGCACAGCCTCTTCTTTCACATCTCTCAAAGACTCAATAAGAAGACTGCGATCAATATCGCCTTTTCTATCTGCGCTGAGCATTGGCCCCTGCCCGCTGAGTATCCAATCCGTACTAAAACCGTTATTAAACAGGGCTTCTAGCACATCAAACGTTGGTGTGCGGTTGCCACTTTCAAACTCTTGCCAGCTTCTGTAGCTTCTATATCCAAGGCGCGCGGCAAGCTGGGCCTGAGTGAGCCCAAGGGAGGTTCTTATCGCTTTAAGCCTCATTGTAATCGTTAATTTTGGTGTTTCCATTATAAAAAATTCCATTTTGTAACTCAGCACAAACCATTGATTTTAAAGATATTATAAATCAACTTCCATATGAGAACCCCATAAACGAAAAATATTTCCGTTGCAAAGGCACACATTATAATGCTTTATACACACATATTGTTATTATTGGTCGCTCTTACAAGGGCAAAGCAACAAAATATGTGTATAGAATACAGAAAATGTTAGTAAATAGGCAAGATTTTTCTCTCTCCATTAAACCAGAGGACGAGAAAACATATATAAATCAAAGAGATGATTTCTCTTGGTGTGCATCTTCCCTCACATTTTTTGAAGGATTAACTTATATTGGAGAGGCAAACGACCCCTTTAGCTCTTGGTGGTTAAACAGGGAAACGGGCAAAGCCTACCGTGTTCGCAACACAGAATCCTCTATAAAACTCAACATTTTAGAAGTTTGCTCTCTTAAAGAGTTTAAAGAGACTCCTTACACACATGTTTTGTGTCACCTGCAAGATTTTGAGCAAAAAGGGGAATAGAAAACGTATGTTCTTGCAATCTTGCCTTAAAATTGTATACTACAAGGATATACCTATCTGTCTTTCCCCCGTTTATAAGGGAGGTGACCATGCAGGTCCTTCTATTTATTTACACGGCGCTGGAGATGTTTTCGCTTTTCCTACCAGAAGCTCTTATGCTTTTGGTGCTTTTCTCAAGCATCGGATATACATACACCGCTGCCAAAACTTATCGCGCTATGCGCAAAGGTGCATGGAAGCTAGCCATCAAAAATGTGCTGGTTATCAGCTTATCTATATATCTTGTTTTTCAAACACAAGATATGTACCAACAAACTCTTGGGTTGCTTATTGCAAGCTTTCTCTGCGTCAACGCAGTAGAGCAGCTTACATTCATGATGACACAGCCCAAAACCTTCAAAAGAGGCCTTCTGGAGAGCCTGCTTGCACTGGTATTTTACTGGCCGCTCAGGTTTGCGTGGCTCATCATTATGGCAGAAATTTTGATTCGCCTGCTTATCGGATCAAACGAGCCTCCAAGCATGATGGCATAGTCATCCCCTTAACACACCTCCACCTTTTCTGTTTTCTTATCAAAGAGGCCCCTTATGTGGGATTTTATCCAACAAAATTGGCAATGGGTAACAAACCTTCCCCTCTCTGCCATTCTCAATATTGTTGGGTTCATGGGAGTCTGTATGGCGTACACAATCGCCTACAACAGATTCAAGCATCGCGGCCGCATTATCTTGGTGATCTTCACCGTGATTGTGGTTTCCGTAGCGATCACAGACGCCTTATTTCCAGAAGTCTATCTATTAGGCTTCTTGCAATTGCCGCTTATCCTCAGCTTCAACACGCTGATGATTCACGGTATTATGGCGCGCTACAGCGTTGCTATTTTGCGCTTTTTGGAAAAATTTCCACTTATCGCAAAGCTTGGCATCCTTCAAAACACATCGCTCTTTATCATAAAAGTGCTTTGTGTTGCGCTCGCTCTCCCCATGACCCTATGGTTTGCAACCACCATTCTTTTGGTGCTGTACTTTGCCGTTCAAGGCTTCAGGCAAACCCGCAAAAAACAGGAGGAAGAGGAAGAAATAGCCTCAAACTCCGAAACGCTGTAACCCTTTTTACAAGGAACTCACTTCATAATGAACCTCAACCTCACAGCTCTCGAGATATGGACCATTATAGCCATAATGGGCTTTTTTCTCCCCGCAGTTTTTGGTTTTGTCACTGGCATTATGCAAGGCATCAGAACACGCCAAAAGTACCTGGCATGGGCAAGCGCCCTGTTTGGCATTGGCGGACTTCTGATTTTCAGCATGCCCCCCGAAATCAACACCATCACATTCATCGCCATGCTCATTTGCATGGCCGCTCTCAATGCCATTTGGGTACGCTATGCGCTCTGGTGCATTGTGCAGCGCTACATGCCCGAAAACCTGAAAAAAAGCGCATGGATAACAGTTGCCAGCACAGGGTGTCTCTACGCTCTCAGCGTTTACACGTCTCTGCAATTTGTAATTCACTTCCCCTAAGCTCAATCGATTTTCACGTCCCGTCTGCTTTGCAGATGGGGCGTGTTTTTGTGCGTAAAGGCATGGGAGGGAGAGCGTTTGTTTTCACAGAAAAGCAAATGCGGGAAGCTTATTAAAAATGAACAATAACAATCTCACCATTTGGATGCCTCTTTACGTTGGCGATTACCTACGCGATACCCGTCACTTTAACGTGCAAGAACACGGCGCTTACATGCTGCTACTTATGGCGCATTGGGTACGCGGAGAAGACGGCATTCCCCATAGCAACAAGCGCCTTGCTTTTATGGCCAGTTGCACCCCTGCTCAGTGGGCAAAAATCCGTCCAACACTTGAGCCGCTCTTTACCGTAAGTGATGGCGTATGGCGTCACCCAAGGCTCATGGTAGAAATTGAAAAGCGCGCGCAAAAGAGCGCTGCCGCACGTAAAAACGCTTTAAAGCGCTGGAATAATACTAAACAGGAGAACACCGATGACACATCTCACGCAGGCCCCAAACAACAACGCACCTCCATGCAGAGTGTCACTCACGCATGGACTGCCGGCGCATGTGATGCGGTTCGTAAACGCACACGAGGCCTGTGACATGATTTCTGCGCCTAAGGAATATTTAGCCGTACAGGACGTTGCGCGCCGCCTTTCTCAAGCAGATTGGCAGGCTATAAGCCATGCACTCAAACTTACGCACACTGCGCTACGTGAAGGTGATCCAGAGCGCACAATGGGGCGCATCATGGCTCTGCTGGCGCATTTTTTTATTACCCCGCTCCCAGAAAAACTCCACAGCGCCGTATTTAATGACTGGCTTATGATGCTAGAGCCTTTTCCGAGCTGGGCGGTTGAATCTGCCTGTACAAGCTGGCTAAAATACCAAAGCAAAAAGCCCTTTCCCAGAGATATTCTAACCCGCGTACGGGAGGAAGTTCTCCCCTACACACGTCTAAGAGACGCCCTCAACTTACTGTTTCAATACCAACCCTGCCATTTAAAACAAGGAGCAATATAATGAAAGCCCAAACCAAACACCCAAAAGCAAAAAAAATTATCATTAAGGTGCCCCTCACCGACCCTAAATACGACGGTTATATTACAGGCCTTGTAAAAGGCGGCGGCAAACACATGGTAGACAGTAGCGAAACGTCTCAGCTGGAAGGCTTCACCTTATTTAAGCAGCGTATGCCAGAGTTTAACTTTGTCACATGCCTAACAGAGGAAGTGATTAAGCTGACTAAACACACAACCTTTTGGACACAAGACGGCATGGCCGTAACGGGTCAAAACGGCAAAGACCTTGCCCTAGATGTTGATCTCTTTGCCCTCACCCATATGTTTGGCGATAAACGCGGCCCAGCGGACCCTAGCGTATTTTACGGTAAAGGCAAAAAGACCCACGTTAAAAACCGCATTGATGCCTTCTTGAACCAAGAACATCTGCAAGTGCTAGAAGTTGAAACCACACCAAGTGAAATTCATAGGAAGCATGTAAACGGCAGACCTATGACATTCCCGCTGGTAGACGGCGTACCGCAAATTATTCATAAGAGCGGTGATGACCTCATTGATACGCGCTTCCTTTGGGGCATGGATCCATTGAGCGTGCCGCTGAAAGAGTTTTTTGCTTACGATGAAGGCGCAGGAGAATTTAAACAAGATGAGTGGCTGTGAGCTGAACAAACGCCTTGCCTACACATTCGCGTCATGGTATACAAACACACGAATCAACCTTCTTTCCCTTTTTCTTTCACAACAATGGAGTATCCCCCCGTGAAAAAAATCCTTCTTGCAGCCGTATGTGCACTTGGCATGGCTGGCGCAGTATCTGCTGAAACGATTGCCCTGGACACAACAAAGCTGAATACAAACGGTGGTCGGCATGCTGATTTTCATTATAGCGTTACGGTTAACACTTTGACGCAAAATGTTTGCGAAATTATGCTTACAGAAGATACCAATCGCGGTATATCACAAACCTGCGAGCGCTTTCAGGATCTGCCAGACTACGTACAAGGCAATGTTCTGCTTGCACTGGAAGCCACTGGCAACCCTTGGCGCCCCACCGTTCCTGAAACATGGAAAGATGAGGCAAGGGACCTTGGCGCAGCGGCCGGCAACGCCGCAAGCCGCGCTGGCAATGCTCTTAAAAATTGGGCAAACCGCAACAACTAAAAAACGATTTAAAAGCCCCTCTATGCGAGGGGCTTTTTGCATGCAGAAAACACAAAAAAGGCCGCCAAAGGCAGCCTTTTCATTTTTCGATCAATCACCATCAGGGCGGTTTGCAATATCATCCATGCGCTCTTTCAGTCTCTTAGAGCCTTTTTTCATGTTATGGCGCGTCTTTTTTTGAGCAACGCTCAAAGTATCATAGATGCGCAAATAAAACGGCAAGTAGCCTTTTGCCTCACCTTTACGCCCAACAATAAACATTGGCCACACCCATGGGCCTGTTGCGTAAACAATCCACATAATCACACCGAGGCAGGTTCCCTCAATAGGAATAACCTTGTTCAACACTGCCATGAGAAGAAATATGCAAATAACATAGATCATCCCTAATATGCCAGAGATCACACCATCCCACACACTTTCTCCAATGCTTTTTGTTCGCAGTGATGGCCGCGCTTCGTCAGCAAAGAAAATCTCCCGTCCATAGGACAAAAAACCCATAACAATAGCGATAATAAACGACATAATAACCATAGGGTTCACAATTGCAAGGTCACCGTCAGTGTTACTGATAAGAAACAATGGCAAAGCGTAAATAGCCATGCCAATGAAAGTACCCAAAAACATGCCAGGTTCTTTCAGGTGCCAAGATAGACTTGCAGCGCCTACACGTTTCCAGAAATTTACAAGAGATGGTTTTTGAGTTTGCATGAGAGTACCCTCCGTTACATGCAGAAAACAGAAATAAAGATTTAAATTAACTGCAATATACACAAAAACCTTAATGTATACAACAGCTTTATGGAAATAAAATCTAGCGGTTTTTAGGGAATTTTGTTAAGATTGATGTAAGGGAATTTTGAGACAGGAAGAACAAAAAATATATGTGCGGACTCGCTGGATTTGTAGGCTCGTTTGAGCCATCACTACTAAAAAACATGACCGATGCCATTGCCCACCGTGGGCCTGACGGTGAAGGCCACTGGATTGACGGTATGCAGGGCGTGGGCCTTGGGCATAGACGACTCTCTATTATTGACCTTTCAGAGGCTGCATCACAGCCTATGTCTGCTGTTCGTAACCGCTACATGGTGGTGTTTAACGGCGAAATTTATAACTATAAAACGCTGGCTGCAGACCTTAAACGCCGCGGTTACCAGTTCAACGAAAAATCTGACACGGCCATTCTTGGCCCTCTTTACGATAGCTACGGCCCGGGCATGCTCAACAAGCTTAACGGCATTTTCTCTATTGCCATTTGGGATAGAAAAGACCAAACCCTCTTTGTTGCCCGTGACCACCTTGGTATTAAGCCACTATATTATGCCCTCTGCGAAAAAGGCCTACTGTTTGCCAGTGAAATGAAAGCGCTTCTACAGCATGAAGCCCTGCCCCGCAGCATGAACCCAACAGCAATGTTCAACAGCCTGACATACCTTTGGAGCGCAGGTGAAGACACAATGTTTGGAGACGTTAAAAAACTGCTACCTGGCCATTACATGCTGTATAGCGAAGAAGGCCTGCGCGTAAAAACATGGTACACGCCGCCCATGCCAGAACTGGATAAAAAAGGCCATCCCATTTATGATAAATCCCTTAAACCTGTACACCTATTAGACCTGTTTGATGATGTGGTTAGAGACCAGCTTGTTGCAGATGTTCCTGTGGGTGCATTTCTTTCTGGTGGTGTGGATAGTAGCGCCATTGTGGCCAGCATCATGGCGCAGGATAAACGCCCACTCAAAACATTTTGCATTGGCTTTGATGATGCCCGCTTTAAAAAAGAAGGCTTTAGCGATGATAGCGAATATGCCCGCATTGTGGCCAAACACACCGGCGCCATACTAGAGCATGTTACAGCCGAATCAAACGGCATGAAACACTTGAGCGAAATGGTTTACGCACTCGATGAGCCCCAAGCAGACCCTGCCCCGCTCTACGTTGCTGCTATCTCTAAAAAAGCGCGTGAACATAACATTAAGGTGCTTATGGGCGGTACAGGCGGAGATGATATTTTTAGCGGATACCGCCGTCACCAAGCGATTATGCTTATGCAGGCCCTAGAAGGCATGCCAAATGGCATGAAGGGCGCCATGTCTGCTGGCCTTGGACTTATCCAGGCCCCAAGCTTCATGAAACGCCGCGCAGAACGCCTGCGTTATATTCTGGGTAATAATATTCAAGATGCCATGCTAAGTGCTTTCCATAGCACCCCAGCAGGCATGACACTCAGTCTGCTTAGCGATGACATGAAAAAAGAATTTGCAAACTATAATGGCGGCTACCTAAACGAGGTACGTCAAATGAGCATTCCATCTAGCCTTGATAGCATGGGAGATAGCACACCTCTTAGCGCGCAGCACCCACTTAACCAAATGCTCTTTATGGAACAACACGGTTTCTTGCCAGACCATAACCTCAATTACACAGATAAGCTGGGCATGGCTGAGGGTGTTGAGATTCGTGTACCTTTCCTAGATCCGCGCCTTCTCAGCTTTGCGGCCAAGCTTCCAATCAACCAAAAATGCAATGGCAAGCGCGCAAAAATTATGCTGAAAAAAGCCATGGAGTCTCGCCTGCCTAAAAAGGTGCTTTACCGCTCTAAAGCCGGTTTTGGTGCCCCTGTACGCAGCTGGATTGTTGATGATAACGCCGATATGGTACGTGATATTCTAATGGGCCAAAAGGCACATACGCGCGGCTGGTACGATGTAAATGGTATTGAAGAACTCTTTAACGCCACAAAAGCAGGCAAAGTAGACGGCGCTTATACGCTGCTCTCCCTGCTCACAGTAGAACTTTGGGCGCAGCAGTTTATGGATAGCGCCGTACCGAAGCGCATGGTGGCTTAAGGCAGAGGCTGAACGAAGCAAAAAGCAACGCGGAAAAAGCGTTTCTTTTTGACAGCCTATCCCCTTCCTTCTATACCTAAAGCCATTAAAACTCTCTTCTTACCATTTTATATGTGGAGCTATCTTCATGCCCAATGTTTGGATATGGGTGCTGTGGAGAAAAATATCCCTGCCCCTTTATATGGGCTTTGCCCTTTGGTTTGCTATCACTTTATTTTTGTCCCTGCCTTTGCTTTATGCGGCAAGCATCTTACTTGCTACCCCCATTTGTTGGTTTGTCCTCCATGCGCTTTGCTATACATATGAAATGTTTTTGTACCGCTATTTAAGCTCCCAAACTTGTAATTTACACGGCTGGAGCCTGCTTGCTAAATGGCTCGGCGGCGGCTTTGGCGGCGTTATATGCGCCTGCATATACGGCACGCCCCTCTCCTTTTTTATAGGGGTTTTTATCGGCGGTTTTTGCTGCTTAATAGCTGTGTATAAGGTATATGGATGGGCAGCATTTTGCTTACCGAATCAATAACAATCGACCAAAACAAAACCACCCCAAAAGGGGTGGTTTCTTATTTTCGATCAGGCCGGGCTGGACTGACCGCCATAGACATAGTCTATGGAGCAGCCCTTAAAGGCATCATCAGGATTTTCCGACGGAACCGGGCTCAACGCGATATCACCTTCAACAAAAGGCAGAATCATCACGCTGTCCTTGCCATAACGGCAAACAACGCAGCTGTCAGTTTTTGCATCTTCAATGGTTTTGCGCATATGGTCTTCACTTTCAGACCAAAGGAGCTCAGCAACATTGTGGACCATGCCAACGTAAGTTTTGCCGCTGACATTGCTCCGCACTGCGGTCTTGGGGTCTTCTTCCATTTGAGCCGGGTCGGCATCAAAGAAATAAAACCCAAAGGCATTTGCAGGAATGTCTTCCACGCTCAGCGCACTGGACGTTTCAACAAAAGTTTCAGTTCCTGGCAAAATGAGTGCGCGGAAAGTTTTCAAACCCATAGAATATCTCCTCGAGATGGGTGCTTCAAAAAAGGGACGCAAAGATCTTGCGTTCCTTATATTATGGGGATGATTGATGTGATTTCAAGCACGAGCGATTTGGTTTGGACTCAAAACAATAAGTCCTTCGTTTTCATCCTCAATAATATGCCAAATATCACCGTTTGGTGCAGAGCAGTGCACAACAGACGTCGCTTCAGCTATGTCCATCTTTTTCAGAATATCATCACGCAGCGGAAAATATTCTGCAACTTCGCTTCTGCTCATTTGAACGCCAACCAAATACAAATCAGATTCATTCACCCGTTCGCTGGATACTTTTTTGCCCTCACACACGCCTTCATAGCGGTCAAACAAACGAAAACCAAAACAGCCCTTAGGCAAAACCAATGCGTCAGGGTCACGGGTATTTACCTTACGCGGATTACCTTCTGCTTTTTCAGCATCCATGTTGTCGTCGTAGTCATTAAAAATAAACTCTACGTAACTCACCGTTCGCATAGTCACTTGATAGATCATGATGAAGCTCCATGATAAAAAAGAAAGAAAAGATAGGTTGATAAAAAAACTTATACGCTTGTTTTAATCATAAAACAACTCATGACATGATAATGCAAAACCGCAGGTGTGCATCTAAAGTTTAAGGGCTTTAGGCGTAGCAAAAACCCCCACATAAAATGTAGGGGTTTTCACATCGATTTAGCCGTACTTGGATCCAAGATCATCAAATATGGCTTTCATATTTTTTTTGGCAATGATGGCAGCTTCTACTGCAAGCACATGCGCATCAATAGAGCTGCGCAAAGCTTGAAGCTCTTCAAAGCTTCCTTGCTCAACAGCAAGCATCAGCGTATCTCGCTGGCCGTAACCTAGCTCTATAAGCCGCTTTTTAAGGCGCTCACGCACATGAGGCGTGACAGCAATAACGTCACGTTGCATCTGGTGCCTCTTCCTGCTCTGCCATCAGCTGGGCTGAGTTTTTATCAGAAAATGCTGCACCATGAGCAACCTTTACGCCCCGCGCTTCCATTGCAGACTGCAAATCATTGTAGGCTTCTGTTTGCATTTCAGTAAGCACGCCAATTTCATCGCACTGGGCTTTAAGAGCTAGCACTTCAGGGTATTTCATTCCATGCATAGCTTTCTCTGCCTCATTTTCCATAAATGCACCATGAAGACGGAGCACTTTGGTGGTTTCTTCCTTCAGTTCATCCAGGTGTTCAGCTTGCCAGCCAGGCTTTACAAATATGCGCACAAGCGGCGTTAACGCACCGCCAATAAACAGACTCAACAGATAGCCAGCCCCTGCTAACGATACCAAAGGCGGAATGCCATTTGAAACATCACGCAAAGCCGCAGCATTTGACTCAAGCGCCACTGGCAAAAACCATATAACAAGTGGAACCATCAAATAAAATATGCCTACCCCCTTCATGCCATCATAAAACTTTGAAAGCGGCTCTTGCTGGGCCGTTGCCAAATAGTTCGCATTATTGAACACGGCAATATTCAACGTATTAAAAATAGTAAGACCGCCCACAACCCAAAAACCATACACATCAAAAAAGTGTGTAAGAGATGCTTCTGCTTGCTTTGAGATGACAAAAACCTCAAAAAAGAGAGCCGCCCTAAAACCGCCCACCAAAACAATGATAGGTATAAAAGTTTTCTCAAGGGTGCGTATGTACCAATAAAAAAACGCCCGCATGACGTGACTCCTTAATGAAAAAGGGAAAAAAAGATCGTTTGATATTTGGTTTATACGACTTTTCTAGAAACAGGTCAAGATTGAAGAGAAAACAAGGAAATAGCCCCGCTAAGGGGGCTTTCCATATGGAGAAATGTTTAAAAAATTTCCACAGCACTCATACGAATAGACACCACGCCATCCGCACCACTGTTAAAGCTAGCTTGGCTATTATCTATTAGCCGCATCACCGCCCCAGTCTGTGTTGTTACAAGGCTTACGCCATCGGCAAAACTGCCGCGCATAGGCGGTGTCACGTTAATAACTGCATGGCCGCCTGCATCACTATTTACATCAGAGACAACGCGCTTTAGCTCATCTCCAATTTGAATAAAATCCCCTGCTTTTAAAATACCCGTAACAGAACTTGCCCAGCCTTTTGTGCTCAGGCTGCTTCCTGTTTGGTTTGCACCGTCAAGCAAAGGCGTACCTGTAGCAGCACCTTGCGGCACGCGAGACTCAACATCACCAAGGGTGAAAAAATCACCACTTGCTTGAATATTTTCAAGCCAGGCCAGCACAGGGCGCGCCTCCTTCATGGTCATGGGCGCAAGGGTCACATCACTACGCCAACGGCTACCGCCGCGCACCTGCTGCTGGCTAGCACGGCTTAGTGGGCTTTCAAATATGCTTACGTGCCCTTCAAGGGAAAAGGTTTGCTCTTCTACAGGGAAAAAGCTAGGAAGTGGTTGAACTGTCATGTGAATTTTTCTTTCTTTACACTTGGTTGCCAATAGCACGGGCTGCGCGCCCGCCGCGGTTTACTGCATTCATTACACCCGCTGTGGCGCGTTTTTCAATGGCGGGAATAGCTGCCATGAGCTCTGCTTTAACTGTACCTGCAACCCCTGCACTCATATTAAAATGGTTTTGCACAGTTATACCGCTGCCAGAGCTGCCAAGGCGGTGGTTTGGCACCACAGAGCCTGCAACTTTGGGCACAAACATTTCAGGGCCGCGCTCACCAATAAGTGTGGGGCGGTTAGGGCTAACAGTTCCGCCGCCTGCTTTACCAAAAATACCACCAATGCTAGAGCCTATCGCCGTTGCAATACCTGATGAATCTCCCGGAAGTGCTCCACCTAAAGCTTGTCCTGCAAAGTTTGCGGCCAGATCTCCCAGCAGGTCAGAAAAGTTTTTAAGTTCAAACTTACCTTGCTCTAGGCTGTTAAGCAGCCCCTTTTTAAGGCTGTCTCCGCTACGTGAGCTAAAAGCTTGCATGCGGTTTTCCGCTTGCTTAAGGGGGGCTTCAAGCCCGCTGGCATCAGCTTTAATCTGGTAAAGAAGTTCTTCGGTATGCAGGCTCATGCGCGCCCTCCTAACAATTACAATTTAGAGATGGTATTTACCCTTACATTATAAAATATGTCAGTAATAAGTGATAAGGTGTTGATTTTTTATTTGAATGCCAACATATAAAGACATGTAACATTAAGTTACTAAAGGGATAGTTATAGGGAGAAGACGGCACCATGGGTGTTATGGACAAACTTAAAGATTTAGCAAACTTTAGAACAAAAGCGCCTGCAAAGCTTGAGACACCGTCAGAAGATGTTTCTATGGAATTTAATGACGGCATGGACCCTGTTTCTTATGAACTCCAAGAACAAAAAGAAATGTTTGAAGCCTTTTACGTTCATAAAATGAGCGACGGACAGGCCTCAATTCGTGACCAAGACCTAGACCCAGCCCTTCTTGAAAATGCTCAAAAAGCAGCAGAAATTCACATGGATTGCATGTATCCAACATCCGAACAAGTTCAGCGCGACCGTATGGATATTGGTGAACTTGATGAAAACCTTGATAATTCACTGAGAGAATACGGCAGAGAAAAGCGTTTATCAGAAGTTGAAGCATCGCAAGAAGCTTATGGGCAAGCAGCTGATATGGCTGAAGCGCAAAAACAAGGGGCGCAAGTAGACCCAAGTTATGCGGCGCTTATGCGCGAAACAGGCCAGATGCAACAACGTATTCAAGATGAAACAGGCATGACGATTACTTTTAACGAAAATGATCTCCGACAAGTTCATGATTTTGAAGACCAATGCAAGGATCGCATCCATGAAGCCGTGAAAGGCACAAACCCATCTCTTGGCGATGTCATGGCAGAAAGCGCACTTCGCGGCAAGGCGGAAGGTTCTATTGAAGCGGCCCGTGAACGCAACATGGAGCTGGATAACGAGTACGCTGAAGAGCTTGGCCAAACGATGGAAGATATGCACATGGGTGCTGCCCTTGATAACAGACGCCAAGTCCAAGCCCTTGAAGATGCCAGAAACGGTGACCGTGAAGAGGCTCTTGAGCGCGATGAGCTACAAGGCGCTACACTTTCTCTTTAACACTCTCCCCTGTGCGCCCAAAACGCGCGGTGAGAGATTTCAAGTCAGACTGACTCAAGGGGGGCTCTAGCCCCTCTTTTGTTTTATAGCCCTGCCACAGCACTTTAAATTCGCTCGGGCTCATTTGCCAAAACTCACTTATGGACAAACCAAAGCCCAGTACAGCTACCTGCATATAGGCACCGTATGGAAGCTTAGTCATCAAGGGTAAGTGTGCCTTCTAGCACTACTGCCATCAGGCTATGTACAACAGGCATCACAGCTGCAAGCCCCTGCTCCAAAATCATATCACTTAAAACATCTTCAGATACATCTTCCTGCATGCAGCACTTTAAAATAATCAGCGCATGAGAAAGCTTTAACTGGCCCTCCAGTGCATCTGCTGCCAGCTTTAAAATAGATGTCTCTGTTTTAAGCTCAACCTGCATAAGCGCCCCAAAGGTGGGTTTCAAGATGTATTCTTTTTTTCCAAGCGCACATAGCACCTCTCCAGAAATACGCGAAACGGTCATATGAGTTCTCCTTATATTCGCGCTTAACAAGAACAGAGCCCCGTTAAAGTGTGAAGTGCCTGAGTGGTTTAAAATAATTAAAAACATCTTGAAAAAATCCCCCATCAGCGTATAAGAAACCCACTAGACCTATCTACCCTTCCTTTTCCCCACCCCTAGCACAAGGAGTTTTTTCATCATGGTATGCCATGACCAGTAAACACTTTTCAACAACAGGGAAAAAAGCATCAATAGATAAGCTGCCCATTATATGCCGAGCTTTTGCACAGTCAATTAGTTGCCTTGACTTGCCCAATGATTACCACGCCGCTTATGTGGATATCATGTGTAAGTTTGCTGCGCTTGATGTTCCGCTGAAGCGAGAGGCCTTAACATCCCTTGGCAACAGCTATCAATGCAATGCCTATCCAGAGCTGGACAGTTTTGCTATCGCTGCAAAAACGCCTATTCAACATGGCGCAACATCATCCATGAAAGAGCTTGGAAAAACCTATGGAACCAAAATGCCAGCGGCATTTTACCAAGCCATCATGAAAATTACATTTGAAGACGGTGCAGAACTTACCCTCTTCAAAGACCCTAAACACATAATACAAGATTGTACATACGATTCAGTTTTACGTGCTTTTATGCTGGTCCCTTCTCTTCATTTACATATTCAAAGTGTTTTAAGCCAAAAAGGCCTACGCTTTGAACATGTCAATCATTGCTACGCATTACGCCCAACTCTTGATAACGCCTTTTATACTCGCTCCCCTGACGAGAGTGAGATGCTGGCGCTTATGCAAAGCTTGGTTGCGAATATGTTAGAGCAATACAGCGCTCAAGCGCTTATTTAAACCACCAAGAAGGCGTTTTCGCCTCCCCCCCCTTTAGCTTAAGGAGCTAAACACATGCATCTGATTTCTGAAGAAAACAAAAGCAAACTGACTGTTGCGCGCCGCACTGAAGACCTCAAAGACACCAGCCAATACGTGGACTGCTTTGAAGGTTGCATCACAAAAACAGGTCCCATCGGCGATGGTTCTGAATCCACCTCCTGCAAGGCCAAAGGCGTTGTTTGGGGCAAAATTCAAGATGCTGCCATTGCAGCCGGCGCCAGCAAGATTCTGATTCACTACAGTGAACTGAACGTGGCCCTGGCTACTGACAAAGATGATGAGATCATTCGCAGCGTCACCTACCTGTGCGCTGTATCTTTCTACAAATAAATCGATTCCAGAAAAGCCTCCGTATTTACGGGGGCTTTTTTGCGTCTTAAGGGTTGATTTTTTAAGTGAACTCCCCTATACCCACGTTACCTTTGAATCTTTTCATCCCTTTCCCGATCCGCATACTAAGGAGAATATCCATGCGTAAACTTGCCTATATGGCCGCTCGCGTGATGCTGAACCGTGTGTTTTCCACTCTGTTCATCCTCACATCTCTCACTCTGCTTGCCACTGGTTACGCCACTTATGGCCCTCAGGGCAATTTGGCCGCCCAGTACATTCCAGAACAAATGAAGGTCGTGTTTACCTACGTTGACCCCATCTGGTACCTGAGCAACATGAAAGCCATTTTCTATATCAGCATTGCTATTGGCGCTATTGGTGTTCTTGTTGCCTTTGCCGCGCCATACCTGCCGCGCGGGGAAAAGCAAATGAAAGTGCAAGCGCATTTTGAGCGCAAGCACGTCATTCGTGCGCTTTTTCCTACCGTGGTGATTGTCACCTACCCTATGCTCCTTGCTCAGGGGCTTGCTGGCAGTGGCATTGAAGGTGCTGCGACATTTAAAGCTGAAGCAGCTTTTCTGTTCAAAACAGCAGATCTTATTGTAACCTACGGCTTCTTTGCTGGCTATATGCAACTGGCGCATGAAATCATGCCTCTGTTGCTGAAACCTGCCTATGAGCGCAGTATCGCTCTGAGCGAATCTGGCTCTTTGGAGGCAGACCTGAAGGCCGCTGGCATTGACACTGAAGGTCTTGGTAACAAGCTGAAGGGCATGTCTCCCAAGCAGCTGGCTAAGCTGAAAATTGCCGCGCAACAAGGCGCTGCAACACGCAAGCTCAAAGAAGAGCAAGCTGCTGAACAGGCCGCACTTTTGCGTCAAACAAGTGAAGAAGACCAAGCAAACCAAGCCGCACTTCAAAAGCTTTTGGGGCAAAGCGCAGCATCAGAAGAAGCTTCCTCTGGTGTTCAGACACCCAAAAAGCCTGTTCTTATTGAACTTGAGGAAGGCGAAGCTGAAGAGGTATCGCCCAGCGATGCACCTCAGCAGGCTTAATCGAACATTAAAAAGTCCCCCAGCAATGGGGGGCTTTTTTGTGGGGTGGGGTATGCTTCGCTCTCGGTATATCATAAACGCATGCGAGCACGAATAGTGCGAGCCGCAGGCATAAAGGACTGCGGCGAAAATACCCAGTACATGCAAGCGCTGGAAAGCGCGCAGCATTCAAATAAAAGGGCATTTTCAAGACCATACCCGCGTGGGATTTTGTTTTGGGAAATCTATGATTCACAAAACCAAAGACCAAGAGCGGGAATAAAAATAATAACTCGCCCACTTCGCACACCGCTCCCTCTCCCCCACACTGCCTGTATCAACCCAAAAGACGCGAGGCATACATGGCAGATAGCACCCTACCGCTTATTCAGGCTTTACTGACAAAAATGAAGGACGATACATCTCTTGCTGCGCATCTGGGCGCACGCGTTTATACCTCTCTTCCTGAAAATGCACAGTTTCCATGTGCGCTGATTGATGCCTCAGGCAGCCCCTTTGATACCATGACCACAGAAGGCATGAATCACGATATTCGCATCACGCTTTTTAGCAGATCCCATGGGGCAAAAGAAGCCCTTGAGCTGAGAAGCCTTGTCCATGACCTTTTGCATAATGGCAGCCTTTCCATAACAGAATTTCAGCTTATAAACATGCGCGCTTCTGGCCCAAACCGCACAGCCCTTATGCGAGATGGCGCCACATGGCGCAGCACAATTAGGCTGAGCGCAAAAGTAACAAATTAAATTAAAAACCACATACAACCAACTGATTTTAAAACAAGGAGAGACTTTAAATGACAGCTCAAAAAGGAAAAGACTTACTGCTAAAAGTAGAAGACAGCCCTTCATCTGGAACCTTTACAGTGGTTGGCGGTATTCGCGCCACAGGCTTTAGCATTAACAATGAACTCATTGATGCCACCCATAAAGGAAGCGCAGGAAAACGTACCCTTCTAGAAGGTGCTGGCATCCAAAGCATGAACATTAGCGGCAGCGGTTTATTTGAAGATGATACACCTTTTTCACTTGTGCGCGCCGCAGCTGAAGGTAACACACATTTGAACTATCAAATTCTTGTTCCTGGCAGTAGTGACCGCACTTATGAGGGCGCGTTTATGATTACCCGTTTTGACTATAGTGGAGACTATAACGGTGAAGTTGCTTATACCCTTACACTTGAAAGTAGCGGCACCATTTTAGCAAGCTAAAGCTCCCCCCTCAAAAAAGCTCGCTTTTAAAGTGAGTTTTTTTGGTTGCACAAAAGCACAATATAATATAATAAAATCAATACCTTGAAACATGAAGCAATTTATACCATAATTAAGTTATAGTCTAAAACAAGAGACTTTAAGAAAAAGCAACCAATGCAGGGAAAAACAGTAGCATGAATCTTATGAGCGCAGCCTTTACAGGCAAAGAGCGCAACATGCAAAGTGATAAAAAATCACCTAAAACAGCAATGTTTACTGAAGATATGTTTGATCAGTTCCTTAAAGAACATCCGACGCCTAAGCGTACCCTTGCTGATGCCCGCGTAAAAGAAACCAAAAGCAATTTTCTGAAAGTACGCACGATTGCCAATGATGACACGATGGAGCAAGCGCTCAACACATTACCAGCTCTGGTTGACTAAAGTTTTATACATAAAAAAACCCGCAGTTTCTGCGGGGCTTTTTTTTACTGACTATTCAACGTATAACTTTCTGTTGATATATTCTCAGGCAAATACTCCTCTGGAATATGCTGAGCAAATGCCAACATGAATAAAAACGCAATAAGAAGAACAGAACCAAATACAGCAATCCCTTGAGTAGAAGGTTTCATCCAGTAATATCCTTCTGGCATTTCAGGATTTTCAACACAAGCGCCGTAAGCATTTTCTTCAACATCTCCGGGTATAATAAATAAAGCAATTTGCATTGTAAAAACAACAACGGTTGCTGCAAGAACAAGCCATTCAGGCTCAGGAGGTACAAGAAAACTTAAAAGAATTATAATAAATACAGTCCAGTATGGAAAACCTATATCCTGCACGCGCCGCATAACAATAGATAAATTACTCAAGCTTAACCCTATTAGAATCAATGCTATGAATATATTTTGTGCAAATAATGGGTTTACGCCAACAAAACTTACAATAAAACTTGCAGGCGATATAAGCGCAATAAGCGCCATGCCTAAAACAAAAATACGAACTGTAACCAGCATATAATGCAGACGGCCCATGCGCCCCTTAATGCCAAACATATCATCAACTGATAAAAATTTAATTTGATTGTTTTCCATGCGGGTCAGTATATCAGAACATTTATAAGCCTAACACTTGATTATTCAGCTTAGACTCTCTATGTTTAAAAAATATATGGGCTTGCCCCTTACACCTTTTCTTATCTTTTACACAGGAAACATACGCTTATGTTACTCACTCTTCTTCTTGTGGGACTGGCAGCAATCATTGCAGGTATAGGCACAACCTACCACTTTGTAACAGGCAACAGCGCACTTACATGGGTTTGCTTTATCATTGCGATTTACATTTTCTCACTTGCCAACAAAACTTACCCTATCCCTAAACCAAAGGACAAAAACAATGACAATGATTAAACTCCTTGCTGGGCTTGCCATTACTGCAGGTACCCTTCGGGATTAACAAACGAGAAAAAGATGCCCTTTGGGGCATCTTTTTTGCTTTACTAGCCTTGCACTTATGGCGATTTACCCCTATATATTGCTCATTAAATTACAAAGCTTTCCTTTTCTCGCATGTCCTAGGAGGATTTCACATGCAAACTTTTACTAAAACTTCAGACGCCTTGTTCATGGCAGGCATGATCGTAACCTTTGCAGTTGTAGGCATTATGATGCTTGCCGGCGCCCAAGGTTCAACTGTCGGAACGGCTATCATGATTGGCTTTGCTGCATCTACCTTTATGGGAGCCATTGCATCTGCCGTTGAGTACTACCAAAACGTTGTTGCGCCCAAACCCGTAGTCACAGGCTGGATCTCTGGCACAGTGGAGGAAGTTATCGCGGCAGCTAAAGTAGCAGAAGCGGACCAAAAGCCTGCGTGCACATCCTACACCGGCAATGATGGCAGACGCTACGTGAATGACTATAGTGTCATTCAAGCGCAAATGGCCGAAGGTGCTAAAGAACGTGCACAAGCACGTGCTTCAACAGGAAGCTGCACCTTGGAAGCAGCCTAATCGAAAACAAAAAACACCCCGCTACATGCGGGGTGTTTTTTTTCGTGTTATTTAAAGTTTTCTAGAAGCAGTTTATGGCTTTTAAAGCCAAGCCTTGCACCAGAAACAATCATGAGAGCCGTAATGATAAACATCAAAACATCGCTTAAAAACCACCATCCAAAAGATACCATAAGTACCCCACTTATAAACATGGCTGCGGTCGTGAGCGTGGTTAGGCCAAAGTGCAAACATGCACCTGCAACATTCAAATTTTTGATGTCTTTAAGCAAATAGAGAGACAGCCCTGCATGCAGCACAAAGCTTGTACCTGCAAGAGCGCTCATCCAAGTACCAGGTGAAAGGCCGCAAAAATCTGCACTGCCCATTTGCGCCATAAATTGTGCATGTTCAGCGAGTGAATGGTGATGGTGCCCAGCGCCTAGAGCCATTATAAGCGCCATACCAACCAAGAAAAGCCCACCAATAAGACCGCCAATCGCTTCAAGCATCCGGCCTTCTTTTTCAAAAACCCGCCGCAAGGAATCTACAACAAGGGCAATAAATAAAAGCAGGCTATGGCCAAGCATATTCACGCCATCGGCACTAATAGCAGAAAGGCCAATAAAGCGGCCAAGGATAATTTCAACAGCCGCAAAGATAAGCATCAGCACAGTCGCGATAAAAAGCCTACTTTGTAGCGTGAGGTTTTTGAGCATAAGTTGCTCCTTTTAAAACGAGAAGGAAGATAAGAGATTATGAGGTAGGTTTTACGCCTATGGTTAACGTTTGTAAAGCAGGAAGAAACAGCCCCCTACTCCTCAAACTCTCCGCTACCGGTAAAGCTGCCTTCTAAAGAGTAGGGCCTATCATCTTCCCCTTTAAAATAATCACGCAGCGGCGCCATAACTTTACTAAATGCTCCCAAATTTTCATCACGTCTGCGCATCATTTCTGGCATAACACTATTTATAGCAGTGCGGCGGATTCCTTCCCCGGCATTAGACAGGGCTAAAATTGCATTATTGATATTTTTTCTCAAAAGCTCCCATTCCTTATCAGAAAGCTTTTTTAAATCACTATCGAGAGGGTCTGTACGCGGATCGTAAGAATCTTCAAACTCTGTCTCATGCAGAATAACAACACGGAACACCTTAAGCTTGCCTTCTTGTGTAATCGTATAATCCACCACAGGGATAACAGGAATTTGCATAACCCCCTCACTGCCTTCACCGCGCACCACACGTGTTTTTGTACTGCCTTTGCCTTTAGCCATACGGCTGTAATAATGGCGGCCATACTTAAAGTAATCTTCATCTGATAGCTCATCATCAAATACCCAGTCATGGGGCTGTGTGTAGCGCTGATAAGCATCAGGATCTACAGCCCTTGGAGAGACCATAATAAGTTCCTTATACTTTTGCGGCACGCCTGCCCTTAAGCGTAACAGCTCTGAAGTCATAATATTATCCAGTGCATGAAACTGATCTGCAATTTTATCATGGGCATGTAAGGCCTTAAGTGAGGATAGGTTGCGCAAGGCCTCTGGTTTTGTTTTCGCATACTTAGGAATGGAGCGTTTCATCTCTTTAAATTCATAAGAAAAATCTATAGGCATAAACCGCTCCTTTTATTTTTAGCCGCGTGATGGGGCATCTAAAGTTAAGTTGAGACGCTGGTATGTTTTTCCGAAAGTTTTGCGTTTTTCATCAAAACCTGTCAGGGCCTGCACGGCGCCTGTGCGTCCATCAAACCTCACACGGTAAGCCTCTGGCTGGCTTGCATCCATATCGCTTCTATGACGAATCCATGCCGTAAAAGACTGCGTGCTTTCAGGAATTTTTCCGTCCAAAAGGGCACTGCCACCCTGCTGTACATCTAAAACAGCCCACACCGTATCAAGTACGGCCCAGCTTGCACTCTCGCCGCCGTAGCCATCATCTATAAGGGTTCGTTTTTCAAGGGTGATTCTTGTTTTAGCCTGCTTTGAAAATGAAAACATTATGCATCTCCCCTAACCCAAACACGGGCGCTGATGCGCTGTGCAAAGTATTTCTACCATGGGATGAGAGCTCATAGCCTGCGTTAGGCCGCGCGCTTCGTACATATGAGACGCTTGCAGCAAAACGGCCTGCGCAAGCTCTGCTGGCAGGTTATCCGTAAGGGAGCCATGGCCAACGGTGCAAGTTAAGCGCACCTGTTGAGCAGCTAAAACACCAAGCGAAACATGCCTCAAATCAATAGCGCCCGTATCTATATCAACAATCACATCATCAAGAGCCACGGATGTGATCTCTCCATCTGCACCGCGCACTTCAAGCAAATCTAAAGAAACAAGCGGCGCAACCGGAAGCCTCAGCACATTTTTATAAGGCGTGCTATAGCGCACCTGGCGCTGAATAAGTTTTGTATCAGCCTTTGTTTCTACATGCTTTGTTGCCGCATCAATAAGAGACAACAAAAGCGTATCTTCATCACTTCCATCAATGCGCAAATGCTCTTTAAGGGTGATAAGAGTTACCGCTGGAACAACGGGTTTGGTCAGATCAATAAGGCTCATGAACATGTCCCCTTTTTCAAAATTGACATTTCTGGGGCACCTGTTTTTACTTTTGTCAGTTTTTCTTGGATTTTCTTCAAATAACCAGCTTCAACAAGAGACAGAGCAAGGTTTTGTCTCAATGTTAAAATATCGCCAGCTTTGTAGTGTTTCACTTGAACTCCGTCTGTTGAGATCGCAACAGGGCGAATGCATTCGACTTTCATGAGTCACGTTACTTTCTTTAGTTTTCTAAGCTTTTTTGCCATTTCAGTATGGAAGGCGCAGACAAGAGTGCGAAGATGTCAGGAAATAGACATGTAACTTTTTACCCCCCTCTATAAATATGAGGACTTTGGGTGAAGTTCAGTTTGGATAAAAATATCCAAAATAAAAATTAGGGTAGATACTTAGGGAGGTATCCACATGACACATAAAGATGATTTAATTCAGTTTTTGCTAGGTGATAAAGCCACAGCAAACGACTTTGCGCGCTATATGCCAGAGCTTGATGCTGCGGATCTTCAGCTTATTTACAGCAAACTTAACAATATGATTGATCACCAAGAAACTGATAACTGGTATATGCAACGCGATGTACGTGCTGTTGACCATCAAATTTCATCATTCCGCTTTGATTTTGAGCGTGTAAGACGCGCAATGGAACAAGTTTCGCAGCAGCTGACACTTGTTTTCTGCCGTATCTTCCGTGACCCAGTTGGCGCACAGCGCAACTGCTGGGGCCATGAGCAAAAGTACGGTATTGATAAAACCCACAAAACATTTAAGGCCTCTCCTGCAACGTTTGGAGATATGAAAGGCTCTTTGCTTTCTTTGATTTGGAGAGGCGAGCGCCACACAGCCAACAAGACACGTAAAGACGCAAATTACAATGAAATGCGCCGTTACTACGACCAAGGCGCACGTAAGTTGCACGCCATTAAACGCCACGTACAAGGCGGCGAATAAAAAGATTTCTGGGAGGAAACACTATGGGAAAAATAGAGAAACAAGAACTCGACATTAAAGATTTAAAAACACTTGATACGGTAAGTGAAAACGATGATGACGGCGCACCTCTTGGTGCAAGCGATGTTCCTCTTGAAGCACAAAAGGCAGACGCAGAAGCCAAACTTGCAGCAGGTGTTGGTAAGCTTAAAGATTTAGAAGATAAGGCTCTTACTATAGAGATGGAGCTTCAATCTCGTGGTATCAGCATGGATAAAGACAAAGAGCAAGAGCTTGGTATAAACAAAGACCAAGGCATTGAATTTGAGAGATAAAACAGTTTGTTCAACTGAGAGCATACAGCATCACATGTAAGCTCTCAACTTCCTTAAGAACATGGGAGAGATAAGTCCCTCTCCTCGCTCGCCCTAGCAGTAAAATGCTAGGGCATTTTTTTACTGGCTTAGCCCTTGTTTTATAGCACTTTTACCCCCATACCTTTTTTATGTTCGCTAGAAATAACCAAAAGCGCTATGGCCGCTACATTCAAGAAGAGGAAAACCTGTCTCTTGATGAGGTTATTAAGCGCGGTATTGCTGATTTAAAAGAACGCCTTGCAGATGATGACAGGCTGACTGTTCAGCGTGTTATAGACCATAAAAAGCGAGAGCTTGCATCTTCAGCAGCAACGTCCTGCATTCAAACGGTAGACCGCACCGCATTCTATACAAAAAATGGCTTCCCCACAGTGGCGCAAATTGATGACATCCAAAAAGAGCAAGGCATCACGCATCATTTAAGCTCTTATACACGCCCCATCATGGCAGGCACACGTTCCCCTTCTGGCGTTTTGCTCAAACCAACCAGTATTTCTGCAAAAGGTGGCAAGCCTTCCCCAATCATTTTTACACCATCAACTGGCGTTGGGAGTATCGGCTTTTCATCGCAAAGAGATAGCAACACAACAAGAGCACTACCAGCACGCCTTGAGCCTCTTTTTTATGCCTTTGTGACAAACCATGAAGAAGGCCACGCGCTTGATGCCCTACTTGTTGGAGATGAGGTTGACCACTCCAATATTTATAAGAAAGTTTTTGAAAAAGACATTGATGAAGCTGTTCGCGTTTTAGAAGGCACATCCCAAAAGGAAGTTGCCCTGACAACGCAAGCAAGTTTCCGTGATTCGTGGTTAAAAAGCCTGTGTGAAACAAGGCAAGATGTTTATGGCCTTCTTAAAACTGCTGAATTTGCAAAAAGCGAAGGCTATGGCACTGAGGATATGCTTGCCCTTATTGATTACGTACATGATGTACGCATTACATCTCCTGCACAATCTATGCAGCACTACTGCGTTCATACCGGTATAGCAGCAACAAGGCACCTTATTGAAAACAGAGGCCTTGATGCAGTTGAGTATATTATGGCCAAGGGAGAGCCTCAAACACCCAAAGAAGAAGAAACCTTTAAACTGCACGGCCGTCAGCTACATTTTGGTGTAAGAGAATGGGTATATGAGCGCGAGCTTTATATGGAAGGCGGTGCCTATGTTGCATTTAACCATGTCCTGGAAGAAGGCGAGTTGCCTTGCGAGGGTGTCTTAAAAAAAAGGCAAAAAGAAACGCTTATGCGCACCCTTGATGAGCGCGAAAAAGCGACACAAAGAATACTACGTCCGCAATCATCTGAACACATAACCCTTGAAGATGCTCAAACACTTAATGCTATTATTGCAAGACAGGCCGACCAAGAACGCCAAGGCCTTGAACTGCTTGCTATGAGTGATGGCACATGTAAAGCGCTTGAACATTATAAAAACGAAGGTCAGTTAGATACAGTTTTTGGACGATTTGTAACCTCCAGGCATGACTACATGAACCAGCTTGTGCTTTCTGGCGCGGCAGAGTTTATGGATAAGCTTAAAGAACCTGAATCAGAGATTCAGGCTCCAAGTGCCATTTTATACATTGATAAAACCAAAGAAGAAGAAGGCAAAAAGCCGCAAAACCTTCTCATTACCCTTCGCCAATCCCCAGAAAATGGTGATTTTATTATGGAATCTAGCCCTGCGCCTTTTGATATATGGACAACCGCTCAAATTTCAGACCATGCCTATCAAAACAATATCGTTGTCTCTCATGTAGAGGATGTTCCTGCTATCAAAACCATGGTGGCCTCTGCTCATTATTATGGCGCCCTACAGGACGCAGATGGCGCTTATGAAAAAACTAAATTTAGCGCAGCGCTAGAAGATGATACAGCACGCAAAGCATACATTGCACTTAACGATGTATTTGAAGGTAAAGAACATCGCCTTGATGCCTATGAGGGCGTCTTTAAACAAGTGATAAAAACAGGAGAGCTTGATTCTGAAGAAGAATATCTAAAATCTCCTCAAGCTGAAAAAATAGAGCTTGGTAGATAGCAAAAAAAGCATACCCTAAGGTATGCTTTTTAAATTCGATTTTATATTTTTAAAGGCCATTAGAAACCGGAGCGCTCAACAGCTTTAAACAGAACGGCATCTGGCGCAAAAGGCGCATCATCAAAATTGAAAACGACAGCTAGCTTCCGGTTAATGCTTGCATAACTGTAGTAATCCCGCAGCGTATCAGCAATCAGCTTTTCAAATGCAAACTGAACATGGCCCGCATCATTCCAATTGGCTTGCGTGACTTCATCAAAGTGCTGTTTATTAACATCCACAACCACAAAACCAAACTGAGCAGTGGTGCCAGCAGTTGTAGCGCCAGAACGAATCTGTTCCACCAGTTCAACATAGGAGCCATCTCGCTCTTTTGATAGCGGCAAGGTGGTTTCACCATAAACATCGCGCACCATATAGCGAAGTTTGCCAATTTTGCCACCGCCACGCGGTCCGGCAAGGCTAAAATGGCGCACACCAGAAAACAGCGCCTCATTAAGGTCAAATTTATCTTTAATTATACGGGGCATAATAGGAAGGCCTCCAAGAAGAGAAAAAGGAAAGATAAGGTGATAAGTTCATGCATCTGATACACCGCTCCCCCCTAAAAATCAAGGATTATTTGGATTGTTTGCCTAATTACTCAGCAAAAACAAACATTTTTCAGAAAAAGGCTCATAGCTCTCATTCCCTGTTTGATGTATGCATTTTTTCCCTCTACAGTGCATTCACACAACACATCTTATTTTCTCTTTTTTATGGAGCAAGACCCATGTCTTCCCTTCCTAGACACAACCGCTTTGAAGCGGCTTACGCTGTCTGGACGTATGTCAGACAGCGAAACAATTTTTTAGATACATGGCATAACCATATGCAACTGCCAGCAGTACAGGCTTACGTTACCCTTAAGCGCGATACAGTTAAACGTATGGTTCTTGAAGGTATAAATGCCCATGACTGCCTGCCAGATGAACGCAGCCCTGCGCACATGGTAAAAGATCAATTTTTTACCAGTTTTAGAAGAATTGCAGAAACTTATACCGATCCAACGCTAGCAGATGTAACAAGCGCCATACAAGAACCAAACGAGCAGTTTTTTGTGTTGCTTGTTATAGCACTGCGCGATGATGGCTGGGTTGACGCCACAACCGTTGATAAAGTGATTCATGCTTACACTCAGCTTCCGGTTCATAAACGCATGGAAGTTACAGAAGCGCTTATTCGTACACGCTTTTTACCCCCTGATGATAAGACCTTCAGCACCTACAAAAGCACGTGGAAAACCTTTATTGACTACGCCCTGCGCGTCTATAAAGATTACCGCCTTGTACCCGAATAAAAAAACACCCCGCATTTGCGGGGTGTTTTTTATCGCTTATAGGTCTTGAAATTCAAGAACAACCCTCTCCAAATGAAGGTTTCCGTAATGGTTAAATAATTGAAGCCAGTCCATGTGCTCTTGCATCAAAAAACCAATTCCACCAATGCAATCAGGCAGCTCTGCTGCAAGGCGGCGCTGTTCTTTTAATGGATATTTTGAAAAGCCTTCAAGCACGCTAAAGCAGGTTGAAGGGCCAGCATGAAGCTCCTCACGGCAAAAATTAAAAAGCTTTAAACCAAAAGCAAAATTTGCAGGGTTTGTATCATCAAGGCCTGCATCAAAAGGTTTGCGAGAGTCCTCAACCGGCAGCATATTTTTCATAAAGCGTTCGTATAGAATTTTTTCAGCGCCCTTGGCACCTTCACGGGCCCCTCTCAAAATAGCTTGGGCGGTTTCTTCATCATAAAGACGAAAACGCTCCATATAAGCGTCATACTCTTCATAAGAGTTGCTGTAGCTTTTCCAAGCGTCTGCAAGGCGCAGTACTGCGCCATAGCTTTTACGTTTAGGTGTTCGAGACATGGGTGTCCCCCCCATAGAAAAAGAGAAAAAGATTTAAAGTAAGTTTTGTATAGATGAGTCGGTATTTTCTCGCAAGGGGATTTTATTTTTAAGGTAAACAACAAAGATGTCATAAAGCAAAAACACCCCGCATACGCAGGGTGTTTTTTTCGATTTATTTTGACTGGCGTAGCAGCATACGCTGAAACGCTTGGTTCATGGTTAGCATTGAAATGCCGTACCCCATATTATTACTTGTATTCATGCCAACATGCATGGCTGCAATGGCGCGGCTTTTAGTCATCACCGGGCTGCCTGATGCACCTGCTGGCGTTGCATTTTGCAGCTGGTATGTCCAAACATTTGGCCTGGTTGGCGGCACCCTTCGGCTAAAGTATAGCTCTGGCTGGGCTATTTCTCCTGTGGTTTCCGCCGCCCCAGTTAAAGGGCTAAAGGGGATTTGCTCAGTGGTATATTCCTGACAAACCGAAAGGGCAATATCAGGCTCTGGCTCAACCTCCAGCCGAGGAAAAACATGAAAGCCATGAGGCTGTTTACACACGATAAAAGCAATATCTTCTTCGGTAAAGCTCACCACATAATCAATCTCAATGCCAGAGCGGCTACAGTTAAACAGCATACTGCTGGTTTGAGGTTGAATATGGGCACATGTGGCAACGGTCCAAGCATCCCAAGCAAAACCGCAGCCACAAGGCATAAGTTCTGGGTTTTTAAGGCGCACAAGCGCACCTGCGTAGTTGAAGCTCCCCTGTGATGCAGGAGGCAAAGAATCATGAGACATCTATATTCTCCATAGAAAAAAGAAAGGCTAAGATAAGCTATCCTTTCTGTATAAAGCAGCATTGCATAGATTGCAAGATAATATGTATACAAAAACCACCCCCGAAGGAGTGGTTTTCTTTTTCGATTTATTTATAACCCGTTACAAACAGGTTAACGTCTTCAAACGGCATTGCCCCTAAGTCCGTTGTGCAAACAAACTCACTGCCATTGCGGCGCTGCATAAGCAGCTTATACTGCGGGGTTGTAAGGTTTGCATATTTGAGTACGCGGCATGTTTCAAGCATCACCTCAGGGTTGCCTGCTGTAAGAACAAAGTCAAAAACAGGCAGGTAAAGCTTTTCAGCCATTCTTTCCTCATCTTCTGGTTTCACATTTGTCATAAGAACATAAGCTTTACGCCCTTGAGAGCTTTCAAATTCTCTCACCTCTGCAAAGCCCTTATACATTTCTGCTGACGTGTGAAACGGCACAATTTTCATTCAGGATTTTTCCTTTGGATAAGTAAACGGAACACAAAGATTGCTTTGTGGGTGCTCGGTATACTCCCTCTCTCTTTTTACGTCAAGGCTTAAACGTACAAAACCCGCCATTACGGCGGGTTTTGCTTATCGTTTTCAAGGAAGTTGCGCATCAGATGCGAGCACAAAATCGTCCATACTGTCATAGGTCATGTTTTGGAAACACAAAGAAGAGCCATACTCTCGGCCAATGTTGCGCTGCACCACCAGTTGAACCTTGTCAGAATAGGCTTGCATGGTCATAACAGCATCGCAGATTGCCATCATTACCATTTTATCCTGTGCCCAGAAGATAACATCGGCATGAGGGCTTACAATACCGCTGGCAAAATCACGCTCGGTGATTTTATGGGCATCTGTAACCACTACATTCTTTTCAGCCCAGTCGGCCTCAAAATAGTCAGACACTTGAGCAAAGGCTTGGTCAGCATCTGAAAAACTGATAATTTTCATAGGAAGTTTATCCTTCATGAAGAGAAACGGTACGCAAAGTTTGTTTTGCAGGAGCTGTATACACTTAAAGTACACAGAATGTCAACCTTTCATACAAAAACCGCCCCCAGAGGGAGCGGATTTTGTTATCGATTAGGCAACCTCAGCCCCAGCCAAGCGAGGCATCCATAATGCTGGCACGAAATGACTTGGAACCAGGCCCTGAAAAGATCACATTAAACTCTTCACGCGGCACATCTGCATGGCGCAACATATGCAGCAAGGATGCGGCGCTTACTTCTTCTTCGCCGCCCATCTTGCACTGGTCACTGTACACATAGTCTTCCCCATCAGTCAGAGAGACTTTGTGCCCCAGCCCTTCATAAAGCCAGACATCGTAGCTGCCGCCCCAAGTCGCAATGCGCTTCATGATGCGACACATGGTTTCAGGGGAATCGGTGTAGATCATCAGGTCATAGATTTCACCCGCCTCATTGCGATAAGGCGCAGTGCGCGGATCATTGCCAACGATCAGAGCAACACGATCCTCATTGCCGCCTTCAAGAACTGCTGTTACTGCAGCATCTTCATTGAGTTTTTCATGGGCGGCGAGCTGGCTGTCAAACAGCACATTCAGCAGCGTTTGAGACATGACCGGAACGGTCACAATATTACGACATGCCATTGAGATTTCTCCTCGTTGTGGCAAATTTTTGAAAAAACTGGCTTTAGGCGGCCAGCGCATATTGAAGCTGAGTTTCTGTCATGTGAGCTGTAAATGTGCCTTGCATGAAGATATGTTCAACGTGAGCGTCAGATGCAAGAATCACATGGATATCAACATTGCCCAGCCCTTTCATGCGGCTAAGTTCAATCAGTACACACGCAACAGGTGTTGAGCAACTGGCCCAGTAAACATTTTGATAGCCCTCACCGAGAGCTTCCAAAACGCTTTCATCCAGCGTTTCAGCAACCACCAAGGCAGCGTTAGGTGCTTTTGGATCAGCTTTAACGGCCAAATCCAGCATAATTGCCCCAAGAGCCAACGTATTCATAGGAATGATATTCATAAGAGCGCCCTCCTTGGGCAAAAAGGAACGCAAAATTGCGTTTGATACATTAAGTTATGGGTATGAATGAGCCGTTTTTCAATAGGTATAAACAAAGCCCCCATGTAGGGGGCTTTGCTTGTTTATCGTTTAGAGAGGACTTTTTGAATGGCTGCCGCCTCCTCCATAACATCTTTTACAGGGTTGCCAAACCCGTCATTTTGACCCTTAAACTGAACCAGCCTTGGCAAACGTGTAAGGCTGCGGCCAATATTATCACGAATCATCACAGGCAATGTAAGCGCACACATTAAAGTTTCTGCACCATGAGGAGCATGGCTGTTAACTGGCGTTTTACAACCGTCACGCCAAAACTCTGTTTGCTCGTCCACCCAAAGATCAACCTCCATATCCATACCTTGTGTCTCACGCAAAAAGCGGTAGAGCACTTCTGGAGAATCTGAGATAAGAACAAGGTCATAAACCTCTCCGTTAGGAGACGCTTCAACATCCAAATAACGGTTCAGGCTTGCACCAGAGATCAGGGCAATGCGTTCAATTTTACGCCCCCACTCTTCGCGCCACTCCGTCATTTTGCTCAACATTAAATTTAGGCTGCTGGCCTTACAGCGTTGTGCAGGTGCCTGAAGAAGGTTTTGGGTCAAATAAAAGGTGTGCACAGGGGCAAGCACGTAGTGTTTGTTCATAGGAAAACTCCTGAGAGAAAAAAGACAAAGAGATCACTTATGCTTAAGAATTAACATAGTCATACTAAAATAGAAAGAAGGCTTTGCTATCTCGCCGCTTCTGTTCCATACGCATACAGGCCTAAAAAACAAATAGCCCCCATAAAAATGGGAGCTATTTTTCGTTTTATGCTGATATGAATCAGCTCAAATCATGCGGTACCATGCGACACAAATCACCGGCATCCATCTGGTAGATTTCTGCAAAAGACCTGCTGACGATCACATCTCCATTATCTCCAAAAATAAGAAAACGATAAGGCACATTTTTTAGCCCACCACCGTTTTCAATAAACATTTGGCACATGCCAATAAAGGCCATGTTGTTTGAGGTTATCCAAACCTTGCCAAATACCTTGGCCTTGCCTGGCTCCTTTACGTTACGCTCTGCCAAAGCAGGCACATGAAAGGTATTACTGGTTGAAGCCAGTACAATAACAACCCCTTGCGGGCTTTTTTGGCGTTGCTTTTTGCTAAGCGGACGCACGGGCGGTGTGGTAATGGCCTGCCATGCTTCTTGCACGTCAAGGTTTGGTGCAATTTCTGTAAGTTTCACGTATGAAACCTCCTGTTATAAGGCTGAAAAAAGCTTAGACCATTTCAACAATACGAAGGTTGTGATGGCTGTCGGCCAGCCCTTTTGTGGCTTCATCCAGCGCTTTTTTGTTGTCTGCAAAAATCACCCATTGGTATTTTTCCAGTTCAGATGTGAACTCAGGTGCGCCAAAGCAAGACACCACGCATACACGCTGCGACGGCATAGTATTCAGCATGACCAAAATCTCAGAGGCCTCAATGGCCCTGTGCTGACCTTCTGTTAGCATATTGGCCATAGCAGCACTGAAAATTGGCGTTGCAATCAGTTGGTTCGCCATAGGAAAATCCTCCTGTTAGTGGCATAGAAAAGGGAAACAGATAAACTGTTAAGGCATATATAGAGACTTTTCTAAGTTTTACAAGGATTTCAAAGATTTTTATTCGCACAGACTTCGCTATGCGCTTTGATGTTTGCTCACACAAACTTATGTCTTGGGCTTCGCCCGCTCTAAATGCTTTGCATTTAGGCTCAGCTATTCGCCTCGCGAAGTATGAAGAAACACCTCAGGGGCTTCCTCATACTAGCGCAAGAGCAAATGCGGCAGACTGAAACAAAATAGGTATTTGACCTAATACATGTGAGGCGAATAGCCGAACCAAAACCTTAAGAGGTTTTGGTGGTGCAAAAGAGCTTATTTTAGGACTGCGGGCAGGACTAAAATTCTAAAAAGCTTTTGCACCAAGACAGCATTTTGCGGAGCGTCATCATTTTAACGCCGCAAAGCAGAGTAAAAATGAGGCGCTGAGAGCAAAAAAAACTGCCAAAAACAAAAGCCCCCGCACATGCGGGGGCTTTTTTAGGTTTAAAACCTACGCTGAGATTTTTTGGATCTTAATTGCGTCAGAGTTCACAACCTCACCACCCGTACGTTTGCGGAAGTAAAACTTCGCTGTACCTGGTGCTGTGATTTCATCGCGCGTCATGCGGATGCCACTGATATGATCCACAATGCGGTAACCTTCTGCAAAGTCACCTACTGCAACAGAAAGACCGTTTGCCGCAACGATAGGCATATCGTCAGCCACAATAACAGGACGGCCAAGTAGTTCCATCTTGCCAAGATTCACCCAGCTTTCAGGTAGCGGCTCTCCGCCTGTGCTTTCTAGGTTTACAATTTGCCCCCAAGTTGATGCGTTCATCATCCAAGATGCGTTACGTAGATACGTCTCGCGCCCAAGTGAGAAGAGTACATCCACAAGCCCTTGTTTAGTAAGTGCTGCCGCAGCGCCAGAGTTTACCTGTTCGATTTCCCCAAAGCTTGTACCGGCTGTGTAGGTTAGGAAGCCTTTGGCTTGCCCTGTACCCGTACCAGAAACAAAGTTAGCACCTTCTGCGCGGGCAAATTTATCCGCTGCTTCGCGTGCAATTTCTGCCTCTAGGTCAAAGCCGCTATCTTCCAGAATTTCTTCTGATGCAAAGATGTAAACACCTTTTTTATGCACAGGGATATCGTTTTTGCCAAATGTTGGCGCTGTTGTTTCACTTGCAGTCGCTCCTTCAGCTAGGCCAGCAATACCAATGTCTGCATCGCGTACAAGCATCTGAAGGGCATCTTTAGATGTTGTCGATACTGTTGCCGCACGGCGCACAGGTGAAAAGTCTTGTAGACGGCGTACAATAGATGTCGCCATATCTTCTGGTACTGTATAACCGCCTTCAGCGTCTGTGTGGCTCAGGGCTTTTGCTTCATAGTGGTTACCTTTTGCCGCAAGACGGTCAGCCCACTCGCTTCGGTAATCATTTTGAATCGCAGCCAGCTCAATTTCACCACTACGGCCTTTACGGATGTAATCCATAAATGCTTTACGGTATTTAAGCACAGTCTCAGAGCGCTCACGCACTTCACCAGCCGTGCCGTTTTTAACAGTTTCCATCAGGTACTGAAGTTTCTCATCTGTGCGAGATTGGTTCTTTTGTAGATCCGCCATAGATTTTGTCACTTCTAGCGTTGTGTTTTTAAAATGTGAGCCGATTTCGCTCATCATGTCTTTTACGTTATCTGACATATTTTTTATTCCTTAGATTAAATTATCTTTGAGTACCTTCAACGAGTGCAAAAGGGAATCTTGCGGCTCTGGTGCGGCTACATATTTATGTAGTGCTTTAAGGCCTTCGGCAGCAGAGTTTGCACCCGCCGCACTGAGGCCAAAACTTGTTTTAAAATCCTGCATTAGGCGGTCTGCGCCTTTTACATCTTGAATCTTGGCTTGCGTATTAGCGGGAAAGGTCACAAGCGACACTTCCATCAGCTTCACTTCGCTAATTTCGCGCACACCGTCAGGCCTTATACGGCTCTTACCTGCAGGAATAGAAAACCCAATGCTCACGCCCCCAAAAGCGCCCATACGTGCTAGCTCAAACTTATCCCTCGCAAAGGCGCTGTTCATGGCAAACTTGGCGCGCATCTCAAGGCCGTCTTTTGTTTGGATAAGGCTTTGAATAATACCCAATGGATAAAACGGGTCATGCTGATACAAAAACTTAAAATGGCTGGCTTTATGCTCGCTGAGTGTTTTGCTAAACGCACCGGGTAGAATGATATCCCCCTCTTCGTCTACGCTGTTAAACGTACTGGCTGTTGCGACAAGCTCACCTTTTACTTGGTCTGTAGATACTATTTCAGCGCTAAAATCTCTTATCTGCATGGGGCTCTCCTTGTTTGCAGGGCATATACAAACAGCATAGAGGCAGGCGTATAAGGTGCGAAGGTAGGCGTTTTTACTTGACCCGTTCTTACCTTCCCTTTAGTTTATTCGTATACAAAACCTCTTTCCCTTTTCTTAGGAGGCCCCTATGACTTTATGTTTAGATGACTACGTCATCACCTTTATGGGACCCAACTTAAACACACCCAAGTGTTCTGGCTTTGCATTAAATGAGCGTACAATTGTAACCTGCGCCCATTGCAACGTAGACCCAAATAACTTTGTGTATAACAGAGGCCAAATCCGTACATTGCCCCGTAAAAGGCTTTGGGCGATTGATGAAGACATCATGTTCCTGACATCTGACTATAGTCACGGATTTGCTGTTATCCCTCATGCTGTTCCTAGCCATATGCTCGGAAAAGATTGTTACGTGGTACCGCAATACCGTGCGCATGACAAAGGCCCTCGCCCCTGCAATAAAGCAGAGGTATGGGATATTCCGCAACGCAAATGGATGCGTAACGAAAGCGCAAGCCAAGATGTGGCCCCCATAATCTTCCCTTACCATTTCCATGATGGTAACTCAGAACGTGATGTGCGCGCCTTTGGCTCTTCTGGAAGCCCTGTGGTAAACACCAGCGGTGAACTACTGGGCATGCACTGCCAAAGCGATTGGCAAGACGGTATGGGATTCGCAATCCCCCTCTTTCAAATCAAAAAAGCATGGCAGAAAGTAAAACTACAATAAAAATCGAAGATACCCCGCAATGTGTGGGGTATTTTTTATAAAAACGCTCTTGTAAATCTCTTACACACACCCAATAATACGCTCACACGACACTAACTCTCTTTCCGTTCACCATGATCCTAGGAGGATTTATTCATGGAACTTACTTTTTGCGATGCCATCACAAAACTGCGCCAGTACTCAGGCGCACAGTCCACAGCCAGACTGGTTGGCCAGGGCCAAGGCAAAAACATTGGGGATGCAAATAACCCCAAAAGCTATGCCTTTGCCACCAGACTGGTTGGTGTGATGCAACTGCGTGCAACGGTTCTGCCGGAACCTCATGCCAATGCAGAGCTGACAATTGAAGACAAAGACCGCATCAAACGCATTCAACTGATTGCTATGATGGAAGCCTTTGCTGACCTCAACCCTGAGGCACAGGAACGCATGGCAGCCGAGGTTAATACTTTTGTGACCAACAATGACAGCGGAAACCCTGCGCACCGCCAATGGGTCGAGCTTTTGACAACATGCGGCTATGATATCGCCGATATCATGACGCCGCCAGAGGACAAACATCGCATGCCTGCAGAAAGCATTCAAGCCTTGCAAGGTCTGATGGTTTCCATTGGCCGCGATCCATACACCTTTGAACCCGTGAAAAAAACCGCCTAATCGAAACAATGAAACTCACCCCCAGCGGGGTGGGTTTCGCTTTTGGGTGCAAGCCAGCCTCTTAAGAGTTGACAATACACGCGCAACCAATGTATACACAATCTACTTCTCTCTCTATCTATCCCGTTTTAAGGAGAATCTAGCATGAGTCAAATCATTCTACTTTCATCCATTGCTGCCCACCCACAAGAAAATGTTGTTGGCACACGCCCTAAAAATAGCCATACAATGCTTATTGGTGATGCTGCACATGTATTTCTTAAGCAAAAGGAATCGCGTCCATACCAAAAGTTTGCACTTATTTTGGACCACGATTTTAGCAAACCCTCTGTTCAGGAAATCCATGCAAGCGCGCCACTTTGCTTCCATGCAACGGATGCACAGACGCTGCTCTTTTTTTGGCACCGCATTGAAGAGCACGATGCAAAAGATCGTGTTATTATGAGCCTTGCTGCAGAAAGTGAAGAGACAGACACCTTCCTCACTTCTCTTGCAGATGATTGGCTTGCCAGTAAAATTGATCATTTCCCATCTGATATTCGCTGCCACAACCGCGCATCAAACAGCGAACCTATCCCATTGGAAGGGTTTGATATTTTCAAAAGCGTTGTTAGAATTTCTACCTCTCAATAAACGAAAACTCTGTGCCCCCTGCTTAAAAAGGGGGCACTTTTTATTTGACGCTCCATATGTATACCTATAGAATTAAATGCATTATCACTCTCTCCTCCCTTTTTTTTATCTAGGAGCATATCTTATGCAATATCCTGTATGTTACGGTGCTGAAGCTGAAATTAAAGCCATGGTTGACCGTGGACTAACCGGGGCAAGCCCCTCCAATATTATGGTTCCGCGCATCGTGAAGGAAACCCCTCACGGTACGGTCATCACAGACCCTGATAGCCTTCTGCTAGAAGAGCGTATTTTGCAGCTCTACGGCCCTTTCGAAGATGGCATGGCCCATATTCTGACCTCGCTGATGCTGATTCTCAGCTCTAAAAGCGCCCAAGATATGACAATGTACATTAACAGCGGCGGTGGCAGCGTAATCAGTGGTTACAAAATCATTGATACAATGGAATCCATCCCCAATGATGTTGCCATTATCGTAAACGGCATGGCGGCCAGTATGGGTGCAGCAACACTTATCAATGGCGCCAAAGGCAAGCGTTTTGCAACGCCTCGCTCGCAGATCATGGTTCACCAAGTCAGTGCTGGTACCCAAGGTACCATCAAGGACATGGAACGTAGCTTTGAGCACTCCAAGCGCCTGAATGATGAACTGCATGCCATGTTTGTTGAAAAAACAGGCCAACCTGAAAACGTGGTTGATACATGGTTTGACCGTGACACCTGGATGAGCGCTGAAGAAGCAAAAGACAACGGCATCATTGATGATGTTGTTAAGCCTGCAACTCCTGTTGCACCCAAAAGCTAAACGATTTAAAAACACCCCGCATTTGCGGGGTGTTTTTTTGCGTATTGCAAAAGCCTTATGGCGCAATAACATCTAATGAGTTATTCGTACAAATTACATGCGTTGCAGCGCTACATCCAAATGTTGCCGCTGCTCCATATACATAATCTGATCCATCATAACCAACAACAGCATCGTTACCACAGCTACTAAAGACGTGGCGTCCATAGGTTTCAATACCAAGGAAGCCTTTATCCCTACAAAACTGATCTAGCGTTGTTGTATCACCAGACATAAACCTTGGTCCGCCCCCAACAAGAAGACCCGCTTCAGCATCAAGGCTGATCGCATTTGGAAGACGTGGATTCACACGGCCATCTCCAACACGTGCGTACTGCTGGCGCGGCACTGCGCAAGTATCGACAGTTTCTCTCCAGCTTCCATTCATACATTGGCTTAATGTAAAACCGACTTCATTTTGGTCAGTACATGCCCCATATTCAACCGTTCCATATTCAGAACCATCACTGCAATCTTCAAACTGCACTTCAAGCACGTCAAGCCGTCCATCAATGTTTGCTCTAAAACTATCCAGCGTATTTTTAAGGCTCATAACTTGACGAGATACAGCCTCTATATTTGATGATTGTGCATAAGATGCTCCTACAGCTAAACAAGTAACCGATGCGGCTAGCGCACACATAAATATATTCATTTTCATTTAAAACTCTCTACCCTTTGTTAAACCACTAATTCTTATGAGAAACCACATGAGTTTATACTGACAGTAATAGAACAACTTGACATCCCCCTCCTTCTACATGTATGTATACAAACAATTCTTATCTTCTTCTCTTTTTTCATACACTGGAGCCTTCCATGAAACTGAGTCTTAAATCTTCTGCTTCCAATAGCTTCAACATCAACCGCCTGCATATGCACGGCGTAATTCAAACAGGTAAAAAAGGCATTCACATTGGTGCTTACCGCCACCTGATTGAAGCAGCTTTTACAAAGCACAGCCCCAAACTGGTGCTTATTGACCTGAACACCCCCGGCGGCAGCCCCAGCCAGAGTGACCTCATCTACAACGAGATCATGTACTGGAAAAAGAAAACGGGCATTCCTGTTTACGTTGTGGTGCAGGAAGTTTGTGCCAGTGGCGGTATTTGGATTGCCATGGCCGCGGACAAAATTTTTGTAAACCGCGTTTCCACCATTGGCAGTATTGGCGTTGTGGCCCGTTACTTTGGCTTTGTTGAACTGATGGGCAAGCTTGGCGTTGAACAGCGTGTACATACCGCTGGCAAAAACAAATCTGGCATCAGCCCATTTGCTGATGAATCAGCAGAACAAAAAGCAAAAATGCGTCAGGATCTTGATGACCTGCACGCCCTGTTTAAAGAACATGTAACAAAAGGACGCGGTGACAAGCTAGACCAAAGCACACCTGACCTGTTTGAAGGTACGGTTTGGAAAGGTTATGAGGCTGTTGAATTTGGCCTTGTTGATGCGCTCGGCTACACACGAGAGGCCATCAACTCACACCCAGATATCACACCTGAAAGCAAACCCAAAATTCATGACCTGAGGCCAAAATCACCAGGCCTTATCAGTAAAATTATGGGCGACACCAGCATTGCTGATGAGACCGCTGATATTTTGTACGCCAAACTGATGGAAGAGCTGATGGCGCCGCCATTCAAGCTTATGTAACCGAAAAAAACACCCCGCATTTGCGGGGTGTTTTTAATATCCATACCTCTGCATTTACTTTTGGAGCCTCCTATTTAGGCTGTCTGCTTCTTTATATCTTGGATAGCGGCGGCGCTAACGCGCCACATCGCCATGGCCGCTATCCGCTCGGCGCCCTTATACGCCGCTCGCCCACTTGGGCTCGTAAAACACCCCGCATTTGCGGGGTGTTTTTGTTTCCAAGGCTTTAACCTCTGGCATCCTCGCCAAATTTAACGTTAATATCAAGGTCATGCGTCAACAGCTCGTCTGCGTCTCTTACATGCTTGCGTGTATCATACTTACCGCCAGCCTTTTCAGGATCAGTTTGCAGCTCCATTGCTGCGCCCGTAATATTACGCCCAGCATCAATTGCGTTAAAATCAGCAACATTGCCTTTGGCTTGCAAGTCAGATTTATACTGATGAATCATATCTGATCGCTCTTTTATACCGTTTACTTCTTTGCCTTCTAGGGCAAGTTCTGAAGCTTCAAACATGTGTCCATCTTCTGTTAGTACATGTATAGAATCCTTCGTAATAATTGTCGCAACCACTTTATCTTCGTAATCTTTTGGGGGCTGGCAAAGTGCTTCTCTATGCTCCATAATCTCACTGCCTCTTTCATTATCAGCAGCTTCAAGGCCGTCTCTCCTTGCTTCAAGGGCGCCTACAACTTCTGGAGAGTTTTCCATATGAAAATGATCTTCCATCACTACCATGGTTGCATAAACTTCACGGTTAATACCATGGTCTGCCTCAAACTGCATGGCTTCATCAGAGCTTACCGCTCTATCAAAAGCTTCTTTATATTCACCTCTATTTACATCAAACTCATCGCCGCGCACTGAAAGCTGCATAGCATCAGCACCGCTTATAGGGTTCATTTCCTCCCCGTCAATGTAGCACTCACTATAAATCATCTCCCCCGAATCTCTATCCAGATGAGCTGTTTTAAGCGTATAAGCATCCCCTGCCTCATTAGGCGATAAGGAATACGCTCCGAATACATGATCTGATGACATCATAACCTCCTATAAACAACATCCACGTATTTATAGGAGGCAAGAAAAGCCCAAAAACTGACACTTTTTAAGAACTCAAGGGCTTAAAGCCAAGAAGTTCTCTTTTTTCTGCCGTGGTCAGGAAATCTGCTTCACTAATGCGCTTCCAGCGCGCATCTCTAAGCGGTGCAAGGGCATCTACGCGGTTCCAGTCTGCATGCACTGCGTTTTCAGTGCTTACAAACGGTTTCATGTAGTGATTTATTTCACTGACAACATGCTCCACAAGAGGCCTTACTGTATTTTCATAAAAGTGCAGCTTTGCTTCCTTCATGTTGTTAAAAGTATTATCACCTGGCAAACCGATGAGAAACGGAGGCACGCCAAGGGCAAGCGCTGTTAGCCTTGCTGCCATTGAGCTTGTTTCAAGAAACTCCATATCCTTTGGTGATGTGCCAAGTTCTTGCACGTCCATGCCGCCTTCTAAAAACACCGGACGCCCTGCATTTTTAGCGCCTGTAAAGGCACGCAAAAACTGCTGACGCAACGTATCGCGCTGGTCTGCGCTTAGTGTATCTTTAAACTTAAGCGCTGTTGTTAGACGCGCGCCATTATCAAGCAAACTTTTGTTAAACTCTGTTGCACTGTTAAACACGTCCACATGCCCCATAGCGGCTTCAAGTGGGCTTTGGCCGTACAGCGCGCTCAGCGGGTTAAATTGCTTCATATGCAAAATAGAGCTACGGCGTGTTTTATCGTTCATTTTGTAAAGCCTGCGCTGATAAGTATATCCAATAATTTGCCCGTGCTCATCAAGCTTAACATTCACAAAATCAGGCCTTAACACTTGCAAAGATACAGGCATGCTTTCTCCGTCTCCATGCACAAGCACGTAAGCATTACCCGCAATCATCAAATGGGCATACACACTATAAAAAAACTCATGTGTACTTTGCTGAGAGTTAGGATTTTCTAATAGTTTTTTAAGAGCGTTCCCCTCCTCCAGCACAACAGGTACTGTGCTACAAGCAGATGCCACTTGTTTGATACAAGAGTAAGCCACTGCATTTTTTGCGTAGCCTGCTTTGGCCATGGCGCCGTAGGTTCTACCGCTCCAAGAGGGCTCTGGTGCGCTCATCACTGCAAAGGGCATGTTATCGTAAAATTTTGTGTGCTCTGGCGCGCGTTTTTGCGTGCGATTGAGAAGAGAAAAACGTTTCATAATATGGGGTATATCCTTATGTTTTGGAACCTTTGGAAACTTATATGACTTTAGCTTGCACCCTTTGTTTTAAAGTGAGAAGCCCTAGCTTTTTCAAATGACTCTTTTCCCTTGATGTATACAGTGCATACAGGTATCAAAGACGGGTATAAATATCTTTTTTCCCATTTTTTGATGCATAAAGGAGTTTCCTAATGAATAGGACCACTCTTATTTTTGCTGCGCTTGCGCTTGTCATTGTTGCTGCTCTTGCAATCAATAATGATACGTCCCAAAGCAGCTCTTCTCCTTCCTCGCAAACCACACAAGAAAGTGGCCCTGCTGCAAACCCTCGTAACCCACGTTCTGCTACACCTCCAGAAACGCGTAAAAGCTTTCAGATGAGCGCTGCGGAAACTTGCGGGTTTGAATATGCACACTTTGGTGATGCAACTGACAGCCAGCTGAACTGCTACACTGCCAAAATGGTAGAACGCCAAGCACAAATTGCTGAAGCAGATTTCCGCAAAAGCCCTGATAGCGGCGATGAAGGTGGCGGAATGTCTATCTTCACGCTTATTATGATGGGCTTTCTGGGCTTTATGGTTTTTCGTTTCATCCAAGCCCGCCGTCAAGGCGGCGGCGGCGGTGGCGGTCTTGGCAGCGTTGGTAAATCCAAAGCTAAAAAAATCACCCGCGCAGAAGACGTAAAAACCTTCGAAGATGTTGCTGGTGCTGATGAAGCTAAGGACGCTGCTCAGGAATTCATTGATTTCCTGAAAGACCCTCAAAAGTATACCGCCATGGGGAGTAAAATCCCTAAAGGTGCATTGCTTGTTGGTGACCCTGGTAACGGTAAAACGCTGCTTGCTAAAGCCATTGCTGGTGAGGCTGGTGTGCCGTTTTATGCGACTTCCGGCAGTGAGTTTGTTGAAATGTTTGTGGGCGTGGGTGCATCCCGCGTACGTGACCTTTTTGAAAACGCACGCAAGGAAGCCCCTTGTATCCTTTTCATTGATGAAATTGATGCGGTGGGTAAACAGCGTGGCGGCGGTGCAAACGGCGGCAATGATGAGCGCGAGCAAACGCTTAACCAGCTTCTGGTGGAAATGGACGGCATGGGTAATGAAGGTGAATCACCTGTTATTATTCTTGCGGCAACCAACCGCCCAGATACACTGGATAGCGCGCTGACCCGTCCTGGCCGTTTTGATAAACAGATTGTTGTTCCGAACCCAGATTTTAATGCACGCATTGAAATTTTCAAGGTTCACCTGCGGAACAAAATCACTGATCCCCAGCTTAATTTGCGCATCCTCTCGGGTGCCTCGGCTGGTATGAGTGGTGCTTCCATTGAAGCCATCTGTAACCAGGCTGGTATTCTTGCTGTGAAACGCGGCAAGCGGTTCATTAGCCAAGTTGATATTGAAAACGCCATGGAAGTCATGCAAATGGGCGCGGAAAACCGCACCCTTGGCATGAGCGACGCTGAAAAGGAGGCAACCGCCTACCATGAAGCTGGCCATGCCGTCATTCAGGCTCACTACCACAAGGTGATGCGTGACAAAATCTACAAGGCGACCATCGTTCCGCGTGGCCAAGCCCTTGGTTTTGTTGCATCTCGCCCTGATGGTGACCGTGTCAGCATGAGCTTTGCAGAATTTACAGCGCGTCTGGAAATGATGCTTGCGGGCCGTATTGCTGAAGAAATTCAGTATGGCTTTGAAGGTGTAACCACTGGTGCGTCTAACGACTACCAGCAGGCAACCAAGCTCACCCAGCACTTGATTCGTGAAGGTGGCTACAATAAAGAATTTATTGGACGCTATACTGAAGATCAAGGCGCCATATTTGGCATGGGCGGCGGCGGTGGCGGCGGTGTTCGGCTGTCTGAACAGCTTCTTAGGAAGCTTGAAGCAGAAGAGCAAAAGCTGCGCGATGATGCTTTTCAGAAGGTCTGGGACCTGATGAAACCTGCCGTTGACGGTGAGCCGAAAGGCGAGCTGCATGACGCATGGGTTGCTATTGCAAACGCACTGCTTGCGCACGAAACGCTAACAGGCGCGCAAATCATGAAACTGTACCATGATCCAACTTATGACATTGCGTCTGAATTTGATGAGGACCATACAGTGCCTGATGCACCGCGCGTTGACGGCATACCGCGCCAAAGCGGCATGCCTAAAGTTGTGCGTAAGCCAAAGCCTGCACCTGTTGAGCCTGTGACGGCTGAAACTGAAGAGGAGGAAACTCCTACAAATGTTGAAGGTGAAGATTCACCAGAAGAAAAGCCACTTGGCCAAACTTCTGAGGATGATGACCCTACAGGCGACAAATAAACGATGTAAACAGCCCCTCCGGGGGCTGTTTTTTTATCCATCAATACTGTATCGTCCAGCCCCTTCTCGCTCCGTTAAGTATTTAAGGGCTTGGGTGGTCATATCCACCTGATCATCGTGCATGCTATGAGGAAAAAGGACCATTTCATCAATATAATTTTTTAACCATGGCGCATGCCTCGGAAGGAAAATTTTACCGCTTTCAAACACAGGCGTCAGTACATTTAACCTTGTGTATTTATCTCCTTTTGGCAAAATAGGAAGCACAGGCAAACGTGTCATAGATTTTAAATCCTGAACCAACTGCTGTCCGCTGGCTTTATCTTCAATTAAAATTGCATCCGCTGGCTGATCCGTACAAAGGTTTATGATGCGTTTTTTAAGGTCTGGGTAAGCCTCGCGCACGCGCATCACATCAAGTAAATAATAGCCATCCCCAGCCACGCCCCACAGGCCGCCCACACTGTAATCTGCCTTTTCATGCGCTTTAATAGCCGTATCAAAACTCCAAATCTTTTGTTTTAATTCAACACCTTGCAAGTACAAATTAAACCAATCTCTTTTAACAAGCCCTTCTTCAACCACATCAAAAGAACATTCAAACTCTTGTGCATATTGCGCCTCGCTCATGCTCTCCCTTGCGGCTTTAAGCTCTTCTACATCAAGCACGCCACTCATGGATGCAGGGAGTGTTCTCGCATACCAAGACCTAGGGAATTTCTCTGCCATTTGATACAGTTCAAACAATTGATTTTGCCCCTTTGGCGTGCCAATAAAAATAGACCAGCCCCTCCTATCTGATAGCGCAGGGCGTACAACTGTACTCCACACACCCATAGGAATATCTGCCATCTCATCTAGCACTACGCCATCTAGGTAAAGGCCGCGCAGTCTATCTGCGTGCGCCGCCCCAAGCAAACGAATCACTCGCCCGTAAAAACGCACTTCCAAAGTTTGTTCATAAAATTTTACTGCATCCCCAAGAGGGGCAAGAAAGGTTTTTAGGTAGTCCCATGCCACTTGGCGGGCCTGGTTTTTTGTAGGGCATATATAAGCGTAACTTGGCTTTTCACGCGGGTTTTCCACGGCTTTTTTAATAATTTCATTAAGGGCAAAAACAGTTTTACCAAAACGGCGATGACAAATAAGCACGTTAAAGCGCTTGAGGCCTTCATGAAGCTCTCGCTGTAAAGGACGCGGCATATAAGGGAGTTCAATAATAGGCATAAAAGCAGTTTACGGCATTTTAAAGAAGGTGCGAAGAGCTTCACCCCTTATGCCATAAGGCTTGTGACTCCCCTCTTGAAATAGATCAATGCGCTACCCATACTTGAATGACACAATCAAATATCTCCCGTCCCGCAAGCCTTAAGGAGGCCAGCCATGAGACGTTTTCTTACCATTATTACGCTACTGACTGCAACAATGAGTACAACGGCAGTTGCCAATGCTCCACAGGTGCAAACTAAAGCACCCAGCATGCAGCAGCCTGTGCAAACAACAGACGCGCCAGACACGTCAACCCTCTCAAAACCAACCCCTGCACCCAATATGCAGCACCCCCAGCGCCACACTACCGCAGATTTGCCTGACAATGGTGCAACCTGCAGCGTATATATGGCCATACTGAAACATCCCACTTCTGTTGCCAGTAGAACTTATATCTACAAGCAGTTTTCTGCAGAAAAATGCGACCCACTGCTGCTAACCGGCGACAATATCAATCGCTACATGCGCTGTACAATGGCAAAAATGGCCATGCGCGATATTATAAACAGCAACCGTGCAGCAAACGGCAGCACTGTCGTTGACAATGAAACCTATGGTTTCTATCAGCTTGCAGCCACCCACCGAGAGGCTCTTCAGTGCTCCTAATCGACTTTTAGAAAGTGTTCATTTTATATGAACACTTTCTTTTTTGTCTTGAACCCCAAAGAGAACTACCATATACCTGTGAGTGAATTGAATATCTTATACCTTTCCTTTCACTCTTTTTTGGAGATTACTCCCTATGAAATCTTTTGTTCTTTTGGGCCTGACGGCTCTTTTTATGTCAGCCACAGCCACGTTTGCACAAAACAGCGCAGCTGATGACGCCACTGCAGTGACTCAAACCTGTGAAGAAATTGCAACTGAAGCAGGTGAAAACGGCAAAGCCCTCAACTTTGGTAACCTTTTAATTTCTCTTGAAACATTTGCTGAGCAAGGCTGCTCTCCCCAGCATATTGTTGATCTGATCCCTGCCGATACCTCACGCCATGAACTTTGCTCGGATATCATGGTAGAAGCCCAAGATATGACACAAGCAAAAGCAGCAGGTGAGATTGAAGGTGAGCAATTTGAAGAACTTGCTTTGGTTTTTCAAGCAATGTCTAACGCCCTTCAATGCGGCACAGTCTTCCTTGAATAATGCCAATCGACACAAAAAGCCCCTCCATCAGGAGGGGCTTTTATCGTTTTGTACTGGTTACGACTTGTCGTCGTCATCGTCATTGTCTTCAAAGGCATTGAAGAGGTCATCTTCACTGTTGGGATCATCCTGGCCATCAGCTGCATTTGCTTCCGCCTCAATGGCGTCTGCCACAGATGGCGGCATGTCTTCAACAGTTGTATCTGCCGGCAGGGCAATGGGGTTGAGGGTCATCTGCATGTTACCTTCAGCCGTCTGACCTTGAGGAACAAGCAAAACAAGCGCCTGAGAAGAGCCTGATTGCTTCATTTGGTCAATCAGTTCAAGCCCTTGAGGGCCAAACATATCTTGCAGGTCTGCCGCATCAAGCAGTACATCTTCAGCAAAAACTGCACCAATGGTTTCACCTTCTGCCAATGGATCATTCTGCACGAGGCGCTCAATCACCATTTCGCCTTCTTCGTCAACGAATTGTTCAAGAACGCAGCGCTGAACCATATAACCGGCAATTTCTTCATCAAGGCTCGGCTTGTCTTCAGTAAAGGCATAGCCACCTGCGCCATCGCCAGCCAAAAGGACAAAGCCCTGAGATGCCGGTACGGCTGCCTTGCCATAAGCGCGAATAAACGGCACGTACAAATCAAAGTATTGCCACGTCACGTGTTTCTTTTGAGTTGTCATGTTTCACTCCATGTGAACTGAGGAAAAAGAGAGAGATAAGATAGATAATCCTCCTCAAAATAATGGAAGCCACCCTAAAGCGCAAGCATTAGTTGCTCTCTTGCCATTTAAGAACAGCGCCTTGCGTATCTGGTGCTTCAGCTGTGCTACTGCTTGGGCTTTCAGAGGGAAGGCTACTGCCCCAACCAAAACGGCTTTTCATATAAGTTGCCCAAAGGCTCACTTTAAAGTTTTTATCGTAAAGGCCTTCCCTGCCCTGTGCGCTCCACCAGCTTTCAGCTAAGGTTTCGCCTTTTTCTACGGCGCGGGCAAAGCTAGGGTGCTCATCTTGCCAGCGCCTTATTGTGGCCATATCCACCTTTAAATGTGCGGCTACCTCGCACAGGGCAGCGCCTGAAGTCATAAGCTCCAGTACGTTTTGACAATAGGCGCGTTTATATATATCAATTCGGGGCATAAAGGCATTATGTAAGCTTTCTGCGCCTTTGCGAACATGTTGCAAATGGGATACAAAAGATCACTTAACTGTGACAGACCTGCACTGGCTATGTTCTTTTCTTCTCTAAATTTTCCGATTTCTCTGTCTATAGTAGACATATAGAAGGCGAGGATTTATCCATACACGCCTAAACTTATTAAGTACAAAAACAAAAGGAACGCGCTATGAACGCACGCTATATCGCCGCTCTTGCTCTTGTTGCTACTGCTGTTACTGGCATGGCTCAGGCCGAAGTGGAAATTTACGGCCACGTAAATAAGTCGACTATGGTTTATGACGATGGTCAGGACACTGAATTTAACGTTGTTGATAACAACATGAACAGAACAATGTTTGGTATTGCTGCAGAAAAAAATCTGCATTGCGGCCTTACAGCTTCTGCTCTTTTTGAAATGGATCACGCAACGAACCGTTCTTCTAACATCACGCAGAACAATACTGCTGGTACCCAAAGCACACCTGTGCAAAACAACGGCGGCGTAAACATGCGTACTGCACGTGTTGGCCTTTCTGGAAACTGGGGTGGCGTATTTGTTGGTACTCAAGTAACGGCAATTGACGATGTATTCTACCGCGACCTTGGTCCTGCTGGAAACGTCATCGGCCCTGGTGTATCTGCATTTGGTGGCGGTGTTCAATTCCGTAACAGTGCTGGTGCTCTTCAGTCTCTTGGTGGTACGGCTCTTACAGCTGGCGCAATGACACTTGGTTTTAACGGTGATCTAGAAATCGCTGATACGATCCAGTACAACACACCTGTGTTTGAAGGCTTTAACGCAAGCATTAGTGCTCAGCAAGGTGGTAACCTTGATACTGCTCTTCGCTATGAAGGCGAGTACGAAGGCTTTAAAGTAGATTCTGCTATTGGTATGGCATTTGAAAACAACGCTGCAACAACTGCTGCAGACGAGCTTGAGTCAACTCTTCAAGCTGCTCTATCTGTTGCACACGAAAGTGGTGTAGCTGGTACTGTATCTTACGTGAAGCAGTCTCTAGACAACAAAACAGCTGGCGTTGAAGACCCAATGGGTTACTACGTGAAGCTTGGTTACGCTTGGGACAACTACGGCGTTGCTGTAGATTACAGTAAGTTCTCTGACCCAATCACAACATCTGCGACAGATAACGAACTGTCTTCTTACGGTGTTGGTGCTGAAATGGACATGGGCCATGGTGTAAGCCTTGGTGCTATGTACCGTATCTACGAAGCTGACGTTACAGGCCTAAGCCTTGACGATATCAAGGTTGGTGCTATGACAATGAAGGTTCAGTTCTAATAACTGAAACTTAGTTTAAAAAAGAGGCGCATGTGCGCCTCTTTTTTTATCACACCCCCTCTTCAGACAATAATCAGACAGAGCAGAATGTCAGTAACTCATACAAATTTAAAAAAGCCCGATATCATGCGGTTTTTTGACTATTTCACCACCTGAAATTGTATTCAACTCAGATGTCAGTGATTGATTTAGAGCCCAAACCATATACACTTGTAAGTAATTAAAAATAACTTTTTTGAAGATAATAATAAAACAAGGTCCCGTCACAATGCCGCTTTTAAAATCGCTTAACCGCATCAAAATCCGTGGTAAAATTATTACCATGGCACTTATTATTGGTACTGTACCATTGGTTATTGCCTCATGGCTTGCCATTAATCTTTCTAGTCAAAATACAGCGCACATCCTTGAAGATAAGCTTGTAACCGTTGCAAAAATGCGTGATGAGGAGATAAGACAAACTCTTGATAACATGGCAGCTATTGCTCTTTCTCAGTCTAACAGCATTATGACACATGACGCCCTTAAGTCTTTTAACAAAGCTATCGAAACTCTCTCTACAGAAGGTATTGACAGAACAGGCCTTCAAGAACGGTTCTCATACCAAGAAGTAAATACAAAGCTGGATAAAAAACAGGATGCTAGCATTTGGCAGGAACTTGATAAAGTCTCGCAAAAGCTTCAAACAATGTATATTACTAAAAACAAACACCCCCTTGGCGAAAAACATAAAATGACAGCTTACGGCGATAATTCTGACTACGATAATGTACATAAAAAATACCACCCAACGTATAAAGAATTCCTTACAGATTTTGGTCTTTACGATGTATTTATTGTAAATAAAGACGGGCTTGTTGTTTATAGTGTTTACAAAGAAGTTGATTATGCGACAAACATTTTCTCTGGTCCTTATGCTAATAGCGGGCTTGGTGAAGCAGCACAAACAGCTCTTTCTTCTAAAGATCCACATAAAACAAACACAACTGACCTTGGCCTTTACGAACCATCATACGGTGCCGCGGCCCTTTTTGCTGCAACGCCTATTATAGAAAACGGGGAAACAATTGGTGCATTTGTGGTGCAAATGCCATTTGGTAAAATTGAAGAGATTGCGAATTCAGACCTTGGCCTGGGTGAAACAGGTGAGAGCTACCTTGTTGGGGGAGACATGCTTGCCCGTACAAGTGGGCGCTTTGAAGGTAGTATCCAGCAGTTTGAACATATTGATACAGAGGCTGTACGCCTTGCCCTTGCAGGTAAGCATGGCTTTGTCCATGGTGAAAACTATAATGGTGTACCAGTTCTTTCTGCTTATGCCCCTCTTGAGTTCTTTGGCCATAAATGGGCACTTATTACAGAAGAAACAGAAGCTGAAATTGCTGAACCTATTTGGGATATGACAGAAAAAATTATTATCCTTTCTAGCATCCTACTGGCAATCATTTGCGCTGGCGCAATGTGGTTTGGACGCTCCATGAGCAAACCAATCCAAGACATTACTCACGCCATGAACAAACTTGCAGACGGTGACCATGAAGCTGAGATAAACATTCAATCTCAAGATGAAATTGGTGATATGGCAACTGCTTTTGAAGTATTCCGTGAAAATGCAATTGCGAAAAAAGCTGCTGATGAAGCGACCCTTGCAGAGCAAGCTCGTAAGGAGCAGCTGGCTGCTGACATTAACGAGCGTGTTGTTTCAGCAGGTGATAGTGTTCGCGAAATTTCGAGCGGAAACTTGAACCTTTCAGAGCGTACAGAAGCACAGGCTGCTAACGTAGAAGAAACAACTTCAGCTGTACAAGAAGTAGCGACTCGTATTAATGAAAGTACAGAAGACGCAAACAAAGCGCTTTCTATTGCTGAAGATACAAAAACTGTTGCTGATGAAGGACGCGATGTTGCAGCCAATGCCATCAAAACTATGCATGCAATTACTCAGAGCTCTGAGAAAATTGAAAGCATTATTGGTGTGATTGATGAAATTGCCTTCCAAACCAACCTCCTTGCACTTAACGCAGCTGTAGAGGCCGCACGTGCAGGTGAGCAAGGTAGAGGATTTGCCGTAGTTGCCAGCGAAGTTCGCAATCTTGCAGGACGTAGCTCTAAAGCCGCTCAGGAAATTAAAGAGCTCATTACTGAAAGTGTATCGCAAGTTCGCGAAGGATCTGATGAAGTCAACAAAACAGGTGACAGACTGAGTACCATTGCAGAACGTGCAGCGCAAACTGCTGAAACAGTGAACCAGATTGTGGGCGCAATGCGTGAACAGTCTGTGAGCATCAACGAGATTAATAAAGCCGTGAGTGAAGTGGATAGCTTCACACAACAAAATGCTGCCCTGGTAGAGGAAGCATCTGCTGCATCTCGTAGTGTTGAAGAGCAAATGCAAAATATTGTAGCTCTTATTAACGAGCAATAAATCTCTCACAATTATAAGCCCCTCCGCAAGTGCGGAGGGTTTGCTTTTTTTAAAGGCATTTTTCTTTAATTATCATCTTAATTTCTACTTGCCAATCCTCACCTTTTAGCGCATAACGCACCTAATAACTCACACCTTTTTTTTCGTTTCTTTTTCCTTTAGGAGAATTTTCCAATGTCTGATAGTCCTGCACTGTCTGCAGATGTACAAGATGCCCTTGCTTTTTCCTTTGGTATCGACACGCCCGCTAAAGCAAAAATGGTGGAAGCTTTTGTAAAAAACCCAAAGCAAAAGCCCTTTTCTAGCTTTGCTTCTCTTCGGGTTGACCATGGCGCCTTTGCAAACGTATATAGGCACCTGATGTACCCTAAAAGCATTATTCGCCTTAGCACGCCATGGACGGGCGATGCAAAAGTGGAGAGATCCATCAAAATGGCACCGCAAGGGCATACGCATTACATGGAACAATGGGTGATTCCCAATCAGGGCAATCGCTACACACCCAAAGTGGAAATGTACGTGCGCCTCAGCACAGGTGAGACCCTCGCCATTATGGAGCACCTCATTCCGCCTTCCACTAACCACCCCGGCTTTATGGAGAGCTTCAAAGATGAATTTTCATTGCTGACACGCATGAACCGCAATAAAGAAGAACCTCCAGGCTACAGGAATCTTCCTAAAGATCTTCAACAGATCATTGTGTTTCTTGCTTGCGCGCCAGAGCCTTATAAAATTGATTTTGGCTCAGACAGAGGCAATATACTTATTCGCGACTGCGGCCAAATGGTGGTCACAGATCCGCTCAGCTAATTATCGATAAAAACAGCCCCCAGAAATGGGGGCTTTTTTAGTAAAAAAGCTCCGCCCCTTTAAAATCACTCATTCCCCCCCCATAATAGTACTGTTTAAGCTGCCTTTAGGTAGCTGACAACACCGTGTACCTTTTTAACTTGTGGCCGTTCTGGCCTAAACACTTCACCATGCTTTTAGGAGATTCCTGCATGAAAAAACTAACAACTGCCCTTTTTGTGGCGCTGACGTCTCTAATTTTTGCGGCGCCTGCGATGGCAGATGAATGGACGATGCTCAACTTCACTATTGAAGGAGTCCCGGGCACAAAAACCGTTGCCATGAACGATGACGGCGTCGTCTGCGACATGAGCGCAGGGCAAGCTGACTGCAAACAATGGCAGGAACTGACAGATCTTCGCAAAGATTCCATCCTCACTGTAGCTTTCCACCAGCTGGATAACTACAATGAGCTGGGCATTGTGACACCTCAAATTGGCGAAAAAGTTATGTTCAACGTTGTTCTTTCAGTGTCACCTGTTACCGTATCGGTTGACACGGCAACAGGGCGCATCTGCATCCTGTACAATGTTCCATCTTGCAAGAACTGGAATGAAAATTCCACTCTTCGGGATAAAATCCTCTCAGAGGCACGCAATATGCTCATTCAAGCAAACGACCCCAAACAGGTCTTTGATGTTATGAGCACCAGCTAACTTTCTAACCGACCGCAAGCCCTCCCTCATCGGAGGGCTTGTTTTATTTTAGCAAAACATGTATACATTGAAGCATAAATTCTCTTTCCTTCCCTTTTTCACCGGAGCCTCTCATGGTTACGCTTAAAGAGCTTAGAGAACTTGGCGCCGATCCAGAAGGGCGGCAAATCAAGTTCAAATACGGTTTTCATACAGAAGATCAAAAATGGCTACTGGAAGCCTTTCTTGCTGGAAAACGCCATAGCGGCAACTTAAACGGCTGGGACACACTCTCAGATGCCGGGTGCTTCTCTCGCATTCTTACCCATCCTGCCTTTACAGGGCAAGTCGTCAAAATCTCTCTGGCCAATGATATGGCCTACCGCCATTATATAGAACAGGTTGTGCTCCCTAATCAGCATAACCCTCATGTGCCTGCAGTGCATGGCTATGTACGCTTAAAGGATGGTTCTTTTCTGGTACTCATGGAACGCCTTGAAGAAATTGTGAATGAAAGATTCGCACCCAAACGCTTGGCTAAACTTTCTATTATCCGTGAGCTAATAGAAGGCAAACATAGAGTAGGGCAACGCTATGGCCGCCAAAAGCTTACTGAAAAGGAAGCCATGATCTACCAAGGTTACCTGCCAGATCATCTGCTTGACCTGTGTAAACGGCTTCGGCGTAACCCTGAACGCTGGGAATATGACCTCAAAACAGAGAACATCATGCTGCGCGGCACAGACCTGGTCATTACAGACCCCTACTGCCTTGAATAAAACGATTTTAACAGCCCTCTAAATGGGGGCTGTTTGGCCTTGAAATGCGGAAAATAGTACTTATATATATTATATAACCGCCTGCTCCCTTGCAGGTTTATCTTATGTTTACAGTTTTGGAGGCCGCAAATTTACGCGGCAAAACACCTATGAAACACACAGGAAAACTCACAGGTTCTCCGCTTCTCCCAAAAGAAGTTGAAACCTACTGGGGACAGCTCACATCAAGCCACATCACATTGGCTCAAATGATTTGCACTGGCACAGAAGGCCTTGGGGAACTTATTGACAAAGGTTCCCTTGGCCATGTCTTTGAGCTGCCAAAATCCCCAAACCAAGTGGTGAAAATCACGCAGGAGTATGACGATGGCTACAGCGTATGGATGGAAGGCTTTGTTCTCAAGAACCAAGATAACCCTTACGTTCCTCAGGTTAGCTTTTATATGCGCCTAAAGAATGGCCAAAGCATCATTCTTATGGAACGCCTTGCAGGCTTCAAAGATGCACCTCACACCCGCAATGTTCAGCAGCAACAGGATATGCTGATTACCATTGCACAAGAGCTTGCCCAAGGCAAAGCTGATGAAATTTTGGAAATGGATTTGCCTGAAGGGGTATTTGAAATTCTCGAATTTCTCATGAATTACGGCGCAGACTGGATGGACGTGGCTGAACAAAATGCTATGTTCCGCGGCGAAACCTTGGTCTTTACTGACCCTATGGTCTAACACGATTTTTAAACAAGCCTCCATAAGGGGGCTTGTTTTTTGTGGCTAGGCTTGAAAGTGAAGAAGAGCGCTTATCACTTCACTTATAAACATCTACCCTATACACACACAAAGGAGCCCCATGAGTAAAACAACCCTCACCCAAAGAGAACGCCTCGCCCGTATTGAAACCAGCATGAAGGCAATCAATAAACGCCTAGAAGAAGAGCTTCCCCTGCTCCGCACTGATATTCGGCATATGCTTGCTTACCAAAACCGCCAAAGAGGTGCCCTTGCGGTTATTTTAACCGTTGGCGGCGCGTTTATGACGATTGGCACCATCGTTATGGGAACTGTACTTAAAAAGGTCTTCTAGGCTAAAATTATCACACTCGGATATTTGTAAGTGTCATTATTCTTTAAAAATAGCTAATGCGCCAAGGCATAAAAACTGTAGAGGTGTTAACCTTTTGATAGAGGTTAGAGTAATAAATAAAGATTATTGGGTTTGGGAATGTTTAAGAAAATGTATTTTAAAACGGCTTGTTTTGCGTTGATGACAGCCCTTATGGCTACAACTAGCGCAGCAGCACAGTCCAGAAGCGGCACGCATATATCCAAGCAAGTTCAGGTTATGAAAAACATGTTAGATAGCTACGTAGCCTCACAAACGGCTCTTAATGCCGCACAGGACAATCAAATTAATGCACTTACGGCTGAAATTAACAGTATGAACGCTTGCTCTACAAATTCTATGGTATATGCACCGAGTAACCCTTCTAGTGATGCTGACGGATGCTTTCGTCTGAGTACAGGAAGCGTGGCACAAGGACGCATTACAAGGCCTCTTGAGTATGTCCCTTATAACGGTAGCGTTACGTTTGATACGCCATACTCTGTTGTACCTACAGTTACATATTCTATTACTGGTTATGCAGGTAGCGGTGGTTGCCGAGGGTATAACGTAGATTTAAGAATGGGCATTACCAATGTCACAAGAACTGGTTTTGATTATTCAATGGCCGGATACAACGGCGGTTGTGGCAGACTTTCTATTTATGATGCCGTATGGTTCGCATCAGAAGACCCAGTACAAGTCAGTGGGCCTATTTCATGTCCAACAGCCACATATAGCGGCGCAACATTCCCATCAAGAACTGCTGGTACCACGCATAGTGAAACCTTGCGCGGAAGCTGTCCATCAAGAGGAGGACAGATCACCACAACAAACAGTCGTATTGTTACAGGAACATGTAGACTATCAACAGATGGTGAAACTGCCGCATGGGGAGCCTTCAGTAGCAGACAAGTATGTAATTACCGAGAAGAAAGGTAAATACACTAAAAAACACCCCCGCACATGCGGGGGCGTTTTTTTGACCTTGAAATTCGCCTTAATATCCCCCATAACTTAACTATCTGAAGCCTTGTGCTTCATAACTTACGTACCGTTTTCACATCCACTATGGGTGCATCGGTGCATTTTTCTTTTAAGGAGAACACACATGTCTAAATTTTTCACATTCGCCCTGTTTGTCACCATTGCTGCATTTTTTGCAGCTTGTCAAACCTTCATGCCAACAGCATGGTGGGGACCAACAGCAATGGCAATCATGCTGGTCTTGGCTGCCACTGCCACCTACTTCATTATCTTGCATGACGCAGGCAATGAAGTGGGCCTCTTTTTGCTTTTGGCGTCAGGCCTTGGCGCAAGCTGTGCAAACTGGCTTATGCCTGGGTTTGCAATCGGCCAAATTGTATGGATTAGCATGTATATGCTGCTTGGTACAATCTCTGCCTATATGGCTGTCTATCGCAGCACAGCTTTTACAAGCGTGCAGCGGTTTGCATAAAAATATGAATAACTTCGAATGGCTCGCTCCTGTTGCACACCTTGTGAAGGACGCACCACCTGAAGCGATTCTATTTTATGGTTTTGCCGCCATCTTCTCTATTGGTATTTTGGTAACAATTACCATTATTGCCAAATCATAAATCAAACGAAACAAAGCCTCCGTTATGCGGAGGCTTTGTTATTTTAAATTCGATTAAGACTCAGGAAACATCTGCTGGCGCGTCGTCATGACAGCTTTGCCAAGCTTATTATCTCCGCGCCATAGGTTGGGGTCCGTTGCGTCAGCGTCACCCTCACGCATACCAATGCCCCACACATTATCATAATGCGCGGCTTCAACCAGTTCTAAACTGCGCATAATGCCAGCCCCTTTTGGCGTGGTGCGCCACAAAATGTATTCTAAATAGGCATTTTGCGAAAATTTTGCCATGTTGCCCTGAATCACAAAGGGCAAAGCATGAGCATCCCATACGCCTTGATCAAAGTTTTTGACATTTCTGCCAATTTCCTTCATGAGGCGAGGCGTTTTTTCCCAACGCTGCCAGTTAAAGTTTACTGTATGGGTTGAAGCTTCTAGCAGCCCCTTCAGATTCACATCTTTTAGCTCTTCTTTATAGTTCACCAAACGGTGATGATCCCGCAGGCGGTTTGCACTATCAGGCTTATAGCGCGGGGCCAAATCATAAACACCAAACGAATCCAGCGCCATCATGTTTGCTTCATAAAGCTTTCTCATGGCTTCCCTATCCTCAAAGAGACGAGCCTTTTGCATCATCATAAATGCTTCAGCGCAGCTGTAAACAACGCCATCAACCATAAAAGGGCTAGGATGCCACTGGCTAAAAACCTCTTTTGTGGCACAAAAGAAAATAAATCGCTCCGTAATACGCATAAGCGTCTCCATGTGTAAAAGAAAAAAAGATCAGTAGAATTAAGGCTTTTATGGCAAATATGCGAGTGTTTGGTCAAGGTGATAATGCACAGTAATTCATTTTTTTTCATTTCAGGGGTTGACCAAATCCTAAAAAATACTTATACCAGTTCAGCAACAGTAAATGTTGGGCCGTTAGCTCAGTTGGTAGAGCAGTAGACTTTTAATCTATTGGTCACTGGTTCAAGTCCAGTACGGCCCACCACTAAAAAAGCTCCCTTAACGGGAGCTTTTTTAATGCACCTTCCTCTTTGCATAGAGCAAAAAAAACCCTCCATAAACATGGAGGGCTTTTATTCGCGTTAAAGATTGTTCAGGATTCTTCATCAGTGTTTGGCAAAACCTCGGTCAGAGCCTCAAAAGACTGACCAGAAGCCATCAGGCAGGTCATGCCGGTTGGCATGGTCACAGTGATAGTCCAGCTACCACTTTCATCACTGGCGAAGGTTTCCATCACCATACCTTGCTGACCAATACCAATGGCCTTGCGAGTTTCGCCATATTTTTCGGCGAGCCGCTCCACAACAACTTCACGTGGTGCGCAATTGCGGTCCTGGGCTGAGGCGACAGAGCTAAAAATAGCCGTTGCAGAAAGAACCAGAGCTGCGGTCAAAAACAGATTTTTCATGGCGTTACTCCTTTCAGGAGCAAGAGGGGAAAGTGTTCCAGCAAAAACAAGCGAGAGTCGCTTGAACAAAAGGAACATATTTGTTTTTAAAAAAGATGCTTACCTATTCGGCTTTATAATTAAAGTGTGGCACATTTTCACTTGTATACAAGCTTTTTTTAAAAAAAATACTACTTATTCTTCTTTAAATAAGAAAAATGGCGGAAATATAGCAACTTCCGCCATTTATTTTTTATAGCTTTTTCAGCTTATTTTAGGTCGTCACGTACCATAACCAGCTCAACGCCCCAGTGGCCTGCAAGGTCTAGCACACTCTCATAAGCATCCCTTGGGTGTAAAAACTTTTTGCTAAACATCATCACAGTACCGCGATCTGGATTAATTTTATTCACGTTGCAGGCAATGATGTCATAAAGTTTAATTAAATGATCTTCTGGGTCATTATAAAGGCATAATTCAAAATGCGGTAAGTGAGAGAACTTATTATTATAATCTACTATCTGAGGCTCACCATCTTCTGCGTCTTTGGGGCTTTGCTCTTGCCCTTCCTGGCCTTCTGCCCCTAAGTTTTCAAGAAAAGCCACACGCTGCTTTTTAAGCGCCTCTTTATGCACGTTCATATCTTTTTGTGCCTGCTCATCAAGTGTAGGCACGTGGTTAAAGTACACAAAGAGTATAGAGAAAATGATCACAAGAAACAGCGCTGAAATATAAGCAATACTAAGAGACGGTGCAGCTACAAGCCCCATAACGCTTCCCGTATACTGGAATGCAAAAGTAAGAAGTGGCGAGATGGCTGTAATTGCCAGAAAGTTTTCTGACTTAATAATTTTAGTGGAAATAAACTCAAAGTAACGAATAGCGCCAAGGCCAAACAGCCCATAAAAAGCAGCAAACAGGAAGCTGGGTACATTCACAAACTGCTCAAAAGTTGGTGCGAATCCAAAAGTATAAATACCTAGCGCACTTTGCAAAATAGAGCTTATTGCAAGGAACACAATAAATGTGACAGACGTTGCCGTCATAATAAAAGCTGTCACCCGAAGGCGCTGTGAGATGCTTGTCGCAAGGTTATTTGTCTTGTGCGTTTCGCTAACAACAGCTTGCAGCGCTTGGAACAAGCTAAAGAAAAAGATAAGTGTATAAACTGGTTTTCTTACATCTGGCGGTACAAAGTATGCCACCCAAACAAGGGTTCCAAATAGGCCAACAAAAGCAAGCATACCTTTTTCCATGCGGGCGCGTTTCATAAACACAAACCCAATAAGAGATGAAAACACAATGCTAAACCGTCCAAGCAGGCTCATATCAGCGGCAGAAATATATGTCATCGCTGCCAAAAAGCATGCTGTGCTTAAAAGAAACGTAACGCCATAAGTCCATGTACTTAAAGATCTCATCGTCTCTTTTGCAAGAAGCCCAGGCCCTGCCATAACCAGCATTGCAAAGGAGGCAAAAAGCATCCCCTGCCCCACAAATAAAATAGGATGAATATTAAACTCACCAACAAACATCATCATCACATTAAAAAAGGCGACAATAAAGCTCCAAGCAACCGCTGCTAAATATCCTTCTCTCATTTAAAAACCTCCCCCAGTGTTTTGCTGTCCAAAGGTCATAATAAATACTGCATAAGAAATAATAATAGCAAGCACCACAAACATCATTGTGTAATACACTTTAAGTTGCTCTGCGTCAGAGGTTCTCAGCTTTACAGGCTCGCCTTTGCGCCTCTTAGCCAACTTTTCAAGAAATAGTTTTTCCTGCACATTCACAGGAAGCGGCCGCCTTTTTTCTTCTGTTCTCTTTTGTTTTTTTACCATGGTTTTATCTTCTTTATCTGAGTGCTTTTAAAACTTTAAGTGCACTGTTTTTTTCATCTGTCCAAAGCGGCGCGCTCTCCACCACTTCTGGGGCAACGTTGCCCCATTCGTAATTTTCTTTCATAGACATCACAAGGCTTTTATTTGCGCTAACCCCCACCCAGTTAGATGCGTAAATAAGTTGCTTCAAGTCTGTATCAAGGTAATGGTGAGCCGGATATAGGCCCAGTTCATACGCTTGCTTAAAGAGCAGCGGAGAAAAATCAAAATGACGATTGCTTACATTATAAAGCACAATGCCTTTTTCTGTGAGATGCTCCATGTAAACCTTCATCGCATCAATGGTGAGCATATGAATTGGCACAGCGTCAGAGCTAAAAGCATCTAGCAAAATAACATCGTATTTTTTATTTGAATTTTTAAGGTTTAAGCGCCCATCCCCAAGGGTATAAGAGACATTAACCCCCAAGCTCTCTGCTTGTTCCAAATAGGTAAACAGACCGCTATTTCGAGAGATATCAATCACGGTCGGATCAATTTCATAAATATCAAAAGCTTTGCCAATATTGCCGTAAAAATCAGCCATACCACCGGTTCCAAGACCAATCATAGCAATATTGAGCTGGCTATAAGATGGGTCAAGCACATCAAACGCGGCGTAAGCTGGCTTATAGTAAGACCACCCTTTACGGTTTATATCTAAAGACTGAATACCATGCGTTGTTGAACCATGCTGCAAGTACCTTGCATTGGTTTTTTGCAGGTCAAATACGCGGTAAAAACCATAAAAGCTTCTGTCTGTGTGTAGGTATTCTCTCTGGAAAACAGTAAGGCAAATGCCAGCCATAAGCACAATAGAAAGCAAAACCCGATGCGGAAAAGTAATAATGCAGCAAATAATGAAGAAGATGAGCAATGCCCCAAGACCGCTTTGCGCGCCCACAGCCCAAGCAATGCCAAGCAAAATGGCTGCAAATGGAATAGGTGCATAGAGCTTAAGGCGTCCTATATGTTTAAAGATAAGCGGCATAGGGCCAACAAAGAGTGCAACAGCAAGGCTTAGCGGGTATTCCCACATCCAGTTTGTAAAAACAAGAGGAGCCAGCAATACATGGAACACACCACCAATTACACCGCCCACAGCAATACTGAGGTAGTAAATTTCAAGGTGATGTTTCTCTGGACGCGCATTATACAAAATGACATGCACATGCAAGGCAACGATAAAGTACGTTACCAAGTGTATTGCAATTGTGCTGAGACTAGAAGTCACGCCAAGAATCATGCAAAAGAAAACAACCAAAACAAGCGCACGCACCAGCACCGCATTTTTAGCAAGGTTTTTAATTTGGTAACCTGAAAAAGCGATAATGTACGTGAGTAAAAAGATGCCGAGCGGCAGAATCCAAAACATCGGGAAAGCTGCAATATCTGACGTAATATAAAACGTAACACCATGCATAAGACTTGAAGGAATAAACGCAAGAAGCGCCCAATACCCAAGCTCTTTCCATGAAGGGCGTACAGCGGCGCTCACTTTCTCTTTTGCGCTCATCACCACTTCTTTTGTAAAGCCTGTCCAAGCCAGTAGTGCAATAAAGCTCATGCCCCAAACGCTTGCTCCAATTGCCCAAAAGTTAATTTGCTGAGAGAGAGTAAAGTATGGCTCTAACAATAGCGGATAAAGCAATAAGCCCATAAGGCTTCCTGCATTACTAAAAGCGTAAAGGCTATAAGGCTCCTTGCCTTTAATGTGCAAAATTTCTAAACGCTGCACCATAGAAACTGTAGTTGATAAAAACAAAAATGGCAGGCCAACAACGCTCAGCCCATAAATAATGGTACTAAGCCATGGAGCAGAGCTTTTTACATGATCAACTGCGTCCACATTTAATGGCAGCGCAACAAAAGCACAAAGCACCAATAAAACCACCTGCCCTATGGCAGCAATTTTAAGGGGCAGCGCTTTCCAAACCCATGCATAAAAATACCCTGCAAGCAAAAGCCCTTGAAAAAGCAGCAGGAGTGTATTCCAAACCATAGAAGACCCACCAAGATGCGGAAGCAGCGGCTTAGCCACCATGGGCTGAAGTACAAAAAGAAGCAGTCCGCCAAGAAGCACTGTAAGCGCAGAAAGTACATGAAACATAAGGTTCAAATGCCTTTTTTATTTTTATTCCTATAAAAAATAAGAGATTTTTCGCCCCCTGACCAACTTTTTCTCACATTAAGGGTTGATAAAAAATTTATTAAGCCTATTATCCCACTCGCTAAGCCAACCTTTATTTACTTTTTTGCTGCATATTAAGGAGAACTCCGCATGCAAAAACCTTCTGTTACTCTCGTTCTTGAGGGCACTAAATACACCCTTCTTCCACATGGGAAAGCTTTGATTGAAGATAGCAGCCCCATACCTTGGACTGCTTTGGATGAACACGACCGTTACCGCCTTCTTGAAGCCGGTCTCATGCGTGCAAAAAGGCCTCAAAGCGTTGACGCTGATTATCGCGCGCATCTTTTTCAGACACTTGAAGATGAAAAGCAGGCAGACGTGTATGCCCGCCTTTACCAAACGCTGTCCTTGGGGCAAAAAAAGCATGTGCGTGCGCGTGTGACAATCAATGGTACACGCTACCGCCTTCACGATGATGCCAGCGTTACAATCAACGGCAAAGAAAATGTACCTTGGGTCATTTTGGAAGGATCTCATCGCCACACGCTGGTATATGAATGCTTTATGCGGGCTTACCGTGCAAGCCAACGTACTTTTGGTACACAGGATTCAATTCCTGAAGAGCTGGCAGGCTTTATTGATAACACTGTGCGCGACCCTGACCAGCACAAAATCTTTGAGCAGGTCTGCTCTTCTTTTGAATAAATCGACACATATGAATAAGCCCCCTTCAAAAGGGGCTTATTTTTATTCCATTCTCATATAACTCATGCTATACGGAATAAATCTCTATCTAAATTTCTCTTTTTTCTGGAGCCGTTCCATGGCACATACCCCGCTTATTGTTTTTACCTTTCCTGAAGGTCAAAAAATTGCAAAAGCAGCCGAATCAATTGACGATGTCATTGAAACTTTTAACAGATATAGCCGCGCTGGCTATCCCAAGCCTTATACAGTTAAAACTGAAATAGATGGCACACCTATCACTTTCCTGTTTTACAAAAAAACTTGGAAGAGCTTCCCAGAAATCACTATTGCTGTTTTAACGGAAGACTAATCGACACAAAAAGCCTCTGCATAGCAGGGGCTTTTTGTGTCTCACAGCTTGAAAAGGCTCGCCTTACGCCCCATAACCTTATTACGCTTCCTAAACAATATTAGGAAAATATCTCTCTCACCGCTTACCCCATTGGAGGTTCTTATGAAAACTCTTTTTGTTGCTGCCGCTTTGGCACTGACCGGCCTTTCTGCCGCTGCCAATGAAGCCATTGAACTGCCTGGTGGCAATTACATGATTGCCTATATGGACGATGCAGGCGTTGCCTGCCACATCGAAGAAGGCTGCCAGTTTTGGTCCGACCTCCCAGTCGTTCACCAAACAAAAGTTGTGGAGGTCATCGCAACTCAGGAAGCGCTCGATTTCATAACCTATCGCCGCATGTCCGGAAAATCCTGCCCCACATGGGAGGATTACCAGAAGATGCTGTCCGCCGACTGGAACCAGCACTTTGATGACCTTTACGCGGCCGCTGATAAACACCGCACCACCTTCTGATCGAAGCATGCACCGTCCTTTTGGGCGGTGCTTTACTGTTTAAACCTTGTAAAGATGCTGCAAACGCCCTATACCCATTTTATAACAGGGCACACGTCCTTTCTCTCCCTTTCCTTTTAGAGGCACCCCGTTTTGGGTGAAACTTACATGATTTTTATTCCCTACAAGCCTTTCATACTCAGGAAGGTACAAGTAGACTTTGCATACGGCTTTGAGCAGGATAAGCACCTCAAAATTCTTGATATTTTTGAAAGGATTGGCTTTAGCCCACGCCTTAAAAAGTTTCAAAAACATTACCATGCAAGCTGTACAAGGCTTGGCGCAGGTTCCTATGCAAAAACATTTTGCACCCCTGCTCTTCAAGACGACGCTATCAAAATACAAAAGCAACCCGACCCAAGCTATCAGCTTTGGATGGAAGAGTTTGTACTCACAGGGCAGCGCAACCCCTTTGTACCGCAGGTGAGAGGATATGCCACCAACAACACAGGTCGCACCCTCTGCATTATGGAAAGGCTTTATAGGCCTACATTTGATGCAGAGGCCTTAAACTCTTTTGAGTGGTTCCGTAGAAACACTGGAAATACAATCTCACGAGATGAGCTAAATGCGCACGTGAAGGCTATTTTGAAAATTGAAACCATGTCGCAAGATTTGATGGCTATTATTGATTATATTGCAGAGGTCTCATCGCATGGCACTCTGCACTCTGTTGACCTTTCCAGGGGCAACATCATGCAGCGCAAAAATGGCGAAATGGTCATCACTGACCCTCTTGCAGTTTTTGCACATACTTTTGAGGTATTTATGGGCCATAATCAGTAATCAAACGAATAAGCAAAGCCCCCAACATGGGGGCTTTATGCTTTGGAGAGTTATTTAAAACCCAACAGGATACTTTTGGTAAACGGTATGGATATCTTTAAGGCATTCATCCGTTAGCACCACATCCACAGCTGCAATGTTGCTTTTCAGCTGTTCCATGGTTGTTGCACCAATAATTGTACTTGTTAGCCAGTTTTTACGAATGGTAAACGCAAGCGCCATTTGGCACATATCAAGGCCGTGTTTTTGGGCAACCTCCATGTATGCGCGCGTGGCATCCATCGCATGCAGCCCCATACGGGTATTAAAGCGATCTTCCTGTCCGTTGAGTACAGCCTTAGAAAAGCGAGAGCCTTCTGGGAATTTTCCATCAAGGTACTTGCCGCTTAATACGCCCATATCTAGCGGGGAGTACACAAGGTATCCTACCTCCTCTAGCGCGCAAACTTCTGCAACATCATGTTCATCACGGCGGCGCATAAGGTTATACTCGTTTTGCGTACTCACCATGCGCGGAAGGTTATGCTTTTTAGCAAGTTCTACGTATTGAGTAATCCCCCAAGCAGAATCATTAGACATACCAATTTCACGAATTTTACCCGCATCAATTTGCTCTTTTAAGGCTTCTAAAATCTCTAGCTGGCTTTCAATAATCGCTTCGCGACCTGATGCATTTTCAGGGGCCTCAAAGTTCCACCAGTTAGCAAAGTGGTAGTTAGGGCGATTGGTTGGCCAGTGAAGCTGGTACAGGTCAATGTAATCTGTTTTGAGACGTTTAAGGCTGCCTTCTACAGCGGCTTTAATAGATGCTTTGTTAATCACGGGATTATCCTCACCGCGTGCCCAAGGCACAGGAGAGACTTTTGTCGCCAAAATAACATCTTCGCGCTTACCACGGCTTTCAAACCAGTTACCAATAATGGTTTCTGTTTTACCATAAGTGTCGGCTGTTGGCGGTACAGCGTATAATTCTGCTGTATCAAAAAAGTTCACGCCTTGTTCCAGTGCGTAATCCATTTGCTCAAAACCTTCGTCTTGCGTGTTTTGCGCGCCCCATGTCATCGTACCAAGACAGATACGACTCACCTGCAGATCAGATGAACCTAATTTTGCGTATTTCATTTAAGAAAATGCCCTATTTGTTTGTGTGGATTTTGAGGGAAGCTAGCATAACTTTTTCAAAACTCAAAGTTCAATTTTCCCGTACTTTACCTGCTATATAAAAAAGCCCCCAGTACGGGGGCTTTTTTTCATGCTTTACGCTACTTCACTTTTTTCAGCAGCTCCGTCGCCACCTCATCAAGGTTGCCATCTTCAATGGCTTTACGCAGCGTCTTCATCAGGTTTTGATAGAATGCAATGTTATGCCATGTCATGAGCGTATTAAAGAAAGGCTCTTTAGCGCGCATCATATGGCGCAGGTACGCTTTAGAGTAATTTTTACATGTGTAGCAATCGCATTCCGGATCAAGCGGGCTATCATCTCGCTCGTATTTTTCATGCTTTACTTTAACAACGCCTTCACTTGTAAAGGCTTGGCCGTTACGAGCATTACGGGTTGGCAGCACGCAGTCAAACATATCAATACCCATTTGTACGCTACGAATAATATCGCTTGGGTAACCAACGCCCATCATGTAGCGCGGCTTGTTCTCTTGCATAAAGTCTACCGTGTGGTTAACCATTTCATCGTAAGTATCTTTGCTGCCCGTTTCATCAAACAGCCATCCGCCAAAGGCGTAGCCTTCAAAATCAATTTCGTTGAGCTGTTCTACGCTGGCTTGACGCAAATCTTTATAGTGCGCCCCTTGAATAATACCAAACTGTCCGTAACCTTCACGCTTTACAAACGCATCGCGGCTGCGCTTGGCCCAGCGGGTTGTAAGCTCTAAGCTGGCTTTGGCTTCGCTGTAGCTCATGCCCATGTGTCCGCATTCATCTAGCACCATGCTAATGGTACTATCAAGCTTGTACTGAATCTCAGTTGCAAGCTCTGGCGTTAAAAACATTTCTTTCCCATCAATATGAGATTTGAACTTTACGCCTTCTTCCGTCATTTTACGAATTTCATTGAGGCTATACACCTGAAAACCACCTGAATCCGTAAGGATAGGCCCTGGCCAGTTCATAAACTTATGAAGTCCGCCAAGCTTTTGTACGGTGTCAGGCCCAGGGCGCAGCCACATATGATACGTGTTCGCCAAAATCATATCTGATCCCAGCTCTTTCACGTCCTCTGGGCGCATGGCTTTTACGCTACCCGCTGTACCCACAGGCATAAAGGCAGGTGTTTCAATTGTTCCGTGGGCCGTATGAATGCGACCACGCCTTGCGCGGCCATCTTTATTCATAAGTTCGTACTTAAATTCAGTCATAAAGGTGGTATACCATGAAGGCTAGATTGATGCATTATTTTTTTACAGCAGGTCCTTTGCCTGTGCTTTATCGCACATAGCTTTGCATATGCGCTTAGATGTTTGCTACGCAAACTTAGGTCTTGGATAGCGAAGCTATCCGCTCAAAACCCTCAACTCGGGTTTTGGGTCGCGTTCGCTCCCACTCTAACAGGATACGCTTGCAGAGTATTCAGCTTTCACCTACTATTCCCCCACACATAACCTGCCTTGCGGCATATACGTTTTAACAAGATAGGCACTTAAGTATGTCAACATCTGAAACTGAAATTCTCCCACTGGAGAAATTTAAACACTTTTTAGATACCTCCCTCACCATTGGTATATATGGCGATGTGGGCGTGACATCTCACACCTATAACAGCGCGCTGTACGGCCTGATGCAGGTGCTTGGTACAGGCGTCACATATAAGCTCCTCAAAGCGCCTGAGATTATATCTGGCACATGGCGCGATGGCATAGACATCTTTGTGATGCCTGGCGGCGCCACAACCCCTATGCACGAAAAACTTACAGAAGAGGGTTGCGCGCAAATTCGTAATTTTGTGAATGAAGGCGGTAGATACATTGGCTTTTGCGCCGGTGCTTACTTTGGTTCTGCCTTTGTAGAATTTGCCAAAGGCGACCCTGACCTTGAACGCATAACCAAGCGTGAGCTTGGGTTTTTCCCCGGCACTGCTATTGGCCCTGCCTTTGCTGGTTTTAAATACCATGAGCTCAAAAAAAGCCATGCGGTGCGCCTGAGCTTTTCTGATAAGCAGTACAATTCGCATTTTTCATACTTTAATGGCGGCTGTTACTTTAAAGATGCGGACGGCTATGACAACACAAAGGTGATTGCTACATACCCTGAAAAAAAAGGCAAAGCAGCCATCATCATCTGCGATGCAGGAAAAGGGCAAGCCCTCCTCTGCGGCCCACATATTGAATATGTGCCAGAGCTTTTACCGCCAGAGGTACCAGAAGATGTTATTCAAAAACTTCTGAGCACCAAAGAGCAAAAGCAAAATGCTCTAAAGCTGATGATTGAAGAGCTTTTAAGCGATAAATAAAAAGCCCTCTTCGGGGGCTTTTTTGTATAAACACGCCTTGAATTTTATAAAATTCACCCCATAATTTATGCATAACCTAACTTCTGTCCCTTTCCTGAGGAGAACTTACCATGCGTAACTTTCTGAACACCACCGCCATTGTCGGCGCTGCAAGCCACCTCGCACGGGGCCCTAATGGCCTTGTGCCTCAGTATGAACCATTCAAACTGGGAAGCTTCATGCGCTACGGCGATAACATTGTTGCATTGGGTAGCGATTTTCTGATGACTCAGGAAGTCTACACCCCCGCCAATTTCAATGAAGCAGCCTAATGGCAAACCCTCTCACGGCAGCGGAGCGCAACAAACTGATGCGCCTCGCGACCATATATGCGCACAAGCGCGGCAGTGTTGCCGTGCTGAAGGCACAGACCGTTATGGCAAGCGGCACCAAGCTGTTTTGCCTGTTCTACCCTGTACACCCTGCGGCCAATAAGAACGTATTCCGTTCGGCCTAATTTTTGGAGACAGACATGTCTGATAACAACATCACCACAAACCGCACATCCATCCACAGCGCGATGTGGGGGCACCACTTCCAAGAAGTACGTGTGGCAAAAAGCGGCAGTGCTATTGCGCTTGTGCAAACTGCCGATGACAAAAATGAAGAACTCTTCAGCGTTTTTGAACCGCAAAACGCGGTGATTATTGAAGTGCGCAACGGCGGCGTTCCCAAATGGGAATATGACTTTGAAAAAACACCCAAAGAGCTCCAACATGCCAGCCCCTTTGGCTGGTTTGAAGTGGACAGCATACTGAGCACAAAGCAAGATCTGCTGCACCTTGGCGGAAAATTGGTTACCTTCAACATTTGGGGGCCTGACGCTATTAACGGTCTCTTGCCCGTTGAGGTCGTGCTCTATGCACGTGATCGTGACGCTGAGGTTGAACTTGTCCGCGCTTTTCGCGCTGACGAAGAAGACCTGCTGACCAAATGCGAACCCGTTCGCTACATGTGCGTAAAAATGCCTGCCCACATTGGCAGCGAAGCACTGGATGCCCAGGGTCTTTTGGACAAAGATGAAGCTTTTGCAGCGTCTCTGGAAGAAGATGACAATCAGCCTGAAATTGGCGAAGGTATGAACCTTGGCGATATCCTTTCAGAGCATTTTGAACGACAAAAGGCAGAAGAGCCCCTGCGTTTAAAACCCGCATGGCGCACCAACTAAAAAACGAAAAACTTAAAAAGTCCCCGAAAGGGGGCTTTTTTAGTTTTTTATTATTCTTAGCTTTACGCTCTCAATTTTTGCCCCATGCTTTGCGAACGAGAGTGAGTCAAAAGCCTCAGGACTTTTGGCGGAAATGCCTATTTTATGCAAGCGCTGAAAGGCGCGCAGCATTCAAAGATAAAGGGCATTTTCAAGACAATACCTGCGGAGGATTTATTTTTTGAAATTTACATTTCATAAAATAAAAACTGAGAGCAGGACATCCTCCCCGCCCCTTGAAATTCAACAAAACGCCCCCATAATATATTCACCAAACGCAATTCTGCGTACCTTTTTATGAAACCGACCTACCTTAATGGAGGATTTTATGTCGGACTTTGGAAACCAATTGGCTGCGGCTATCAGTGGCAACGACGCGTTTATCAATCGCCCCAAAGGCAAAGGCACCGTGTCCATCAACGGCCAAGTGGCAACTTCTGCAGAGGCGTTGCTTGAAAACACCCCTCACCGCACGCTGGTGAACGCTTTGGAAGAAAAAGTGATCACGGGTATTACCGTGGACACCATCGGCCGGAGCATCACCTTCAAGCGTGATGGCGAGGACGATATCGTCGCAACATTTCTGCATGGGGACCGCAAGGCCCAAATCATGCAAGTTGTGGCGCCCAAAACCATGGGAGAGTTCCATGTTTGTGAAGTGCTCAAATACTCGAAAGAGGTTACAGGGTACTCCACACGTGATGGTGAACCCACCTACCCCGGCTTCACAGGGATAATGACCCGCATCACCATTACCCAAACATCGTTTGAAGAAAGCGATGCCATTGATATCTGGATTTTGTCTCCCGAGGCAATCCAACCGTATCAGTGTGATGCTCTTGTGGTGAAGGATTTGGTTGACGATACCAACCATGCCCCTCAGGAACTGAACCCTCTGTCTCGCCGGTCGCAAAGCAGCTTCTTCAACTACGCATGGTGGGACTGCTGCCCTGATATGCACATGCCGTCTGCCGTTGAAATTGAGCTTGCGAATGATTACGCCGTACTTGATGCGGAAAAAGATACCTCTCACTCGGACGCCTTCGATGACCCATGGGAAGGGCATCACATCATTTGTGAATGCGACGAAGCTACTCTCCCGCACCTTCACAGTGGCGACCCTGTCGATCTGACGGCTAAATCCCGTTATGAGGATCCATACGGACCGCCAACGGATGCAGATAACGGCATGCGCCCATGGTCAGATGATGATATTGAAGCAGATCCCATTGGCGCCATGGCAGATTTTGTTGACAGCCACCCTGTGGATGACGATTAAAAGCGAAAAATTTAAAACATCCCCCTTTTGGGGGGTGTTTTTGTTTATATCTTCACCTGGACTTTTTTAACGCCAAGCTTACGGCGAAGCTTATACCTAAGCGGTGTTTCTATCCATGCGTAGGCCACATGAGAAAGCACCATAATAGCAGCAAAAATAAGCAAAAAGTGCACTGTAATAACTTCATAATTATCATGGGGAACCATGTTATAAATATCCTTAAATAAATAGACAAACACGCGGCCAACAGGTTGATGCAGCAGATACATGGCAAAAGAAAGTTTACCCAGATGCATCATAACAGGGTGCGCAAAGAAATTATGAATCGGACCTGACATAAGAGACAGGCATAATACTGTAAAAATTAGGCATCCCATATAAGCCATTTTAGGGACATCATAAATGTTGTAAGCATCAAGAGACATCATGCAAGCCAGCACTGTAAGAATCGCGATAAACATCGCATCCCACTTTAAGCCTTTTGTGTGTTTAAAGTACTTATATAGGCCATAAACAAACGCGCCAGAAAGCAGGCCAAAATTGGCGCGCGCAAGCGCTCCATAGCCAAAATCTATCATGTAATCTTTAATATAAAAGTGCTGAACAACCCCATACACAGCACATATAAAAGCTATAGATAACAGCTGCATAAATGTGTTTCTTAAACGGGCAATGAAGAACAAGTAAAAAGGAAACATAAGGTAGTTAAAAAACTCTGCGCTAATAGACCAAGCAGGTCCATTCCATGCAGTTTTGCCTTCTGCAAGCCCCCAAGATGTTGTCAGAGTGAAATTATAAAGCCATGCCCATGGCATCGTCACGCGGTCAGGGCTTCCGCCTCCTCCTACAGGATTTACAACTTGCCAAACACCCATAAAGTGAAGAAGCAAAATAAGCAGCAGCACCATGCTATAAAGCGGGTAAACTCTTGCAAGCCTAATGGTGAGAAAATCTTTTATTTTCTTAAAGGAAACACCATCAGCAAAACGCTCCGCATATAAATGCATAAGCAAGAAACCTGTTATCATAAAGAAGATATCAACACGAAAAGTGACTGTAATAAATGGCGCGAGTTTAATGTTATTCAAATAACCTACAAACACAGGGCCCACATCACCGTAAAGCATCATGTTAGAGAGAATTACCAAGGCACAGAGGATAAATTTTACCCCTGTCATTGGTGCAATAATTTCTTTTTTAGGTGCAGGTATGCTCATAATTTATTTTGCTGTATACCGGACAATGCGCATCTGACGAATACGGTCACCTTTAGTTAGGCGGCCAATGACATGCCCGCCCTTAATAACACGCGCAAATATAGAGTATTCTCCACGGTGTTCATCAGAATCCCTCAGGAAAAGAACCACTTGCTTATCACTTGGTAAGCCATTTTCTAGGTTTGCCATACCAAGGTCTAAATGCTGAATACTACGATAAGACCCCTCCGTCACATGAAGAGGGTACTCCGCATTATTTTGCCCTATTGTACGGCGATCTCCAAATTGCAGCACAAAACCTGGCACCATATGATGAATTTGCAGGCCGTTGTAATAGCCATTTTCTACGTTACGTAAAAAGTTAGCCGCCACAAGAGGTGATTTTTGATAAACAGAGATATAAAAACGGCCAGAATTTGTGATGGCTTCAACTAAATGGCTGTGCTCTCTTGGAATCAAGACACGAGCATGAGCATCCCATGCGCCCATAAGGCAAAGACTAGCTAAAATTAAAGGTTTTATTCGCATCATATTTCAAGCACTTTTATTGTTTTTATAAGGCTCAGTTTAGCAGATTTTTAAAAAGACACATATTTTTTCTCAAAAATGACCTCCCCCCTTGACTTGTATACAGCATTTTCTTATATAAAGGAGTGATTTAAATATCTTTACGTAACTTTGGGGATAATTCATCCCCACCCACGGGCACTTTCGCCCTTTTCCTCTATAAGGAGCCTTAACATGGCATTTTGGAATAAAGTCAAAGACGGCGCAAAAAAAAGCTGGAGCTCGGTTCGTGCTGGTGCATCTGATGCACTGGAGTTCGCATCGGATAAAACCGATGACGCACTGGCATCGCTTTCCAATGGCGGAAAGTTCAGCAAAACCGACTTCCTGAATGCGTTTGTCGCTGCTGGTGTTCTGATGGCTCAGGCTGATGGCAACATCGCCCAAGCCGAAGTGGATAAAGTCGCCCGCTTTATGGGAGCGCACCCGATCCTGAAAAACATTTCAGAATCCAAGCGCCTCGAAGCTCTTCAGCTGGCTGTTGAACAAGCCGAACTTGGCATGCTTCATGTGCTGGCTGAGAATATCAGCAAGCTGATGGACCCGCTCTATGATGCGAATGGTCAGATCCGTGAGGAGCTTGCCGATGAAGCGTTTGATGAGCTGGAGCAGAAGGCACGCGGTGTCTTCAAACTGGCAATGACCATCAAAGATGAAGACGCCGAAGTCAACGACCAAGAGCTGGAAATGCTCGAGGCCGTTATTCTTTGGTTGGGCCAAGAGCCTACCGTCTTCGGCCTGCGCGAAGACCTTCACCAAAACCCACCGGCCATTGCTGACCAAGTCATGCATGGCTAACGCCTCCCGCCTTCCCTTAATTCATAAGGGGAGGCGCTCCTTCTCATCCTCTCTCATGTAAAAAGGAATTTTTCATGAAACTTACTTTCACCTCCCTTGTTGTGGCCGGTTTTGCCGTCACAGCCCTCCCCGCAAGCGCTGCCGCAATGGTGCCCATGGCACCCATGTCCGCAGTTCTTGAAACCACAACCGCTGACATGAGCGGCTTTGTTCTCGGCGATTATATCGTTGAAGTGAAGTCGCGCAGTAAACCGCGCTCAACAACACAGCGTTCAACAACACAGCGCTCAACAACACCGCGGACAACAACACCGCGGACAACAACACCGCGGACAACAACACCGCGGACAACAACGCCGCGGACAACAACACCGCGGACAACAACGCCGCGGACAACAACACCGCGGACAACAACGCCGCGCGCAACAACACCGCGCTCAACGATTGCTCGCACAACACTGCCTCGTAGCACCGTTGCACGGCCGACCAACGATTCTGGTCGGCAGCAAGCCACAGTGGCACGCAACCAGCAGGTTTCGGCATTCCAACGTGACCGCCGTGCCGCTGCAACCACCACACGCCGCAACCTGACAACTTCAGGCAACACCCGCGGCACCGCACCGGTGACTCGCTCAACCACTGCGGCCAACACCCGCACCACAACGGCAGCGACCAACCAGCGTTTTGTGTCCCAGCGGCGCAGCACAATGGCTTCGCGTACGCCGTCGTCGACCCGCAGCGTCAACTTGCGTGACCGGAACTCTCGTGGTTGGAATGACTACGACAGCTTCTATTCACCATCCGTGTATTACGGCCACCGTCCTACCATGCTTGGTGGGTTTGGTAGCCCCATGTACTATGGCGGCGGCGCATGCATGACCTACGTTGGTGGTTTGTACAGCTGTAATGGAGGCATGAGCTTCCTGACCGGTTTGCAGCTCTACTGGTTGATGGACAACATTGCTGATCGCAACCGTCTTCAGCAGCATGCCAATACCAGTGGTCAAACCACCAACTACGCGGCCAATGAGCCTTCGGCTGAAGAGCTGGCTCATGTTCGTAACAGTGGTGGTATGGCGTTTGATGAAGAAGGCGAAGCACCTGCTGATGGCAACTATACCGTCAACAGCTATGCAGCCCCTCTTCCCACTCAGCTGACTGTTCGCTTTTGTGTGGGCGGCGCTGGCAATAACTACGACAAAGCTGCTGGCACAATTGCCCAGTACTTCCCGTCGAATGTGAACCCAGTGATCGTGAACACCGCAGGTGCACCTGAAATCATGCAGAGCTTGCTGAATGCAAGCTGTGATATGGCTTTCACTCAGGAAGACAGCCAAGTGCTGGATACTGTTGGTGCAACCACTGTTCTTTCCGGCGCAATTTACCCGGAATATGCGCACCTGATCTGCAGCGATGCCTCTGGCATTGATGAAGTGACGGATCTGCGTAACAGCGGCGAAACTGTTGCCATTATCCGTAACAGTGGCGCACAGGTTATGTGGCAGAACTTTGGCCAAATGGACAGCGGCTATGCTGACAAAGACAGCCGCAGCTCTGGTATCAATGTGGCAGCCATGCCAAACAAAGATGCCGCGGCCAATCATGTTGCTTCAGGCTCTTCTGCCTGCACAATGATGGTTTCTGGTAAAGGCAGTGCTTCTGTTGAAGCCATGGCGCGTGCTGTGGACGGCAAAGTTGTTGATGTCTATGACTGGGACCTGAATGATGATGGTCAGTATGAATTCGGTGAAATCGCCAATGGCGAATATCCGAAGGATATTCTGTACACTGGCACATTCTCCAGCACTGTGGACACTATGTACACTTGGGCCAGCGTCGTTGTTCGCAACGATTGGTTCAACAGCCTGACTCAGGATCAGCAAAACGCCATTGCCGATGCAGTGGAAGCCGCTGTGCCTGAAATTCAGAACATGGTTAGCTACCAGTAATTTGCTAGCGCCTTTATAAAACGATAAAAGAACGCCCCCTTAATTGGGGGCGTTTTTTTGTGGCTGAGAAAAGTAAAATATCGCCCATATAATAAATCATCACGTAAAAGAGGCCCCCGCTAAGGAGCCTCTTTTGTTTTCGATTTAGGCATTTACGCCAGCAAGCAGCACTTTGCGAACTTCAGCTTCTGAAGGTTGCTTATTGTGCGGCGCAGAGATGAACACGCGTGTGCAATCAACAACGCGATCCCCGTGGAGATCTTGCGCATCCAAGCGATGAAGCACGTCGCCGTTTGCATTAGCATAACCGCGAAAATCCCATCCCGCGCCAAGAGCATTGCAACCCACCTTTATCCAATCAGCATCCTTGATGGTGATTGGGTAATCATTGGTGTCCATGCCGCCAGCCTGATAGGCATCACGGTTCAGCTTGGAAACACCAGGAGCCAAAGCTTCTGCAATCAAAAGGCCAGGGTTATAGTGACTGACTCGCACAACCGAAGTTTTCCGGTTACCAGAATCACGGATAAAATCCATTTCCCGATCAAAGGATGCCTCCGCAATCACAAGCCCTTCAAAACCCATTTTCTTGCAGATCCGATCAACCGCAGATGAGGTCAAATCATCTGACTCACGCGTAGATGGATCTTTGCAAATCACAAAAACAGCATGAGCCTGCAACAGGTTACAGTGTCCCAAATCATCTTCATTGGATCCGCTACCGCGGTAGCCTGCAACGCTCAAACCAGGGAAACGATGCGAAATCGAGTCCAAATTGTCTGGAACATTTTCTGCCATAAACAGTATTTCATGCCCCTGAGACAGCTCGGGATAACCCTGAAGCTGTTCCAGAAAATTAGCAATAAACGTTTCGGTTCCCTGTTTAGGGAGCCCAACGACAAGGATGTGATTTTTCATGTCTTTCCACCTCCAGCGGAATATTTTCTTGAGATCATTAACGGCTTCACGAAAGCTTTGCAAGCTTCCGATAAAAATACCGAATTGAGCGATGCCATAGGCACCGATAAACATAGTCACAAAGCGACCAGCACCCGTTGAAGCACTGATATCTCCGTAGCCTACTGTTGTGAATGTTGCCCATGTTACCCAAACAGCATCACTCCAATTTGTATCAGGGCTCACAATGATATGCCATGCCTGATAAAGTTGAAACTTCAGCTGATACCATACATAGGCTACGCCTTTGAATGTTTCTGCCGCGGTTTGCTGAATGACTGTTTCAGGAGCATGCTCCAGAATCGCAAACAGCAAAGCATGCACTGCAAAAGCTATAACGAGCTTTACAATACACATAATGAAGTTTTTGCGGTAGTCACTGGGTTCAGGGTAGCGCTTTTTAAAACGCTTCTTTCTCCAGAAAAAGAGCATATTGCCCTCCCCTAATGAATACGCAGTAATCTGCGCAAATGAACGTTAAAGATAAAGGGCAAGAGCCCTAAAACATACTTCATGTGGGAAAGTTTATGATGAATTACAAGGGGGAATCCAAGGTTTTTAATCATAAAAAGAAGGATTTATGAGATCATGCTGAAATCATACCTCTAGAAAGATTGAAACCCCCTTGTTCCGAGGGGGTTTCAACGTGGTGCCGGTTGCAAGATTTGAACTCGCGACCTACTGATTACAAATCAGTTGCTCTACCAACTGAGCTAAA